>CBJMVH010000036.1:0-43841 GCA_966433195.1 uncultured Ralstonia sp.
AGATTTACTTCGGCGATTCGCCGAAAGGCGGGTCAGAATTCAGTCGGCGTTGACAGGAAGCGAGATCAGCGCTTCCCAAGCCTCGTCGATTACATGCGGGCGATCGGCCTCGTTGCCAAAGTCATTGCTCACCAGCCAAACCGGCCAGCCACTGTACTCGGGATTGCTTGACCTCAATAGATTCAGAAAATTGCCGACTTTTTGGTCGGGCACCGGGCCCTCCAGATGCAAGGCGACCTCCCAATACCCGGTATTCGGCAGACGCAGTGATCGTTCGGCAACCGCCGTCGAGAATCTCTGCTTCCCCTCGTCCAGTAGCTTCTGCAACTGATCCCGCTGGGCTGGCGCTCCAGCATTGTCTCCACCCATCGCGCCGAGGATCAGCTTGACGCCATCCGGGGTAAGACTGCTGAGGTGACGTCGTACGAAGCGGCCGATGTCGGCTTCGCGATTGTCGAAGCAGGTGTCGATAAGCGCTGGCCAGTCTTTCCAGTGCACTTTAGCACTGCTCGGCCGTCGATTCGCATTCAGTGTCCGGACGTAGATATCGCCCTCCGCCACCCCCTTGCTCCCGTCTGGCATTATCAGGTCAGACTTGGCCACCACAGGCGTCCGGACCCCTGCCGGTATCACGATCACCGGGAACAACACGGCGTCCCTTTCGACGAACTCTATCGTGATGTCGAAGATCTCTGACGCAAACCGGGCAACGAGTGCATAGAGCTTGTCAGGATGAAACGTGCTTTTCACGTCAGCTGGGAGACGGTCTAAGTCTGGCGCCAACGTCTTATCATCAAAGCCGATCAACAAGTAGCCACCGTTCACGTTGCGCAACGCAAGCATGGCGCGGACAAGCCTCATCTTCCCGTCGAGGGAATCAGGGTCGAACCACGTCTTGATTTCGACCGCCAGACTTTCGCTCGGCCGCTCGACGAGCGCGCTGATACGGGAGTTATCCATTTTCGTCACTATATTTTTCGAATGAGCTGCCCGCCCCATTACGCGCTAGGCCTGTCGTTCTAGGTTCTGTTGGGATGTGGTTGATCTCAAAACCTAGTGAGCTACGTATTGATCTACAAGATATCGTGAGTGTTCTTGCGCGGAGACATGCAGCTCCTCCGGCAGCCTCGGCGAGCAATCAGCCTTGGGTAGCTTGCATCGTGCGCGCGGCCGCGCCCCTCCAATGCATGAGTGGCGTAGATCCGTTGACCTGTTGCAATGAACGGCATTCGGTTATGCAGAGAACAGGCTGCAACCCTCCCGCGCGGGATCCATTCCTGCCCATGGCGTACCTGCATGCACGCGAGGATCTACATTCGCGTAACGCCGAGCCCATGCAATAGGATCGTCTTCGCAGTGGTGGTGCCCCAGATTTGTCAGCGCCGCGTCAAAGCTTCGACCGATCACGTCGCTGACTTGCTGTTGATCGTCGAGGGCGGAAAACGACACCTGAAGACTCGATGCTGAGTCCGCACACACCAGCATGATGAGGTCCTTGTGGATTGCGATATCGCGCCAGAATTTTGCGAGATCGAAGAATCGTCCGCCCCTGAAGTACCAACGGGCATGCCAAATATGGCCAGCTCGGTGGCCAAGTTGCCCCTCGCCCGGCATCAATGGCTCTGCCCAAGGGCGGAAGGAGTACGCGAGACTGAAGCTCGTCTCGTACTGACGCCTTGCATGCGCTATCAGATGTGCGTCGGGATGGGCTTCGTGCACCCAGTCCCGGACCAGGAGATCGGACCAATTCCCATTCGGTCGCGATTGGTCATTGAACGATGACGTTGCCCGAAAAGCGCCGCCATCAAGGTCACGCAGCGTCTGTTCCAGGCGGTCAAGATCGTCATCATGGGGACGGCGACAGTGGCCAATGCGATTGCGAATCGCCTTGAGCTCCTCGATTCGGCCTGCCCAGATCTTTTCGGCCGGGAAGTACGAACCAAAAAGCGGCCACTGATCGAGCGTCAATTGCAGCAGCGGCGATACGTCCAAATACGCAAGCTGGTCCTGTGCGTCGGGCGTTCGCATATAACGAATCTCGTCATCCTTCTGTTGGCGACTCGCCGAGCCAGCCGGCAGCTCGCTCGCCCACGCGGCGCCTTTCGCGCTGCGAAGCTCCAGATAGACGAGTGAGCGCAGCCAGGTTTCCAGTTGCCACCAGCGGCTGTACAGAGCCGACGCTGCGGGCGGCATCGAGCCGTTATTCCAACCCGCTGACAATGCTCGTTGAACCTGGGTGGGCAATTTTTCCCAATCCGAGTCTTCTGATGGTGTCATGGTGCCCCAGGAAGCGTGGTTTTTTTGTGCTCAATGTAGTTTAACCGGGCCGTGCGTACATCCTGGCGCTGCCATCGACCGGCTGGAGTCCTCGTGCACCTGAGTGGTTCAGCTGCAAACGCGAACGGTACTACTTCGCTGATACAGGTTCTTGGTTACATGCACACTGGCGTCGAGCGAACTCCAACCCTTAGGAGTCCAGGGATTCTGATAAGGATGACTGTCAAAACGGCATCATTTATTCCTCTCACTTAGGCTCAGGCACGACAGTTCTGGGTTTAATAATTATTCCATCCCGCGTACGGGGGGTAGGGCGGGCGACATTTCACGCTACAGTGGCTATCTCTGATCGACGTTATGCGTACGTTGGTTCGCCACGGTGGGGTGTACCCCGACGATGGTGGTACGTTGCCCGTCATGCGATTGCGATCGATTTCATTGTTTGAATTAACCGCTGAGCCCGTCTACCTGCTTAGGCGGCTCCCGATAGCACGGACATTGAGAAGAAATTGTCGGACCACAACTCGCAAACGATTGTAGCGAATGACGCGAAGTACGTGAGCTTTCACGAAGCCGGCCATGCTGCCGCCACTTATCTCGTCGGCGGCACCGTTGAGGAAATTGTCTTAAACGCCGGGGATGAACCGTCTGACCGGGCCCGCGCAAGCCTCACGGAGGCCGGCAAGCGTACGATCGCTGCGGCAGGCTGTGCTGTGGAGTACCTCTTGTACTCTAAACATCGCCTCGTCGACGAGAGCGGCGCCGCGATATCCGAAAAAGCCTTCATCAATCGAGCGATGGCTAGCGCGCATCATGACAAAATTTCATTCTTTGGAAGAGATCATGAGACGTCCGATGGAACTTGGCCAAGCGAATTGGACGAGGCGTTCATAAAGTTCGCAATCACTGAAGTCGCCCCCAAACTTGAACCGTTACTTTCCGAAATCGAAACCTTGGCCAAATCCTTGCTGGCACAAAAGAAATTGAGCCAGGCTCAGGTCGAAAACATCTTGGGGTTAGCTGGTACGGTCGATGTTAGGCAGCGCGAGTATGGCATTGCAAAAAAAATATCCCCTTCGAGTCGCTTGCATACCGGCAACATTGGATCGTGCATCGCGCTTTTCGGGAGAGATGATAAGAATGGCCTCGCATTTATGGGCCATTTCGACCAGGTTCACGTCGTCTTTGGCGGTGTACGAAAGATAGTCGATGAACTTACAAGATCAGGCTACGATCCACGCACATTCAAGGTCTTTGCCGCAGGTGGAGTGTTGCCGTGGTGGCCAATATCGTACTTTGTTATCGCACTAGTATCCGCTCTTACGCTTAATGTGGGCCTAGGATTGCGATGCCTATTCGCCATAGCCTCGATTGTCGCGGGACTGTATTGTGGCGCCACCCTGCCGCTGACGCTGTGGTACTGGCGCCGCACAACCGGCGTTAAGGTCGACTTTCTCTGGTACAAGACCTGTCTTCCATGGCGAAAGACTGAGGCGATCGTTGACACGCACGCTGGTCCACCGTATCTCGTTCGACTTGAGCGCTCGCGCTGGTTGCCAGTAGCCGGCACACTGATGAGACTGACTTTGGGGGCGGCAGACCGCTCTGCGGATTTGACGCATTTACCATTCCGGAGTACTCGCCGAACCAACAGCAGACGATATTAAAAAGCGATTAAGAGAGGGGTTCGTTTGGGCAGCCAAAAGAGTGGAATAGCGCTCCTAGAGTTTCTGCCGTTGACGTGCGACATCGTTACTCTGCGCGCGCTCTTTTACCCATGAAATCAGGTCTTCCGTGCGCGTGAACGATCGATTAATTGCCCCGGTTATCATTGGGTTGTTCCCAAAAGGCGCCAATCGGCGAAAATCCGTCTGCAAAGAGATACACAGCTTGTTTAAGCAGTGAGCGTAGCCGAGTTCAACTGCAGCCCCCTCATCGACTGCTCTTCCATCTAGAAGAATAAGCAAAAGATCGCATCGATGGATCGCGTTTATATCATTCTTGAAGACTACCGATGACGCCTGCTCAATGCTCATTCCTGAGTCTAGTAGGTCGGTAATAAGCAGGCCATCTTCTTGTGGTAAATAAACATCAACGATTTCTTCCAGTAGATGTTTTAAATACAAATTATAGGACCGCTCGGCTTCGCTGAAAAGCGGTCCGGCAATATAAGCCATTAATCGTGGACCAGTCTCGTTATGCATCATATCCTTTTTCCTCTATATCCAAAAGAAGTTGGTGCATATCTGCTTCTTCATATTTTTCGCTAAATATAACGCGAGCTGCTTCCTTGGCGACTTCCCCAGGGCTTTTTTGGAAGGCGTTAATTATTGTGACTCCGGCCTTCGGCTTCAACTTCTTGTAGACATGCAGTAATTCATCTTGCTGATCAGAAAGCTTCTTGGCGGTTGTTTTTTTGTGAAGTGATATTGCACGCTCCGCCATAACGTTCGGATCGTTTTGCAAAAAAATTACATGTCCCGGGACAAGTTTTCTGGTAACCGCAAGACCCGGCGTAATCGCTTCGCGCAACAATTTTGCTTTTGCCGGCCATTCATCCTTGTTTAATGTGAAGGCGAAAGCATCTAGCGGTGCGCGATCTATAACGTGGATCCCCGAGTTGGTCGAGTTCATGAGGTTAAGGTTCTTCTGGTTGACCTGCTCCGCTACCCACTGATCAATTGTCTTCTTCTCTTCCTCAGTAAGCAAGTCCGGCGCCTTCTCCATGTTGGCTGCCCGTTGTTCGGTCCACTCGTCTTGAGTCAGCATGCTTCGAAAGTGATTTACGGTGGTGCTCTTTCCTGCTGCGACTGAGCCAACAACAAAGAAGCGGAAGGACGAGTGCTTTACTACCTCTTGCGCAACCGCAGAAAACTGCTTCTCTTCAGCCGAAATCAAGTTGCCGAGCGCATTAATTTCCTCTGCTGTGAGGAATAGCGTGTTTAAATTGTATACATTGAAATTTGCTGCAGCTTCAGCATTGTCGCAAACAGAATCTTGTTTCTCCGGGTCGCTCACAAATCGGATAAAATAGTGAAAGTGACCAGGAAAATGAACTGCTGACTGTCTAAGCAAATGTTTTAATGTGGGATCTTGAAGTGAAAGACCCACAAGAAGGCAGGTGGTTTGGGAGAAGTGGGTTGAAAGGGATGCATATCGGCCCGCCATGCTGTCGATCAACTGATCCGCGAAAGAGTCTTCAGAAAAGACTAAATGATCGCTTGGGCGCTCACCATCCAGGTATGGTAAAAATCCGTTTGGGTGGTAAATTACTCCGCCGGATCGAGAGTGAAGTTGAGCATTCCCGCTCCAGAGCGTTCTATATCCTCGCGTCTTTTCACCATTCCTCTGGCTTTCTCGAAGTAGTAGGCGCTGTATTGTGTCGTCGAAATTATATGTGACGGTTAAAGGCGAGTTTCTAATTAAAGGCAGCAGTGAATGCAAGTACCTATCATCTCGAACCAGTTCGTTGATGTCGGAGGGTAGGCCGTCATACAGGCACTCGCGCACGATTGTTCGCCAACCCGCACGCAGCTCCATTTCGCGCATTCGGGGGGACTTTTCCTCTGCCGAATTCGCTTCATCACATTTCGTTTTGTAGGATTGAAATAGCTGTTGAGCTAGCGTAGTGCTGTTTCCGCCTGTGCGAGAGACCAATTGGTCGGCTTGGACGTCCGGATGGCTGGCGATCCTTCGCAGCAATGTGTTCCAGTTCGGAAATTTGAAGTCGACTCCGATTCCGGCACCAAAAACTAAGCCAAATCGATTGCGCGAAACTTGTTGCCGCATATGCACAATCGCTTTTGCATATCGACGCAAAACAGATTTCGAAGTCTCAGATCGAAGGTCTTTCTTATTTTCGTTCATTGCGATTCTCCCTAAAATAAATCCTGCTGACCGATTGCGCCACGTTGCATATGGACACGCCAGTTCGGAGGGGCGAGAGATTCTTCTGAAATTCGTCCTTGTTTGTATCGCTCGATGAGTTGTTCGAAGACAGTCAGGAAATGTGGATCGTAACCATCGCCGACATAATTAACATTCCATAGCCCGCTGTTCTTTATCTGGCGTACAGAACTGAAATTTCCAAGCCATCGAGTGCTCTGCGCATCAATTGGTCCGCCCTCAGTAAGCAGCGAGATTGAGTTCTTTTCGATATAGGACCTGTCACTGTCGGCGCTTGCTGCGTCCACTATTGGTAAATGTGCAACAAGCAAGTCGCCAAGGTATCTTGATACTTCGATTTCTAGTTCCCGCTCGGAAGTTCGAATGTCCTTGCTCGCGTTGTCTCCAATGCCCCAGCTTGATATGCTTCGATTCTGGGAGGCTAGAATGGCATTTCCTACATGGAGCCTGAAAATAGATGACCGATGGCTTCCTGTGCCGTCATCATTGCCGCGATGAGTTCGCAGTCGTTGCCACAAAAGAGATTTTGAGCCACCGCTTACTCCATGAGTCCCAATGCGAACCACGCGAAGTGTTTCTTGGCTATAGAATCTCGTCGATTCATTTCTATCGAAGAAAAAGTAAACGCCCGCCTTTGAAAGCTGTTTGCTGTTTAGTTCGTGGAATGGAATCATTTGTTGAGGGAGATTTTGTAATTGCATCAGCAAATCATAAAATTTCCCATAGTGATTCAGTCGTACAGGATTTCCGTTCACTCGCGCTAAGATGTCTGTCTCTGCGCCCGGTGGCAAATTATTGAATGGATAGGTAGCTAGAGCGTTCGCTGCTTGTAGTTTGGAGTGCAAAACGGTGCTGTAAGCGCCGCTCGCTAAGACTATGAGATGATGCCCTACTATTAGGCCCTTTTTCGAAAGGCTGGACACCACTCGGTCAGCCCACGCTTGCTTGTCGGAGAGAGGGAGTGTTTCTAGATCTACATCGTAGGGGTCGAGGATTTCCTCAGGGGCGACTACGCCATGCTTGGCCGAGAGGACAAACCATTTTTTGCCGTAAAGCTCTGCGAATTTCCTTGCCTCCAGAAATCGCTCGGAAACATACAAGTCTTTTGCGGGTGCGGGCACGCTGAGTTTTTGCTTGCCACATGAGACTAGCACCACTGGAATTATCGGTTCCATAATATTTCTCGCCCCAGCACGGATGGTCTAGACTACGGTGCGTCGAACCTCATTTTACGTGAGAACGCCCTTGCGGAGGGATGCGAGCGGGATCTGTTTAGTTGGGTGTCAGGGACGCATCCGGACGTGTTGAATGCAGCCTTGTGATCGCAGGCGATTGAAATCTCCGCAATAGAGCGCGAAGTTTTGCCGGATCAGCGATAGGCGTGGTTTCATTTATCGATAGACTACCGGTCACTGGGTCTCTTCAATCGCAGGTGCTCTCCTTCGTTGATCCAGACGCTCCCATGCTCTACGTTGCTTAGTTCGCCAGTGGTGACACGGTCTACGATAAATTGCCGCCAGAGAGCAAAGCACTCGCGGACCAAATCAACCGCCAGCAGGTGGGATGTGGCCCCTTTACCTTTGACCTCGATCCGGATCTCGACCTTTGCCCGAGACCCCGGCCCGGGGACGGAGCGACCGAGGGGAATATGGATTACAGGGGATCCCCGTTGAGCGATCACGCTGGCTCGGGCGCCGCCCCTTTCCGGATTAAGCCACGCATGCTTGGCCGTATTTGCTAGATCGGCACAGATCTGTAGCGGTTCATGTTCGTCGATGTAATCGTTGGCCTGCTTACTGACCGGTTCAGGGAACCAATCCTTCAACTGGTGAAGGTGGATGAACGCCGATGTAGCCACGTCTTCCCATGTGTCGTGCCAATCGATCTCATCGTTCAGCCTCGTACCGAACGACGGCGCAAGTATTCCCCGGACCGAGCGTTGCACGCGATGCCAGTGCAAACCATACGATGTTTGCGTTGGCGGAGTGCGGCCGAAATAACCATTGGATTGAGCTGCCCTAGGTTCCTTTGGGGCAACCGCTGGCGGACGGCGAATCAGGGCCTTCAGTCGTTGGCGATCGCCCTGTACCCGATTTGCATGATCCGGGCCGGACGGGGCGGGCAGTTCGTCGACGAGGCGAAGCCATAGGGCCAATGCACCGTGCGCCATGCTGATGTGTCGCTGTAGCTGTGGCTGGGCCAATTGCAGCTCTCCTGCCCGGTCCATGAGCTCCTGGATTGTTTGCTCGGTGCGCGCCGTCAGCCGTACGTAGCCGTCGTTTTCGTTGGTCGTCATCGTGCTTCCACTGTCAAGGTGACCGTGCTGCGCCGCTGCCTGTAGGATTGACGGGAGGTCTGGTCTGGCGGGCGTTCCGGTGATGATAGCGGCACGCAAAAGATTGACAACCGAAACAGCCACTTGTAGTCATTCAAGTTGTCAGACGCCAACTTGCTCATCCCGGGCGAATTCGCGACATCTGTTGATTAGCACGCCCTTAGACTAGCCTCACGCTAACTCAATTGCCATCCGTTTGAATCGACGCAATCGTTCCAGCTCGTGCCAACAATTTTCAAAACCTCCGCGAGAGCGTCTTTGTTGTTGTCGTTCATTTCGTTGAAATCTCGGAATAGCGCCCAGATGCGCGGTGGCTCTTGAAGTGGATGAGTTACGAAAAGAATTCCTTTAACAGGTAAGAATTCCGGATCCCTCAAGATCCCCAGCTTGTCCAGTTCGCCTTCGACACAGGGCTTGCCCTCAAACTCAGGTTCACTTTGAATTAGCATTCCTGGCTTTCCAAATGCCATTGCCCACAACGTGCCGGTGATGCAGGTAGGAAATGGATGATCGTCCGGATACGACGGACGAAGTACGCCTAGTTTATCGGTTGGGAGATTTAGCATACTCAGATTGAGTACAAGAAATGTATTGGGATTAGAAAACTGCTCTGTCTTGATGTTCTGCCTCGCCTTTTCGATTAGGACGTGCGTAATATCAAGGATTGGGGTATCGAGCCTCACCTTTTTTCCGTATGGTGATATTTCGCTTTCCGCAATCGCAATCCGTTGGCCGTTAAGAATCTGAGCCTCAAGATCAAGGTTTGCAACGACGGAATCACTGATTGCCTTGCCGATGCCTGCTTCTCCGTCCACTACAGATAGTGTCTTCACTTCGAAGAATAATTTCCCAGGCAATGCGTTTGCTTCAAAGTCTGGAGTCTTAAGGTTTTTTACTTCAGGAATTCTGCGAAGATTTACTCCGGAATTGCTGCAAAGCAAAGAGAATTGAGCTTCGCCCAAGGCTTGCGCGAACTTATTAGTCAGGTGTGGATCGAGCTCGAAATTTGGTTGGGATAGCAATTTTTCAAGTTGCTTTGCATATTCATCGAGCTGTTGTGAGTTTGGGGCGGCTTGCTCAATAGGAATAAGTGCATCACGCAACCTCGTCAGGAAGAAGTTTTGTGCTGTGCGGCTGGCGCTCGAAAGCGCGGCGTCGAGTTTTTGAGTGAGCATTTTTCTTCAATCGATTGGAGTTTAAGAAGTATATCGGGGTATTGGCACAGCAGAATCCGATTTTAGGCCGAGCTCCGTATGGTGATGGGCCTTAGGCGAAGCAGTATTGGAATTCGCACAGACGCCCTGGGGCTGACTGCGAGGAACCGATCTTGCGGAATGGGGCGGCTCTTTCGGCTTCGATATCGCGACATTCCTGACGGTCCCTCGCCGATGGATATGTCGATAGCCTGCAAAGACCGGGTCTACTCAGCCACCCCTCTGTAGCGGGGCGTGCGCGAAGGGCAGATGACGTGGAACTCAGATATGCAGCGGATCTTGCTGTTGCGCTCACATCAGATTTAAGTAGATTTTCTTATGTGGCACGATGACCGCCCGCATGACGTGCCAAATGTTGCTTAATCAATAGTTGCCGATGCCAACACTTGCAGACCCCTCTCGGTTCTGACATTGGGTATCCGGGCTGCAAGCTTGACATCCCCCACATATTCGACAGTGGAAGTCCAAGTGGCCAGCGGCATACGGCGCGTTCTTTACAGCCGGATGTTCCGCTAACCGTTCTAGCAAGCCCTTTTGATTTGGTGTAACTAAAAAGCCTGTAGCCCTTGTGGCTGCAGGCTTTTTTGTTGTTTACGTTTTTTGATGGTGAATCGGGCTTCCGGAAATCCCTCTGCCCTGTCGGTATCATTAAGATATGAATATGCGGCCGCTTATTCGTTCGTCCTATATGGGATGGATATTGTTATTAATATGGGGAGGCGCAGTTCTATACGTTGCGTCTGCCATCAAAGTCGTTGGGACAGAAGGAATTACTGTTAGAACTATACTAGGTTTTGTGGTCGGAGCAATTTTCCCCTATGTTATTTATTTGACTTCATGTACCTATGAGGTGTATGAGAAGCACGTAGTAAGCCGGATATTTTTTGGCCAGCTCGGGGAAAGGACTTTCCTGTTTGCGAGGCTCAGGTGTGTCTCTTGGAGTACGGATTACACCGGATGTATAAGTTCGCTTGTGCTCGAGTTTGAAGGTGGAAATAAAGTGCGCTTGACGAGGTATCGAAGTAATTTCATGAAAATCGTCGAGTTTTTGCGCTGGAGTTACGGCGACAAGATCGACTGAAGTTGGATTGTCCGCCGCACTCTTTACGCAGATGCTCGAGGCCAACCTCCAAGCGCCACAAAATAATGACTGACTTTAAAAAATTAAGGAAAGAAGCGGAAGAGCGCCGCTCCATTTTTGTCAAGTCTAAGTTTGGTGAGGTGCCAGGCAGTATCCCGTACCTTGAAGGGCTCATTGATAAGGCGTCATCCCTTGATGAAAAACATTTGATATTCGCCCTGATTCTGAGTGAGTGCGCACGAGAGGATAATCCAGTCATTGAGGTGGAATTCTTGCGGCGTCAAATGTTGGAGTTGCCTTTGCAGCCAATATTCTTGGCCAGTCTCGCGTCTGCGTTAATTCGTATTCCGGGTTCGATGTCAGAGGCACTTGCGCGAAGTAAGGAGGCTGTGGAGCTCGCAAACAGCGAGAATCGACAGTTGAGATATTGCCTTACGTGTAGAGTTAGACTGGCATTGTCGGTCGGAGACTATGATGCTGTATCTGAGGCCCTCCATAATCTGATTGCTGACGCCGGGCAAAACAGAGCTGAGGATAGTTCATATGAATTTGACTTTCTAGACCTGATCGATGAAAGAAAAGTTGATCCAGAGCTATTGCGACAGTACAAAGAGCTGGCTTATAAATGAAAAAGCAAGTGTTGATCAATGTTGTTCTTGCATTTGGGGCGTGGGGGCTTGCCACTTACCTCGGTGTAGGGGCGTATCGACAGATTGGATACGGAAAATCGTTAGCTATCTATTTGCCGCTTATCTTGTTTTCGGCTTTGTTCGTTATTGCGGCCTGCATTTATTCAGCGATTGCATTTCTCAATCTCTTTCGGGGAGTCAAGAGCATTCATAGAGGTGATGAAGGGCTAGTTCTGGTCACGTCGTCGGGCTGTAGGGTGACAGTTGCTCAGCCCCTCCGCCTAATTAAGGAGATCGGCGATCCGATGAAGTCGCAGTCGCGGTATGCGGTCTTCGTAGCTGACGGACGACTGTGGGTGTGCAACGCTTCGGACTTCCCCCGTATGGAAAGGGGCTGAAATCCTTGGGTTCGACATTCCTGAACATCCCGAACGCCGCCTGTCCTCGGCCACTTCCTATGGTGTCCGCCCAGGATTCGATGGGGACGTGGCTTTCGAGAAATGCTTGTTGGTAAGCGATTGTGTCTCTGGCAGTCGACAGACTGTTGAGGGGAACGTAGTCTAAATCGGTAAAGCAAGGCCCTGTAAATTTTCGCCTTACCAAAAGGTTGGGCGGAAATTTACAGGACCTTTATTTATTGGTTTTCCGTTTTTCAGGCGGGTAGGTCGGCTCGCGACTAAGGGGTTCGTGTACCGATCGAAATAATTGGGATGGCTTTCTTTATTTTCAATAATCCTCAGTCGCATTACGGTGGTAATATTTTTGCCGTATATTATGTTTCCGGGAATTTTGAAATATCTGCACTCGTCCAAGGCGGGGTCTAAGTTCTGCGGTCAATTTTTCATCATCCATGCTACTGAAAGCCGGCGCGACGCCCCTTCAGGCGCCCTGCATGGATGCTCCCCGTGAATAGACGTTTGAATTTGCCGTGATCAACGGCAACGCGACTTCTGGAGATTGTGATGATGCGAAAGATGCTGTTTCCAATCCTGGCGCTTGTAGCCGCCCCGATTGTGGCTGCTGAAGGCGGTGGCGCTCAGCCCCCATCCGTCCAGGTCAAGTTTGGCAAGCCGACGGTCAAGCATAAGTTGTTTTACGAAAAGATGTACGAGAAAAAGCCGTTTCCCGACGCTACGCTGTACTACTACGACAATGGCGTTTACAAGATCATTTCGCAGGGCGAAGAGCATTATGGTGTGTACGTCGTGCGCGGCCACCTCACCGATGATCAATACTCGGTCCACTACATCTCGCTGCCGTCATCTGACTGGGGTGGAAAAACCGCGCACCATTTCCTGAAATTCGACCGGAAGGCGGGCACGTTCACTCAGCAGGCGACGTGGGAAGAAGACGCAAACATTGCCCCGCAGCACGGTCGATTTAGCCAGGGCGACAATACGATTGCCGACCCGGAGTCGATCAAATGGGAGACGCATGCGGAGGGGGAGCAACGGACGCGATAGTCCGCAACAGGCAAGCGGTCGCCAGAGGTGGGTTGGCTCAGTGTCGCCGCCTCACCAGACAACAAAAAACCCGGCAGTCCGCTATGGACGCCGGGTTTTTGCTATCGACAAGCGGCGTTAGCCGTCGGAGCACGCCTTGTTGAACACATGCTTGACGCCGCATTTGGTGGCGTGGGCTGCGTCCTTGACGCCGTGGCCTACGGCACGGGCCCCGTTTGCGGTGGCATGCCCGACGGCCTTGGCGCCATCGCGCGTGGCATGGCCCACGGCCTTGGTGCCGTCACGCACGGCGTGGCCGGTTTTCTTGGCGGCATCTTTGGTGTCTTGCTTGATTTCCTGCTTCGTTTCAGACAAGTCGGCGTGGGCGAGCGGGCTGAGCAGTGCCAGCATCAGCGCGGGGATCAGCGATTGGATCAGAAGCGGGCGACCTTTCACGGCGAGATTCCTCCTGGGCAAGTTCATACAGCGGCGTCGAGCACGACAGCCGCACGACCTGTCAACAGAATGCGCTCGCCCGTTCGCACGGTAAAGGAATACAACACGTTGTTACCGTCTCCGCCGATGCGCTCGGCGTCGATGTCGAGCGGGGTGTCGATGGTGTCGAGCCGGGCGACATGCGCTTCGACGCCGCGCACGCTGGCGAGGAAGCCGGCGCGCGGCCGCGCCTGTGTCGCATCACCCAGTGCGCCGTGCACGGCCATCGCCTGGGCGGCGTACTCGATGCCGCAGACGGCCGCGAGTTGCCCGTTGGAGCGCAGCGGGTTGGCGGGGTCTCGGTGGCTGGTGGCGGTGCAGTGGATGTGTGCATCGTCCCAGGCGAGCACAGTGTCGAGCAGACACATCGTGCCGCTGTGCGGAATGCGTGCGGCAATCCAGTCGCGATCCAGCGGTGGCGAAAGCGGTGCGTTGGCGGTCATGGTGCGCTGTTGGGGAAAGCGCCTGTCGCATCGGGCAGGACGACGTTCACTTGCAGGCGCGTGTCGGGTAGGTAGTCGAGCACCACGCTCTGCGCGCACCGTGTCGCCAGGGCGGCCAGCACTGGCAGCACGCGGGCGGCGGGGTTGCCGTGTCGCAATGTTTCCAACTCGGCCGCGGCTAGCGTGGTCGCGGGCGTGTCGGTGAGTTCGATGTCGATGCGCGCGAGCGTCTTTGCGGTGGCCTGCGGCGCCAGCACCAGCCCTACGGCAAACGCATCGGACACGGGCCGCATCGCATGCAGGGGCTCGGGATATGGGCTGTCGTAGGCGATCAGCAGCGTTGGCGTGGCATCGACGGCGACCTGGCACACGCTGTCGAGCAGGCCGGCGGCAAAGCTGCCGTCGTGCGCACACAGCACGTTGGATGGCGCCATGGCATGCGTGGCGATGCTCCAGTAGCCGGCCGGTGCGTTGTGCACGGAATTGTGGAAGCGCGTGGGCGACAGCTTGCGATTGTGAGCTTCCTCGCTGGCCAGCGTTTCGCAGATGACGTGGCAGTTTTGCCCGTCGCCGCCGGAGGAGGTGAACACGGTGGCCAGCGTGCCGGCATCGCGCCCGCAGGCGAGCACCGCTTCGTGGCCGACCGCTAGGGCGAGCTTGACGACGGGGCCGGTGCGGCGGCGCTCGATAGGCGGCAGGCCGGCGGGCGGCGGCAGCGTGGTCGGCGCGTGCGTGTAGGGCGCGCGGCCGGCTAGCACCTCCGCAGCGTGCGGCCAATCCGGCAGGCCGGGGCCGAGCAGGCCGATGCTTTCAATGAAGGCGCTGAGTTGGGTCATGGTGCGGCATTAGCTCCGGGCAGCATCTGCGCGGCCGAAGATCAGGCTGCAGTTCGTGCCGCCAAAGCCGAAGGCGTTGCTGAGCGCGGTGCGCACGCGGGCATCGCGGCTCGTGGTGGCGTAGTTCAGGGCGAGCTCGGTGTCCGGCTGCGTGGTGTTGATGCCGCCGGGCACGAACTGGTGGCGCAGCGCCAGCGCCGCAATCACGGCTTCCAGCGCGCCGGCTGCACCGAGCGTGTGGCCGGTCGCGCCTTTGGTGGAGCTGCACGGCGTTGTGTCAAACAGCGGCTGCGTCGCGCGGGCCTCGGCGGCGTCGTTGCTGAGCGTGCCGGTGCCGTGCAGGTTGATGTAATCGATGTCCGATGCGGCCAGGCCGCTGGTTGCCAGCGCTTGCACCATGGCTGCGCGTGCGCCCAGGCCTTCCGGGTGGGGCGACGACATGTGATGCGCATCGCTCGATTCGCCAATGCCGAGCAGCAGGATGGCGTCATCGGCCAACGTCTCGTCCGGTACGCGTTCCAGCAGGGCAAACGCAGCGGCTTCGCCGATCGAGATGCCGTCGCGCGCGACGTCGTAAGGCCGACATGGCTTGTGCGACAGCAACTCCAGCGAGTTGAACCCGTACAGCGCAGTCAGGCAAAGCGAATCCACCCCGCCCACCACGGCCGCGTCGATCAGGCCCGCTTCCAGCATGCGCCGCGCCGATGCAAACACCTTGGCGCCCGACGAACACGCCGACGAGATCGCCATGGCCGGGCCACCCAGCCCAAAGACGGCGCGCACGAACGCAGCAGGCGAATAGATGTTGTGCGTTTGCCCGTACTGGAAGCTCGCGGGCAGCGCGCCGGTATCTGCGTCGCGGTGTTGATAGGCGTGTTCGGTTTCGAGAATGCCCGACGTGCTGGTGCCAATGAATACGCCGACGCGCTTGGCGCCGTACCGCGCCTTGGCGGCTAACAGGTGCTCGGCAAAGCCATCTTGTGCGAGGCCGATCTGCGCCAGACGGTTGTTGCGGCAATCAAAGTCGGCCAGATCCGCGCGGATGGACTCTGCATCCACACCGTCGATGGCGCCGATCCAGGTGTCGAGGTCGGCGCGGGGAAAATCGCACGGCGCGAGGCCGCCACGCTGATTGCGCAACGCATCGAGCGTGGCGTCAAGGCCACGTCCGAGGCAGCTCGTGGCGGTGAAATGCGTGACCAATAGGGGCTTCACGGCGGCGGTGTCGGAGGGTGTTTGGCGGGGGTAAGACCCGGCAACTCGGGTGCCGGTAACTCACAAATTTTATCAAATGGCGATTTGCGGCTTCGTCATCCGTACGGCCTCGGGCATGAGGGCGGCGCGCAGCGTGATGCACTGCAACCGCGCCTGTACCGCAGCCTGCAGCACGATCGGTAGCGCGGTCAGCAGCACGGGCGCGCCGTTTGCATCGCGCGCTGCATGGCCGTCGTGCAGCAGGAGGATGTCTTGCGCCGCGAGGTTGTGGAGTAGCCGCCTGGCGACCGCTTCCGCGCTGGTGGAACGGGTGTCGAAGCCTCGCCGGGTCCAGCTCGCCAGTTGCAGGCCGAGTTGGCACAGCACCGGTTCAAGGAACGGATTGCGCAGCCCAGCCGGTGCGCGGAAGAACAGCGGGCGCACACCGGTAATGTCGGCGAGCGTGTCTTGCGCGGCTTCGATTTCGCGCCGCAGTGCGCCGGGCCCCTGCACCGAGAACGTGTGCCGATGCCGCTGGCTGTGGTTTTCCACGGCGTGTCCGCGCGCGACGATCGCTTTCACGATTTGCGGGTGGCGGCGCGCCAGCTCTCCGATGCAGAAGAAGGTGGCTTTGGCGCCGTATGCATCCAGCACATCCAGCACGCGCGGCGTGACTTCAGGGTCGGGGCCATCGTCGATGGTCAGTGCGATTTGCTGGCCGCCGGTTGCAGGCAGCCGCGTCCAGTTGGGGCCGAGCAGCATGCTGCGTGGCCACAGTCCGGCGGCCATCACCGCCAAGTGTGAAGCGATGACGGCGCCGCCGGCCCACGGCCATGTCGATGGCTGTGCCACCAGCGCTGCCGCTGCGCCGGCGTGTAAGGCCAGCGTGCCCTGGATCAGCGGCGTCGGCTTCCAGCGTCGTGCTGTGCCGAGTGGAGAGAGGTGCGGTGCGTTCATGCGGAGGCAGGGCGAGCGTGATGCGTTGAGGGTGCCAGGATGGCCGCAAACACCAGCGCCAACATGGCGCCAGGGCCGACCGTCAGCCCAAAGGTTTCGAGCATCGGCACGCGCGAAAAAGCGAGCAGGCCAAAGCCGGCCACCGTCGCCAGGTTGGCCACCAGCAGCGACACCAGTGTCTGCGGCGCGATGTTTTGCGCGTGTTCACCGCCCTGGTTGAAGAACAGCGCGTAGTTCGAGCCCACCGCCACGATCAGCAGCATGCCGACGAGGTGCAAGATGGTCAGTTGCACCCCCGCTAGCGCAAAACCGGCCGTCACGACCAGTACCGCCGCCACCAGGGGCGCCAGCGCGCGCAATGCACGCTGCGGGGAGCGCAGTGCCACGAGCAGCAGCAACGCAATCGCGGCAAAGCCGGCCAGCGACAGCCGGATGTCTTCGTGCACGTAATCGACGTACAGGTGGTCGGCCTCGGCTTTCAGATCGACGAAGAGGGCACGAGGCACGCCCGCGCGTTCGACGGCTGTGCGGATGGGCGCGGCATCCAGGCTTGGCTGATTGGATGTGGCGTGGGCGCTTGATGGCGCACGCAGGGGCAACATGGCGCTCCATTGGCCGTCGCGTTGCGTGAGCAGGGCATCCACCGCCAGCGCCATCGACGTGCCTTGTAGATCGGCGCGCCGCAGCAGCGGTTGGCCTCGCGCGGCAGCCGCATCGGCGATGAAAGGGGCGAAGAGTTCTGGCTTCACGCGGATGGGCTGATCTTCCACGGCGCTGCGCATGCGTTCTGTCAGTACATTGGTGGGCGGCAGGCTGGACAGGCGTGCACGCTGCGTGGCATCGCTGGGCAGGTAGCGCGCGGGGGATTCGAACCCGGCAAGCACGCCTTGATCGACTAACGGCTGGAGCTGCGTGGTGACCTTCTGGGCGGCCTCGAGCGCGGCTTGCTCGGTTGCGGCGGGAATGACGACCAGATAGCGCACATCCGGTGCGCCCACGTCGGCGCGCAGGCTGGCGTCGAGCGCCTGGCTCTTCGCCGGCACCGGACTGAGTGCGGCGAGTTCGCGGCTCCAAAGCCCATCGCGATGCAGCGCAAGCGTGACGCACGCGCCCGCCAGCACGAGCACGAGCGGCCAGCGCAGGCGCGGCGCGGCCTGCGTGACGCACGCCAACCATGCGCCGAGCCGCGACACATCGCGCACGGCCACGCGCGTGCCTTGCAGATGCGGTAAGACGTAGCGCGTGACCAGCGCCGCTGTCACCAGCCCCACGATTGAATACAGCCCAAGCTGCACGAGTCCCGGAAAGCCCGAAAACAGCATCGACGCAAAGCCGCACACCGAGGTCAGCACGCCCAGGCGGATGGTCGGCCAGTACGCAGCGATCCACGCACGCAGACTGTCGCCCGGTTTGGTGCCCACACCCCGCGACGACTGCACGAACAGGTAGATCGAGTAGTCCACCGCCTCGCCGATGAGCGTGGTGCCGAAGCCCAGTGTGAGCCCGTGCACCGCGCCGAAGGTCAGGCTCACCGCAGCCAGCCCTGCCGCGACGCCCGACAGCACGGGCAGCAGCCCGAGCGCCAACGTGCGCGGTGAGCGATACACCGTCAGCAGCAGCGCCACCACGAGGATCAAGCTCAGCGAAGACAGCCGTTCGACGTCGTGCTTGATGGTGTCGCGCGCATCGACGGAGAACACGCCGGGGCCGGTCATCAGGATGCGCGTCGACGCCGCATTGGGCACCGCGTGGGTTGCCGCATCGAAGGCACCCCGCACGGCGCGGATGGCGCGGGCCTGCGCGTCGGTGTCGGAGCCGGCGGCAGCGGTCTGCACCACCAGCACGGCACGTTGGCCGTCGCGCGAGGCCCACACGCCGTGCATCGACGACGGCAGCGCGGTGCCATCGAGCTGGCCCACCAGCGCGGCCACCTCGCCGGTCGGATCGCGGGGCAGCAGGTTCTTGGCGACGAGCCCGGCAGATGAACTCAGCAGGTCCAGGCTTTCGCCCAGTGCCGCGTGCAACCCTTCCGCAGAAAAACGCTGCGGCGTGACGGCGGGGCTGAGCACGTAGCGATGTTCGAAGATGAACTGCTGGTCACGCGTTTCGCTCACGGGCTCGCCGTTGTTGACGGCGCTGAACTGCGGATCGGCGCGCAGCGTGTTGGCGAGTTGGCGGGACAGTGCCGCGCGCGTGTCGGCATCCCCGCCCTCAATGCCGACAAGGATCAGCCGCGACACCAAGCCTTCGCGCAACTGATCGACCAGCACGCGCTGCTCCGCACTCGGCGAGCGCGGCAGGAAGGCGGACAGGTCCGCAGTAAAGCTCGTGCGGCCGATCACCACTGCGCACAGCAGCAGCCCGAGCAGCCACAGCAGCACCGCTGGCCGGCGCAACGTGTGCATCGCGTTCGTCGTCGTGTTCATCGAGTGGAATCGGCGGAAACGCGTTGCAGCCGCATCAGCGAGTGGTCGCCGTCGGCCTGGCGGATGGCGACGCTGCGCAGCATGTCGCGCGTGCCATCGAGCGTGATCGTGCTGATGACCTTCTGCATGCGCGTATCGATGGGGGTGAGGGTAAGCGTCCAATCATCGCCATGGCCCGTAATGGCGACTTTGTAGATCGCTTCGAGCACGTAGCGGTTGCCCGCCAGCGTGGCGCGAATGCTTTCGATGAAGGCGTTTAGCTCGGGGTACTGCGCCAGCGGCATGGTGAACTTGCGCTGGTTGCGCTCGACGGTGAGCTTGTCGCCGTCGATCACGAGGTGCTCGGGTTTCGGGCGCAGCGTGTGCTTTTCCAGATGATCGGGCGCGACGAAGACCAGCTCGCCGGATGACTCCACGGGCTGCTCCGCAATCGACAGGTATTTGGTTTCCGTGAAGGTGGCGCGCCCCGATTTGTTGCGCGCCAGCGTGGACATCAGGCGGTCGAGTGTCCAGGCGCCGGCGGCGCTGTTGTCAGCGGCATGGGCGGTGCCAGCCAGCAGGCTCGCGGCGAGCAGGGCAAGACAGGCGCGGAGGAGGGGGCGCGTTGCGATCATGGCGTCAGGGTTTCGGGCGGTTCGGCGGGCGCGTGGTGGGGTGCCGCAGCAGCGCCGGCATCGTGCCAGAAGTCGAAGTAGTTGAACCAGTTGTACGGCGCCATGCGGCAGTAGTGCTCGACGCGCTCCACATAGCGGGCCAGCGCGGCTTGCACGGCGGCAGCGCGGTCCGCGCGTTGAATGTGCGTGAAATCGGCCAGCAGGTCGAAATGCACGGTGTAGCGATTGCCGCCCAGGTGCAGCCCTGTCATGAACAGCACCGGCCGCTTGAGCAGGGCGGCCATGTGCAGCGGCCCGAGCGGAAACGCCGCCGTGCCGCCGAGAAAATCCATGCGCTGCACGGATGAGCCCGCATCGCGCAGCAGTGTGCGGTCGGCCAGCATGCCGACCAGGCGGTTGTTGTCCAGCGCCTCGCGCACCTGCAGCATGGCGTCGACGCGCCCGAGCGGAATCACCTCCGGCGCTGCTGCCGGGTTGATGGCCGCGACAGCCGCGTTGATGTTGCGTGCGTTGTCTTCGTACATGGCGACGGCCACGCGCAGGTCGGGCACCGTGCGGCCGAGCGCGCGCACGACCTCGAAACTGCCCAGGTGCGCGCCCAGCAGAAAGGCCCCGCGCCCCTGCGCCAGCACCTCGTGCACGTGGGCTTGCCCCTGCAGTTGCACATCAAACAGATCGAAGCGGCCGTTGATGAGGTAGAGGCGGTCATGAATGGTGGTGGCAAAGGTGAACATGTGCCGGAACACATCGCGTAAGCCCGCGGATCGGCCCAGCGTGCGGCGCAGGTAATCGCGCGAGGCGCGGCGCGCGGCCGGCGAGCACGCCACGAAGTACGCCGCAATCAACCGGAGCACACCGCGCCCGAACGGCCGCCCCAGCCGCAGCGAGAGCCACGTCATCACACGCAGGAGCAGCACGTTGCTGCGCTCGGGGCGCTCGGCCCATTCGGGGCGCTTCATGCGGGCGTGCTCTCCGGTGCGGCCAGCATGCCGCTCGCCACGTCGCGCTCGCCCGCGCGGATGCTGAAGCGGATGGCGCCGCTGGCCGTGGTGTCGAACGCGACATCGAGCGGCTCGCCGGGCACTGCCGGGCTGAGGAACTTGGCCGAGCTGATCTTGCAGGCATCAAGCGAGCGCCCCTGTGCTGCGCCGATGTGCTGGAGTGCGTGGTCAAGCAGCACCACACCGGGAACGATGGGGTGCCCGGGAAAGTGGCCAGGCAAAGCGGGATGGTCGGCAGGGATGGTGAATCGCATGGCAGATGCAGTGTTGGGATGGCGCGGCGAGTGCTGCGCCACGAGGGCGGTCAGCACATCGCGCGGGAGTTTGCCAGTGCTGTTGCGCGGCAGCGCGTCCACCATCAGCAGCGGACGCGGCACGAAAGCGGCGTCGACGCGGTCGTGCAGCGCGCGCAGCACGTCGGCACGGCTCAAGTTGGGAGCAACGACTAGAGCGACCAGCCGCGTGACTGCCACACCGCCGTGCGCATGTGGAGCGGCAGGCGCGTCGTCCGGCATGAAGAACACGCCATCCACCACACCCGGGATCGCGTTGACCTGGTGATTCAGATACGCCAGCGAAGACCGCTTGCCGGCAATGTTGATGAGATCGGCCTTGCGCCCGTGCAGCAGAAAGTGCCTATCGTCCGGCGTGTCCAGCAGTTCGATGGCATCGCCCATCGGCACCGGGGTTTCGACATGACCGCCGCTGACCCACACGGTTGGGCCGTCGTCGTCTGGGGTGCTGGCGCGCGCTTCCATGCGCAACGCCGGGTACAAGCGCCACGCAGTGCCTTGCGCGGTGCGGCGCGTGGCGATTTGGCCGGTCTCGGTGCTGCCGTAGATTTCGATGAGCGGTGCGTCCAGGCGCGCCTCTGCCTCGCGGGCGAGCGCTGCCGATAGGGGCGCCGTGGCCGACAGCACCAGCGCGGCATTCGGCAACGTGGGCTCCGACGCCAGCAGCGCGCGCAGATGCACCGGCGAGGTCACCAGCACACGCGGCTGCGGCACGTCGGCCAGCGCATCGCGGATGTCCGCGGGGTAGAACGGCTGCCGGTGGCTGAACGCCAGGCCACTTTGCAGCGCGAGCAGCACCGTCACCTCAAAGCCATACATGTGCTGTGCCGGCACCGTGCCGACCAGCGTGAACGCGCGCCCATCATCCAGTCCGAGCTGCGCCACGGCCGCGCGCATGCACTGCACCAGCGCACCCCACGTCTTGCGATGCGGCACGGGCGTGCCTGTCGAGCCGGACGTAAACAGCACCGCCATGACTTGCTGGCCGTCGATCTGCGGCACGTGCATGGGCGCAGTCGCGGCCGGCATGCGCTCGGGGTAGCGCATGCCCGGCAGGTCAACCGGGCATGCCGGTGCGTCGTACAGGCAAAACACATCGGGCGCGAACGCGGCCAGCTGATGCACCATCTGCGGCGTCTGCATGGGCGGCAACAGGCTGATTTTGCCCGCCACCAGCGCCGCGCACAGGCCGACGGCAAAGCGGTAGCGGTCGGCACAGGCGTTGAAGACGTGGCCGCCTGCCGGAAGTTGCGCGGCCAGCGTCATCACATCAGCAAGGAACGCGCGTACGGGCACGGGCGCACCGTCACGCCAGGCGAGCGTGTGGTCCAGTGATGGGTGGGAAACCAGCGGATAAGTCGGCATGGTGCGTTGGCCGGTGGTTCAGCGTGGGGTGTGCGTAGACTGCCGGTACGCACGCACCGCATCGAACAGGCTCGAACTGGGCTCCCCGCGCAGCACGATGCGCCGGCACAGGTATTCCACGACGAACATCACGCCCACCAGCGGCAGCGACAGGTAGTTCGCAAACGTCGACCACGTAACGATCGATGCCGTGGCAAACAACAGGGTGGAGACGGCCGCCGTGGCGAGAAAGAACAGCGTCCACGCCAGCGTTACCTGCCGTGAATAACGCGCAATGCGTGGCGTCAGCGTCCCGTGCACCACGGCGGCAAAGCGCGTACACAGCGGCTCGTGCCCGGCCGAGAGCGTGTGGCCGAACACGTAGGCCATCATCAGGTTGAAGCTCACATGCTCGAGATACAGACCCCAGCCGAAATGGCGCGCCAGCGGTTCACGCGACATCCACAACCCGCCACAGACGACCACCCACAGCGGCAGCAGCCACACGCGGCGAGCCGATCGCGCAGCGGCCACCAGCGCAATCGCCAGCGGCGGCACGAGCGCCATTGCCAGTCCGACGCCATGCGCGCCCGGCGTGGCTGCCGCATAGTGCGCACCCACCTGATACGCGACGACGGCCGCCACCCCGGCGACAGCGCGCACAAGGCTGGTCAGGCGATCCATATCAAGAAGAGGCGAGAGAAACGGTGCAGCATCGTTGTCTTGGGGTCGATCGGGCATCGGCCAGCGGGCCGGATAGCGCGTTCTGGCGGCCACATTCTAGGGCGGGTCGCCGTTCTCACCCGCTCCGGCGATGGCGGCTTTGTAACTGGATGTACAACATTTGGCCACTGCCGCGTGCGCGCCCATACCGTTTTACAGCGCCCGACAAGCCGTTGAATCGTTTGCGTCACTTCGTGTAAACGCAGCGATGTTGCGGTCTTTGTCACGGTTTTGCGCTATACGATGTGTAACCCTTCGTCTAGAATCCGCCTAGCTTAAACGACCCCCTAAGACACGGGCGGGGGCAGGGCAAGGCAGGGTTTCGGGCGAGGAAGGATGTCGTCGTTTCTGGCCGCATTCCCTCGCTGCGGGCTGCCCGTGCATGCAAGACTGATGAACGACCTGGAAAAAGAGCTCGCCACCCTGGTGATCGGCGAACTGAATCTCGAAGACATCCAACTCGATACCCTCACGGCCGACACGCCGCTGTACGGCGAAGGGTTCGGGCTCGACTCCATCGACATCCTCGAAATCGCGCTGCTGATCTCCAAGAAGTACGGCTTCGAGCTGCGCTCATCCAACCCGGACAACGAAAAGATCTTCGCCTCGCTGGGCGCGCTGGCCGCCTACGTGGCCGAGCACCGCACGCGCTAAGGCCCGACGTTCCGCCTTTATCGACGCCAGGACGCCAGAGCCATGCCGATGACCGGCGCATCCAACACGCACCTTGTCCTGATCCCGAGCTACAACCCGGGCATTAAGGTGGATGACACCGTGCGCAGCGCGCGCGCGCAGTGGAACCCCGTGTGGGTTGTCGTGGACGGCAGCACCGATGGCAGCACCGAGCGCCTGCAAGCGATGGCCGCGCAAGACCCGGGCCTGCACGTGATCGTGTTGCCGCGCAATCGCGGCAAGGGCGTGGCGGTGCTAGCGGGGCTGGATGCCGCGGCTGCCAGCGGCTTCACGCATGTGTTGACCATGGATTCCGATGGCCAGCACCCCGCGCATCTCATCCCTGCCTTTATGGCGGCTTCGCAGGCGGCGCCCGGCGCGATGATCCTCGGCCAACCGGTGTTCGATGCGAGTGCACCGTGGATGCGCGTGCAGGGCCGGCGCCTGTCCAACGCCTGCGCGGAGGTCGAAACGCTGTGGGCGGGCATCGGCGATACGCTGTTCGGTTTTCGCGTGTATCCCATCGCACCGCTGGCTGCCCTCATGCGGCGACATGCCTGGATGCGGGGTTTCGATTTCGACCCCGAAGCCGCCGTGCGCCTGTGCTGGGCGGGCGTGCGCCCGATCCGGCTGGATGCCCCGGTACGCTACTTCCGCCGGGCGGAGGGTGGTGTGTCGCACTTCCAGTACCTGCGCGACAACGTCTTGTTGGTGAGCATGCACCTGCGCCTGCTGGCGGCTGGGTTGCTGCGATTGCCTGGGATGATCGCGCGGCGGGTGCGTTGCGGCTGGTAGTTGGCTGCCAGCCTTAACGCCTGCGCTCCAGCACACTGAACACCGCCATCCCCACCAGCATCGCCCCGACAAAGCCGATCGCCTTCGGCACACCCGCGCCCAGCGCCACCAGCGCGGGCCCCGGGCAAAATCCAGCCAGCCCCCAGCCGATGCCGAATACGGCACTGCCCAGTACCAGCCGCACGGTGATCCCCGTTGCCGTCGGCCACTGGATCGGCTTGCCAAGCCACGATCGTCCGCGCCGCCCGGCGATGAGAAACGCCAGCGTGCCCACCGCAATCGCGCCGGCCATCACAAAGGCGAGCGACGGATCCCAGCGGCCCGCCACGTCGAGAAAACCCAGTACCTTGGCCGGATTGGCCATGCCTGACACGATCAGCCCCACGCCAAACAGCAGCCCTGCGACCAGCGCCATGATTGTTGCCATGTCAGCCTCCCACCACGTGGTGCATCACAAACACGGTGACGATGCCCGCCGCCATGAACGTCAGCGTCGCCACCAGCGAGCGTACGGACCCGCGCGACAAGCCGCAGACACCGTGGCCGCTCGTGCAGCCCCCCGCGTAGCGCGTGCCGATGCCGACCAGGAAGCCAGCGGCTAGCACTTCGCCCCAGCCCGCGGCGATCTCTGGCACCACCGGATGGCCTAGCGCCGCTGCAAGCAGGGGCGCGGCGACGAGCCCGGCCAGAAACGCGATGCGCCAGTCCATGTCGCCGCGCGGGCGCTGCAATAGCCCGCCCAGAATGCCGCTGATGCCGGCGATGCGTCCGTTGGCGAGCACCAGCACGGCCGCGGCCAGCCCGATGATCAAGCCGCCCACGAGCGCGGCCCCCGGCGTGAAATGTGCGAAGTCGATGGACATGAGCGTTGCCGTGAAATCAATTAAGAATTGAATGATATATAAATTTGTAGATTGTTCGCCATGTTGGCGTCATCGGCGTCCAACAGGGTGCGGACCGATTGTCTGGGCAGCGCATCGTCGCTAGGCTGAACCTCTCGAGCGGAGGGCCGCACGATGAGCTGGCAAAACTGGGTGATTTCAAGAATGGTGCGCAACCAGGTCAAGAAGCCGACCGAACGGGAGCCCTTCGACCCCATCGCCACGCGCCTGCACGCCGAAAAGCGCAAGATGCCGCGGCCAGTGGAACTGCCGTCGGACTGGCGCATCGTGCCGGCCAACCACGGCCTGACCGGCGAGTGGATCGAACCCGCCGACCCGGACCTCCACGCCGATGCCCCGGTCGTCCTGTATCTGCATGGCGGCGGCTATTTCTTCTGCAGCCCGCGCACGCATCGCCCCATCACCATCGGGCTGGCCACGCATGCGCGCTCGCGCGTGTGCGTGCCGGACTATCGCCTGGCGCCCGAGCACCCGTTTCCGGCGCCGGTGGAAGACGCCCTGTTCACCTATCGCGCGTTGCTCGCGCAAGGTGTTGCGCCGTCGCGCATTGTGGTGGCGGGCGATTCTGCGGGTGGTGGGCTGGCCGTGGCGTTGCTGGTGGCCTTGCGCGATGCGGCGGAGCCACTGCCTGCCGGGGCGATTCTCTATTCGCCGTGGACGGACCTTGCCGCCACCGGCCAGAGCCTGATCGACAACGATGAATCCGACGTGATGTTCCGCGGCGCCTGGATGGCCCACGGTGCGGCGCTTTACCTGGGCGATTCCGGCGCGCCGACGGACCACCCGCTGGCCTCGCCGCTATATGCCGATTTCGCGGGCTTGCCGCCATTGCACTGCTACGTCAGCAGCAGCGAAGTCCTGCGCGACGACACCCTCCGAATGGCCGACCGGGCGCGCGCGGCGGGGGTATCCGTTTCGGTAGAAATGGGCCGACGTCTTCCGCACGTCTGGCCGATCTTCTATCCTTTCTTACCAGAGGCGCGACTTGCGCTCAAACGCTCGGGCGAGCAGATCAGGCAACTGGTGGCCGCCCGGCACGAGAACAATGAACCGGTGCCATTGACACCGGCATGATGTTGTCAATCAACCGACCGGCGCCCCTGCGCAGACCGGCCGGGATGCGCATACGGGGAGCCAAGCATGCGTCGGGTGGTGGTATTGGGTCTGGTGCTGGCATGCGCTGCCGGCGGCTTGCTATGGAGCCGGCACCATCGCGCGCAATTGGCGAAGGTCCGCTTTGCCCCCATCGAGACCGTTGCCGCGGCCACCACGGAGTCGCGCGGTGGTATGCCGGCCAGCGTGTCTGCCTCCAAGAGTTACTGGCTCAAGATCTGCGATGAAAAGCTCGGCCCCATGCATGTGACCGTGCATGCCAGCGAAACGCCGCTCACGTTCTCCAACGACCGCTCCGTCGACCAGTTGACCGCCGAGGCCCCGCCCTACGACCGCGCCGCACGCGTGCTGGGTAAAACGTACGCGACGCTGGGGGCGCAATTCAGCGTCACCACCCACTACATGGCGCTGCCGACGCAGCCACCCACCACGTGCCTGCGGCCGTCCGTCGATGTGGAACTGGTACTGAGCGATTTTCGTGTCACGGTCGCGCGCGAATTTGCGCCGGGCAGCTGCGCCTACAACGCCATCCGCGAGCATGAGTTGCGGCACGTGGCCGTCAACCGCGCCGTGTTACCGCGCGCAGCCGAGATGATCCGCAAGGAGATTCAACGCGAATATGGCGGCCAGCTGTACTTTGGCGACCCCGAGCGTATGGCGGCCGATCTGGAAACGCGGCTCAGCCGTCACTGGGTGCCGCGCGTGCAATCGCTCATCGAACTGGGCTTGCAGGCGCATGAGCAGATCGACACACCGCAAGAGCAAGACCGCATGAGCAACGTCTGCCACGGCGACGTACAGGCCGTGTTGCAGCAACTCACGCGCAGTTGATCCGCGTAGTCAGTCAGCGATTCAGTCGATGGTCAGGCAGCGGGGCGATGCGCGCTGCGTACCTGCAGTTGCTTGACGGCTTCGTCGACGATTGCGTCGGGCGGCAGCGCAATGTCGACGACCACGGCGTCGGTCGGCTCTTCCAGCGCTTCGAACTGGCTACGCAGCAGGTTGGGATTGAAGAAGTGGTCCTTGCGTGCGGCCAGGCGGCTCTGCAGCAGCTCAAAGCTTCCCTTCAGATACACGAATTCGGTGTGGTTGCCGTTGGCGGCGTGGCCGCGCAGTACGTCGCGGTAGCGTTGCTTGAGCGCGGAGCATGCCACCACCAGCGAGCGGCCGCCGCTGGTCGTTTCATCCATATAGGCGCGGATGCTCTCAAGCCAGGGCTTGCGATCGTCGTCGTTGAGGGGAATGCCGGCGTGCATCTTGGCGCGGTTAGCCTCGCTGTGGAATTCGTCGCCATCACGGAACGCACAGCCGAGCCGCTCGGCAATCTTCTGGCCCACCGTCGATTTGCCGCAACCCGAAACACCCATCACTACAACGATCATCGCCAATCCCGCGTGCAAGAAAACGTCAGGCCGGCATGTTAGCGCGTTGACGCTCGGAGGCGCCGATTTTTGCTGTTGCGATGCAGCAATTGTTCCGCGTCATTGTTCGTCCGGGAACGGATTGCCAAAAGCGTCAAGCTGCGTCAAATTCCATGCAACGCAGTCTGTACAGTCATTCATAACAAAGGCGGCCCATGAGGCCGGTTGATCAGGAGACATCCATGGCTGGTGAAGGATTCGACGCGCGACCGCGTGGTGGTGTGTCGTATGTGGTGGGCGATACGTCCGTGCCTCTGGCACACGTGACGGTCTCGGCGCTGCTGGCCGACACGGTGCGCCGTTGCCCCGATGCAGAGGCAGTGGTTTTTCGCGAGCAAAACGTGCGCTGGACATGGCGCGCCTTTGCCGAGCAGGTCGACGCGCTGGCCGCCGGCTTGCACGCGCTGGGGCTGGAGCGGGGCGACCGCATCGGCATCTGGTCCCCCAACCGCGTCGAATGGGTGCTCACGCAGTTTGCGACGGCACGCCTGGGGCTCATCCTCGTCAACATCAATCCGGCGTATCGGCTCTCGGAGCTGGAATACGCGCTCAACAAGGTCGGCTGCAAGGCCATCGTGGCGGCGGAGGCGTTCAAGACCTCGCGCTACCTGGAGATGCTGCAGACCCTCGCGCCTGAACTCGCCACCGCACAGCCCGGTGCATTGCACGCCGCCAAGCTGCCGGCGCTGCGCTGGGTCATCCGGATGGGGGAGGTTGCCACGCCCGGCATGATCAACTTTGCCGACGTCATCGCACGCGGCAAAAGCGTACCCGTTGATGCGTTGGACGCGATCACCAACGCGCTGTCGCCAGATGACGCGATCAACATCCAGTTCACCAGCGGCACCACCGGCGCGCCCAAGGGGGCCACGCTCACCCACGTGAACGTGGTCAACAACGCGCGCTTCGTTGCCATGGCGATGAACCTGCAGGCGGGCGATCGGCTGTGCATTCCCGTGCCGCTGTACCACTGCTTCGGCATGGTGATGTCGGTGCTCACCTGCACCGCCACCGGCGCCTGCATGGTGTTTCCGGGCGAGGCGTTTGACCCGCTGGCCACGCTGCGCACCGTGGCGGAAGAACGCTGCACGCAACTGCACGGCGTGCCGACCATGTTCATCGCGCAGCTCGATCATCCCGACTTCAAGACTTTCGATGTCGCCAGCCTGCGGGGCGGCATCATGGCCGGGTCGCCATGCCCGATCGAGGTGATGAAGCGCGTGGTGTCGGAGCTGAACCTGCGTGAAGTCACCATTGCGTATGGCATGACCGAGACGAGCCCCGTGTCGTTCCAGAGCGCGGTGACGGACCCGCTCGACAAGCGCGTCACCACGGTCGGGCGCATCCAGCCGCATCTGCAGGTCAAGCTGGTGGACGGCGCCGGCGAAACCGTGCCGGTGGGCGAGAAGGGCGAGCTGTGCACCAAGGGCTATTCGGTCATGCTCGGCTATTGGGACGACGAGGCCAAGACCGCCGAATCCATCCAGGATGGCTGGATGCGCACCGGCGACTTGGCCACCTTCGACGCCGAGGGTTACTGCAACATCGTCGGCCGCGTGAAGGACATGCTCATCCGCGGCGGCGAGAACGTGTATCCGCGCGAGATCGAAGAATTCCTCTTCCGTCATCCGAAGGTGCAAGCTGTCAACGTGTTCGGCGTGCCTGACGCGAAGTACGGCGAAGAGGTGTGCGCGTGGATCGTGCTCAAGCCCGGCCAGCAAGCCACGGAAGACGAGATCCGCGAATTCTGTAAAGGGCAGATCGCGCATTACAAGATCCCGCGCTACATCCGCTTCGTCACCGAGATGCCGATGACGGTGACGGGGAAGGTGCAGAAGTTCGTCATGCGCGACCGCATGATTGAAGAGCTCAAGCTGACGGTGGCTGCCACGGCTTGAGGCTGCGGTTTCTCAGTTGAAATGCGAACAGGTTGCGCGCGGTATGTCGTTGCCATGACGATGCTTGCCGCGCGCAATTTTTTTCGGCTGCCCGGGCTGCACGAGGCCCGGGTATCAAGACAGGGTTCCCGCATGTGTCTTGACGATAGGGGGCACTCGCATGAAACCGGGCGTGCGGGCCTGCGTGCTTGCGGTGTCCATCCACGTCGCAGCATGTTGTGCGGCATGAGGTGCGCCACGGTATGCATGCCGCGCACGATCGGCTGCTCACGCAATGTGAGCCAGGGTGCGCGGATGTATCGCGACTGAAACAGCTGACGCATCGCGGGTTGCAAACGGTATGGGCCCGCACATGCGCGCGCGGGGTTTGCCTCTTCGGCCGATGACCGTATGCGCGTGGGCTGCAGGCCCTCGATGGCGCTGTATCAGTGCTGCAACCGAAGTACGCGAAATCCCCCTCCCAAAGTTGCATGGCGCGACACGATTGCCCGGCCATTCCGTGCCGAGGCACAGGCGTGTGCGATTGAATCTCTCGCGTTTTCAAACGCTTAGCACGGCCGTACGCAAATACGCCGCAAACGTGGCATTGAATATGCGAACGACGCGGCCCGGGGTGGGTGATGTTGTTTTCCCACAGGCAGAGCGCGCCGGCCCCACTGGCCGCGCTTCCGACCGCCCCTCTCACCTTTATGGAGTGCGTTATGAAGAAGACCTTACTGGCCACCGCGATCGCCATGGGATTGGGGGTCTCTGGCGTTGCACTGGCCGATATCGGGAACTCGGCGTCTGGCGCGGGTGACAAGACCCAGACCAACACGTCGACCATCACCAGAACCAGTACTGACACAGACACCACAACAACAACCACAGCAACAGACAACTCGAACCAGCACAACAACTCAAGCCAAGGCAGCAACCGCGACAACAGCGGTATGGCCAGCGCCGCAGGCTACGGCACCGCAGCCAGCAATAACGGCGGTGTGTCGACCGCGACCTTTACCAATTCCTTCAATACGAGCAAGGCGATCGCCATCTCCAAACTGGAGGGCACGGTCACCAACCTCAGCATTTCCGGGATTGGGAACGTCGCCACCAATAACGGTGGCTCTGCCAATGGTGGCGTCGGCGGTCGTGGCGGTTACGGTTACGGCGGCGCAGGCGTGGGTGGCAACGGTGGCGCTGGCGGTGCAGGCGGCAGCGGCGGCGCGGGCGGTAGCTCGGGCAGCGTGACGCACGGCAGCGCAACCAATGGCAGCGCGACGGCCGGCAACGGTGGCAATGGTGGTGGCGCTGCAGGCAACGCGGGCGGCGGCGGTAGTGGCGGTAGTTCCGGCACGCTCTCGGCAAGCCGGGGTGCGGGTCTGGGCGGCCTGGCAGGTAGCGCGAGCGCTGCGGGCGGCGGCGCTGGAGGCAGCGGCGGCGGAGCCGGTGGCTCCAATGGCGGCGACGCCAATCACCACCATGGCGCGGGCTCGGCAACGGGCGGCGCAGCCGCAGCGGCTGGCGGAAACGGCGCGGCAGGCGGCTCAGGCACCAGCGGCAGTTCAACCGCCTCGGGTGGTGCCGGCACCGGCACCAGCACGGCCACTGGCACCAGCGCCGGCGGCGCAGGTGCGGCCGGCGGTGCAGCCACCAACGTGGCGGGCACCGGTGGCGCGGGCGGCAGCGCAACCAACGGCAGCGCGACCAACGGCGCGGCGTCGTCCACGGCGGGCAATGGCGCAGTCGGTGCAGTGGGTGCTGCCGGTGGTGCAGGTGGCGTTGGCAACGGTGGTGTCGGCAATGGCGCAGTTGGCGGCGCCGGCGGTGCAGGCGGCACGGTGATGGTGGATGCGGGCACGTTCAACATGTCCAATGCCATGACCAGTGTGGGCCAGTCCGCAGCGGGCGTGATGGTGGCGAGCCAGAACAGCGGCTTCGCGTCCCTCATCCAGCAGAGCATCAACGTGCAGGCCAACCTGAATGTGGGCAAATGACCCGGCATCAGGAATGAGCGGGGAAGCGACGCTGCCGGTGCCATGACGTGATGGCATTGATGACATGCCGGCAGCGACAGACCGGCCGGGTTGCGCGAGTGGCCCGGCCGCAGTCGGAACGTGAGAAGGAGACATTCGATGCGATCCGACAGAAGAATCACAACAGGATGGGCGGCATGGCCGATGGCAGCACTGCTGGCATGCGGCCTGGCGATGTGGCCAGCGGCAGTGGCGATGGCGGCAGATGACGTGCCAGTTGCAGACAGTGCGCAGACAGCCCACACGGAAGCGGTGCGTCCCCCGGTCGCCGCGCCCGTGTTGGCGCCTGCGTTTGTCCCCAGTCTGGGTCATGCGGTGGGTGCGGACAGGCTCGATGGTTTTCGTGGCGGCTCGCAAGACCTCTACCAGACCGTCAACGATGCGCGCCTCTCGGGCACCGTGAGCGATAACGCCGCCGTCAACGTGGCAACGGGGTCGAACATCGTGCGCGACGGCTCGTTTGCCAATGCCGCCGGCATCCCCACGGTCATCCAGAACAGCGGAGCGAACGTGCTGATCCAGAACGCCACCATCGTCAACGTGCAGTTCCGCCCTTGAATTCGTGAGGGCTGTGGTGATGCACAAGACGTGTGCTGCGGCGCTGATGGCGTGGCTGATGCCAGCATGCGGGCCTGCGTTGGCAGGTTCTGTCGACATGCTCGGCACAGGCGGGGCGACGTATGCCGTGCCGGTGACGAGCATGAAGGAGGCGCGCTACCAGCGCACCATCCACCAACGCTACGACTTCAGTTGCGGCTCGGCCGCCGTGGCGACGTTGCTCACCTATCAGTACGGCTATGCGGTGAGTGAGCAGGCCGTGTTTCAGGCCATGTACGCGCATGGCAATCAGGAGAAGATCCGGCGCGAAGGCTTTTCGCTGCTCGACATCAAGCGCTATCTGGAGTCGCAAGGCTTTGAGGCCGATGGTTTCGAGCAGCCGCTGGATGCATTGAACGGTGCCCATCTGCCGGCCATCGTGTTGTTGAGCGAGAACGGCTATCACCATTTCGTGGTGGTCAAGGGTGTGCAGGAAGGGCGCGTGCTGGTGGGCGATCCGGCCATGGGCACGCGCGCCATTCCCCGTGCCAGCTTTGAAGGCATGTGGGACAACCATTTGCTGTTCGTCATCCACAACCGCGAAGGGCAGGCGACGTTCAACGCGGGGTCAGACTGGCGGGTCGCACCGCGTGCGCCGGTGGGCGAGGGCGTGGACCGCACGGGCCTCGGGAACATCGTCATCCCCAAACATGGCCCGAGCGATTTCTGAGCGCTGGCCGGCCACATGCGGTAGGGCAGGAGGGCATCATGGGACGATGGAATGGAGTGATATGGGCCGTGGGCCTTCTGGCGCTGGCCGGGCCCATGCGCGCTCTGGCGGCAGGCATGGAAGACAACCCCGTGCGCGCGTGGCAGGCCGTGTCGGAAGACCAGCTCGACGACATGCGCGGCGGGTTTGATGTGCCGTCGGTTGCGGGGCTGCGTATTTCGTTTGGGATCGACCGCGCGGTCTACATCAACGGCGATCTGGTGGCGAGTGCGTCGGTGAACATTCCCGATGTGGCCCGGATGACCGCCACGCAGGCGCAACAGCTTGTGAACGTGGTCACGAGCGGCAACGTCGTGCAGAACGGGCCCAACAACGTGGCCCCGCCCGACGTGACAGGGGGTGCAACAACGGCAGCTACCGTCATCCAGAACAGCCTGAACAACCAGACGCTGCAGGCCGTGACGACCATCAACGCGGCCGTCAACAGCTTGCCGCAGTTCCGTCAGATGAATCTCGCGAACGTGCTGCAGGGTGCGTTGGCCAATGTGGTGACCATGCTGCACTGAGGCGGCCAGGAACCACGCAACCGAGGCAACCTAGAACTGGATCGGCACCCGCAGCGTAACGGTCAGGTCTGGCGTGTCGCGTGTCAGGCCTGCGCCAACCGACAGGTTCAAACTCGTGGTGGGGGAGATGCGGTACGAGTAGCCTACCAGCAGCGTGCCCAGAATGGTCCGTACTGAGCCCGGCACGCGCTGGCCGTTCTGCTTGGTCGGCCCGATGATGCTCTGGTCGAAGCCGATCGAGAACGCCGCCTTCTCGTTCAAGGCGAGGCCCATGCCGAAATTCAGGCCGATGATGTCGCCGGCCTTGACGTTGCCCAGGAACTGCTTCGAACCATCGACCAGATTCAGGCTCACGTCTTTGCGCTCGAAGTTGTGCAGGTAGCTGATGCTGCCGAAGAACACCGCCGGGTCGGTCGGATACAGCCACGTCAGCCCCGGCTGAATGGCAAAGAAGCCTGAGCCTGTCGGCTGCTGCAGCGGCAGGCCGGTGCCCGTGGTGTTGCTCACGCAGCGTGTCACGCAATCGGTGGTGACTTCAAACGGGTCTTTGCCGGTGCGCGTCTTGAAGCGCATCCAGCCGATAGTGAACGGCTTGTCGACGCCGCCGGCGCTGATCTGGTAGCGCGCGGTCAGCTCCACGTCGCCAATGCCGTGGCCGCGCGAGTTGAAGGCGTTATCGCTCGCCGTGCCGGTGAATAGCTCACGGCTGACGGTGTCGCTCGTGCTGTAGACGTAGGGCACGCGCGCTTCCAGCTCCCAGTGCTTGGCCAGGCCGTAGCGCATGGCCAGCGTGCTGGTGAGCGTGGTGGTCTTGACCTGCCGCACGTCGATCAACCCGATCAACAGTGCGGGGATGATGGTGTAACCCACGAGCGCCACCCGGTCTGACGATGAATACGCCATCTGCAACGATGGCTCCACGACGAACTTGCCTGGCGGGGTGAGCGCGCTGGGCTCATCGAAGATCTGCGCGATGCGTGGCGGCTGGTCGGGTGGTTCCGGCGGTTTGCCGACGGGCGTGGTACCGGGCTGGTCATTCTGCGCGACCTGCGGTGTGTCGTCACCTGCGCCGGGCGCCCCGGCACCGCGTACGGTGTCGAGTTGGCCCTCGCTCATGCCAAGCGCGCGCCGCATGCGCCGCACATGGGCTTCCTGCTGTTGGATCGAGCGCTTCAATTCCTGCAGGCGCGCCTGCGTATCGGCAAGCTCGCGCTGCAGCGCTTCCAGGCTGGGTGGTTTGTCGTCCACCGCATTATTGGTCTGTGCAAGGACCGGCCCGCTGCACAACAGCAGGCATGCGCACGTCACCGCACGAATCGAACAACGCGACTTGCATTGCGGCTTCCATGGCGTTTGCGTCATGGCAATGTCCCCCGTCGAGAGTGCCCTGCCCGCAAGCAGCGGACGAGCCCTTCACGATTCCCCCGGGTGGCGTACTGCGGATACCACTATAGGCGAGCACGCGCGAAACGATAGGGCGTCGGTGTCCACAAAAAGGACGAGGTGCGCTGCTTCGTTTGTTCTATCGCAAGCACCAAGAAAAAAGCGCCCGAAGGCGCTTTGCGTGTTATGTCGTTAGTACTGACTGACATGCCTCATTGGCGTGCATTGCGGAGGTTGTCCGGCCACGGCGTGTTGTAGTTCGTGCGGAACGGGTTGATGTCCAGCCCGCCGCGCCGCGTGTAGCGCGCATACACCGCCAGCTTGACCGGCCGGCACTGGCGCAGGATGTCGGTAAAGATGCGCTCCACGCATTGCTCGTGAAACTCGTTGTGCTCGCGGAACGAGATCAGATACTTGAGCAGCCCTTCCTGGTTGATCGGCGCGCCCACGTAGCGGATCTGCACGCTGCCCCAATCCGGCTGGCCCGTTACCAGGCAGTTCGATTTGAGCAGGTGAGAGACCAGCGTCTCTTCCACCGGGCTTTCTTCCTCATCTGCCTTGAGCAGTTCGGGTGTGGGCTGGTAGACATCGGTCTCGATGTCCAGGCGATCGAGCAGCAGCCCGTCGAGCTCGCCCATCTTCTGCCGAGCGAACTCCTCTTGCGGCGCGATGCGCACCTGCACCGGTGCACCGCAGGCTTCCGACAAGTCGTGGTGGATCAGTTGCTGCAGTGCCTCGTGCGACGCGACCTTCGTCTGGTTGAACGAGTTCAGATACAGCTTGAACGACTTCGACTCGATGATGTTGGGGGAATCCGCCGGCACGATCACGGTGCCGACCGCGACCTGCGGTTTGCCCTTGAGGTTCAGCCACGACAGCTCATACAGGTTCCACAGGTCCACGCCGAAGAAGGGCAGGGCGCTGCCGGCGGGCAGGCCGATCTCATCGCGCTTGCCCTGGCGTGGAATGGGAAACAGCAGGCTCGGGTCGTACTCCGTCTTGTAGGCGGAGGTTTTGCCCAGCGGCGAGTGTTCAGGTTGATTGCTCATGACAAAGACTCCGCGCGGGACGATCAGAGGAACAGGCTGTAGACCGGGTTCTCGCTCTCGTCCCAATAGGTATAGCCGAGCGTGGAGAGGAATGCCTTGAACTCGCGCTTCTCGTTCTTCGGCACCTGGATGCCGACGAGGATGTTGCTCGAATCCGCGCCCTGGTTACGGTAGTGGAACAGGCTGATGTTCCAGTTCGGGCTCATGCTCGAGAGGAACTTCATCAGCGCGCCCGGCCGCTCGGGGAATTCAAAGCGGTAGAGGTGCTCGTTCTCCGCCAGCGGCGAGCGCCCGCCCACCATGTACCGGATGTGCTGTTTGGCGAGTTCGTCGTTCGACAGGTCCAGCGTCGGGAAGCCATGCTTGCGGAAGTTCTCGGCAATCTTGTCGCCCTCTGCGCGCGACGCAATTTGCACGCCCACGAAGATGTGCGCGGCGTCTTTGCTGGCAATGCGGTAGTTGAACTCCGTCACGTTGCGCGACCAGCCGACCAGCTCGCAGAAGCGCTTGAAGCTGCCGCGCTCTTCCGGAATCGTCACGGCAAACACGGCTTCGCGCGCCTCACCCACCTCGGCGCGTTCGGCCACGAAGCGCAGGCGGTCGAAGTTCATGTTCGCGCCGCTGGCCACAGCCACCAGCGTTTCGTTCTTCAGTTTGTTGGTCTCGGCGTATTTTTTCAGGCCGGCCAGCGCCAGCCCGCCCGAGGGCTCCAGCAGGCTGCGCGTGTCCTGGAACACGTCCTTGAGCGCCGCACAAATCGCATCCGTATCCACGGTGATGATTTCGTCGACCAGCTCGCGCGTGATGCGGAAGGTCTCCTTGCCCACCAGCTTCACGGCCGTGCCATCGGCAAACAGCCCAACGTCTTTCAGCTCGACACGCTTGCCGGCGGCCACCGAGCGCGCCATCGCGTCGGAATCCACGCTCTGCACACCGATCACCTTGATGTCCGGCCGCACGGCTTTCACGTACGCCGCGATGCCCGAGATCAGCCCGCCACCGCCAATCGCGCAGAAGATCGCGTGGATCGGCTGCGGATGCTGGCGCAGGATTTCCATCGCGATGGTGCCCTGGCCGGCAATCACTTCCGGATCGTCAAAGGGGTGCACGAAGGTGTAGCCGTGCTTCTCTTGCAGCTTGGCGGCGTGGTTGTAGGCGTCGGAATAGCTCTCGCCGTGCAGCACGACCTCGACCCACTCGCCGCCGCGCGAGCGCACGCCGTCAATCTTGAGCTGTGGCGTCGTCACAGGCATGCAGATGATGGCCTTGCATTCCATGCGGGCCGCGCTGAATGCCACGCCCTGCGCGTGGTTGCCGGCGGAGGCCGTAATCACCCCGCGTTTGCGCTCGGCCGGCGTGAGCGAGGCCATCTTGTTGTAGGCACCGCGCAGCTTGAACGAGAACACCGGCTGATCGTCTTCACGCTTGAGGTAGACGCGGTTGCCGGTGCGCACCGACAGGTTGGGTGCGAACTTCAGCTCGGTTTCCAGCGCGACGTCATAGACCTTCGCAGTCAGGATTTTCTTGAGGTAATCGATGGCCATGGTGCGGACCGGGTTGGACTGGTAGGCGGGAAAAACAGCCCGTAAGCCTATCATGCGGCGCCTGAGCTGCCTTGCAGGATCGGCGGGCCGGTCGGTACACTGCCGCGGCTGCGCCCGGCGGGCGCGGCATATCTTCGGCGAGAGGCCATATGAACACCGCGTCGTCTTCTTCCCGACCGTCTCGGCACGCGCGCCGGGGCCGCAAGATCTGGTCTGGCACGCAGCATGTCATCGCCTACGGCATGCCGCCGATGGGCTGGCGCGACGTCTACCACCACGCGCTGGAGGTTAACTGGCCGACCTTTTTCGCCGCGCTCGCAGTGGTGTTCCTGGCGCTCAACGCGATCTTTGCGGGGCTGTATTCATTGGGCACGGCGCCCATTGCCAACCAGTCGCCAGCCGGCTTTCTGGGGGCGTTCTTCTTCAGCGTGGAGACGCTCGCCACGGTCGGCTATGGCGACATGCATCCGCAGACGACCTACGCTCACTTCATCGCCACGCTGGAAATCTTCATCGGCATGTCGGGGATCGCCATGGCGACGGGGCTGGTGTTTGCGCGGTTTTCGCGCCCGCGCGCCAGGATCTTGTTTGCGCGCCACCCGGTGATCCGGCAACTGAACGGCAAGCCCACGCTGATGGTGCGCGCGGCCAATGCGCGGCAAAACGTCATCGCCGAGGCCACGGCCCGCCTGCGCCTGATGCAGGACGAGCGCTCGCCCGAGGGCTACCTGATCTACAAGATCCGCGATCTGAAACTCGAGCGCAGCGAGCACCCGATCTTCCTGCTGGGCTGGGTGATGATGCACGTCATCGACGAGACCAGCCCGCTGCACAACGCCACCGCAGAGTCGCTGGCCGCGGGCGATGCGCTGCTGCTGCTCACCATCGAAGGCGCCGACGAGACCGCCGCGCAAACCGTGCAGGCCCGCTATTCGTGGCGCCACGATGCGATCCGCTGGGGCCATCGCTATGTCGACCTGATCCACGACGCCGACGGCGTCACCACCGTCGACTACGACAACTTCCATAAGATCGAGCCGGTCGACGAGCCCATGCAGGCACAATGAGCGGCTTGTCGAACCCGCTCTTGCAACGCCCGTGGCCCTGAACCTCGTCTGGCTCGCCTTCTTCCTCGTCGCCTTCGTTACTGCATGCGTGCAGGTGGTGCAGGGCGATATGGAGGTCTTCTCCCGCATGCTCACCGCCATGTTCGACGCCGCGCGCACGGGCTTCGAGATCTCGCTCGGCCTGACCGGCATGATGGCGCTGTGGCTGGGCATCATGCGCGTGGGCGAGCGCGCCGGGGTGGTGGACCTGTTCGCACGGCTGGTGAACCCGCTGATGCGGCACCTGTTTCCATCCGTGCCCGCCGGCCATCCGGCCAATGGCGCGATGATGATGAACGTGTCGGCCAACGTGCTCGGCCTGGACAACGCCGCCACGCCGCTGGGCCTGCAAGCCATGCGCGAGCTGCAGCAAATCAACCCGCAGCCAGCGCGCGCCAGCGATGCACAACTGATGTTCGTGGTGCTCAACACGGCGGGTGTCACGCTGGTGCCGACCTCCGTCATCGCCATCCGTCAGGCCATGGCGGTCAAGCAAGGACTGGTCGGGTTCAACGCAGCGGATATCTTCCTGCCGACGCTGCTGTCCACCTTCATCGGCTTCTGCGCGGGCATTGCCGCGGTGGCGTGGTACCAGCGCATCAACCTGTTCAAGCCGGCGCTGCTGGCGTACTTCGGCGGCTTTGTCGCGGCGATGGGGCTGTTGTTTGCGTGGCTGCATCAGTTTCCACCGGAGCAAATGGCTGCGTGGATCGGGCTGATCGGCGCTGGGTCCATCCTCACCATCGTGGTGGCGTTCCTGGCCTGTGGGGCAATTCGCCGCATCAACGTGTACGAGACCTTTGTCGATGGCGCCAAGGACGGCTTCCAGGTCGCCATTGGCATCGTGCCGTACCTGGTGGCGGTGCTGGTGGGCATTGCCGTGTTCCGCGCGGCGGGCTGCATGGATTTCCTGATGCAGGGGCTCGCCGCGCTGTTCTCGCACCTAGGCATCGACACGCGGTTCGTGCCGGCGCTGCCGGTTGGCATCATGAAAACGCTCTCCGGCGCCGGCGCGCGCGGCCTGATGGTGGACGTGATGACGACCTACGGTGTCGATTCCTTCCAGGGCAAGCTGGCCGCCATCATCCAGGGCTCGACCGAGACCACGTTCTACGTGCTGGCCGTCTATTTCGGCAGCGTCGGCATCAAGGACACGCGTTACGCGCTGGCCTGCGGGCTGTGGGCCGATCTGGTCGGCCTGATTGGCGCCGTGTTTGTCGCTTACCTGTTCTTTGGTTGACAGGGTAGGGCGCCTCCCGAGCGACGTCCGCGCCGCCCGCCTACTACAATCGACCACATGGAACCGTGGATCGATTGGCTTTTTACAACGCTGGCCCTGCCCAACGTCGGGCTGCCCGCCATCTTCATCGTCAGTTTTATTTCGGCGACGCTGCTGCCGCTTGGCTCGGAGCCAGCGGTATTCGGCTACATCAAGCTCAACCCGGACATGTTCTGGCCGGCGATCATCGTGGCCACCATCGGCAACACGCTGGGCGGCGCGGTGGACTGGTGGATGGGCTATGCGGCCAAGCTGGCGCTGGTACGGTTCCACCTCGCACGCCGCCGGCGGGAGCACAACGCCGAGCACGCCAAGCACGTGCCGCACCCCAAGCGCCACCGCGAGCCGCCGCTCGACAAGAAGTATTTCCGCTGGATGCGCCGCATCGGCCCCGTGTCACTGCTGGTGTCGTGGCTGCCGGGTATCGGCGACCCGCTGTGTACGCTGGCCGGCTGGCTGCGCCTGCGGTTCTGGCCCAGTGTCATGTACATGGCGATTGGCAAATTCCTGCGCTATCTGGCCATGACGGGCGCCTTGCTGCTGCTGCCCGACGGGTTCTGGCACGGCATCTTCGGCTGGATCAAAGGCATCATGATGTGACGTTTGCGAGGCGCATAACGCACTTTTCCCGTGCCGCGCTTTTCGCAAGCCATTGAAAACGCGATGGTTTTTCCGTCCACATCATCGACAGGGATACCGTTGCTGCAACGCATCAATGCGGAACCTTGCAGTACAATCGCCCTTTAAAGACCGCGCGGCTCGGGACAGTCTTTGCCGCGCTCCCTCCCCAGCGGCACGCCATGAATGCCCCACTTCTGATCGACGCCAAACTCACGGCGCACGACGCCGCGCCCCGGCTGCGCGAAATTCCCTACAACTACACCTCGTTCTCGGATCGGGAAATCGTCATCCGCCTGCTGGGCGAATCTGCGTGGCAGATCCTGAGCGAGCTGCGCGCGGAGCGCCGCACCGGCCGGTCGGCACGCATGCTGTACGAAGTGCTGGGCGACATCTGGGTGGTGCGCCGCAACCCGTATCTGCAAGACGACCTACTCGACAACCCGAAGCGCCGTCAGATGCTGATCGACGCGCTCAATCACCGCCTGGCGGAGATCGAGAAGCGCCGCGTGGCCGACCACGATTCGCATCACGACCCCGAAGGCGACGAGCGCGCCAGCAAGGTCGAGCAACTCGTTGTGCACGCGCGGCGCGCCGTCAAGGCGTTCCAGGAAGAATTCGCGCAGGTGTACGACCTGCGCCGCCGTGCGCAGAAGGTGCTCGGCCGCGTCACCGCCAAGGACAACGTCAAGTTCGACGGCCTGTCGCGCGTGTCGCACGTGACGGACGCCACCGACTGGCGCGTTGAATACCCGTTCGTGGTGCTCACGCCCGATACGGAAGAAGAGATCGCCGGCATCGTCAAGGGCTGCTTCGAGCTGGGTCTGACCATCATCCCGCGCGGAGGCGGCACGGGTTATACGGGCGGCGCGGTGCCGCTCACGCCGTTCTCGGCCGTCATTAACACCGAAAAGCTGGAGCGCCTGGATGCGGTCGAGATGACCGACCTGCCGGGCGTCGACCACCCCGTGGCGACCATCTACTCGGGCGCCGGCGTGGTCACGCGCCGCGTGGCGGAAGCGGCTGAAAAGGCCGGCCTCGTCTTCGCGGTGGACCCGACGTCGATCGACGCCTCGTGCATCGGCGGCAATGTCGCCATGAACGCGGGCGGGAAGAAGGCCGTGCTGTGGGGCACTGCGCTGGATAACCTCGCCTGGTGGCGCATGGTCGATCCGGACGGCAACTGGCTGGAAGTCACGCGCCTGAACCACAACCTCGGCAAGATCCACGATGCGCCGATGGTGACGTTCGAGCTGAAGTGGTTCGACGGCAACGCGCCGGTCGGCAGCAAGCTGCTGCGCACCGAGACGCTCACCATCGAAGGCCGCAAGTTCCGCAAGGAAGGCCTCGGCAAGGACGTGACCGACAAGTTCCTGGCCGGCCTGCCCGGCGTGCAGAAGGAAGGCTGCGACGGCATCATCACCAGCGCGCGCTGGATTCTGCATCGCATGCCGAAGTTCATCCGCACCGTCTGCCTGGAGTTCTTCGGCCAGGCGCGTGACGCGGTGCCGAGCATCGTCGAAATCAAGGACTACCTCGACGGCGAAACCAAGAAGCCCGGCGGCGCCATCCTCGCCGGCCTGGAGCACTTGGACGAGCGCTATCTGCGCGCCGTCGGCTACGCGACCAAGAGCAAGCGCAACGCTTTCCCGAAGATGGTGCTGATCGGCGACATCGTCGGTGACGATGACGACGCCGTGGCGCGCGCCACCTCGGAGGTGATTCGTCTCGCCAACGCCAAGAGCGGCGAAGGCTTTGTGGCCGTGAGCCCTGAAGCGCGCAAGAAGTTCTGGCTCGACCGCTCGCGCACGGCGGCCATCTCCAAGCACACCAACGCCTTCAAGATCAACGAAGACGTGGTGATCCCGCTCAACCGCATGGGCGAGTACACCGACGGCATCGAGCGCATCAACATCGAGCTGTCGATCAAGAACAAGCTCCAACTGGCCGACGCGCTGCTCGACTTCTTTGCCGGCAGCAACCTGCCGCTGGGCCGGACCGACGACGCCAACGAAATCCCCAGCGCCGAGCTGCTGGAAGACCGCGTGCAACAGGCGCAGCAACTGCTGCGTGCCACGCGTGCGCGCTGGCAATATCTGCTGGACCACCTCGACACGCCGGTCACCACCGCGCGCGCCAGCCTGATTGGCCTGGGCCTGGGCTACCTTGCGCAGACCATCGACGACCGTCTGGTGAATCAGCCGGACGCCAACCTGTTCCACCTACTGCAAGACCGCACGATCCGCGTGTCGTGGAAGGCCGAGATTCGCGCCGAGCTGCGCAAGATCTTCAACGGCGGCGAGTTCAAGCCGATCCTCGACGAGGCCCAGGCGATCCACAAGAAGGTGCTGCGCGGCCGCGTCTTCGTAGCCCTGCACATGCACGCGGGCGACGGCAACGTGCACACCAACATCCCCGTCAACTCGGACGACTACGACATGCTGCAGGACGCCCACAAGGCGGTGGCCCGCATCATGACGCTGGCGCGTTCGCTGGACGGCGTGATCTCGGGCGAGCACGGCATCGGCATCACCAAGCTGGAATTCCTGACCGACGAAGAGATCGCCGACTTTGCCGCGTACAAGCGCCGCGTCGATCCGAACGGCCGCTTCAACAAGGGCAAGCTGCTGCGCGACGTGAACGACCCGCAAGGGCTGGCTGCCGACCTGCGCAATGCCTACACGCCGTCGTTCGGCCTGATGGGGCATGAGTCGATCATCATGCAGCAGAGCGACATCGGCGCCATCTCGGAGTCGATCAAAGACTGCCTGCGCTGCGGCAAGTGCAAGCCGGTGTGCGCCACGCACGTGCCCCGCGCCAACCTGCTGTACAGCCCGCGCAACAAGATCCTCGCCACCTCGCTGCTCATCGAAGCCTTCCTGTACGAAGAGCAGACGCGCCGCGGCGTGTCGGTCAAGCACTGGGAAGAATTTGCCGACGTGGGCGACCACTGCACGGTCTGCCACAAGTGCGTGACGCCGTGCCCGGTCAAGATCGACTTCG
>CBJMVH010000037.1:0-43721 GCA_966433195.1 uncultured Ralstonia sp.
CGCTCAAGCGCTTCAAGGACGATGTGAAGGAAGTGAAGCAAGGCTTCGAATGCGGCCTGTCGATCAAGAACTTCAACGACGTTCAGGAAGGCGACCAGCTGGAGATCTACGAGATTACCGAGGTGGCGCGTACGCTGTAATGCGGTAGCCGGACGCTGCGGTGTCCGGCTCGATTTTGCGACGGTGGCCCGGGCGCGTCCCGCGCCACCGTTTTGTCTTTTTGGGGCGGCCAGCGCGCGCTGCGTTGCCCATGTGAGGAACACACTATGCCGAAGAAATCGGGATCGGCCTCGGGCCGCAACGTGCGCATCGCCGACCAGATCCAGCGTGATCTGGCCGAGCTCATCCAGCGCGAAATCAAGAATCCGGCGATGGGGCTAGTGACGCTGCAGTCTGTCACGCTGACGCCGGACTACGCGCACGCCAAGGTTTATTTCACGGTGCTGGGCGCTGAGCCCGAGGCGGCTGCCGCCATCCTGAATGAGAAGGCCGGCTACCTGCATTCGCTGCTGTTCAAGCGTCTGCACATCCACACCGTGCCGACACTGCATTTCCACTTTGACGGTTCGGTGGAGCGCGGCATCGAGATGTCGCGCCTGATCGACGAAGCCAACGCCACGCGCGCCAAAGACGACTGACGATGGCTGAGCAACACACGCCCAAGCCGGTGAAGCCGCCGCGCCGCGAGGTGCACGGCGTGCTGCTGCTCGACAAGCCGATTGGCTGGTCGAGCAACGATGCGCTGATCCGAGCCAAGCGCCTGCTTTGGGCCAAGAAAGCCGGGCATACCGGCACGTTGGATCCGCTCGCGACAGGCTTGCTGCCGCTGTGTTTTGGCGAGGCGACGAAGTTCTCGCAGGATTTGCTCGACGCAGACAAGACGTACGAAACCGTGGTGCGTCTCGGCATCAAGACGAGTACCGCTGATGCCGAAGGCCAGGTGCTGAGCGAGCGCCCAGTATCCGTCACGCCCGAGCAGTTGCAGGCGGCCATCGCGTGCTTTGTCGGCGAGATCGATCAGGTGCCGCCGATGCACTCCGCGCTAAAGAAGGATGGCAAGCCGCTGTACGAATACGCGCGTGCGGGGCAGACGGTCGAGCGCGCCGCGCGCCGTGTGACGATCCACGGGATCGACGTGCTCGCAGCGGATCTGGAATCGGCCACGCCGACGGTCACGTTGCGCGTGACATGCAGCAAGGGCACGTATATCCGCACGCTGGGCGAAGACATTGGCGAGGCGCTGGGTTGCGGCGCGCATCTGGTTGCGCTGCGCCGCACGCGGGTCGGCAATTTGACGCTGGATGGCGCTGTGACGCTCGAAGCGCTGGACGCCGCAGCGGAGGACGCGCGTACCGCGCTGCTGGCACCGGTCGATGCGTTGCTGCAGACGCTGCCGCGCGTGGAGCTGGATGCAGAAGAGAGCCGCCGCTTCTTGCATGGCCAGCGCTTGCCGTTGCGATTGTCGTTGCCGAATGCGGATCAGGTGCGCGTGTATGGCGTGCGGGATGTGGACTCGGCATCGTTGCTGGGCGTTGCGGCCTGGCAGGGCGGTGTGCTTCGGCCCGAACGGCTTGTGCATCTTTAAGCTCGTCCGGTGCGGCCAACAAAAAAATGCCACGCGTGATTGCGTGGCATTTTTGTTTGCGCGATATGGCGTCGGTCAGTGCGCCCCGGCGGCCGCCTCAGCACCGCCGCCGCCTGACTTCGCAGGCTTGGTCAGCCAGATGAACCCGATCAGCACGATGAACAGCACCGCCGAAATCCAGAAGATATCGTTGGCGCCCATCATCGCCGCCTGCTGCGAGATGACACGCTCGATCGCGCCGTTGGCCTGCAGGTTCGGCATGCCGAGCTGCGTGTATTGGCTGAGCGAGGACGCATAGGCCGGGTTGTACGGATTGGCGTGCTCGACGAGCTGCGCGTGGTGCAGGGCAGAACGGTTATCCCATACCGTGGTCGAGATCGACGCACCAATGCCGCCGAACATGATCCGCACGAAGTTCGACAGGCCCGAAGCAGCCGGAATCCGCTCGGGCGGCAGGCCCGACAGGATGATCGACGTAAGCGGGATGAAGAACATCGCCATGGCCGCGCCTTGGATCAGCGTCGGGAGCATCAGCGTCCAGGTGTCGACTTGTACCGTGAAGTGCGAGCGCATCCAGAACACCAGTGCGAATGTGACGAACGCCGCCGTGGCCACCCAGCGCGCGTCCATCTTCGGCAGGTTTTTGCCGATCACGGGCGATAGCAGGATGGCGAAGATGCCCACCGGCGCCAAGATCAGGCCGGCGTCTGTGGCGGTGTAGCCCACGATGGTTTGCAGCCACAGCGGCAGGATCACGAGGTTGCCGAAAAACAGCCCGTACGCCACCGAAATGGCGACAACGCCCGCGCTGAAGTTGCGTCCCTTGAACAACGTCAGGTCCACCACGGGGTGGTCTTCCGTCAGCTCCCACACCAGGAAGAAGGCGAAGCCCACGAGCGCAACCACGGTCAGCACCACGATCTCGGTGGAGTTGAACCAGTCGAGTTCCTTACCGCGATCCAGCATCAACTGCAGCGAGCCGACCCAGATAACGAGCAGCGCCAGCCCGATCTTGTCGATCGGTAGCGCGCGCGTGGGCGATTCACGGTCCTTGTAGATGACCCATGTCGCATACGCGGCCAGGATGCCCACTGGGATGTTGATATAGAAGATCCACGGCCACGTCATGTTGTCCGAGATCCAGCCGCCGAGAATCGGCCCCATGACCGGCGCGACCAGCGTGGTCATACCCCATAGCGCGAGCGCCATGGAGCTCTTGGCGGGCGGATAGGTAGATAGCAGCAGTGCCTGCGACAGTGGAATCATCGGGCCGGCCACCGCACCCTGGATGATCCGCGCGGTAATCAGCATGCCCATGTTGGGCGCCAGACCGCACGCCCACGATGCCAGCACAAACAGGAGGATCGACGTGACAAACAGGCGCACCTGTCCGAAACGTTGCGTCAGCCACCCTGTGAGCGGCACCGAGATGGCGTTGGCCACCGCAAACGAGGTGATGACCCACGTGCCTTGGTTTGGCGCCACGCCGAGGTCGCCCGAGATGGCCGGGATCGACACGTTGGCGATGGACGAATCCAGCACATTCATAAACGTCGCCAGCGACAAGGCCACTGTGCCGATCGCCAGTTTGGCGCCGGTCAGTGGCTGTAGCGGCTTGGGCGCGGCGGTTGCCATGCGTTAGACCTTGGGGGCAGGTTGCGAAGCGCGGGGGGCGGTAGCGGCCGGCATGTTGGTGGCGGCCGGTGCCGTGGCACCTCCGCGGCCGGCGTTAGCCGCGATGATGCTGGCGATGACCTGATCGGCGTCCTTGCCGGCCTGGTCGTACACCGTCGTTTGCAGCGGGGAAGCCGTTGGTGCGGTGGCCAGGCTCTGGCCGCCTTCGTCATGGATGTCGACCTTGGCTTCCATCGACAGGCCCACGCGCAGCGGATGGTCCTTCAGTTCCTTCGGGTCGAGCGACACGCGCACCGGCAGGCGTTGCACCACCTTGATCCAGTTGCCTGTGGCGTTCTGCGCCGGCAGCAACGAGAACGCGGAGCCCGTGCCGGCCGAGAAGCCAACCACCTTGCCGTGGTACGTCACGCTGCTGCCATACACGTCAGCCACCAGTTCCACCGGCTGGCCCACGCGCATATGGCGCACCTGCACTTCCTTGAAGTTGGCGTCCACCCAGAGCTGGTCCAGCGGCACGATGGCCATGAGCGGTGTGCCCGGAGCCACGCGCTGGCCCACCTGCACCGAACGCTTGGCCACATAGCCCGTCACCGAAGCCGGCAGGCTGGTACGCGCGTAGGCGAGGTACGCCTCACGCACCTTGGCGGCGGCCTGCAGCACGTTCGGGTGACGCTCCAGCGTGGTCTGCTCAGTCAGCACGCGGTTGCCTTGCAGCTGTTCCTTGGCGGCTTCCAGGGCGGATTGTGCGGCCTGCACGGCAGTTTGCGCGTGCGAAATTTCTTCCTGCGACACAGCCCCGGTGCCGGCGATCTGCTTGCGGCGTGCGAGGTCGTCCTTTGCCTTGGCGAGGTCGCTTTCACGCATCGCGAGCGTGGCAGTGTAGGCGCTGGTGTTCGAGTACAGCGTGCGCACCTGGCGCACCGTCTGGGCGAGCGCGGCTTCGGCTTGTTCCAGCGCGACGCGTGCATCGGCGCGGTCCAGTTCGATCACGGGCTGGCCGGAGGTGACGAGCTGTGTGTCGTCAGCGCGGATGGCCACCACGGTGCCCGCCACTTGCGGCGTCACCTGGACCACGTTGCCTTGCACGTACGCGTCGTCGGTGGACTCGAACCAGCGGCCGTACAGGCCCCAGTAGAGGCCATAGCCGACGCCGGCGACCACCAGTGCGGCGGCCAGCGTTGTCAGCATGCGCTTGCGCTTTCCGTTGCCATTGCCGTTCGGGGCGGCTGCCGGTGTCGCGGCTGTGGGTCCAGCTCCTGGGGCAGCGGACGGGGCGGCTTGGGGCTTGTTGTCACTCATGATGTTGGCTCGAAAGAATGCGTTGGAACGGTCGGTTCAGTTCAATTCAGGTCGGATCAGCTATGCGATGCCGTGGCTTCAGGCTTGGCACCGGGCAGCTCTTCAGCGGTGTAGCCACCGCCGAGCGCCTTGATCAGCGCCATCTGCGCATCCAGGCGCCGCGCCTGCAGATCGGTGGCCAACTTGCGTTGCTGCAGCACGGTTGTCTCTGCGTTCAGCACCGTCAGCTGCGTGCCGAGGCCGGCGCCGTAGCGGGTGCGTGCCAGGCTGTAGGCGCGCTCGGCTTCGCTCAGCGCAGTGCGCTGGATGGCGATCTGTGTGTCGATGCTACGCAGCGCCGTGACCTGGTCTGCCGTGTCATGCAGCGCTTCGGTCAGCGTCTGGTTGTAGCTGGCGACGGCCGCGTCGTAGTTGGCGTACTTGCCGCGCAGGTTGGCGCGCAGCTTGCCGCCTTGGAAGATCGGCAGCTTGAGCGCCGGGCCGATACCGAGCTGACGCGATGCGCCCAGCAGCAGGTTTTCCGGCGCAATCGACGCCAGGCCCAGGAAGGCCGTCAGGCTGATGTCCGGCAAGAACTCCGCCTTGGCCACGTCGATGTCTTTCGACGCGGCTTCGACGCGCCAGCGTGCGGCTACGAGGTCGGGGCGACGGCCGATCAGGTCGATGGTCAAGTTGTCGGGCAGCTTGGGTGTGCCTTGTGCCAGCAGGGTCGGGCGCGTAATGGCGAGGCCGCGGTCCGGGCCCTTGCCGAGTAGCGCCGCCAGCTGGTTGCGGGCCAGCGCGATCTGCTCGTCGACTTGTTCCAGCTCGGTCTGCGCTGCGGCGACATTGGCACGTGCCTGCGTGGTTTCCACTTGCGTATCCAGCCCTGCGCGCAGGCGCTGGCCGGCCAGCGAGGTCAGGTCCTTGCGTTGCGCGATGGTGCGTTCGGCCACGTCGCGCTGCGCGTACAACGCAGCCAGCTTGGCGTAGGTGCGCGCAACCGTGGTCGACAGCATCAGCCGCGAGGCTTGGCTCTCGGCTTCCATGGCCTTGTCGTCGGACAGTGCTGCTTCCAGCGCTGAGCGGTTCTTGCCCCAGAAGTCGAGGTCATAGCTCACGCCCAACTGGATCTTCGATTCCGTAAACCAGTTGCCGGCCAGCGGCGTGCCTTGGAACATGTCGTACTCGGACAGGCGCTGGCGCGTCATGTCGGCATCGAGCCCAACGCTCGGATACAGGTTGCCGCGCACCACATCGGCCATCGCACGCGAGGCACGCACGCGGGCAAACGCGACTTGCAGGTTCGGGTTGTCCTTGATCGCCTCGTCAACCAGCGCACGCAACTGCGGATCATTGAATTGATCCACCCAGCTTTGCGACGGCCACTGGCCGCCTTGCGAGGGCAGCGTCTTGGCGCTGGCCAGTTGCCCGGGCGAGTTGAGCGTTTGCGTGCTGTGTGAATTGCCGAGGTTGGCGCAACCGGCCAGCGCAGCCAGTGCGATGGCAGACAAGGCCACGCCCAAGCGCGCCGGCCAGTGCGTCTGCGCGCGGCCCAGAGTCGGCAATGCCTGGGGAGCGGGGTTCAAGGCGTTCATGTTCTTTGATAGGTGAAGCAGTCGGGTGGAACGTTGGGGCGGTTCGGGCGAAAGAGGGGGCAATGAGCGGGGTCAGTGGTCGGCTGTGCGCACGCGGTGGCCTTCCGGTCCGGTGCCGTTGTCGAGCACGCGTTGCAGCAGCCCGCGCAACGTTTGCACTTCAGCAGGGGAGAAGCCTGCAAAGAAGCGATTCAGCACATGGGTATAGATGGCCGGCATCCGGTCCGCCAGTTCTCGGCCCGCCGCGGTGACCTCCAAATGCACGACGCGGCGATCGGATTCACTGCGCACACGCTCAATCAGGCCGCGCTTTTCCATGCGGCTGAGCATGCGGGTGAGCGAGCCGATATCGGTGTTCAGTTCGCGGCCGAGGTCGGTGGCAGTCTGGCAGCGGCCGTTGGCGAGCAGCACCAGGCAGCTGGCCTGGGAGTGCGTCACGTCCATGGCCGCCACTTCCTGCTCGATCGCCATGGACAGCGCCGTCTTGGCGCGCCCGACGAGGTAGCCCACGCTTTCGCACATGCGGTAGTCCTCCACGCGGAAGAGCGCGCTGTTGCCAACTTCCGCGTCAACTTTGGTAGCGGGTCTTGTCTGTTCGGACATCTTATGTATGCACAATCATTGTCCGGACAAATATACGAATCGACGCACCAAAGGGCAAGGTACTGAATGTGTGATTCCAGTTTTGGAAATAATGAGTGAACTAGAAGGCGCTCGGGCAACGCTCGTTCACTGATCCGTCAAGGAGTGTCATCTGTTGCGCATCGCAGCATGCTAGAATGTCGGGTTATTCCGCGAGCCGTTTTTTGTGCTGTTCCCGGCTTGCGCCACGTCTTTTTGAGTTCACATCCCATGCGCGCGCTTCGCAACATCGCCATCATTGCCCACGTTGACCACGGCAAAACCACGCTGGTCGACCAGCTCCTTCGCCAGTCCGGCACGTTCCGCGAGAACGAACAGGTCGCCGAGCGCGTTATGGACTCGAACGACATCGAAAAAGAGCGCGGCATCACGATCCTGGCCAAGAACTGCGCGGTCGAGTACAACGGCACGCACATCAACATCGTCGATACGCCGGGGCACGCGGACTTCGGCGGTGAAGTGGAGCGTGTGCTGTCGATGGTCGACGGCGTGCTGCTGCTGGTGGATGCCGTGGAAGGTCCGATGCCGCAGACGCGTTTTGTGACGCGCAAGGCGCTGGCCCTGGGCTTGAAGCCGATCGTCGTGATCAACAAGGTGGACCGTCCGGGCGCGCGTCCGGAGTGGGTGATCAACCAGACCTTCGACCTGTTCGACAAGCTGGGCGCCAATGACGACCAGCTCGACTTCCCGGTGGTGTACGCCTCGGGCCTGAACGGCTACGCCGGCCTGACCGACGATGTGCGCAGCGGCGACATGAAGCCCCTGTTCGAGACCATTCTCGAGAAGGTGCCGCAGCGTAACGACGACCCGAATGGCCCGTTCCAACTGCAGATCATCTCGCTGGACTACTCCAGCTACGTCGGCAAGATCGGCGTGGGCCGCATCACGCGTGGCCGCGTGCGTCCGCTGCAGGACGTGGTGGTCAAGTTCGGCCCGGAAGGCGCGCCGATCAAGGGCCGCGTCAACCAGGTGCTGAAGTTCCGCGGCCTGGAGCGCGAGCTGGTGCAGGAAGCCGAAGCTGGCGACATCGTGCTGATCAACGGGATTGAAGAGCTGGGTATCGGCTGCACCGTGTGCGCGCCGGACGCCCAGGACGCGCTGCCGATGCTGAAGGTGGACGAGCCGACGCTGACGATGAACTTCTGCGTCAACACCTCGCCGCTGGCCGGCCGTGAAGGCAAGTTCGTGACGAGCCGCCAACTGCGCGACCGTCTGGACCGCGAGCTGAAGTCCAACGTGGCATTGCGCGTGAAGGACACCGGCGACGACACGATTTTCGAAGTGTCGGGCCGTGGCGAACTGCACCTGACGATTCTGGTGGAAAACATGCGCCGCGAAGGCTACGAGCTGGCCGTGTCGCGCCCGCGCGTGGTGTTCAAGGAAATCGACGGCGTGAAGTGCGAGCCGTTCGAGCGCCTGACCGTGGACGTGGAAGACGGCCACCAAGGCGGCGTGATGGAAGAGTTGGGCCGCCGCAAGGGCGAACTGCTCGATATGGCATCGGACGGCAAGGGCCGCACCCGCCTGGAATATCGCATTCCGGCACGTGGCCTGATCGGCTTCCAGGGCGAGTTCCTGACGCTGACGCGCGGCACTGGCCTCATCAGCCACATCTTCGACGACTACTCCCCGGTCAAGGAAGGCGACCTGGGCGAGCGTCACAATGGCGTGCTGATTTCGCAGGACGACGGCGCTGCCGTGGCCTACGCACTGTGGAAGCTGCAGGATCGCGGTCGCATGTTCGTGTCGCCGGGTGATGCGCTGTACGAAGGCATGATCATCGGCATCCACAGCCGCGACAACGACCTCGTCGTGAACCCGATCAAGGGCAAGCAGCTGACCAACGTGCGTGCCTCGGGCACCGACGAAGCCGTGCGCCTGGTGCCGCCGATCCAGATGTCGCTGGAGTACGCGGTGGAATTCATCGCCGACGACGAACTGGTGGAAGTCACGCCGAAGAGCATCCGCCTGCGTAAGCGTCACCTTAAGGAACACGAGCGCAAGCGCGCAGCGCGCGAAGAAGCGGTCTGATCGCCCGTCGATCTACCACCAAAAACGCCCCGAGATTTCGGGGCGTTTTGTTTTTACGCGGTGCTCAGGATGGAGAACCGATGTGACCCGGTTCTGCGGCCAAGGTCGAGCGTGGGCTACGCCATTCGGGCGGCTTCCATAGATAGCGGATGTCCCGGTCGCGCAGCACGTCGGCCCACATGTCGCGCCATTCGTGAAAGGTGAGGGTGAGCGGGTTGTGCGTCCGCACCTGCCGCGTGATGCCGAAGACGGGCGCCTCTTCTTCCGGGACGAAACTGCCGAACATGCGGTCCCAGATGGTCAGCACACCGGCGTAGTTGCGGTCGATGTACTGCGGATTCTTAGCGTGATGCACGCGGTGCACCGACGGCGTGTTGACGTACTGTCCCAGCCAGCGCCAGAAGCCCGCGTAGCGCGAATCCAGTGCGCCCAGCCGCGTGTGCACGAAGAACTGGAACGCCAGGTTCAGGCCCACGGCCAGGATTACCCAGTCGGGCGTAAAGCCGATCCACGCGAGCGGAATCCAGAACAGCCACATGCCAGAAATCGGATAGGTCAGGCTCTGGCGGAACGCGGTGGAAAAGTTCATCCCTTCCGAAGAGTGATGCGTGACGTGCGACGCCCACATCCAGCGCACACGGTGGCTGGCGCGGTGGAAGAAGTAGTACAGAAAATCCTGCAGCAGCAGGAGCAGGCCGAACGACCACCAGGTCTCGGGCACGGCGCGCAGACCGTGGCTGTACGTCCAGGCATACACGGTCTTGATCATCAGCCACAGGAAGAACGCGTCAGACGCTTGGTGCATGAGCGCGAGGCAGGCGTTTGAAACGGTGTCTTTGATGCTGTAGACGGACGGATCTCGCTTGCGCCAATACCACGCCTCTGCGCCGATCGTCAGCAGGAAGACCGGCGCAAACGCCACCAGGATCAAGCCGGGGTCAAAACTCGACGCAGGCGCGTCATGGGTCGGGGTCATTGAATTGTTGTGATGTGTGTTGTCTCCAGCCGGCAGGTATACGCCCAACACGTGCTACGCGGAAGAGGGCGGTCTAGAGCCCGGCCTCGCAAATGGGCCCCCCTCGTGTACAGTGCGACCCGTTATTCGTACAACAATCGACAACATTCAAGAGACATGGAATCCACCGCTTCCACCACCTCCGTGGCTTCGCAGGCCGATGCTCAATCCAACGTGATCGCTGAAGTACGCGGCGGTATCGGCTGGCTGACGCTGAACCGGCCGCAGGCGCTCAATGCGCTGTCGCTCGAGATGATCCGCGCGATGTCGCACGCGCTGCTGGCGTGGCAGCACGATCCGGAAGTCCACGCCGTGATCTTGCGTGGCGAGGGTGGCAAGGCGCTGTGCGCTGGCGGCGATATCCGCTTTTTCCACCGCGCTGCCACGGCGGGCACGCCGGAGGGCAACGCGCAGCTCGTCACCTTCTTTACCGAGGAATACCGCCTCAACCACCTGATCTTCAGCTACGCCAAGCCCTATATCGCGCTGATGGACGGCGTGGTGATGGGTGGCGGTATGGGCATCTCGCAAGGCGCATCGCTGCGGGTGGTGACTGAGCGCACGAAGATGGCCATGCCCGAGACCAACATCGGCCTGTTCCCGGACGTGGGCGGCGGCTGGTTCCTCGCGCGCGTGCCGGGCAGCGTGGGCGAATACCTCGGCGTGACCGGGCAGATGATCGAAGCGGCGGATGCGTTGTCGGTTGGGCTGGCCGACTGCCACGTCACCACGGACGCGTTGGCCGGTGTCGTGCAGCGCCTGCGCGACGGCAACTGGAGCAGCGCCGAACAGATCGCTGCGTGCTTTACAGATGCGGCATCTGAGCCGGATGCATCGAAATCGATCGTTGTCGCGCATCGCCAAGCCATCGATGCCTGTTTCAGCCAGGAGACCGTGCAGGGCATCCTCGCCAACCTGGCGGGCAGCGCCGATACCGAATGGGCCGCGCAAACGGTCGCCCACATGGCCAAGCGTTCGCCGCTGATGATGGCCGTGACGCTCGAGCTCATCCGCCGCGGCCGTCATACCACGCTGGCCGACGAACTGCGTCGCGAGCTCGACATGATGACGCACGTGTTTGCAGAAGGTGACGGCATCGAAGGCATTCGCGCGCTCGCCATCGACAAGGACCACGCACCCAAATGGAAGCACGCCAACGTAGACGCCGTACGCGGCGACGAAGTGGCTGCGTTCTTTGTCTCGCCATGGCGGCGCGAGCAGCATCCGCTGCTGGGGCTGTCGGACTAGAACCCGGTAAACTGCGCGCCTGAATTGAATCGTTGATCCTGCTGTGACCGCTGAACGCCCCACCATAAACCCGCGCCGCCTGTCCGTTGCCCCGATGATGGACTGGACGGACCGCCACTGCCGCTATTTCCACCGCCAGATTTCGCACCACACCTGGCTATACACGGAGATGGTGACGACCGGTGCCTTGCTGCACGGCGACGTGCCGCGCCACCTCGATTTCGACGAGGCAGAGCACCCCGTGGCGCTGCAGCTGGGCGGCAGCGAGCCTGACGACCTCGCCCAGGCCGCCCGCCTGGGCGAAAAGTGGGGCTACAAAGAGATCAATCTCAACTGCGGCTGCCCATCGGAGCGCGTCCAGCGCGGCGCGTTCGGCGCCTGCCTGATGGCTGAACCCAAGCTCGTCGCCGAGGGCGTCAAGGCGATGCGTGATGCGGTGTCGGTTCCCGTCACGGTCAAGCACCGCATCGGCATCGATGCGATCGAAACCTACGATTTCGTGCGCGACTTCGTTGGCACCATCGCCGAGGCCGGCTGTGAGACCTTCATCGTCCATGCGCGCAACGCCATCCTGAAGGGGCTGAGCCCGAAGGAGAATCGCGAGATTCCGCCGCTACGCTACGAAGTCGTCTACCAACTCAAGCGCGATTTTCCGCACCTGGAAATTTTGCTCAACGGCGGCGTGCAGACGCTGGAACAGATTGATACGCATCTCGCCCACATTGATGGCGTGATGATCGGTCGTGAGGCGTATCACCATCCGTATGTGATGGCGGCGTTCGATGCGCGGTACTACGGTGCGGGCACGGACGCCCCAACACGCGCTGACGTTGAGGGCGCGATGATCGACTACGTCGGCCGTTGGGTGGAGCGCGGTGGTTATGCCGGCGCGGCGGTGCGCCACATGCTGGGGTTGTATCGCGGCGTGGCCGGTGCGCGTGGCTGGCGGCGTGTGCTGTCGGATTCCAAGGCGCTCGGCCGGGTGAAGACGTTGGCCGATGCGCACGCGTTGTTCGACGAGGCGCGCGCCCATCTGCGGCGCGGTGAGGAATCTAGTGAAGAGGCGGCTGCCTGAGTCGAACCGGAGGGGGTGGGTGATGCAACCCGCCCGCAGTTGCGCTGAACGCAAAAAAGCCCGCGAATGCGGGCTTTTTCTTCAAAACCTGGGGTGGCTGATGGGACTCGAACCCACGACGACAGGAATCACAATCCTGGACTCTACCAACTGAGCTACAGCCACCGTCGTTACCAAAACAGCACGTCGCTGTTCAGGAAAAACGCGATTATACAAACATTCTTTGGCCGTGCCTAGTGGTTTGTATGAATGAATTCATTCAGTTCGTGTCCGCGACAACCGTGCCCTGGTGGAACGCCACCTTCCACCCATCCGCTGTCCGCCTCCACAACGACGCCCGACGCGTGGTGCGATTCGATTGCGCCAGCGTGTAGGTCAGCAAGTAGTTGTCGGGCGCGATTTCCTGGCAGCGAAAATCGCGGGTCTGCCAAAACTCTTCGCCGACGTGGCCGCGCCGCGCTTCCAGCACGCCGAGCACGTAGTTGCGACTGTAACGCTGCCCAGAGGCGCCGACCTCCCAGAAGTCTTCCGTCATCATCCGCTCGAAATCCTCGCGGCGGGTCGCGCGTTCCGGGCGATGGAAGATCGGTTCGAGCCGCTTCAGTTCCTCAAGTACGCCGAGCAGGGCGGGGTCGGTGTCCAGACGCGGTTCCATGTGGCAGGCCTCCCGGGAAAGCTCCAAGCATAACGTGCGCTCGCGCAGCCGCGCGCTTTTTGCGCCGCACAATGCGCGTATCCGGCATCGCCCCTATGATGGCGCCTTCCCTTTTTTTGGAAACGCATCGATGCAACGTTCTGCCCGTATTGGCCTGTCCGCCCTGACGCTTGCGCTGTCGCTGGCCCTGAGTGGTGGCGCTTTTGCTGCCACGCTTCAGAAGCCCCAACTGGATGCGCTGATTGCCGCCGAGCAAACCAAAGCTTCGGACACGCTGAACAGTTTCTTGTCGGCTGCCGCCAAGGCCGACCCGCAAGTTACGGGCAGCGTTGCCGCGTATCGCAAAAAAGCGCCGCTGACGGGGGATGACCTCGTCAACATCGGCCGCTTGCTCGGCGTGTACAACCGCTTGCACAACCAGCAGGCGGTGATCGCATCGATCGAGAAAATGGTCGCGCTGCCGACGGTGCGCGATGTCAAGGTCCCGCAGCACGAGAACCCGGCCATCGTAGCGTTCGGCAAGTTGGTCGAGGGTATGGCGCACGACTTCGGCCTGACCTTCCGCAACGTCGACAACCGCGTGTTTGAAGTCACGCTGGCCGGCACCGGCTCGGACGAATTCGGCATCCTGACCCACGCCGACGTCGTGCCCGCCAAGGCTGAAGAGTGGGTGCTCGGCGATGGCACCAAGCTGGACCCGTTCAAGGTCACGCGTGTAGGCAACCTGCTGTACGGGCGCGGCACGATCGATGACAAGGGCTCGATTGCCGCCGCGCTGTACGCCATGAAGACCGTCAAGGATAGCGGCGTGCCGCTCGCGCGCACGATCCGCCTGATGATCGAGACCACCGAAGAAACCGGCGGCGACGGCATGAAGTACTACCGCGAGCGTACGCAGCTCCCCGCATACAACATCGTGCTCGACAGCAAATACCCGGCTGTCGTGGCGGAAAAGGGCTCCGGCGCATTGAAGGTGTTCTTCCCGGCGCAGGCTGCGGACGCTGCGCGCACAGCCATCGTGTCGATGAGCGGCGCAGCCTCGGCCAATTCTGTTCCGCAGACGGCTACCGCTACGCTCAAGGGCGGCGATCTGGGCGTCGCAGCCGCTGCGCTCGAAGCCAAGCGAGACGCCTTCGTGCAAAGCTTGGCTGCGCAGGGCAAGTTTTCGATCGACATCACGCGTACTGCAGACGCCGTTGTGGTGAAGGCCACCGGCACGTCGGCGCATGGCTCGCGCCCGGAGGAGGGCGTCAACCCGCTGCCCCGCCTGGCGCTGTTCCTGCGAGCCGCTGATCTTGGCCTGGCTGACAACGCCTATGCCCACGCGGTGCGCTACATCACCGATCTCTACGGCACCGACTACCTCGGCAACGCCATGGGCCTCGCCTATAAGGATGATTTCATGGGGCCGCTCACCATGTCACCCAACGTGATCGGAGACAAGAACGGCCGCGTTGAGGTGACCGCCAACGTGCGCATGCCACGCGGCAAAACGCCCGATGCGCTGCGCGGCGAAGTTGCCGACAAGATCAACGCGTGGGGCAACGCCAACCATGTCGCGCTGGAGATCAGCTACGACCAGGGCAACTGGATGGCGCGCGACCCGAAGGGCGCATGGCTGTCGACGCTGCTCAACATCTACGGCGATACGACCGGCCTGGACGCCAAGCCCGTGCCGACGGCCGGCAGCACCACCGCCAAGCTCATGCCTAACGCCATCAACTTTGGTCCGGCCATGCCCGGCAAGAAGTACACCGCGCACAACGCCAACGAGTACAAGGAAGTGCCGGACCTCGACCTCGATATGCAGATGTTCACCGAGATGCTGGTGCGCATCGGCAATCTGCAGTCGATGCAGTAATCGCCACGCCATCGCCATGAAGATCATTCGCGCCAAGTCATTTACCGCCGAGCGTGCCTGGGGTGCGCTCGACATTGCCAACATGGGCGGCATCACCACGCGCCTGCATTGGACCGACCAGCCCTATCGCTGGCACGTGAATGACGGCGAGGAGGTCTTCGTGGTGCTGGATGGCACGGTCGACATGCATTACCGCGAAGCGGGAGACGAGAAAGTCGCGAGGCTGGACGCAGGCGACATCTTCTTTGCAGGTATTGGCTGCGAGCATGTGGCCCACCCGCGCGGCGAAGCGCGGATTCTCGTGGTCGAGAAGGCGGGGAGCGTTTAGCGCCGGACGGCGGCAGCAAAAAAAAGAGCCCGCGACGTGCGGGCTTCCAATTCAGCGATCTCATTGCCCCTAGGGGCATTGGCAATACTACTGTCACGCGCGGCAAACAACATCCGGGTAAACGTCCGTGTTGTTGGCGAGCATCCGCCAATGTGCCTCCACATCGACACGTGACTGAAAAAACAGCCCGCTCAAATGGCGGGCCGAAAATCAGTTGAAGAAAGCCCTGTCCTCAGGGCACGGCCAGTGTATGAAATCAGTTGCGGCGACAGCATTGGGGTATGCCCTGATCGGCGCCGCGGCGCGCTTTCAAACAGTTCAAAAACCCTCAACACCGGCTGCACGCGAGGCTGCGGGAATGGCATCCAACATGCGGCAGATGGCCTCCATGCTGCCGACCATGGTGCGACGCTGCTCCCCTTGATAGATGCGCACGCCCTGGGTTTGGCGAAAGGGCACCGGATGCACCGGGCGGCGGCGGGAAGACATCGATCCGAGTCGCATGGCAGACCTCGTAGGTTCGGATGAAAAGGCGAGCGGCAAAAACAAACAGCAAACAGCCGCCCTGGCGAGCCGGGGGCTCACCTCCAGGTTGGGCAAAACAGCGAAGGTGTTGGCGCGATATGCGCCGCAGACTTAGGGTGCGGCAGGCCGGATCAAACCGACGGCCAAGCCTTCCAGGTGAAACTCATCGCGATCCAGGTTCACGTGGATCGGCTCAAAATCGGGGTTCTCGGCAATCAGTTCGACGTGGCGGCCCTTGCGCTGGAACCGCTTGACGGTCACGTCATCGCCCAGGCGCGCGACGACGATCTTGCCGTTGGCCGCCTCTGTGGCCCGTTGCACTGCCAGTAGATCACCATCGAGAATGCCCGCGTCGCGCATGCTCATGCCACGTACCTTCAGCAGAAAATCGGGCTGGGCGGAAAAGAGGGACGGGTCCACCTGGTATTGGCGGTCGATATGCTCAGCCGCCAGGATCGGGCTGCCGGCGGCGACGCGTCCCACCAGCGGCAGCGTCAGTTGCATCAGCCCCATGGATGGCAGCGAAAACTGGTGCGGTGCTGCATCCCCCGTCGAGCGCAACCGAATGCCGCGGGAAGCGCCCGGGGTCAGCTCAATCACCCCCTTGCGTGCCAGCGCCCGCAAATGCTCCTCGGCGGCATTGGGCGACGAGAAACCGAACTCCGCTGCGATTTCCGCACGCGTGGGCGGAAAGCCGGTGCGCTGGATCGTCAGCTGGATCAGGTCAAAAATCTGCTGTTGGCGGGCGGTAAGGGTGGCCATCGGCGTACTGTATATCTGAACAGGTGCTGTGATTTTATACAGTGACGCGGGAAGCGCAAGTGATTTTGTTGTGACTTGTTGCTGGATGCGCGAATCGGCGGTGGGCGCGCGGCTGATCCAAGTCAAAACCCATGCGGCTGGTTAGAAGCTTATGCGCAATCCATGCAGGCGCGGGCGTGGGGAATCGCATAAAATCAAGGCCTTGACCGCATTCCGCACCGCCACATAGGCTCACAGGCCGGCCCGAAGATCATCATGTCCGCTTTCAATCAAGAGACCGTTCTGAGCGTCCACCACTGGAACGACTCCCTCTTCAGCTTCAAGACGACGCGCGACCAAGCGCTGCGCTTCCACAATGGCCATTTCGTCATGATTGGCGTGGAAGTCGAGGGCAAACCGCTGATGCGCGCCTACAGCATTGCCAGCCCCAACTATGAAGAGCACCTGGAGTTCTTCAGCATCAAGGTGCAGAACGGCCCGCTGACGTCGCGTCTGCAGCATCTGAAGGTGGGCGACAAGCTGCTGGTGAGCAAGAAGCCCGTTGGCACGCTGGTGCTGGACGACCTGCTGCCCGGCAAGAACCTCTACCTGTTTGGCACGGGCACCGGCCTGGCGCCGTTCATGAGCATCATTCAAGACCCCGAAACCTACGACCGTTTCGAGAAGGTCGTGCTGCTGCACGGTGTGCGTCAGGTCAGTGAATTGGCCTATGCCGACTTCATCACCAGCGAGTTGCCGAACAACGAATTTTTCGGTGACCAAGTCCGCGAAAAGCTGATCTACTACCCGACTGTCACCCGTGAGCCGTTCCGCAACATGGGTCGCCTGACCGATCTGGCCGACAGCGGCAAGCTTTCCGCCGACATCGGCTTGCCACCGCTGGATCCGGCCGTGGATCGCGCCATGATCTGCGGCAGCCCGGCGATGCTGGAAGACACCTGCAAGCTGCTCGACGCACGCGGCTTCAAGATCTCGCCGCGTATGGGTGAGGCGGGCGATTACGTGATCGAACGCGCTTTCGTCGAGAAATAAGCGACGCCGCACCCGCTGCAAACGCCGGCCCATGTGTCACGTGGGCCGGCGTTTTGTTTTTGTGATGCTGTCGAGGGCAAATCCGCGTCGGCAAAGGCGTGACACGCGGATACAATGCGCGGCTTCCTCATCACGGATACCTGCAACGATGTCCTTGCCTACCATCGCCATCCTCGCCACCGGCGGCACGATCGCCGGTTCCGCTGACGACGCTGGCTCCGCCGCCCGCTACCGCGCCGGCGCCGTTCCCATCGATCAACTGCTCGCGGCGAGCAAGCTTGGCTTGGAGCGCATCGCCAATGTGCGCGCCGAGCAGGTCGCCCAGATCGACAGCAAGGATCTGACGTTCGATATCTGGGAAAAACTGGTTGCCCGCGTGCGTCACTGGATTGACGTGGAGCGCGTGGACGGCGTGGTCATTACCCACGGCACGGATACGCTCGAAGAAACCGCCATGCTGCTGCACCTGACGCAGCAAGGCGATACGCCCATCGTCGTTACCGCGGCAATGCGGCCGTCGACGTCGCTGTCGGCCGACGGCCCGCTGAATCTGCTGAACGCGGTGCGGCTGGCGGCGAGTCCGGCGTCGCGCGGGCGCGGCGTGCTGGTGGCGCTCAATCAGCGAGTGCATGCCGCGCGCGATGTGCAGAAAGGGCACACCTACGCCGTGGAGGCGTTTGTCTCGCCGGACGTCGGCCCGGTCGGCTTCGTGCTCGATACCCAGGTGCAGTTTCAGCGTGCTACGCAGCGTCCCGCGCCCGCCGATGTGCTGCCGATGCCTTCCGTCGGCCAATGGCCGTGGGTTGAGGTGCTGGCCAGCTATGCGCAGCCGGATGCCCGGCTCGTCGATACGCTGGTTGCAGCCGGGGTGAAGGGCTTGGTGGTCGCCGCGACGGGCGCTGGCTCCATTCACGTGAACCTGGAAGCGGCACTCAATCGTGCCAGTCAACAGGGCGTTTTTGTGCTGCGCTCGACACGCACCGGTGCCGGCATCGTGCCGTCGCAGCCTGACGCGCAGGGGTGGGCTTCGACCGGCACGCTCAATCCATACAAGGCGCGCGTGTTGCTGATGCTGCTCATTGCTGCCGGTCGCGCCCAGGCAGAAACTGCTTCCCTGCAGCAAGTCATTGATCGGTATTGAAAAAATCCGTTGAGTCTGCGTATAATGGCAGGCTATCCAACCTTGCTGCACCGGAGTGTGACGCCCGGGCAGCTTAATCCACAAGGAGCGTCAATGCGTCATTACGAAATCGTCTTCATCGTCCATCCGGACCAGAGCGAGCAAGTGCCCGCGATGATCGAGCGCTACAAGAGCACGGTCACCACGCAAGGCGGCAACGTGCACCGCGTCGAGGACTGGGGCCGTCGTCAACTGGCCTACATGATCCAGAAGCTGGCCAAGGCTCACTACGTGTGCATGAACATCGAATGCGGCAAGGAAACCCTGGCTGAACTCGAGCACGCGTTCAAGTTCAACGACGCCGTGCTGCGTCACCTCATCGTTCAGACCAAGAAGGCTGAAACGGCGCCGTCGCCGATGATGAAGGAAGTGGCACGCGAAGAGGCCAAGAAGGCCGCCGCTCAAACCGAACAGGCCGCCTGATGCCGCGCGGTGCGGCGCAAGTTTGATCTCGCACCGCGAGCATGGACGGAGCCCAAAGGGATAACGCCATCAACCGCCTGCAGCTCGTCGCCACATTGGTCGAGCGCGAGGTGATGCGATACACCCCAGCCGGCGTGCCCATCGTCAATTGCCTGCTGAGCTACAGCGGGCAGGCAATGGAAGCGCAGACAGTGCGGCAGATCGAATTTTCGATGGAAGCACTGGCAGCCGGCAAGATGGCTTCTGTTCTGGACCGCATCGCCCCGGGCACTGTTCTGGATTGCGTCGGATTCCTGGCTCGCAAGCACCGCAGCAGCAAGACACTGGTCTTTCACATCTCCGGATGTAACGTATTCGTAAAGGATTGAATCATGGCATTCATGAACAAGAAGCAGCGCGACGCGAAGAACAAGAAGCGCTTCCAGCAGCAAAACCCGCTGTTCAAGCGCAAGAAGTTCTGCCGCTTCACCGTCGCTGGCGTTGAGCAGATCGACTACAAGGATCTGGACACGCTCAAGGACTTCATCGGCGAGAACGGCAAGATCACGCCGGCCCGCCTGACCGGCACGCGCGCGATCTATCAGCGCCAGCTGGACACGGCCATCAAGCGCGCACGTTTCCTCGCGCTGATGCCCTACACCGATCAGCACAAGCACTAATCAAGCGGGATAAGGAGAACTCACAATGCAAATTATTCTGCTCGAAAAGGTCGTCAACCTGGGTAACCTGGGCGACGTGGTGCGCGTGAAGGACGGTTACGCTCGTAACTTCCTGATCCCGAACAAGCAAGCCCGCCGCGCTACCGATTCCGCCATCAAGGAATTCGAAGCCCGCCGCGCTGAGCTGGAAAAGCTGGCCGCTGAAAAGCTGGCTGCCGCCCAAGCCGAAGGCGAAAAGCTGAATGGCCTGACGCTGCAACTGTCGCAAAAGGCTGGCGTGGATGGCCGTCTGTTCGGTTCCGTCACCAACCACGACATCGCCGACGCGCTGAACGCACAAGGCTTCAAGGTTGAAAAGGCGCAAGTGCGTCTGCCGAACGGCCCGCTGAAGACCGTGGGCGACCACCCGGTCGTCGTGTCGCTGCACACGGATGTGGCAGTCGACGTGACCGTGTCGGTGCTGGGCGAGACCGTCTAAGCACGTACGCTTTAGCTCGCGGCGCTCGGGAAACCGGTCAACGCGAGTCAAGAAGGCAGGGACGAAAGTCTCTGCCTTTTTTGTTGTCCTTTGTGTCAGGGGTGCAGATTGAAGACCGAGCCGCGCCGTTATAATCCCGCCATGAACGCGCCCTCCGATCCCCAGCTCGATTCCCTCAAGGTGCCCCCGCATTCCATCGAGGCCGAACAATCGGTGCTCGGCGGGTTGCTGCTGGATAACGCCGCCTGGGATCGCATTGCCGATTTCATCAACGAGCACGATTTTTACCGCTACGACCACCGGCTGATCTTCCACAACATCGGCAAGCTGATCTCGCAGGCCAAGCCGGCCGACGTGATCACGGTGTACGAGCAGTTGCAGGCCGCTGGCAAGGCAGAAGAGGTGGGCGGTCTGGCCTACCTGAACGCGCTGGCGCAGAACACGCCGAGCGCCGCCAACATTCGCCGCTACGCGGAAATCGTTCGCGACCGCGGCGTGCTGCGCCAGCTGGTGACGATTGCCGACGAGATCTCCGCCGGCGCCTTCAACCCGCAGGGGCGCGACGTGCGCCAACTGCTGGACGAGGCCGAATCCAAGGTCTTCGCGATTGCCGAAGAAGGCGCGCGCGGCCAGAAGGGCTTCCTGGAAATCCAGCCACTGCTGACGCAGGTGGTCGAGCGTATCGACGAGCTGTACCACCGCGATAACCAGAGCGACATCACCGGTGTGCCGACGGGCTTTGTTGACCTCGATCGCATGACCAGCGGTATGCAGGGCGGCGATCTGATCATCGTGGCCGGGCGCCCATCGATGGGTAAGACCGCGTTCTCGCTGAACATCGGCGAGCACGTTGCGGTGGAGCAGGGCCTGCCGGTGGCGGTGTTCTCCATGGAAATGGCGGGTACGCAGCTTGCCATGCGTATGCTGGGTTCGGTCGGTCGGCTGGATCAGCACCGCTTGCGTACAGGCCGCCTGCTCGATGAAGACTGGCCGCGTCTGACGCACGCCATCCAGAAGATGAACGATGCGCAACTCTTCATCGATGAAACGCCTGCGTTGAACCCGATGGAATTGCGTGCGCGCTCGCGGCGTTTGGCACGTCAGTGCGGGCAGCTGGGCCTGATCGTTATCGACTACCTGCAACTGATGTCGGGCTCGGGTGGCGGTGAAAACCGTGCGACCGAAATCTCGGAAATTTCGCGTTCGCTCAAGGGTCTGGCGAAGGAACTCAACTGCCCGGTGATCGCGCTGTCGCAGCTGAACCGAAGCTTGGAACAGCGCCCGAACAAGCGCCCGGTGATGTCGGACTTGCGCGAATCCGGCGCTATCGAACAGGATGCCGACGTGATCCTGTTCATCTACCGCGACCAGGTCTACAACCCCGATTCGCCGGACAAGGGCACCGCTGAAATCATTATCGGTAAGCAGCGTAACGGCCCCATCGGGACCGTTCGACTGACCTTCCTGGGCGAGTACACGAAGTTCGATAACTTCACCGGCGGCAATGCTTTCTTCGATAACGACACATAATCGTCTTTTCATGTCGGCCCGCCACAACGTGCCACGCATGGCGCGGGGCCGGTTCCGGTAAAATATTGCGTTTTAATGACAGCGCCGGCGGTGATCCCGTCCGGCGTTGTTTTTACGACTCCTGCTTTTCCCGTTCCCAAGGATCATCATGTTCGGTCGCTTCATGCCCACCGAAGGCAAGTTCTTCGAATATTTCAACCAGCACGCCGAGTGCGCCGTCAAAGCGGCCCATGCGCTCAAGGAGCTGGTCAACGACTTGCCCAATGCTGAAATGCATGCGCGCAATGTGCAGAACTTCGAGAAGAAAGCCGATCGCATCACGCATGACACGGTTGAGCTGCTGCACAAGACCTTCATCACGCCGCTGGATCGCGATGAGATCCACAAGCTGATCACGACGATGGACGACATCCTCGACCTGATGGAAGACGTGTCGCTGACCATCTCGCTGTATGACGTCACGAACGTGACGGACGAGGCGCGCCAGCTCGCCGGCATCTGCGTCGCCTGCTGTGAGGAGGTCCGTAAGGCCGTGGTGCTGCTCGACGACATGAACAACGGCCGCCAGATCTTGACGATCGCGCAGGAAATCGATCGCCTGGAGTCCGAGGCTGATCGTGTGATGCGCGCCGCCATGGCCAAGCTGTTCCGCACCGAAAACGACATCAAGCTGCTGATCAAGCTCAAGGCCATCTACGAACAACTCGAGAGCGTCACCGACTGTTGCGAGGATGTCGCCAACATCATCGAAGGCATCGTGCTCGAAAACGCCTGACGAGACGACGCCTCATGCATACGCTTCAGATCAGTCTCTGGGTGGTCGTGCTGCTGGTGGCCCTGGCCATCGTGTTCGACTTCATGAACGGCTTCCACGACGCGGCCAACTCCATCGCTACGGTGGTGTCGACCGGCGTGCTTAAGCCGCAGCAGGCGGTGGCGATGGCTGCGGCCTGCAACGTGATCGCCATTTTCATCTTCCACCTCAAGGTGGCCACCACGGTGGGGCGCGACACGATCGACCCGTCCATCGTTGACCACTACGTCATCTTTGGCGCGCTGGTGGGCGCCATCGCGTGGAACATCATCACGTGGTACTACGGCATTCCGTCCAGTTCGTCGCACGCGCTGATCGGTGGGCTGGTGGGCTCGGCGGTGGCCAAGTCCGGCACGGGCTCGCTGGTGGCGAGTGGCTTGCTCAAGACGGTGGCGTTCATCCTGATTTCGCCGCTGCTGGGTTTTATCCTGGGCTCGCTGCTGATGGTGGCGGTGTCGTGGTTGTTCTTCCGCACGCCGCCATCGAAGGTGGACCGGTGGTTCCGGCGCTTGCAGTTGCTATCGGCCTCGCTCTATAGCCTGGGCCACGGCGGCAATGATGCGCAGAAGACCATCGGCATCATCTGGATGCTGCTGATCGCTGGCGGTTATGCGTCCGCCACGGCAGAGACGCCGCCGGTGTGGGTCATCGTGTGCTGCTACGTGGCGATTGGCCTGGGCACGCTGCTGGGCGGTTGGCGGATTGTCCGCACGATGGGCCAGAAGATCACCAAACTGAAGCCGGTGGGCGGTTTCTGCGCTGAAACCGGTGGCGCATTGACGCTGTTCTTCGCGTCGGCGCTGGGGGTACCGGTGTCGACCACGCACACCATTACGGGCGCCATCGTTGGTGTGGGTGCTGCGCAGAAGGCCTCTGCGGTGCGCTGGGGCGTCGCAGGCAACATCGTCTGGGCATGGGTCCTGACGATTCCCGCATCGGCGTTCATGGCAGCGATTGCCTGGTGGATTGGCAAGCACGTGCTGTAAGGCGGCCACCTGATCCCAAAACGAAACGCCCACCATTCCGGTGGGCGTTTTGCATTGGCGCGTGCGAATCGCTTACTGCGTCGCGAAGCGGGCGATGGGGTCATCGTCCGCTGGCGAGGAGACCGCAGCCGGCCCGCTGCGGGCGCGCGCCAAGGTGCCAAGTGGATCATCGTCAATCGGTCGGGCGGGGCTGGCTGGCGCGGGGATCGGCGTACTGGATGGGCCGGGCGCATCGGGCAGGTTGCTGACCGCCACCACGCGGCGGGCGCCCATGTAGCGGCTCGCCCAATACGACTTGGTCATGTCTTCCAGACGGACCGTGCCGCCCGTCGCCGGTGCATGTACGAAGCGGTTTTGGCCGACGTAAATGCCGACATGCGAGTTCGGCTGGCCGGTTGTGTTGAAGAAGACGAGGTCGCCAGAGGCCACGTCACGGCGTTCGAGCGGCGTGCCACGTCGGCCCATTTCGGCAGCGGTGCGCGGCAGGTTCACAGAAGCCGCACGCTGCACCACGTAGCGGACGAGCCCGCTGCAATCAAAACCACTATCCGGCGTGTTGCCGCCGTAGCGGTACGGTGTGCCCACCAGCGCCATGGCTTCGATGGAGATCTCTTCGAGGCCGGCGCTTGGGTCGTTGATGGGGGCACCGCGCGTGCGCAGCCCCCCGGGGTCACGCGAGGCGGTGGAACGCGTAGGCGTGGACGAGCAGGCGGACAGCAGGCACGCGAGCGCCAGCAGGGCGGCGCCTGCCAGTCGGGTGTTGCTGTGGGAAAAGCCGTGCTGCTTCGGCATGCGCCCTCAGAAAAGTCCAGATAGGTCGCATGCTATGCGCGCGGCGCGAGAATTGCCAAACGGGCGGGGCGGCGTGTTGGCGAGGCGCAACGCCAAGCGGGGTGCGGGTCTGCGGACTTTAGCCCGATGGCGTCGCGCTTTGCGGGCAGGTTTACCAGCGAAGCTGGACGTTGCGCGTGCTGCCCGTCTGCACGGTGGCGCGTTTAGTGGCGCCCTCGTAGGTGGCGATCACGTTATAGCTTGCGGGCGGCGCCTTGATCAGGCAGCGCGGGCCATCGGCGCGGAAATTGGCGACCTCCTTGCCGTGTCGTGTGAGTTGAACATTCACGTCGGAGAGGTATTCGCCGCGCGGTCCCTGCGTGAACAGGAGCGACAGGTTGTAGTTGCGCGCCTGCGCGTTCAGCGCCTGCTGCTCGTCCTGTGCAACGCCACCGCAGACGTAGCTGATCTGGCCGGAAGTCTGCGGGGTGAGGTTGTCGGCGAGCGCCACGCTGGCGCCGGCGGACAGCATCATCGCCAGCGCCGCCGACATCAAGGTCATGCGCAATCGGGTCTCCGGGTTTCGTTGCGTGGGCATCATTGAGCCTCCGTGAGAAAAAGGGAACGGTGCCCAAGACACAGCAAGAAAAAGGCCGCGCAAACGCGCGGCCTGATGAGACAAGGATTGGCGGCGGCTGAACTTGCCGCCGAGTGATAGTTACAGCACGTCTGACGCGTGATCTGCCAGGCGCGAGCGCTCGCCGCGCGCCAGCGTGATGTGACCGCTATGGCTCCAGCCCTTGAAGCGATCCACCACATATGTCAGGCCCGACGAGCCTTCCGTCAGGTACGGCGTGTCGATCTGCGCGATGTTCCCCAGGCAGACGATCTTGGTACCCGGGCCCGCGCGCGTCACCAGCGTCTTCATCTGCTTGGGCGTGAGGTTTTGCGCCTCGTCGATGATCAGGAACTTGTTGACGAAGGTGCGGCCGCGCATGAAGTTCATGCTCTTGACCTTGATGCGCGAGCGGATCAGCTCCTGCGTGGCGGCGCGGCCCCATTCGCCGGCGTTGTCGTCGGACTTCTGCAGCACCTCGAGGTTGTCGTCGAAGGCGCCCATCCACGGCTGCATCTTTTCTTCTTCCGTGCCGGGCAGGAAGCCGATGTCTTCACCCACGGGCACGGTGGCGCGCGTGATGATGATCTCGTTGTACAGCTTCTGATCCAGCACCTGCTCGAGGCCTGCCGCCAGCGCCAGCAGCGTCTTGCCGGTGCCGGCCTGGCCGAGCAGCGAGACGAAGTCCACTTCCGGGTGCATTAGCAGGTTGAGCGCGAAGTTCTGCTCGCGGTTGCGCGCCGTCACGCCCCAGACGTTGTTCTTCTGGTGCGTGAAATCCTTGAGCGTCTGCAACACGGCTGTCTTGCCATTGAGCTCCTTCACCTGCGCGTACAGCGGCAGGCTGCCGTCATTCGGCTCCAGGAAGACAAACTGGTTGACCAGGAACGACGGCACCAGCGGCCCCGACAGGCGGTAGAACGTCGTGCCGGTTTTCGGGTCCTGCCAGCTCTCGATGTTCTTGCCGTGCTTCTGCCAGAAATCGGCGGGCAGGGCCATCACACCGCTGTAGAGCAGGTCGGTGTCTTCCAGCACGCGGTCGTTGAAGTAGTCCTCAGCCGGCAGGCCGAGGGCGCGCGCCTTGATGCGCATGTTGATGTCTTTCGACACCAGCACGACATGGCGGTCCGGGCGCTGCTGCTGCAGTGCCGATACCACGCCCAGGATCTGGTTGTCTGCCTTGCCTTGCGGCAAGCCGTCCGGCAGCTTGATGTCGTTCAGGCGGGTCTGGAAGAACAGGTGCCCTTGCGCATCGCGGTTGCCGAGTTTCGACAGCGGCAGGCCGTCGTCCATCGTGCCTTCGGTGCCGGCCACCAGTTGGTCGAGCGTGCGGCTGACCGTCCGGGCATTACGCGCGACTTCGCTCATGCCCTTCTTGTGGTTGTCCAGCTCCTCCAACGTCATCATGGGTAGATAGACGTCGTGCTCCTCAAAGCGGAACAGCGAGGACGGATCGTGCATCAGCACGTTGGTGTCGAGCACGAACAGCTTGGTCGGGCCGTCATCCTTGCGGGCGCGACGGCGCGTCGAGGTTTCGGTGGATTTGCCGGTAGCCGGCGCTTTGTCGACGGCTTTGAGAATGCTGGCGGGGCGCTGGCGAGCCTCTTCCTTGGCCACCGGCGAAGATTCGCCTGCGCGTGCCTGCGCTGCGCTGCCTGCATTACGTTTAGGTTGCGCTCGGCCGGTTTCGGACAGCGCCTCGCGTTCAAGTGCGGGCACCGGTTTTCGAGGTTCCTGACCCGCCTTGGGCTTTCCGGCTTTGCCGAAAGGCTTGAATTCAGCCGGGTCGAGCAATTGGGCTGGCTGGGTGGGCATGGTCGGCAGCGGCATGCTTCGATTACCTCTCTGGAGGGAACAACGACGAAACACCGCACTCGCTGATGGCGAGGCGATGCTGGTGGAAAACGCTGAGGGATGGGGTGGCACGCCGCATGTATGAACGTGCGAGCGACGGCCACAAAAAAGCCGCCATGACCTGCGAGAGGTGGGGCGGCCTAGATGAACGCCACAACAAGCTGCACGATTCGGACGTTCTGCCCAGCCTGCTTGCTGGGAAAAACGTCGAAGCGGTATCAGGCCAACTTGGCCGCCGGTACCGTCGTGGGCAATCGGAATGGCATCCGGATTTCGTACTCATCGGTTCCGACTGTATCGGAAGCCTTTGGTATTTGCAATCTGTCACATGTGACGTCTAGTGCCACGTTGCAGTCACGCCAACCAGCCCTTGGGCAGCCGCTGGCGTGCCCTGCGCGGCGCTTTAGGGGCGTATCAGCAACACGCCGCTAGTTACAGCGCCCGCACTGCCGCCAGCACATCATCCACATGGTTGGGCACCTTCACGCCGCGCCATTCCTTGCGCAGCACGCCCTTGGCGTCGATCAGGAAGGTGCTGCGCTCGATGCCGCGCACGTCCTTGCCATACATCTTCTTCATCTTGATGGTGTCGAAGAGCGTGCAGACGGCTTCGTCGGCGTCGGAGATCAACTCGAACGGCATCTCAAGCTTGGCCTTGAAGTTCTCGTGCGACTTGAGGCTGTCGCGCGAGATGCCGAACACCACGGCGCCGGCGGCTTCAAAGGCGTCGTACTGGTCGCGGAAGTTCATCGCCTCGGTGGTGCAGCCGGGCGTGTTGTCCTTCGGGTAGAAATACAGCACGACGATCTTGCCGCGCTGCGACGCCGGCGAGAACGTGACGCCGCTGGTGGCCGGTGCGGAGAAATCGGGAAGAGGCTTGTCGAGAGTGACGGGCATGGTGTGTTCCGGAAAACCGCGGGGAAGGACTGCAAGCGCGTGGACTGGGAAACGTGAAGCCCGCCAGCCACTGGTGACAGCAGATCAGGCAGGCTGAACGATCAAGCTGCCGCTGCGGCCAGCAACTTCGCCCCACGTGACGGGCTGCACGGGCAGGCTGCTGCGATCCAGCGTCGCATAGTAATCGCCCATCGACGCCAACCGATGGCCCTGCGCGCGCCAGCCTTGCAGCAACTCGCGGAAGATCGGGGCGAGTTTCTGCCCTTCAAGCTCCGCGTGCAAGGTAAACACTTGGTCGCGGTCGGATTCGGTCATCTTGAGGATGTGCCGGGCGACGTTGTCGAGGGTGATGCCGTCCACGCCGATGAGTTCGTCCAGCGTGGGTAGCGTGGTCGGCAGCTGCACGTGGTTCAGCGCTTTGCCGTCCACGCTCGGGATGTACGGATGCGTGCCGCGGCCGTCGGAGGCGTAGGCCATGCCCCAGGCGTCGATCTGGCGGAAGGCGTGGTCGTTCATCTGCCAGCCGGCGGCGCCGTGCGTGACGGGCGGCTTGCCGAAGACCTGCACGAAGCGCGCATGGGCGGCGCCCATCTGGCGGGCGGTCCAAGCGGCATCGCGCTGGCGGACGTTGTCTTGCCAGCGGACGTGGTCCCACGTGTGGATGCCGGTCTCGAAGCCTGCTTCGGCAATGGCGCGCATTTCGGCGGCAGCCTTGCGGCCGATGTCGGGGCCGGGCAGCAGCACGCCGTACATCAGCGTGCGCAGGCCGTAGTGCTCGACGACGGAGGTGCGGGAAACTTTCTTCAGGAAGCCAGGGCGGAACGCCCGGCGCAGCGCCCAGCCGGTGTGATCCGGGCCGAGACTGAAGAGGAAGGTCGCGCCCGCCTCATGCTCGCGCAGCATGCGCGCGAGGTTGGGCACGCCTTCGCGGGTGCCGCGCAGGGTGTCGACGTCGATCTTGAGGACGATGAGAGCCATGAACCTGCGCGGGTGTTGCTTTTACTTGTTGCCGTTGCCTTCTTCGACCAGGCTGCGGGCGTCGGCCACGTGCGTGCGATACGCTTCGAAGATGTTCGCCAGCGCGTCCTGCATCGTGGTGGTCGGCTTCCAGCCGAGTTCGTCCATGGTGTTGGCGATCTTCGGCACACGGTTCTGCACGTCCTGGTAGCCGTTGCCGTAGTAGGCGCCGGAGGTCGTTTCCACCAGTTGAACCTGCTTGGCGGTGTCCTTGTATTCGTCGATCTTGGCGGCTTGCTCCAACATCATGTTGGCCAGCTCGCGCACCGAGTAGTTGTTCGACGGGTTGCCGATGTTGTAGATCTTGCCCGTGGCCACGCCATCCTTGTTGGCGATGATGCGCACCAGCGCGTCAATGCCGTCATCGATATACGTGAAGGCGCGCTTCTGGCTGCCGCCGTCCACGAGCTTGATGTTCTCGCCGCGCACGATGTGGCCGAGGAACTGCGTCACAACGCGCGACGAACCTTCCTTCGGGGTGTAGATCGAGTCCAGGCCCGGGCCGATCCAGTTGAACGGGCGGAACAGCGTGAAGTTCAGGCCTTCCATGCCGTAGCCCCAAATCACGCGGTCCATCAGCTGCTTCGAGCAGGCGTAGATCCAGCGCGGCTTGTTGATCGGGCCGTAGATCAAGGGCGAGGCTTCCGGGTCGAATTCCGAATCGCTGCACATGCCGTAGACCTCGGAGGTCGACGGGAAGACCAGGTGCTTGTTGTACTTGGCGGCCGAGCGAACGATCGGCAGGTTGGCTTCAAAGTCCAGCTCGAACACACGCAACGGGTCTTTGACGTAGGTCGACGGCGTGGCGATGGCCACCAGCGGCAGGATCACGTCGCACTTCTTCACGTGATACTCGACCCACTCCTTGTTGATGGTGATGTCACCTTCAAAGAAGTGCATGCGCGGGTGGTTGACCAGGTCGCCCAGGCGCTCGGTCTGCATGTCCATGCCGTAGACCTCCCAGTCGGTGGTCTCCAGGATGCGCTTGGACAGGTGGTGGCCGATGAAGCCGTTGACGCCGAGGATCAGTACTTTTTTCATGAGGGCAAACCGAAAATCAGAAGAGGGCGAGCTGGCTGGCGAGCTGCTGCGCGGTCACGATGGACGTTCCGTTGGCAGCCTGGGGCTCGACGCGCCAGAGCTCGTGAATGGCGATGGCTCCCCCATCGCCGCACACGCCGAACATCGCATTATCCACGACGTGCAAGCCCGGGCGCAAATTCGTGAAGGTTTGATGCGCCAGACGGGCCCGCGCGACGATGTAGCGTGAGTTGGCGTCACCTTTGCCGGCGTCCGTAAATGCACCAGGGTAGGGCGGCGCGACCGCCCGGATCAGGTTGTAGACCTGCTGGGCCGGTTTGGACCAGTCGATGCGCCCATCTTCCGGCTTGCGGCCGCCGAAATAGCTGCCGTTGGCTAGCACGTTCGGGTGCTGCGGGATCTGTCCGGCGATCATCGCGGGCAGGGCGCGCCACAGGGTTTGCTCGGCGGCCACGGTGGCTTTTTCGAACACTTCGTGGGCCGTATCGTCCGGCAGGATCGGCACGACGGTCTGGTCGACGATGTAGCCGGCATCCGGCTTTTCGACCATCTCGTGCAGGGTGGCGCCGGTTTCCGTTTCGCCGCGCAGCACGGCCCAGTTGATGGGCACGCGACCGCGATACTTGGGCAACAGCGAGCCGTGCATGTTGAACGCGCCGAATTTGGCAAGGCTCAACAGGCGCATCGGGATCATGTGCCGGTAATAGAACGAAAAAATGAAATCCGGTGCGATGGCGGCAATGCGGGCGTGCAGGTCCTCGCCATTGGCGTTCTCTGGCGTGACGAACGGGATGCCCAGTTCCTGTGCCGTGGCGCGCACGCTGCCGAACCAGATGTTCTCGGCGGCGTTGTCCTCATGCGTGACAACCAATTCGACCTGGATGCCGCGCGCGGCCAGCACGCGCAGGCAACGCACGCCAACGTTGTGATACGCGAAAACGACCGCGCGGCGCTTGGTGTCACCGCTCATGCAACGCCTCGTTGCGAGCCCGACTTCAAATCGGCTGCGCCGGCTTCGTGCAGATGAGGCGTGTCTTCCAGAACGCCCTGCACCAGATAGCGCGGACGCTCACGCACCTGCTGATAAATGCGGCCGATGTATTCGCCCAGCAGGCCAATGCCGAACAGCAGCACGCCCATGAGGAAGAACGTGATCGCGAACAGCGTGAACACGCCCTGGACTTCCGCGCCGAGGATAAAGCGGCGCACCACCAGCAGAATGAACAGGATGGCCGACGCGAACGACAGCAGCATGCCGATGGCCGAGAACCATTGCAGCGGGATCACCGAGAAGCCCGTCACGAGGTCGAAATTCAGGCGCACGAGCTTGTACAACGAGTACTTCGACTCACCCGCAAAGCGCTCTTCGTGATCGACTTCGATTTCGGTTGGGTTCTTGCTGAAGGTGTAGGCCAGCGCCGGGATGAAGGTGTTGACTTCGCGGCAGCGGTTGATGGTGTCGACGATGGTTCGGTTGTAGGCGCGCAGCATGCAGCCCTGGTCCGTCATCTTGATGTGCGTGATGCGCTCGCGCAGCGAGTTCATGGCGCGCGATGCGGTGCGGCGGAACCAGCTGTCCTGGCGGTTGCGGCGGATGGTACCGACGTAGTCGTAGCCCTCGTCGAGCTTTTCGACCAGGCGGCCGATTTCTTCGGGTGGGTTCTGCAGGTCGGCGTCGAGTGTGATGACGCGTTCGCCGCGCGCATGTTCGAAGCCGGCCAGGATGGCCATGTGCTGGCCGTAGTTGCCGTTGAACAGCACAACGCGCGTGCTGTCCGGGCGTGCGCGGAACTGCTCGGCCAGCATGGCGGCGGAGCGGTCGCGGCTGCCGTCGTTGACGAACACGACCTCGTACGAGATGCCGAGCGCGTCGAGGGCGGGATACAGGCGCGCAAACAGCGCGGCGAGCCCATCTTCTTCGTTGTAGACAGGAATGACGACCGAGAGAGCGGGTGTCTTCATTATTGGCTTATTGGTACTGGGCGCAAAGTTGGCGGACTGCGTTGACCACGCGATCCACGTCGGAATCTTCCATGGCAGCGAACATCGGCAGCGTGACGATGGCGCGGCCGATGCGTTCGGCGACCGGGAACATGCCCGGCTTCCAGCCGAGTTCGCGGTAGAGGTTGAACAGGTGGATCGGCGGATAGTGCACGCCGGCGCCGATGCCCAGCGCCTTCAGGCCTGCCATGAAGCCCGCGCGATCGACCTTCAGGCGATCCAGCGGCAGCACGATCTGGAACATGTGCCAGTTCGTGTTGGTGAAATTTTCCACCGGCAGTTCGACGCCGAACGATTCGATATCGGCGGCGCGCATGGCGGCAAAGTAACGGCGGGCGAGCGCGGCACGGCGGGCGGTGATGGCCTCAAGCTGTGCGAACTGGCCCAGGCCGATGGCGGCGTTCACGTCGGTCAGATTGAACTTGCCGCCTACCAGGTCGACTTCCATGCCGTCAAAGCCGGTGCGCACGACACCCTGCAGGCGGTACTTCTCGGCCAGCACGGCTTCTTCGGGCGTATTCAGCACGAGTGCGCCGCCCTCGATGGTGGTGATGTTCTTGTTGGCCTGGAAGCTGAAGCTGACCAGATCGCCAATTTCGCCGATGCGCTTGTCGCCCCAGCGCGAGCCGATGGCCTGCGCGGCGTCTTCCACCACGCGCAGCTTGTGGCGGCGGGCGATGTCGTACAGGCGGTCCATGTCGACGGGCAGGCCCGACAGGTAGACAGGAATGATCGCCTTCGTGCGCGGCGTGATGGCGGCTTCGACCTTGTCCAGATCGATGTTGCGCGTGACGGGGTCGATGTCGACAAAGACCGGCTTGGCGCCGACCGTCAGCACCACGTTAGAGGTGGCCACCCACGAGATCGGCGTGGTGATGACCTCATCGCCGGGGCCGATGCCTGCAATGCGCAGCGCAACTTCCATCGTGGCCGTGCCATTGGCGAACGTACGCACGATGCGGCCGCCGAAGTATTCGGATAGCGCTGCTTCAAACGCAGCGACTTTCGGGCCCGAGGTGATCCAGCCCGAGCGCAGCACATCGGCCACCGCGGCGATGGTCGCCTCGTCAATGGTCGGGCGCACGAACGGCAGGAAGGGAAGTTCAGTGGCGTTGGTTTGCGTCATGACTGGAAAGAGAGTTGGGCACAGCTCACGAACGCGCGAGCACGAACACGCCGATGAGAATGATGCCGATGCCAATCAACCGCTGCATCGACAGCACTTCGCCAAACAGATACGCCGCCAGGAAGGCGTTGACCACGTAGCCCAGGGAGAGCATCGGGTAAGCGATGGTCACGTCCACCCGAGACAGCCCGAGGATCCACACGACCACGGAAATCACGTAGCACGTCAGCCCGCCGATGATGGGCCACTGCGTTGCAAGCTTGATGCCGATCGGAATGATGTTGTCGGCCGAAAACGCAAAGCGGCCAATGTTGTTGACGCCCGCCTTGAGCAGCAATTGGGCGCAGGCATTGAGCATGACGCCCGTCAGGATCAACCCGAAAGTGACCAGATTCATGTGTTGTTTTGATGTTTTACGACTGCAGCGGCAGCCCCGCGATCGCGCTGCAGGGGCGCATGTTACGACAAATCCGCTTGCACCCTTCTTTCAATGCCGTCGCGGGTGAAACCTAGTTGCGCCGGACGACCACGCGGCGGGCGTCTCGGGCGATAACCACCATCGGGACACCTTGCGCGGCCAACCGGTCATACGTGCCCGGCCCCATCATCGCGACCGCCTGACCGCCGTCCTTCCAGCGGGCCACGAAAGCATCGGTGGTCGGGATCCATTTGCTGGGCTCCTGCTGCACGCCAAATGCCAGTTCATCGGGCTCCTGCACCATGGTGGTCGGTGTGCCGAGGTAAAACGGCATTGTATGGTCCAGCCGCTCCACCGCATAGAACGGCACGCCCGGCTTCAACCAAGGCTTGACGGCTGGAACGAGATCGATACCCGACATCGACCGCCCAAAGGCCTCGTGGCCGAGCATCGCCGTCGTAAACGTGAGGAACCACGCACAGGCGAACGCCACGAGGCTTTCGAAGCGTCGGCTCGCCATGCACAGCGCGAGCCACGTGAGCACCGCGCCAGCCCCGAACGCCACCGCCAGAAACACCGCAAAGCGCGAGAACACCGCATTCGGGTACATGTCCGAAGACATCGTCGCCACGTACCCGCTGGCCGCCAAGGCAATCACGGCCAGCGCCAGGAACGCCACGAGCTGCCGGCGCCAGGCGCGCTCGCTCGTGCGCTCCAATACGAGTGCGGCCAGCATCGCCAGCGCCGGGATGATGGGGAAGATATAGCCCGGCAGCTTCGAATCCGAGATGCTGAAGAACGCGAAGATCAGGACGGCCCATAGGCCGAGCAGCAGCGTGGGGCGGAACCCATTGGTGGCGGTCTCTGCGCGCTCGAAGGTCAGTCGAGCGGCGCCCGGCAACTGTGCCAGCCAAGGCAGGAACCCGGCCAGCAGCAGCGGCACGAAATACCAGAGCGGCGCGTTGCGGTTGTGCACCGTCGACGTAAAGCGCTGGAAGTGCTCATGCACGAAGAAGAACCAGGCGAATTCCGGGTTGCGGGCCGAAATCAGCACGAACCACGGCGCACTGACGGCGAAGAACACGATCAACCCGGTCAGCAAGTGGAGACGCTTCCAGAGCGCCCAGTCGCGCGCAACCAGCGTGTAGACCACCAGGACAAAGCCCGGCAGCACCACGCCGATCAGGCCTTTGCTCAACACCGCCAGCGCCATGGACGCCCAGCAGGCCCACATCCACCAGCGTTGTTGCGCGCGCGTCGCACTGGGGTGTTGCGCCAGCAGTAGCGCGCCCAATGCCATCGTCATGCAGCCGGCCACGCCCATGTCGAGCGAGTTGAAATGCGCGCCCACATTCCACATCGGCGCGCTCACCAGCACGAGCCCACTAACGACGGCGGTTCGCTTGCCCCACCAGCGCGCCGCCGCCAGCATTGTGAAGACGATCCCCACGATGCCCGAGAGCGCCGTGAACAGCCGCGCCTGCCAGTCGCCGATGCCAAATAGCGTGTAGGCCAGTGCCGTGCCCCACATCTGCAGCGGCGGCTTTTCGAAGTACTTGAGCGCGTTATAGCGAATGGTTACCCAGTCACCCGAGGCGAACATCTCGCGGGCGATTTCGGCGTAGCGGCCTTCGTCGGTGGGGATCAGATGGCGGTAGCCCAGCGTGCCCAGCCAGATGGCCAGAAACGCGGCGGCGAGCAGCCACAGGGAAGCATTGCGCCAGGGCAGGGCAGGCGCGTTGGCAGAACGGTCGATCGGCATGCGGTGTCAGGCGCGCTCGATCAGCAACGCCGCCGCCACCTTGCGGCCTTCCAGCATCAGGATGTTGTAGGTGCGTCCGGCCGCCCGGATGTCCATGGCCTCCACGCCGATGCGCTTGCTGGTGAGCGGCGCGGTCAGGCGCGGGTGGGGGAAACGCAACTTGTTACCCGTGCCGAAGATCACCACTTCGGCGCCCAGTTCCAGCAGGTGGGCGAAATGTTCGGGCGTCAGGTCTTCGAAGCGGGCCACGTCCCATGGCACGACGGCGCCTTCGGGCATGACCAGCACGGAGTGCTCGTACCGCACTTTGTTGATTTCGATGTAGCCGTCGCCATACGCGGTGACGGTATTGAGCACGGTGGACGAGTCGGATGAATGGAGCTTCAAGGCGGGAATCCCATCGGGCGCGAGGGCTGCGGCACATAGGGGCACATATGGCGGCAGGGCGCTAGGTTTCAGACTTCCGGAGGCATCTCGCTGCGTTGCAAAAATGCCCGCCGAAGTCTGTCATAATGGGCTAAATTATATCTTTTTCTCTCCTTTGCCCGCCGCGCCACAAGCGACGCCCGGCAAGGAAGAGCGCAGCGCTTGCCCGCACAAGCAGTGCCACCCCGCTGCCTTGCTGCAATACAAAATCATCCGCAATCCCAAGCCCGCTCAAATAGCCCGTGAAAACGATCCAGAAATCCGCCAAGCTCAACAACGTCTGCTACGACATTCGCGGCCCCGTGCTCGAGAAGGCCAAGCAGATGGAAGAGGACGGCCACAAGATCATCAAGCTGAACATCGGCAACCTGGCCCCGTTCGGTTTTGATGCCCCGGAAGAAATCCAGCTGGACATGATCCGCAATCTGCCGAATTCGGCCGGCTATTCGGATTCCAAGGGCATCTTCGCGGCGCGCAAGGCGGTGATGCACTACACGCAAGAGCAGGGCATCAAGAACGTCACGCTGGATGACATCTATCTGGGCAACGGCGCGTCGGAGCTGATTGCCGTGGCCACCAACGCGCTGCTCGATGCGGGCGACGAGTTGCTGCTGCCGGCGCCTGACTATCCGCTGTGGACCGCCATGGCGAGCCTGTCCGGCGGCACGCCGGTGCATTACATCTGCGATGAGTCCAACGGCTGGATGCCCGACCTGGACGACATTCGCGCCAAGATCACGCCCAACACCAAGGGCATCGTCGTCATCAACCCGAACAACCCGACCGGCGCGCTGTATTCCGACGAGTTGCTGCGCGGCATCATCGCCATCGCGCGCGAGCATGGCCTGGTGATCTTCGCCGACGAGGTGTACGACAAGGTCTTGTTTGACGACAACAAGCACACCGCCATCGGCTCGCTGTCGGAAGACGTGCTGACGATCACGTTCAACAGCCTGTCGAAGAGCTACCGCTCGTGCGGCTACCGCGCGGGCTGGATGGTCGTGTCGGGCGACAAGCGCCCGGCCAAGGACTACATCGAAGGCCTCAACATGCTGTCGTCGATGCGTCTGTGCGCCAACGTGCCGGGCCAGTGGGCGATCCAGACGGCGTTGGGCGGCTACCAGAGCATCAAGGACTTGGTGGGCCCGGGTGGCCGCATGCGCCGTCAGCGTGACTTGGCTCATGAGCTGATTACCGCCATTCCGGGCGTCACGTGCGTGAAGCCCAAGGCGGCGCTGTACATGTTCCCGCGCCTGGATCCGGCGGTGTACCCGATTGAAGATGACCAACTCTTCATCCGCCAGCTGCTGGAAGAAGAGCGTGTGCTGCTGGTGCAGGGCACGGGCTTCAACTGGCATTCGCCTGACCACTTCCGCATCGTCTTCCTGCCGCACGAGGACGACCTTCGCGAAGCGATTGGCCGAATTTCGCGCTTCCTGGAGCGGTACCGACAGCGTCACGGTACTGGCATCCGGGCTGCTTAAACTCGGTCAGTCCAGCCGTTAAGTTTCAGCAGGGCAGACCGGAGCGTCTGCCCTGTCCGTTTTTTGCCTTTCCGCTTTTTCGTTTTCCTACGATACGTCCCATGAATCCCATCAAAATCGGCCTGCTCGGGCTCGGTACCGTCGGTGGCGGTACGCTCAAGGTTCTGCAACGGAACCAGGAAGAAATCCGTCGTCGCGCGGGGCGCGGCATTGAGGTCGCGATGATTGCCGTGCGCAATCTCGACAAGGCGCGCGCCATCGTGCAAGAAGCCGGTGCAAACGTGCCGGTGGTGAACGACCCGTTTGCGGTGGTGGATTCGCCCGAGATCGATATCGTGGTGGAGCTGATCGGCGGCTATGAGCTGACGCGCGACCTGGTGCTGCGTGCCATCGCCAACGGCAAGCACGTCGTCACCGCCAACAAGGCGCTGCTGGCCGTGCACGGCAACGAGATCTTCAAGGCCGCGCAGGACAAGGGCGTGATGGTGGCATTCGAGGCTGCGGTGGCCGGCGGTATCCCCATCATCAAGGCGCTGCGCGAGGGGCTGACGGCCAACCGTATCGAGTGGATCGCCGGCATCATCAACGGCACCACGAACTTCATCCTGTCGGAGATGCGCGACAAGGGCTTGGACTTCGACACTGTGTTGAAGGAAGCCCAGCGCCTGGGCTATGCCGAAGCCGATCCGACGTTCGACATCGAAGGCTTTGACGCCGCGCACAAGCTCACGCTCATGAGCGCCATCGCGTTTGGCGTGCCGGTGCAGTTCGAGCGCGCGTACGTGGAAGGCATCACCAAGCTGGAAGCCGTCGACATCCGTTATGCGGAAGAACTGGGCTACCGCATCAAGCTGCTGGGCATCACGCGCCGCACCGATGCCGGCATCGAACTGCGCGTGCACCCGACCCTGGTGCCGGCCAAGCGCCTGATCGCCAACGTGGAAGGCGCGATGAACGCCGTGCTCGTCAACGGCGATGCCGTGGGCCCGACGCTGTACTACGGCAAGGGCGCTGGCGCCGAGCCGACCGCTTCGGCCGTCGTGGCCGATCTGGTGGACGTGACGCGTCTGCACACCGCCGACCCCGAGCACCGCGTGCCGCACCTGGCGTTCCAGCCGGACGCGCTGTCCGACACGCCGGTGCTGCCGATCGACGAAGTGCGCTCCAGTTACTACCTGCGCATTCGCGTGGCTGATGAAACCGGCGTGCTGGCGGATATCACGCGCATCCTCGCCAATGACGGCATCTCGATCGACGCCATGCTGCAAAAGGAATCGCTCGAAGGCGAGCCGCAGCCGCAGACCGACATCATCATCCTGACCCACCGCGCGGTGGAGAAGGGCGTGAACGGCGCCATCGCCGCCATCGAAGCGCTGCCGACCGTGCTGAACAAGGTCACGCGCATCCGCATGGAAGAACTGAACTAAGCGCAGAGCACGAGCATGCAATACCGATCGACCCGCGGCCACGCAGCGCCGCAGAGTTTTTCCCGCATCCTCCTGGGCGGTCTGGCGCCGGACGGTGGCCTGTACCTGCCCGAGCAGTATCCGCAAGTCAGCGTTGAAGAGCTGACCCGCTGGCGCGACCTGCCGTATGCCGATCTCGCATTCGAGATCCTGCGCAAGTTCGCCACCGACATCCCCGAGGACGACCTGCGCGCGCTGACCCGCCGCACCTATACGCCCGAGGTCTACTGCAACGCGCGCGCCGGCGATAACACCGCCGACATCACGCCGCTGCACAAGCTCGGCGATGAAGGCAGCACATCGCTCTCGCTGCTGTGCCTGTCCAACGGCCCGACGCTGGCCTTCAAGGACATGGCCATGCAGCTGCTGGGCAACCTGTTCGAATACGCGCTCGATCGCGAGCATGCCGAGCTGAACATCCTGGGCGCCACCTCCGGCGACACCGGCAGCGCGGCTGAATACGCCATGCGCGGCAAGCGCGGCGTGCGCGTGTTCATGCTGAGCCCGCATCGCAAGATGAGCGCGTTCCAGACCGCGCAGATGTTCAGCCTGCAAGACGCGAACATCTTCAACATCGCCATCGAAGGCGTGTTTGATGACGCGCAGGACATCGTCAAGGCCGTGTCGAACGACCACGAGTACAAGGCCCGCCAGAAGATCGGCACGGTCAACTCGATCAACTGGGCGCGTGTCGTTGCCCAGGTCGTCTACTACTTCAAGGGTTATCTGCTGGCCGCGCCGAAGATTGGCGACAAGGTGTCGTTCTGCGTGCCGTCGGGCAACTTCGGCAACGTCTGCGCCGGCCACATCGCGCGCATGATGGGGCTGCCGATCGACAAGCTGGTGGTGGCCACCAACGAGAACGACGTGCTCGACGAGTTCTTCCGCACCGGCACGTACCGCGTGCGTTCGGCCGCGCAGACGTACCACACGTCCAGCCCGAGCATGGACATCAGCAAGGCGTCCAACTTTGAGCGCTTCGTGTTCGACCTGCTGGGCCGCGACCCGGCACGTCTCGCACAGCTCTTCCGTGACGTGGACGAAAAGGGCGGTTTCTCGCTGACGGGCCAGCCGGAGTTCGACCGCATCGCCGAATACGGTTTCGTCTCGGGCCGCAGCACGCACGAAGACCGCGTCAACACCATCCGGGACGTGTTCGCGCGTTACGGCACGATGATCGATACCCACACCGCCGACGGCGTGAAGGTGGCGCGCGAGAACCTGACGCCGGGCGTGCCGATGGTGGTGCTGGAAACCGCGCTGCCGGCCAAGTTTGGCGACACCATCCGCGAAGCGCTGGACCGCGAGCCGGAACGCCCGGCGGGCTATGCCGATATCGAATCGCTGCCGCAGCGCTTCGAGGTGATGCCTGCCAACGCCGACCGCGTGAAGGCGTACATTGCCGAGCACACCGGCCTGTAAAGCGATGCAAGCGGTGCCGGATGACGTGGCCGGGGTAGCGTTCGAGCGCTGCCTGCACGACATCCGCGCCTGCCGCGAATGCAAGGGGGCGCTGGCGCACGAGCCGCGCCCCGTTGTTTTGGCCGATCGCCGTGCGCGCGTGCTGATCGTGGGCCAGGCGCCGGGGCGCATCGTCCATGAAACCGGCATCCCCTGGAACGACCGTTCGGGCGATCGCCTGCGCCAGTGGCTACAGATCAGCTACGACGATTTTTACGCTGACAAGCGTATCGCCGTGGTGCCGATGGGCTTTTGCTTTCCCGGCACCGGCACGAATGGCGACTTGCCTCCGCGCCCGGAATGCGCGCCGAAATGGCACCGCCCGCTGCTGACGGCGATGCCTGGGGTGAAGCTCACGCTGCTGGTCGGCACCTATGCGCAGCGCTACTACCTTGATGTGCCGCGAGACTGGTCGCTGACGGACGTGGTGCGCAATGGCCCGGTACAAGACGCGGATGGGCGCGTGCTGTTTCCCTTGCCGCACCCCAGCCCACGCAACCTGGCCTGGTTCAAGCACAACCCGTGGTTCGACGCGCACATCGTGCCGGCGTTGCGGACCGCACTGGCCGACGCATTCGCGTGATACGCCGGCGCTGATGCATGGCGTCGGCCCGGAACCGATACAATCGAAATCCCTTCCTGATTTCGTTTTCCGCATGTCTGCCAACGATGCTCCCGCTGTGAAACCGTCTTTGCTGACGCTGGATGCGGCGCTGTCGCAACTGCTCGCCGGGGCGCGCACGCTGCACGGCACTGAAACCGTGCCCACGCTGCACGCCAATGGCCGCATCCTCGCGCAGGCCGTGCACAGCAGCCTGAACGTGCCGCCGGCCGACAATACGTCGATGGACGGCTACGCCGTGCGCGCAGCCGATATCACCGCGCCAGGCACGCGCCTGAAGGTGGCGCAGCGCATTCCTGCGGGCCACGTCGGCCAGCCGCTGAACGCGGGGGAGGCCGCGCGCATCTTCACTGGCGCGATGATCCCGCCCGGTGCCGATGCGGTTGTCATGCAGGAGCAGTGCAAGGCCGATCCGGACACCGGCACCGTCGTCATCGACCATGTGCCCGAATCGGGCGAGTGGATTCGTCGCGCCGGCGAGGACATCGCCGCGGGCGCAGAGATCCTGCCGGTCGGCGCGCGTTTGGGGCCGCAACAGTTGGGTCTGGCAGCCTCGGTTGGCTGCGCGAACCTGCACGTGGTGCGCCGCCCGCGCGTGGCCGTCTTCTTTACCGGCGATGAACTCGCCATGCCTGGCGAGCCGCTCAAGCCCGGTGCCATCTACAACTCCAACCGCTTTACGCTGCGCGCGTTGCTGGAGAACCTCGGCTGCGACATCACCGATTTCGGCATCGTGCCCGACACGCTGCAAGCCACGCGCGACACGCTGCGCGAAGCCGCCGAGGAGCACGACCTGATCATCACCTCCGGCGGTGTGTCGGTGGGCGAGGAAGACCACATCAAGCCCGCCGTGGAAGCCGAAGGACGCCTGACCCTGTGGCAGATCGCCATCAAGCCGGGCAAGCCGCTGGCCTTTGGCGAGGTGCGCCGGCCTGAAGGCATGGTGGGCGGGCCGACCGCATCCTTCATCGGCTTGCCGGGCAACCCGGTATCGAGCTTCGTCACGTTCCTGCTGTTTGTGCGGCCGTTCATTCTGCGTTTGCAGGGCGTGGCGGATGTGGCGCCCAAGCGCATCCCCATGCGGGCGGATTTTGCGCTGCCCAAGGGCGACCGCCGCAACGAGTTCCTGCGCGCGCGCATCAATGCCAACGGCGGGCTCGACTTGTTCCCGAACCAGAGTTCCGGCGTGCTGACCTCTACCGTGTGGGGCGATGGCCTGATCGACAATCCGCCCAACCAGCCCATCGCCCCGGGCGATGTGGTGAACTTTCTGCCGTTCGCCGGCTTGGTGTAAGGAGCGTTGAGCATGCAGATCGAGCTACGTTTCTTTGCCAGCGTACGCGAGCAATTGGGCACCTCGCACGAGGTGGCGACGGTGCCGGACACGCTGCGCACCGTGCGCGATGTGCGCCAGTGGTTGATCGCACGTGGCCCTGTGTGGGCCGAAACCCTGGCCGAAGGCCGTGCGCTGCGCATGGCGGTCGACCACCAGATCGTTCCGGCGGACACTGCCGTGCGCGAAGGCTGCGAAGTCGCGTTCTTCCCGCCCGTGACGGGCGGTTGAGCGGAGGCCTACGAAATATGACTGTCCGCGTACAAGAGGCTGATTTCGACCTCGGCGTCGAGATCGCTGCGCTGCGTGCCGGCCGCCCGAACATCGGCGCGGTGGCCAGCTTTATCGGCACCGTGCGTGACATCAATGACGGCAGCGGTGTGTCCGAGATGGAGCTGGAGCACTATCCCGGCATGACGGAAAAGGCGCTCGCCAACATTGTGAGCGCGGCCATGCAGCGGTGGGAGCTGATCGACGCGTTGGTCATCCACCGCGTCGGCAAGCTCAAGCCGGAAGACCAGATTGTGCTGGTGGCGGTGGCGTCCAAGCATCGCGGTGAGTCCTTTGCCGCGTGCGAATTCATCATGGATTACCTCAAGAGCGAGGCGCCGTTCTGGAAGAAGGAACAGACGCCCGAGGGCGCGCGCTGGGTGGATGCCCGCGTGACGGATGACAAGGCGCTCGCCCGCTGGGGCATCACCACCACCAACGCCGCCCATTCTGGCGCGCCGGCCCAGCCGAACGATTACGAATAACAAGGAGCAACCGCATGAGCGGGATGGGGTTTGTGGCAGTGGGCGTAGGCGCCGCACTGGGAGCATGGCTACGCTGGCTGTTTGCCGTGCTGTTGAATGCGATCAACCCAGCGCTGCCGTATGGCACGCTGGCGGCCAACTTGCTGGGTGGTTATCTGATCGGCGTGGCTGTCGGCTTTTTCGATAGCCATACCGGCCTGCCGCCGGAATGGCGCTTGCTGGCAGTGACAGGCTTTCTTGGCGGGCTGACGACGTTCTCCACCTTCTCCAGCGAGGTGGTTGGCAACATCCTTGCCGGCGACTACATGGTGGGCGTGCTGCACATCGTGGCGCACCTGGGGGGCTCGCTGTTTCTGACGATGCTAGGCCTCTGGACGGTACGCACTCTCAGTTGAGTCCACGCCTTGGTGTGTGACGCGACCGCCCGACATGGGTGGCTATTTGATCACATTAAAAGGGATCGGTACGGCGGCACTGCCCTCTGGCGTGTCGCCGTTTGTTCTGGCGCAAATCTGCATCGAAACCCGCGTTTCCGCGCTTGAAATGCCACTGAAGCTCCCTATCTTTCGGAGCAGTGAAACATTTTCCGCAAGGGGTTTTTAATGCGTTTGGACAAATTGACCACCCGCTTCCAGGAAGCGCTGGCCGACGCGCAGAGCCTGGCGCTGGGCAACGACAATCCGTACATCGAACCCGTCCACCTGCTGCTGGCCATGCTGCGCCAGCCGGATGGCGCCACCAAGAATCTGCTCTCGCGTGCGGGCGTCAACATCAAGGGGCTGGAGCCCGCGCTCGACAACGCGATCAAGCGTTTGCCGCAGGTGCAGGGTGGAGAACAGGTACAGGTCGGCCGTGACCTGGGCAGCCTGCTGCAAGCGACCGAGAAAGAAGGCATCAAGCGTGGCGACCAATTCATCGCCAGCGAGCTCTTCCTGCTGGCCGTAGCGGATGACAAGGGCGAAGCCGGCCGCATCGCACGCGAGCATGGTCTCGCACGCAAGGCGCTGGAAGCCGCCATCGACGCGGTGCGCGGCGGCCAGACCGTCGGCAGCGCCGAGGCCGAGAGCCAGCGTGAAGCGCTCAAGAAGTACACCATCGACCTCACCGAGCGCGCGCGTATCGGCAAGCTCGATCCCGTCATCGGCCGCGATGACGAAATCCGCCGTGCCATCCAGATCCTGCAACGCCGCACCAAGAACAACCCGGTGCTGATCGGCGAGCCGGGTGTGGGCAAGACGGCCATCGTCGAGGGCCTGGCGCAGCGCATCGTCAACGAAGAGGTGCCCGAGAGCCTGAAGGGCAAGCGCGTGCTCGTGCTGGACATGGCGGGC
>CBJMVH010000038.1:0-41135 GCA_966433195.1 uncultured Ralstonia sp.
CAGCCGTTCCCGAATGCGTCGCGCGAACGCCAGCGCATGCGCGCCGTCGCCGTGCAGACAAACCGTTTCCGCGCGGATCGGAACCCACGTGCCGTCGATGGCCTTCACCCGCTGTTCGCGCACCATCGTCAGCGTCTGGTCCAGTGCCGCGTTCTCATCGTCGATCAGCGCGCCGGGCGTGCCGCGCTTCACGAGCGAGCCGTCTGCGTTGTAACCGCGGTCGGCGAACACCTCTTCCTTGGCTTGTAGGCCCAGCTCGCGCGCTGCCTTCACCAGCTCACCGCCGGCCAGGCCAAACACCACGAGCGACGGATCGAAATCACGAATGGCCCGCACGATAGCCATGGCAAGCGGCCGGTCACGCGAAGCCTGGTTGTACAGCGCGCCATGTGCCTTCACGTGGGCCAGCTTGCCGCCCTGCGCACGCACAATCGCCGATAGGCCACCGATCTGGAACAGTACGCCCGCGTAGATTTCGTCGGGTGGCAGGTGCATCTCGGTGCGACCGAAGTTTTCACGATCAGGAAAGCTCGGATGCGCGCCAATCGACACACCCTGGCGCAGTGCCCACGCGGTCGTCTGCCGCATCGTATTGACGTCGCCAGCGTGCCAGCCGCATGCGATGTTGGCGGAGCTCACCAGCGCGAGCAGCGCCTCGTCGGTATCGCACCCTTCGCCAAGATCGGCGTTCAGATCAATTGCAGTCATGGTGTTGTCTTCCGGTACGTCAGGCGTTCAATCGCGTTTTGGCGGTGCGCCGCGCGGTGGAGAGAATGCCCTGGCGCTGCCAATCCAGCGCGGTTTCGATTTGCTGCAGATAACGCGCCACGTCGGCACGGGCGGCTTCGGCCTCTTCCAACGTCACTCGCTGGAAGCGCACGCGGGTACCGAGCGGAATCTGTGCCAGGCGCCACTGGTCAGCCAGGATGACCGTGCCGATTTTCGGGTAGCCGCCGGTGGTCTGTGCGTCGGCCATCAACACAATCGGCTGGCCCGACGGCGGCACCTGGATCACGCCCGGCACCACGCCGTGCGAGAGCAGATCGCCACTGCGCTGCTTCTTGCGCTTGAGCTCCGGCCCTTGCAAGCGAAAGCCCATGCGGTTGCTGTTGGGGGTAAGGGTCCAGTCGGATGCCCAAAACGCGGCCTGTGCCTCGGCGAGGAAATCGTCGTATTCAGGACCGGGCAACACGCGAATGACGGGCGTGTCGTCATGCGCGCGGTCGAACGTCCAGCGCGCGGCCTTCACGGCGACGGCGTCCCCGCTGATGTCGGGAGCGTAGGTCGTGTCGGCAGGCAGCACCGCCAGCTTGTCGCCGTCCTTCAGCGGACGCCCTTCGTAGCCGCCGAAGCCTGCTTTCAGGTCGGTGCTGCGCGAGCCCATCATCTCCGGCACGTCGATGCCCCCGGCGACGCACAAGTACGCGCGCACGCCGCCCTGCGCCACACGCAAGGTCAGCGTCTGGCCGCGCTGCACAGGGATGGCGCGCCAAGCGTGGACGGGCGAGCCATCGAGCGTGGCCCGGCAGTCAGCACCGGTGAGCGCAATCAAACCGTTGGCGTGAATGCGCAGCGTGGCGTTGCCCAGCGTGAACTCGATGCCCGCCGCGTCACTGCGGTTGCCGACCAGGCGATTGCCCACGTACAGCGACAGCGGATCGAGCGCACCCGAGGTGCACACGCCAAAGCGGCGATAGCCCGTGCGGCCCAGGTCTTGCACGGACGCCAGCACGCCGGCCCGCACGATCTCGATCATGGGTTGTGGTTTGGCACTCATGCGCGCACCTTCGAGGCGACAAAACGGATGCGATCTCCGGGTGCCAACAGCGCGGGGGGATTGCGCTGCGGCAGGAAGAGCGCCGCGTCCGTACGGCCCAGGAGTTGCCAGCCTCCGGGCGATGCGGCCGGATAGATCCCTGTCTGCTCACCGCCGATGCCCACTGAACCGGCCGGCACGGCCATGCGCGGCTCCGCACGGCGCGGCGTGGCGAGCGACTTGTCCAGACCGCCCATGTAGGCAAAGCCAGGCTGGAAGCCGAGGAAATAGACGATGTATTCGGGCGCGGTGTGACGACGCACCACTTCGGCCGGGGTCAGGCCGGTGTGCTTGGCGACTTCGCGCAGGTCTGGGCCTTCATCCCCGCCGTAGGCGACTTCAATGTCGACGAGCTTGCCATCGGCCACCAGCGCTTCGCTTTCTTCCCAGGCTTCGCGCAGGCGGGTTTCCAGCACGCGCGCATCCGCTTGGGGGCCGAATACGAGCGTCAGGTTGTTCATGCCCGGCACCACATCAACCACGCCTGCCCATTGGGACGCCCGCGATGCCATCGCCCAGATACGCTGCTGGCAATTCAGGGTCGCGGGCGGCGGCACTTCGCACAACAGCGCCAGTTCGCCCAGCCGATGAATCGTGCACTGCAACTTAACCCCCGGTCTCGTGTGCCCTTGGTTGCCGGCAAACCGGAAAACAAAGCGCGATGGAAAACGAAAGCGATACGTTAATAAAACGTTGATAAATTCTATATAAGAACTAACCCTTAGCTCGCGGACGGGGCATCCCGCCCGCTTGTGGTGCGGACAGGCGCCGTTCTCATGATAGGAAAGTGCCTGCGAGCCAGGGGCAGCGTGTTATGCACGCGTCATATGAAACCCTGACGACAGCCCGAGACGCTGTGCCGGCGCGGCCCGTCAGTGGGCGGCAGGTTGGCCCTCGTGGCGCGTGGCACGCAAACCCAGCCACAGGGCCAGGATCGAGCAGACCGCCATCATGCCCAGCAACGGTGCAGCGGTCTGGCCGATGGCGGCAACCACCGTGCCCGTGACCATGCCCAAGCCGAATTGCATGGCCCCCATCAGCGCAGAGCCGGTGCCGGCACGGGCACCCTGCCCGGCCATCGCCAGCGCGCCTGTGTTGGGCGAGATGCAGCCGATGGACGCAACGTAGCAAAACAACGCCGCCAGCACGAGCGGCAGGGGCATCCAGCCCACCATCGCGGCCGCGGTGGCCAGCACGCTGGTCACGACGGGAATCCACAACGCCCGCCGCAACACGCGCGCCGGCGAATACTTGCGCACCAGCCGCACATTCACGCGCGAGGCCGCGATCATCCCCGCCGCGTTGCTACCGAACACCCACGCGTAGTGGCCCGGCGAGAGCCCATAGCCATCGATCAGCACGAACGACGACACGGTGATGTACGCAAACATGCCCGACAGGAACACCGCGCCGCACCACATATAGGCCGCGTAATGGCGATCGCACAGCAGCGCCCAGTAGTCCCGCAGCACGTGGCCGACGGCCAGCCGACGCGCATTCTCGGGCGCCAGCGATTCGCGCATCAGATAGTGCACCGCCACCAGCGACACCACGCCAAACGCCGTCAGCAGCGCAAAGATGACCCGCCATGACGCGACCTGCAGCACGGCCCCGCCGATCATCGGCGCGAGGATCGGCGCCACGCCCATCACCAGCATCAGCGTGGAATAGGCTTGTGCAGCGCCGGCCGGGTCCATGCGGTCACGCACGGCGGCGCGCGCGATGACCATGCCCGCACAGGCGCCAAAACCCTGCAGGCCGCGCAGCAGGGCCAGCATGGTCGCGTCCTTGGCGAAAGCGCAGCCGATGGAGGCCGCCACATACAAACCCAGGCCGATATAAAGCGGCGGCTTGCGGCCAAAACGGTCACTGGCCGGGCCGTAGATGAGCTGACCGACGGCCAGGCTGATCAGAAACACCGTCAGCGTAAGCCCCGCCGCAGCCGACGACGTGTTGAGATCGCGCGCAATGGTGGGCAGGCTCGGCAGATACATGTCGACCGACAGCGGGCCGACCGCCGTGAGCGCACCGAGCAGCAAAAGCCAACCGGGAATCGGGCCCGGCATGCGGGACCGTGCGGAAGTGGGAGCAGTCATGAGGGGGAAAAATAAGACGCGGCAGCGGGCGTGAAACCCATGCCGGAGCAAACCTCAGACTGTAGCGCAAAGCGACAGGCCACGCGTGCGCACCGCGCAAGTGCAACGCCGCCTGCGCGCCCCACCCAAGGGCCCGCCGTGCCACCTGCATACCTCGGCATGACAAGCTAAGGGCGGCAAATCGGCTCGAATTGGCCCGAGCTGGCCCGGCACGGGATTTGCACTCTGCCACCCCTCGTATGGGGCAGGCGCCAACCGGCCGAAATCGGGCTCCAGCATGATGTCGAACGATATACTTTACCGTTGATGGCAAGCATCACCAGACCATGATGATTGTTGCGATGCGTCGCAGCGAATCTGCATCGCGCATGGGTAACGACCAGGCAATCTGAGCAGTGTCGTCAACGCAAATAAAGAGACCGCCTCCGCAGCCGCATGACACAGTCGGCTCGCGGCGAGCGGCAGGAAACCACGAGCCAACCTGTTGTGACACAACATCCTCCACGCCTGTCCTTGACGGGCATGACCAAGCGCTACCCGAGCGTGGTCGCCAACGACGGTGTCAGCCTGACCGTCGCGCCAGGCGAAATCCACGCCGTGCTGGGCGAAAACGGCGCCGGCAAGTCGACGCTGATGAAGATTATCTTCGGCGCGGTACAGCCAGACGCCGGCGAGATGCAGCTCGACGGCCAGCGCGTCGAGATCGCCAACCCGCACCAGGCGCGCGCGCTGGGCATCGCCATGGTGTTCCAGCATTTCTCGCTGTTCGATACGTTGACGGTGGCCGAGAACATCCTGCTCGGCCTGCCCGCGGGCACGGACCTGCGCGACGTGGCCGAACAGGTGCGCACCACCGGCGACAAGTACGGCCTGCCGCTGGAGCCGCATCGCCATGTGCATACGCTCTCCGTGGGTGAGCGCCAGCGCGTGGAAATCGTGCGCGCGCTGCTGACCAAACCGCGCCTGCTGATCCTCGACGAGCCGACCTCGGTGCTCACGCCACAAGCGGTCGAGAAGCTGTTCGTGACGCTGCGTCAGCTCGCAGCCGAAGGCACCAGCATCCTGTACATCAGCCACAAGCTCGACGAGATCCAGGCCTTGTGCCACACCGCCACGGTGATGCGCATGGGCAAGGTCACGGGCGTGTGCGACCCGCGCCGGGAAACGGCGGCATCGCTCTCGCGCATGATGATCGGCGGCGAGCCTCCGCGCGAACTGCGCCCGCAGACCACGCCGGGCGAAGTCCGCATGGAAGTCGCCGGCCTGTCGCTGCCCAAGGCGCACGCCTTTGCGACGGAGCTGCACGACATCGCCCTGCAACTGCGCAGCGGCGAGATCGTCGGCATCGCGGGCGTGTCAGGCAACGGGCAGCAAGAGTTGCTGGCGGCGCTGTCAGGCGAAGACACCCGCGCTTCCGCACAGACCATCACCATCGGCGATGAGCCGGTCGCCAAGCTGGACCCGCGTGCGCGCCGCAAACGCGGGCTGTCGTTTGTGCCGGAAGAGCGCCTGGGGCGCGGCGCGGTGCCGTCGCTGTCGCTTGCTGCCAACACGCTGCTCACACATCAACGGGCGCCGCAGGTGCGGGGCGGGCTGATCGATAAGAAGGCGGCGGCCAAGCTGGCTTCCTCGATCATCCAGCGCTTCGGCGTGAAAGCCGGCGGGCCGGATGCGCTCGCCAAGAGCCTGTCAGGTGGCAACCTGCAGAAATTCATCATCGGCCGGGAAATCGAATGCGCGCCGCGCGTGCTCATCGTCGCGCAACCCACCTGGGGTGTGGACGTGGGCGCGGCGGCACAGATCCACAACGAAATCCTCGCGCTCAAGGCCGGGGGCTGCGCCATCCTGATCGTGTCGGAAGAACTCGACGAACTCTTTGCGCTGTGCGACCGCTTGCACGTGATCGCCAACGGGCGCCTCTCGCCCTCCACCCCCACGCATGCCACCAATCGCGAACAGATCGGCCTGTGGATGAGCGGCATGTGGGGGGACAAGGCTTCGGCCACCCCTTCTGCGGAGGTGGCCCATGGCTGAAAACACCCACGGCAGCCGCCTGGCGCTGCCGATTTCGCTGGAGCTGCGGGCAATTCCGTCGCGCACCATGGCCTACGCCTCGCCGCTGATCGCGCTGGTGCTGACGATGGTGTTCGGCCTGCTGCTGTTCGCGCTGCTGGGTAAGGATCCGGTGGCCGGTCTGCGCGTGTTCCTGGTCGAACCACTGGCCAGCAAGCGTGCGATTGGCGAGGTGCTGCTCAAGACCGTGCCGCTGGTCCTGTGCGCGCTGGGCTTGTCGGTGTGCTACCGCGCCAACGTGTGGAACATCGGCGCGGAGGGGCAACTGATCGTCGGCGGTATCTTTGCGGCGGCCACGATCATTTATTTCGATACGCCCACGCCTGCCATTCCCGGTGGTTTTGCGCTGGTCCTCGCCATCGTCGCGGGGCTCATCGGTGGCGCACTCTGGGCCGCGATCACCGCCTTGCTGCGTGACCGCTTCCACGCCAACGAGATCCTCGTGTCATTGATGCTCACGTACATCGCGCAATTGCTGCTGCTGTACATGGTCAACGGGCCGCTGAAAGACCCGAACGGCATGAACTTCCCGCAGTCGATGGTGTTCGATACCGCATTCGTGCTGCCAACGCTGGTGGCGGGCACGCGCCTGCACGTCGGCTTCCTGTTCATGCTCGTCATGACGGCGGCGATGACGCTGTTCGTGTTCCGCAGCTTTGCGGGCTATCGCCTGCAGGTCGGCGGGCTGGCACCGCAGGCGGCGCGCTACGCAGGCTTCTCGTCGCGCAAGGCGCTATGGACAGCGCTGCTGATTTCGGGCGGGCTGGCCGGCATTGCCGGCGCGTTTGAGGTGACGGGGCCGATCGGGCAATTGCTGCCGTCCATCTCCCCCGGCTACGGCTTTGCGGCCATCGTGGTGGCCTTTGTCGGGCGCCTGAACCCGGTGGGAACTGTGCTCGGGGCCATCGTCATGTCGCTGTTCTATATCGGCGGCGAGCTGGCGCAATCGCGCCTGGGGCTGCCATCCGCCATTACCGGGGTGTTCCAGGGCATGCTGCTGTTCTTCCTGCTGGCCTGCGACACGCTCATCGAATACCGCCTGCGCTGGCGCGCGCACCACTGATCGGGCCGAGAGAGAAACAGAAACATGGAAAGTCTTGCTCCCCTGATCGCCGCGTCGATCAACGCCGGCACCCCGCTGCTGCTGGCAGCACTGGGCCTGTTGATGAACGAACGCTCTGGCGTGCTCAACCTGGGCGCCGAGGGCATGATGCTCGTGGCTGCCGTGGTCGGCTTCATGGTCGGCTACCAGACGCAGATTCCGCTGCTGGGTTTTGCGGCCGGCGCGATTGCCGGCATGGTGATGGCCGCGCTGTTTGCATGGCTGGCGCTGGTGCTCGTCACCAACCAGGTCGCCACGGGGCTTGCGCTGTCGATCTTCGGTACCGGGCTGTCGGCCTTCATGGGCCAGCGCTTTGTCGGCATGTCGCTGCCGGCGCAGGCGCATGGCATTCCGGGGCTGGAGTCGATTCCGTTTGTCGGCCCCGCCCTGTTTGCGCACCACTGGATGGTCTATTTCAGCCTGCTGCTGTGCGGCGCGATTGCGTGGTTCCTGTTCAAGACGCGCGCGGGCCTGACGCTGCGGGCGATCGGTGAATCGCCGGAATCGGCCCACGCGCTGGGGTATCCGGTGCGCACGATCCGCTTTGGCGCGCTGTTGTTTGGCGGCGCGTGCTGCGGGCTGGCGGGGGCCTACCTGTCGCTGGTCTACACGCCAATGTGGGTGGAAAACATGGTGGCCGGCCGCGGCTGGATCGCCTTGGCGCTGACCACCTTCGCTACCTGGCGGCCGCTGCGTATTCTGTTCGGCGCGCTGCTGTTCGGTGGCGTGACCATCCTGCAGTTCTACCTGCAGGGGATGGGCGTGTCAGTGCCGTCGCAAATTCTGTCGATGGCGCCGTTTGCCGCCACCATCGTCGTACTGGCCATCATCTCGCGCAACCCGGACTGGATCCGCTTGAACATGCCGGCCTCGCTCGGAAAGCCGTTCCGCCCGGGGGCTGCCTAAACTGCGGCCTAAGCTGTCTGCATTCCGCTGTTCTTTTTTGCTTTGCTTCAACACAGTCAACGAGCCACACAACAGGAGAAATCGATGAACGTTACCCGCAGGATCACGCTGGCCGCATTGGCTGCCGGCGCCGCCCTGACCCTTTGGGGTTGCGGCAAGTCCAATGAGGCCGACAAGACAGCAGCGCCCGCTGCATCGTCGGCACCCGCCGCAACCGCACCGGCGCCCGCCAATGAGCCGCTGAAAGTCGCGTTTGTCTACGTGGGCCCGGTAGGCGATGCAGGCTGGACGTACGCCCACGACGCCGGCCGCAAGGAAGTCGAAACCAAGTACGGCGACAAGGTGAAGACCAGCTTCGTCGAAAACGTGCCCGAGAGCGCCGCCGACGCAGAGCGCGTGTTCCGCGATCTCGCCACGCAGGGCAACAAGGTCATCTTCGGCACAAGCTTCGGTTTCATGGAATCGATGCTCAAGGTCGCCAAGGAATTCCCGGACGTGAAGTTCGAGCACGCCACCGGCTTCAAGACCGCTGACAACCTAGGCCAGTACGACGTGCGCACCTATGAAGGCGCGTATCTGGCCGGCGTGGTGGCCGGCAAGATGAGCAAGTCGGGCAAGCTGGGCGTGGTGGGTTCGGTGCCGATTCCCGAGGTGATCCGCAATATCGACTCGTTCACGCTAGGCGCGCGCAGCGTCAACCCGAAGGCCACCACCCGCGTGGTGTGGGTCAACAAGTGGTTCGATCCGGGCAAGGAGCGTGAGGCCGCGACCACCCTCATCGGCCAGGGCGTTGACGTGCTGATGCAGAACACCGACTCCGCCGCCGTCGTGCAGACCGCGCAGGAGAAAGGCGTCTACGCCATCGGCTGGGACAGCGACATGACCAAGTTCGGCGAGAAGGCCCATCTGGCTGCCTCGATGAACAAGTGGGGCGTGTACTACACCAAGGTCGTCGGCGACGTGCTCGAGAACAAGTGGAAGCCCGAGACCATCTGGTGGGGCCTGAAGGAAGGCATGATCGACCTGGGCGCCTACAACGCCGTGGTGCCGGCAGATGTGAAGGAGCTGGTCGAGACGAAGAAGAAGGGCATCATCGACGGCTCGGCCCCGATCTGGAAGGGCCCACTCAAGGACAACACCGGCAAGGAAGTCCTGCCCACCGACAAGGTTGCTGACGATGGCTTCCTGCACGGCATCAAGTTCTACGTGGAAGGCGTGGAAGGCAAGATCCCGGGCTAAGCTGTATCCGCTTCGGCAAAAAGCCGGCGCCTCGCGAGAGGGCCGGCTTTTTTCATGGGCGATGTGGCGCGGTCTTGAAAACCAAGCCGTTTCCCCAAGCTGATACGATGGTCCGCTGGTCAAACGCGCCCATGTGACGCCGGCTTTTCATCAAGGAGCCCACGATGTTCGGACGACTCTTCCGCCTGTGGAGCGTGGTGCGCAACGACGTGCGCCTGCTGTGGTTTGCGCTGCGCCATCCGGACAAGCCTTGGTGGCTGGCGCCGGCTGCGCTGCTGCTGGTGGGGTATGTGGTCTCGCCGGTCGATTTGATTCCGGATGTCATCCCGGTCATCGGCTGGATAGACGACATCGTGCTCGTACCGTTTGCGCTGCACATGTTGCTGCGCGCCCTCCCCCCTCGAGTACGCGAGGATGCGCGCTTTGCCGCCGCCCGGCGGCGGGTGTAACCAATCGGGCCGAGCGGTCGGTAACGTCTCCTTCCTTATGGCAGCAGGATCGTCGAACCAGTCGTCTTGCGCGACTCCAGATCGCGGTGCGCCTGCGCCGCATCTGCCAACGCGTAGCGCTGGTGGATTTCAATCTTCACCTTGCCGGTACCGACCACGTCAAACAGATCAGCCGCCATCGGCTCCAGCAGATCGCGGCGCGCCGTGTAGGTCATCAGCGTCGGGCGCGTCAATTTGAGCGAACCCTTCGCGCTCAGCACGCCAATGTCGAATGGCGGCACGGGGCCCGAGGCGTTGCCATAGCAGACCATCCAGCCACGCGGCGCCAGGCAATCCAGTGAACCGGTAAACGTGTCCTTGCCGATACCGTCGTAGACGACCGGCACGCCCTTGCCGCCCGTGATCTCGCGCACGCGCTCGGTGAAGTTTTCACGCGTGTAGACGATGGTGTGATCGCAGCCGTGCGCGCGGGCCAGTTCCGCTTTGGCGTCGCTACCCACCGTGCCGATCACCGTGGCGCCGAGCGCCTTGAGCCATTGGCACGCAATCAAGCCAACACCGCCGGCCGCAGCGTGGAACAGCACCGTATCGCCCGGCTGCACGCGATAGCTGTCGCGCAGCAGGTATTGCGCGGTCATGCCCTGCAGCATCATCGCGGCGCCGGTTTCAAAGTCGATGGCATCCGGCAGGCGGACGAGAATATCCGCCGGCATCGTCCGTACCTGGGCATAGGCGCCTGTGGGGCGGCCGGCGTAGGCCACGCGGTCGCCCGGCTTGACGTGCGTCACACCTTCGCCCACGGCCTCCACCACGCCGGAGGCCTCCATGCCGATCCCGCCCGGCAGCGGCTGCGGATACAGCCCGGTGCGGAAATACACGTCGATGTAGTTCAGGCCGACGGCGTGCTGCTTGATGGTGGCCTCGCCGGGGCCGGGCGCGGGCACGTCCACATCGACGAGCTGCATCACTTCCGGCCCGCCGGTTTCAAAGATGCGGATGGCTTTGGCTTGGGTCATGCGTGAATCTCCTTCGGATCTGGCTGCACCAGTTGCAAGGCGGTCATCACCAAGTCGGCGGTCGACAGGTTGGTGGCGCAGGGGATGTTGTGAACGTCGCAGGCGCGCACCAGCGCGTTGATGTCGGGTTCGTGCGGCTGCGGGGTCATCGGGTCGCGCAAAAAGATGACCGCATCGACGCGGCCTTCGGCAAGCTGCGCGCCGATCTGCAAATCGCCGCCCCACGGGCCAGACAGCATGCGTTGCACGGTCAGGCCGACTTCCTTCTCCAATCGGCCGCCGGTGGTGCCGGTTGCCAGCAAATCACATTGCGAGAGAAAAGCCTGATGCGTTTGCGCGAACGCGACCATGTCATCCTTCTTGTGGTCGTGGGCGATCAGGGCAATGCGGCGGCGTTTCAAGGCGGCGCTTTCGGACGTCATGGTGGTCATTGTGGTTGGCTCAGAAGGTGCCAGGGTAAGCGCCGCCATCCAGCAGGATGTTCTGCGCGTTGAGGTAACCGGCGTGCTGGCTGCACAAGAAGGCGCACATGGCACCAAACTCCGCCGGTTGGCCGAAGCGCCGCGCCGGGTTGCCCTGGCGCTTGCGCTCGAAATTCTCTTCTGCGCTGATGCCGACAGCCTTGGCGCCAGCTTCCAGCGTCTTGCTCAGGCGGTCGGTCTCAAATTGGCCGGGAAGCAGGTTGTTGACAGTCACGCCGTGCTTGGCCACTTCGCGTGCAAGGCCCGCCACAAAGCCCGTCAGCCCGGAGCGCGCGCCATTGGACAGGCCCAGCACATCGATCGGCGCCTTCACCGCGCCACTGGTGATGTTGATGATGCGGCCCCAGCGGCGCTCGATCATCTTGTCGACAGTCGCCTTGATGAGTTCGATGGGCGTGAGCATGTTGGCGTTGAGCGCGGCCATCCACGCGTCGCGGTCCCAGTCGCGGAAGTTGCCCGGCGGCGGGCCGCCCGCGTTGTTGATCAGGATGTCGGGCGACCCGCCCAGGCGTTCGCAGGCGAGCAGCGCTTCAGCCCGGCCTTCCGGCGTGGTGATATCGGTGGCGACGGCCTCCACGCGCACGCCATGTGCGCCGCGGATGCGCTCGGCTGCGGCCTGCAGCGCCTCGGCACCGCGCGCAACGATCACCACATCGACGCCCTCGGCCGCCAGCGCGTCGGCGCAGGCGAAGCCCAATCCCTTGCTCGCGCCGCACACCAGCGCGCGCTTGCCCTTCAAGCCCAAGTCCATCCAACAGCCTCCTCTATTTGTTGGCGCCACCGCGCCGCGAAAGCAATGCCATGCCAGCCAGCACCAGCGCGCTGCCCGCGATCTGCCAGAGCGTAATCGGCTCGCCCAGCAGCCACCAGCCCAAGAGCAGCGTCGACACCGGCCCGATCATGCCCGCCTGCGATGCCACGGGCGCCCCCACGCGCGCCACCGCCATCATCGTCATGGTGACGGGCGCCACGGTACAGAACACCGAATTGATGGCCGACAGCCCATACACTTGCCACGGCAACACCAGCGCATGCAGCGGCCGCAGCAGCAGAAACTGGATGATGCACGCCACCGTCGACACGCACATCGCATAGGCCACCAGCCGCATCGAGCCCACGCGCTTGACCAGCTCGCCGCTGGCCAGCAGATAGACACCGTAGCTGATGGCACTGGCGAGCACCAAGCCGCCACCCAACCACACATTGTTGCCGCCCAGGTTCAGGTCATGCGCGAACACGAGCACGATGCCGGCATACGCCAGCGCCAGCGACAACCATTGCAAGCCGGTGATGCGCCGCTTGAAGACGGTCGCCGTAATCAGCAGCACGAACGACGGCGTCAGGAACAGGATCAGCCGCTCCAGCCCCGCCGTGATGTATTGCAGGCCGAGAAAATCGAGAAAGCTGGAGAGGTAATAGCCGATGATGCCGAGCCCGACGATGCGCCAGCGGTCAGATGCTGCCAGCGGCTGCGCTCGGCGGGATTGCCACCAGCCCATCGCCATGAACAGGGGCGCGGCCAGCAGCATGCGCAGCGTGATCACCATGACCGCATCCACCTGGTAGCGGTACATCAGCTTGGCGACGATGGCCTTGGCGGAAAACAGTACCGCGCCCACAGAGGCCAGCAGCAGGCCACCGGTGTCGGTGTGGCGTGTGGAAGGGGAGGACGCAGAAGACGCGGTGGTCACAGCGGAACGCGGGCGAGCGAGCGGTGGCGCGCATTGTGGAGTGAGAGAGCGTCGTCGATTGTATTGGAATTCAACAAAACGTTCCGGCGAGGGTGTGCGCTGCGCGTGGCCCGGATGATGGCGCTTGCCAGAGAGCGTGCCGCCGTACAATCGCGGGTGCATTCCGAATAGTTAAAACGACAACGGATTCCACACCAACCGATGAGCCAAACCACCTCCCCCGCCTTTTCCGCAGGCGCCGTCAACGCGCCCGACCCGACCCTCTGGAACGAAGACCTCAACCCTACCCCACCTGAGCGCCGCACTTGGACCTCGCTCAACTACGCCGCGCTGTGGGTGTCGATGGTGGTGTCGGTGCCGGCCTACATGCTGGCCTCGGGCCTGATGAGCGAGGGGATGAACTGGTGGCAGGCCGTGCTGACGGTGTTCCTCGGCAACCTAATCGTGCTGGTGCCGATGGTGCTGGTGGGCCACGCGGGCACCAAGTACGGCATCCCCTTCCCGGTGCTGGTGCGGGCGTCGTTTGGCGTGCGCGGCGCGCAACTGCCAGCCATCCTGCGGGCCATCGTGGCGTGCGGCTGGTTTGGCATCCAGACATGGCTGGGCAGCCAGGCCATCTACACCATCCTGAACGTCGTCACCAACAACGCGCTGGTCGGCAGCAACATTCCGGGGCTCGGCATCAACCCGGGGCAGGGGTTCTGCTTCCTGCTGTTCTGGGGCTTGCATATCTGGCTGATTACCAAGGGCATCGAGTCCATCAAGCGCTTCCAGGCGCTGGCGACACCGCTGCTGATCCTGGCCGCGCTGGCGCTGGTCTGGTGGGCCTATGACAACGCGGGCGGCTTTGGCCCGATGCTGTCGGCGCCGTCGGCGTTTGCGGCGGGCGGCAAGCGCGCGGGCGAGTTCTGGGGCTTCTTCTGGCCGTCGCTCACCGCCATGGTCGGCTACTGGGCCACGCTGGCGCTGAACATTCCCGACTTCACCCGCTTCGCGCGCAGCCAGCGCGATCAACTCGTCGGCCAGGCCATCGGCTTGCCTGGGCCGATGGGGCTGCTGGCGCTGGTGGCCGTGCTCGTCACCTCGTCCACCGTGGTCATCTACGGCCAGGCCATCTGGGACCCGGTCACGCTGGCCGGCAAGATGACGGGCCCCTCGGTCATCGTCGCGCTGCTGGCGCTCATCACCGCCACGCTGATGACGAACATCGCCGCCAACGTGGTGTCGCCGGCGTATGACTTTTCGAACCTGGCGCCGCACCGCATCTCGTTCCGCATCGGCGGCTACATCACGGCGGGCATCGGCCTGGCGATGATGCCGTGGAAGATCCTGGAGACCACGAAGGGCTACATCTTCACGTGGTTGGTCGGCTACGGAGCGCTGCTGGGCCCGGTGGCCGGCATCATGATGGTCGATTACTTCCTCGTGCGCCGCACCGTGCTCAAGACCGGCGAGCTGTTCCGCGTGGACGGCCCCTACGGCTACGGCAACGGCTGGAACAGCCGCGCGATCATCGCCCTCATCATCGGCGTGTTGCCGAACCTGCCGGGCTTCTTCAAGCAGGCCGGCTTTGTTGCCAGCGTGCCGGGCGTGTTCGAGGCGCTGTACACCTATGCGTGGTTCGTGGGGCTGGCGATTTCCGCTGTGGTGTACGCCATCCTCATGCGCGGCCGCCGATAAACCGTTCGATCTCCAAACGGGGCGCGCCGTACAATGCGCCCCACTACCGCATTCGTCTTCGCCATGAAACAAGATCCGCGCTTCCCGAACCTGTTCATCCTCAATCACCCGCTGATCCAGCACAAGCTCACGCACATGCGCGACAAGGACACGTCCACGCGCACCTTCCGCGAGCTGCTGCGCGAGATCACGCTGCTGATGGGCTACGAGATCACCCGCAACCTGCCGCTGACTACCCGTCACATCGACACGCCGATGGGCCCGATGGACGCGCCCGTCATCGCCGGCCGCAAGCTGGCCGTGGTGCCTGTGCTGCGCGCCGGTGTGGGCATGAGCGACGGGCTGCTGGAGCTGATTCCGTCGGCGCGCGTGGGCCACATCGGCGTGTACCGTGATGACCAGCACCGCCCGGTCGAATACCTCGTGCGGCTGCCCGATCTGGAGGAGCGCACCTTCATCCTGTGCGATCCGATGGTCGCCACCGGCTACTCGGCCGTGCACGCCATTGATGTGATGAAGAAGCGCGGCGTGCCTGATGAGAACATCCTGTTCCTCGCGCTGGTGGCCGCGCCGGAAGGTGTGGAGGTGTTCCAGAAAGCACACCCGGGCGTGAAGCTGTTTGTGGCCTCGCTCGATTCGCATCTGGACGAAAACGCCTACATCATCCCCGGCCTGGGCGACGCGGGCGATCGCCTGTTCGGCACCAAGAACTAATCGCTCTGCATTTTGCGCAAACAAAAACAGCCGGCATTGCCGGCTGTTTGCTTTGACGCGACGAAAACGCTCAGCGCTTCTTCGAGCCGCCCAAGATGCTGCCCAGCACGCCGCGCACGATCTCGCGCCCGACCGTGGAACCGATCGTGCGCATCGTCGACTTGGCCAGCGTTTCGACAATCGAATCGCCACGGCCGCTGCGGCCGGTGCCCTTGGTCAGAATCGAGCCTACCTCACCCAGCCAGCCGCCGCCCTCTTGCGCGGGGGCTGGCGTCGTCGGTGCCGGCGCGGGGGCCGAACCCGACGAGGCGCCGAAATCCGTGCCGATGGAACCGGGAGCCTGCGCAGGAGCCGCCCCGCCCTGCGCCACACGACCGGTCAGGATTTCATACGCCGACTCACGATCGACCGCCGTGTCGTAGCGCCCTGCCACCAACGAGTTCACCAGCAGCGCGCGGCGCTCCTCATCCGAAATCGGCCCGAGGCGCGATGCGGGCGGCACGACAAACGCGCGCTGCGTGATCTCCGGGCGGCCGCCCTCGTCCAGCATGGAGATCAGCGCCTCGCCCACAGCCAGTTCGCCGATAGCTTGTTCGATGCTGAATTCGGGGTTCGCGCGCATCGTGGTCGCTGCGGCTTTCACGGCCTTCTGGTCGCGCGGCGTAAAGGCGCGCAGCGCGTGCTGCACGCGGTTGCCCAGTTGGCCCAGCACGGTGTCGGGCACGTCCGACGGGTTCTGCGTGACAAAGTACACGCCCACGCCCTTGGAGCGGATCAACCGCACCACCTGCTCCACCTTCTGCAGCAGCGACGGCGGCGCATCATTGAACAGCAGGTGCGCCTCGTCAAAGAAAAACGCGAGCTTGGGCTTGTCCATATCGCCCACCTCTGGCAAGTGCTCGAACAGCTCGGAGAGCATCCACAGGAGGAACGTCGCGTACAGCTTGGGCGCGTTGAGCAGCTTGTCGGCGGCGAGGATGTTGACTACACCTTGCCCACCGACCGTCTGCATCAAATCATTGATGTCGAGCATCGGCTCGCCAAAGAACTGGTCGGCACCCTGCCCCTCCAGCGCGATCAGGTTGCGCTGGATGGCCCCGATGCTGGCCGACGAGATGTTGCCGTATTTCGTCGTGTATTCCGACGAATGCTCGCCCACGTGCTGCAGCATCGCGCGCAGGTCCTTCATGTCGAGCAGCGCGAGGCCCGAGTCGTCCGCAATCTTGAAGACGAGGTTCAGCACGCCGGTCTGGATGTCGTTCAGCTCCAGCATGCGCGACAGCATCAGCGGGCCCATGTCGGACACGGTGGCGCGCACGGGGTGGCCTTTTTCGCCGTACACATCCCACAGCGTGACGGGGCAGCCCGCCCATTGCGGCTCTTCCAGACCGCGCTCCTGCAGGCGCGCCTTGAGCTTGTCGTTCGACTGGCCGGGCTGCGAAATGCCGGTCAGGTCACCTTTCACATCGGCCAGGAAGACCGGCACGCCGATCTTCGACAGGCCCTGCGCAAGCGTTTGCAGAGTGACGGTCTTGCCGGTGCCGGTGGCGCCGGTAATCAGGCCATGCCGGTTGGCGAGCTGGGGCAGCAGCACCAGTTCAGCTTTCGTATTCTTGGCAACGAGGATGGGGTCGGTCATGGCGTTTTGGCGGGAATCAAATTCTCTGGGGGCGATGCCCGTGCTCGACCGGATGGACGGGTCGGCAGGCGTGTGCAGCATGCTAAAATCCGCGACCGATTATAGAGCGTGCAGGTGGCGTCAAAGCGCCATCTGGGCGCCAGATTCCACAGCATTTTCACCGCATCCGCTCGGAGAGTTTCATGGCCGGTCATTCCAAATGGGCCAATATCAAGCATAAGAAAGCCGCTGCCGACGCTAAGCGCGGCAAAGTTTGGACGCGACTGATCAAGGAAATCACCGTGGCGGCCCGCCTGGGCGGCGGCGATGCCGATTCCAACCCGCGCCTGCGCCTTGCCATGGACAAGGCCACCGATGCCAACATGCCCAAGGACAACATCAACCGCGCCATCCAGCGCGGCGTGGGTGGCCTGGAAGGCGCGAACTACGAAGAAATCCGCTACGAAGGCTACGGCATCAACGGCGCTGCCGTGATCGTCGATTGCATGACCGACAACCGCACGCGCACCGTGGCCGAAGTCCGCCACGCGTTCGACAAGCACGGCGGCAACATGGGCACGTCGGGCTCGGTGGCGTTCCTGTTCGACCACATCGGCCAGTTCATCTTTGCGCCGGGCACGCCCGAAGACAAGCTGATGGACGCCGCGCTCGAAGCCGGCGCCGATGACGTCGTCACCAATGAAGACGGCTCGCTCGAAGTCATCTGCCCGCCGCACGATTTCAGCAAGGTCAAGACCGCGCTGGAAGCCGCTGGCTTCAAGGCGGAGCTGGCCGAAGTCATCATGAAGCCGCAGACCGAAGTCGAGTTCACGGGTGACGACGCGGTCAAGATGCAGAAGCTGCTCGACGCCCTGGAAAACCTGGACGACGTGCAGGAAGTCTTCACCAACGCGGTCATCGGGGAATAAGCCCGAGACACGCGCACAACGGCGATCGACCCCACGATCGCCGTTTTTGTTTTTCAGATTTCGAATCTTTAAGGTGGTACAGCATGAAAGTGATGGTGGTCGGTTCGGGCGGACGGGAACACGCCCTGGCATGGAAGCTGGCACGCTCGCCCAAGGTGCAGGTGGTGTACGTGGCCCCGGGCAACGGCGGCACGGCACTCGACAAACGCCTGCAGAACCTGCCGATCACGGACCCGGAAGTGCTGGCCGCCTTTGCCGAGCGCGAAGGCATTCACTTCACGGTCGTCGGCCCGGAAGCGCCGCTGGCTGCCGGTATCGTCGACCTGTTCCGCGCCAAGGGCCTGCGCATCTTCGGGCCGACCAAGGCTGCGGCGCAGCTCGAATCGTCGAAGGACTTTGCCAAGGCGTTCATGCATCGCCACGGCATTCCGACCGCCAAGTACCAGACTTTCAGCGATGCCGCGCAGGCGCATGCCTACGTTGACCAGGAAGGTGCCCCCATCGTCATCAAGGCCGATGGCCTGGCTGCGGGCAAGGGCGTGGTCGTGGCAATGACGCTGGAAGAAGCGCACAGCGCCATCGACATGATGCTGGCCGACAACCGCTTGGGCGACGCCGGTGCGCGCGTGGTGATCGAAGAATTCCTGGCCGGCGAAGAAGCCAGCTTCATCGTTGTGTGCGACGGCAAAAACGTCGTGGCACTGGCCACCAGCCAAGACCACAAGCGCCTGCTCGACGGCGACGCCGGCCCCAACACGGGCGGCATGGGCGCTTACTCGCCCGCGCCGGTGGTCACGCCCACGCTGCATGCCCGCGCGCTGCGCGAGATCATCCTGCCGACCATCCGCGGCATGGAGAAAGACGGCATCCCGTACACCGGCTTCCTGTACGCCGGCCTCATGATCGACGCCGATGGCAACCCCAAGACGCTCGAATTCAACTGCCGCATGGGCGACCCGGAAACGCAGCCCATCATGGCGCGCATGAAGACCGACCTGTACGACGTGCTCGACCGTGCCATCGACGGCAAGCTCGACGGCATGGAGCTCGAGTGGGACCGCCGCACCGCGCTGGGCGTGGTGATGGCTGCCCACAACTACCCGGATACGCCACGCAAGGGTGACGTGATCACCGGCATCCCGAAGGAGACGGAAGACAGCGTCACATTTCACGCTGGCACCACGCTCAAGGACGGCGTGCTGACCACCAGCGGCGGCCGCGTGCTGTGCGTGGTTGGCTTGGCGGATACCGTCAAGGCGGCCCAGCGCGCTGCATACAACGCAGTCGAGCAAATCCAGTTTGATGGCGCCCAGTACCGCAAGGACATCGGCCACCGCGCCATCCGCCATTAAGCAACACCCGGCTGCGCCCGCGCCCCAGCATGGGGCAGGCGCGGCATCCGTCACCCCGGGGAACACCCGACAGCCCCTGGCGGCACGCCCGCTACAATGGTGACAACCGTATGACTCGGCCCCACTCGAACAAACGAGCGGCCCTTCCCGATCTGATGGATACCCAAGCCGTCCGCGCCTACCTGCTGGACCTGCAGGACCGCATCACCACCGCTGCCGGCGCGCTCGACGGCGATACCTTCGCCACCGACGCGTGGGAAAAACCCCCTACCGAACGCCTGCGCGGCAGCGGCCGCACCCGCATCCTGGAAGGCGGCGCACTGCTGGAACGCGGCGGCGTCGGCTTTTCGCATGTGATGGGCGACACCCTGCCCCCCTCGGCCACCGCCAACCGGCCCGAACTGGCCGGGCGCGGCTTCGAGGCGATGGGCGTGTCGTTGGTCTTCCACCCGCGTAACCCGTACGTGCCGACGGTGCATATGAACGTGCGCTGCTTCGTCGCCGTACGGCCCGATGCCGAGCCCGTCTGGTGGTTCGGCGGCGGCATGGACCTCACGCCCTACTACGGCTTTGCGGAAGACGCCTCGCACTTTCACCGTACCTGCCAGGGTGCGCTCGCCCCTTACGGCGACGAGCTGTACCCGCGCTTCAAGCAGTGGTGCGATGACTATTTCTATTTGAAGCACCGCAAGGAAGCACGCGGCATCGGCGGCATCTTCTTCGACGACTTTGCCGAACTCGGATTCGAGCGCTGCTTCGAGATGATGCGCTCCGTCGGTGATGCCTTCCTGCCCGCCTGGCTGCCCATCGCCGAGCGCCGCCACGCCACCCCGTACGGTGAGCGCGAGCGCGCTTTCCAGGCCTACCGCCGTGGCCGCTATGTGGAGTTCAATTTGGTGTTCGACCGCGGCACGCTGTTCGGCCTGCAAAGCGGCGGCCGCACGGAATCGATCCTGATGTCGATGCCGCCTGTGGCCAACTGGCGCTACGACTGGCAGCCCGAACCGGGCTCGCCGGAAGCCGCGCTGTACACCGATTTCCTGCCGGCGCGCGACTGGGTATGACACTCCCCACCTTTGTCCGCCCGAATCTTGGCCGTCCGTACCGCCTCGGCTTGCTGGGCGGCACGTTCGATCCGCCGCACATCGGCCACATCGCCCTGGCGGAACTGTGCATCGCCCGGCTCGATCTGGATGAGCTGCTGTGGATTCCGACTGGCGTGTCGTGGCAAAAGGCTGCCGACATCACGCCCGCCCCGCTGCGCTTTGCCATGACGGAACTCGCCGCCAAGGCGGTACGCGGTGGCCGGGCGCGAGTGCACGTCAGCAGCATGGAAGTTGACCGTCACGGCCCCAGCTACACCATCGACACCGTGCGTGAATTGCGCGGCGTCTACGGCCCGGATACGTCCATGGCGTGGCTGATGGGCGCCGACCAGCTCGTCGGCCTGGACACCTGGCACGGCTGGCAGGACCTGTTCGAGTACGTCCACCTGTGCGTGGCCACGCGCCCCGGTTTCGACCTGCACGCACTGCATGTGCCGGTGCAACGTGAGCTCGACGCGCGCCGCGCCGACACAGCCTTGATACAATCCGCCCCCGCCGGCCATATGTGGATCGACCAGACCCTGGCCGTCGACCTGTCGTCTACCCGCCTGCGCCAGCAACTTGCCACCGGCGCGCGCTGCGACGCCGACCTGCCCGCCGGCGTGGCCGACCTGATCCAATCGCATTCGCTGTACCGCCGTGCCAATGGCACGGTGAGCGTTTGACCGCGTGAGCGCTTTCACTCGCGCGTTTTTTGACCTTTTTCTCGCCCTTTAAACGTTCTTCTCACTCAGTATGGATATTCGCAAACTACAACGCGTAATCGTCGACGCGCTCGAAGACGTCAAGGCGCAAGACATCAAGGTCTTCAACACGACGCATCTGACCGAACTGTTCGACCGCACGGTCATCGCCAGCGGCACGTCCAACCGCCAGACCAAGGCGCTCGCAGCCTCTGTGCGTGACGCCGTCAAGGAAGCCGGCGGCCACATCATCGCCGTGGAAGGCGAAGACGTGGGCGAGTGGGTGCTGGTCGATTGCGGCGACGCCGTGGTCCACATCATGCAGCCGCAACTGCGCCAGTACTACAACCTGGAAGAGATCTGGGGCGACAAGCCGGTGCGCATCGAACTCGGCGGCACCAGCAAGCGCGGCCTGCCCAAGGCCAGCGAAGGCTTCGATGACGAGGAAGACGAGGCCGAAGAGGTCACGCCGGCCAAGCGTCGCACCACCAAGCCGAAGCTGGCCGGCGAGCGTCCGACCAAGGCGGCTGCACCGGCCAAGAAGGCACCTGCCAAGACCGCTGCCAAGAAGCCGGCCACCAAGCGCCCAACCGGCACCGGCAAGCCCGCCACGAAGACCGCAACGAAAACCGCCGCAAAAACGGCAACCAAGACGGCAGCCAAGCGCGCTCCGGCCAAGAAGCGCGCGGCGTAACGCCACGCGCGCAGTCTCGCCATGCAGTTGCTGATCATCGCCGTCGGGCACAAGATGCCGTCCTGGATCGAGGACGGCTTCTCTGAATATGCCAAGCGCATGCCGCCCGAATTGCGCATCGAACTGCGCGAGATCAAGCCCGAGCAACGCTCCGGCAGCCGCACCGCCGCCACCGTCATGCAGCTTGAGGCCGCGCGCATTGAAGCCGCGCTGCCCAAGGGCTGCCGCATGATCGCGCTGGATGAGCGCGGCAAAGACCTCACCACCGTGGCGCTCGCCGAATCGCTGACCGGCTGGCAACAGGAAGGTGGCGACATCGCCTTCGTGATCGGCGGCGCGGACGGGCTCGACCCGGCGCTCAAGGCCAAGGCGCGCATGCTGATCCGCCTGTCGAGCCTGACGCTGCCGCACGGTATGGTGCGCGTACTGTTGGCCGAGCAGCTCTATCGCGCGTGGAGCATCACGCAGAACCACCCGTATCACCGCGTATGACCATGGATACGCCGGGTGCGCCGCACCTCTACCTCGCTTCTCAAAGCCCGCGCCGGCAGGAGTTGCTGCGCCAGATCGGCGCGCGTTTCGAACTGCTCCTGCCCAGCGACGATGAAGATGCCGAAGCGCTGGAAGCCGTGCTCCCCGGCGAAACGCCGGACGATTACGTCCAGCGTGTCTGTGCGTTGAAGGCGCAAGCCGCGGTGCGCCGCCGCATCGCGCGCCAGCTCCCCGCCCTGCCGATCCTCACCTCTGACACCACGGTGTGCCTGGGCGGCGAAATCCTCGGCAAACCGACCGACGCCACTGACGCCCACCGCATGCTGCGCGGTATGTCCGGCCGTGAGCACCGCGTGCTGACCGCCGTCACCGTCGTCAAGGCTGACGGCACGCCGATGCACGCGCTGTCCATTTCCGACGTGCGCTTTGCCGTGCTGACGGACAACGACATCGCCCGCTACATCGCCAGCGGGGAGCCGTTTGGCAAGGCCGGCGCATACGGCATTCAGGGCCGCGCGGCCGCCTTTGTCGCCCATATTTCGGGCAGCTATTCGGGTATCATGGGCCTGCCTTTGTTCGAGACTGCGGCGCTGCTCTCGAACGCTGGCATCACGTTGTAACCCGCACGCCAACCGGTGTGCGAGGGCCGGTTTCAAGACTCGCTTCGGACGCGACATCAACCGGAGGCGGGTGCTGAAACCCGCTCTCCAGGTATCTCCATGTCCGAAGACATCCTCGTCAATATCACGCCGCAAGAAACGCGCGTGGCCATCGTCCAGCAAGCCGCCGTTCAGGAGCTCCACATCGAGCGCACGCTCACGCGCGGGCTGGTCGGCAACATCTATCTCGGCAAGGTCGTGCGCGTGCTTCCGGGCATGCAGTCGGCGTTCATCGACATTGGGCTGGAGCGCGCGGCGTTCCTGCACGTGGCCGACATCTGGCACCCGCGCGATGCCAAGGACGCCCCGCCCACGCCGCAGGTCGCCATCGAGAAGACGCTGTTCGAAGGCCAGGCGCTGATGGTGCAGGTCATCAAGGACCCGATCGGCACCAAGGGCGCGCGGCTGTCCACGCAGGTGAGCATTGCCGGGCGCACGCTGGTGTATCTGCCGCAGGACCCGCACATCGGCATCTCGCAAAAGATCGGTAACGAAGCCGAGCGTGAAGCGCTGCGCGCACGCGTGACCGCCATGGTGCCCACCGATGAGCGCGGCGGCTTCATCGTGCGCACCATCGCCGAGGAGGCCACTGACGAAGAACTCGCCAACGACGTCGCCTACCTGCGCAAGATCTGGGGGACGATCCGCCACAACGCCACCACCCTGCCCGCGCCGTCGATCCTGTATCAAGACCTGAACCTGGCCCAGCGCGTGCTGCGCGACTTCGTGACGGACGAAACGCGCAGCATCCAGGTCGATTCGCGCGAGAACCATCAGAAGCTGATCGAGTTTGCGCAGGAATACACGCCGGCCGTGGTCGAGCGCCTGACGCACTACACCGGCGAGCGGCCGATCTTCGATCTGTACAACATCGAGGCGGAAATCGAGCGTGCGCTGTCGCGCCGGGTCGACCTGAAATCGGGCGGCTACCTGATGATCGACCAGACCGAGGCGATGACGACGATTGACGTCAACACTGGCGGCTACGTGGGCGCGCGCAACTTTGACGACACGATCTTCAAGACCAACCTGGAGGCCGCGCACACCATCGCGCGACAACTGCGGCTGCGCAACCTGGGCGGCATCATCATCATCGATTTCATCGACATGGAATCGGCCGAACATCGCGACGCAGTGCTGGCCGAGTTGCGCAAGGCACTGTCGCGCGACCGCACGCGCATCACGGTCAACAGCTTCTCGCAACTGGGGCTGGTGGAGATGACGCGCAAACGTACGCGGGAATCGCTTGCGCATGTGCTGTGCGAGCAGTGCCCGGTGTGCCACGGCAAGGGCCAGGTGAAGACGCCCCGCACCGTGTGCTACGACATCCTGCGCGAGATCATGCGCGAGTCGCGGCAGTTCAACCCGCGCGAGTTCCGCATCCTGGCCTCGCAGTCGGTGATCGACCTGTTCCTGGAAGAAGAAAGCCAGCACCTGGCGATGCTGGGCGATTTCATCGGCAAGCCGATTTCGTTGCAGGTGGAATCGTCGGCGGCCAGCCAGGAACAGTACGACATCATCTTGATGTAGCACTGCCCCCGGCCGGCACGGTGGCTACGGCTTAACCGGGCTGCCGTGCGGGACCGGTGTCGCGGCCTTGGATTGCGCCGCACGCGCCGTCAGACGCGGAATCTGTTCACGCATCGCCAGCAGCGCGGCGAGCACCACCAGCATCGCGATCCCAAGCATTGCCAAATACGCTACCGCCCCGCCGGCCGTGATGATCATGGCGCCGGCAAACGCGCTCAGGATGGCCCCCAACCGCCCGAATGCCACGGCCGATGCCGTGCCCGTGGCGCGCACCGCTGTCGGATAGACATAGGCGCACAGCGCGTACATCGTCGATTGCACGGCATTGACGAACAGCCCATGCAAGCCCAGCCCGACGATCAGCAGGCTCGTGTTGAGCTTGGCATCGACACCCTGCAGGACAAAGGCGCTTGCAGCAGCCCCCACGCAGCACAACGCCATCGGCCAGCGCGAGCCCCATCGCGCGATGGTCATCGCACAGACCAGCGCGCCGATCACACCGCCCAGGTTGTATGCCGTCAGCCCCGAGCCGGCCACGCTGACGCTCAGGCCTTCAGAAGCGAGCATCGTCGGCAACCAGCTGAAGGCGGCATACACGGCCAGCAGACACATGAAGAACGCCGCCCACAACGCCACCGTATCGCGTGCCTGACCCGGCGCGAACAATGACCGGAAGCTCGCGTGCTGGATGACCTTCTGGCCGGCGATATCGATGAACGCGGCGCCGGACGGCACGTCACGCTCCATTCGAGACAGCAGACGCGTCAGTTGCGGCCAGTGCGACTGACGGCGCGCCAGGAAGCGAGGCGATTCCGGCAGCGTGACCAGCAGCACAAGCCCAAGCACCAGCGGCAGCGCACCGCCAATCCAGAACAGCCCGCGCCACCCATAGAGCGGCAGCACATGGCCCGCAAATAGGCCCGCGAGCATCCCGCCCAGCGGCACGCAGACGATGGTAGCCGTCACCGCCAGCGTACGGTGACGCGCGGGCGTGAACTCCGCTGTCATGGTCGTGGAACTCGGCAGCGCGCCGCCAATCCCCAGACCCGCAATGAAGCGCAGCGCGGCAATCGCCATGACGTTGGGTGCGAAGCCGATCAGGCACGTTGCTGCGCCGAACAGGAACACGCTACCGATCAGCGCCCACCGCCGGCCAAAGTGATCGGCAAGCAAGCCCGCCAACGCGCTGCCCAGCCCCATGCCGATCAGGCCCGCCGCCACCGCTGGCGCGAAGGCATTGCGCGTGATCCCCCACTCCTTGATCACCACGGGAATGGCAAAGCCGATCAACTGGCCGTCAAAGCCGTCCATCACGATGGCGAACGCAGCCAGCAACACCGCCATCTTCTGCGCAAGGGAGAACGGCCCATCGTCAAGGACGGTGCCGATGTCGACTGTGGTCTGGTTCTGGCTCATGCCGGCCTCCGCTGGGACGCCGTGCTCACCAATCTGAAACTGCACATCATGGTTGTCTCCTGTGAACTGGCGTCTGCGCGCCATGGGATGGATGGGTGGGCGGTTGCCTCCCGTTCGATTACGGCGTTTGCGGCTGGACGGCCCGCGCCTGCACCAGCCGCACCAGTTGCATCAACGTTTCGGTGTGGGGCACCGGCACGCCAAGCCGGCGCGCCGTCGCCACCACGGCGCCGTTGATGGACTCGATCTCGGTCGGGCGCCCGGCCAGCACGTCCTGCAGCATCGATGGCTTGTGCCCGCGATGCGCCACGATGGCGTGGCGCACGTTGTCGCTCACCTTGGCAGCATCGACAGTGATGCCGCTGGCGTGCGCCACGGCGAGCACTTCGTCCACGATGGTCAACGCCAGCGCCGGGCCGTCTTCCACTGCGGCCAGTGCGTCGACCGGCTGGTTCAGCACCGTACACAGCGGGTTGAGTGCAGCGTTGAAAGCAACCTTCTCCCACACAGCACCCCATACGTTCGCATCGGCGTGGCAATTCAGGCCGGCGGCGGACAGCGCATCCACCACGCGTTCAAGCATCGGACGCTGAACGCCATCCGCCGACATCAACCGGATCGCGCCCGAGCCATGCGAGTGCACGTGGCCCGGCCCAGCCAGATCGGCAGGCCACGTCGTCACGCCAACGAAGATGCGCTCCTGCGGTACGACCGAAGTCAGCGCCTCGACATTGCCCAGGCCGTTCTGCAGCGTGAGCACATGTGTTGAAGGGCCAATCAGATGCCGCACGCTCGCCAGCGCTGCCCGCGTGTGCATCGCCTTGGTGAAGACGATCAACAGATCAGGCACCTCCGTCGCTTCACCCGGACGCAAGGCGTGCAGGTTGTGGACGTGACGATCGCCGCTATCGGTTTCCAGCCGCAAACCATGTTCGGCAATGGCGTGCAAATGCGCGTCGTTGATGTCGAGCAGCGTGACGTGCTTATCCGCTTCGGCCAGCAGCCCGCCGAACAATGAACCCATGGCGCCCGCGCCGAGATTCGCAATCTTCATGGCGTATCAGAAGGGGTAGTGGCGCGGGGTGGTCTGCACGGTCATCCAGCGCAGTTCGGTGAATTCGGCGACACCAGCGCGGCCGCCGAAGCGCCCGAAGCCGCTCGCCTTCACACCGCCGAACGGCATCTGTGCCTCGTCGTGCACGGTTGGGCCGTTGATGTGGCAGATGCCCGATTCGATACGTCGTGCGACGTTCATTGCGCGTGCCACATCGCGGCTGAACACGGCGGAGGACAGGCCGTACGCGTTGTCATTCGCGCACGCCACGGCCGCGTCATCGCCGCTCACGCGCACGATGCCCTTGACGGGGCCAAAGGATTCTTCTGCATAGATCAGCATGTCAGGTGTGACATGGTCGAGCAGCGTGGCAGGCATCAGCGTGCTGTCGGCCTTGCCGCCGCATAGCAGCTTGGCGCCCTTGGCCAGCGCGTCGTCGATCAGGTGGTTGCAGCGCTCAACCGTACTCATGTCGACCACCGAGCCGAGCACCGCTGGCGCCTTGCGCGGGTCGCCCAACGGCAGCGAAGCGGCCTTCGCGGCGAGCTTGGCAACAAACGCATCGGCAATAGCTTCGTCGACGATGATGCGCTCGGTGGACATGCAGATCTGGCCCGAGTTGGCGAAGGAGCCAAAGGCCGCGCCATCGACGGCAGCATCGATGTCCGCATCCGCCAGCACCAGCAACGGCGCCTTGCCGCCCAGTTCCAGCACGGCGGGCTTGAGGTGCGTGGCGCACGTCTGCGCGATGATGCGGCCCACGCGCGTGGAGCCCGTGAAGTTGACCCGGCGCACGGCGGGGTGCGCGATCATCGCCTCCACCACCGCGCCCGCATCCGCCGGAGCGTTGGTCACGAAGTTGACGACGCCCTTCGGCAATCCTGCCTCCTGCAAGGCTTCGATGATGAGCCCGTGCGTGGCCGGCGAAACCTCGGAGCCCTTAAGCACGACGGTGTTGCCGCACGCCAGCGGCAGCGCAATCGCGCGCACCGCGAGAATGACCGGCGCATTCCACGGCGCGATACCAAGCACCACGCCTGCAGGCTGGCGCACGCCCATCGCGAGGCTGCCGGGTACGTCGGACGGGATGATCTCTCCGGCGATCTGCGTGACCATCGCGGCGGCCTCCTGCAGGCCATTGGCCGCAAGGTGCACATTGAAGCCCGCCCACAGCGCGGAGGCCCCCGTCTCGGCGGCCATCGCGGCGGCAAAGGCGTCGCCCTTGGCTTCGAGCGCTTGTGCCGCACGCATGAGCAACGCACGGCGCTCGGTCGGCCCCATGGCAGCCCAGGCTGGGAACGCCGCAGCAGCGGCATCGACGGCACGTCTTGCGTCGTCAATCGTGGCGGCCGGCGCGCGCGTGGCCACGGTGCCATCGAGCGGGTTGCGGCGCTCGAAGACGGCGCCATTGGCAGCCTGCACGCGCTCGCCGTTGATCAGCATCGAGATGCTTTGGGTACCGTCGAGCGGCGCAACATTCGTATTCGTCATCAGGCGATCTCCACTTCGATCAGGGTTGGGCCGGCCGATTGCAGCGCGGTGCGCAGTACGGCTTCCAGTGCATGCGGATCAGTGACGCGTTCGCCAGCGCAGCCCATGGCGCGCGCCAGGCCCACGAAGTCGATGCCGTGCAGATCGGTGCCCTGCACCGCATCGGTCGGCGAAAAACCAAACACCGGCGCAAATTCCTGCAAGGCGGCATAGCGACGGTTGTTCAGGATCACGAACGTCATGGGCAACTTGAGCAGCGCCGCACTCCACAACGCCTGGATGGAATACATGCTCGAGCCATCGCCAATCAGAGCGATCACGCGCCCCGCCCCTGTCGGCTTGGCCAAGGCGACGCCCACGGCAGCGGGCATACCGTAGCCCAATCCACCGCTATCCATGGTGTAGAACGCTCCCGAGCGGCGCATCGGCAGATAGGCTTGCATGGTCGCGCGGGCGCTCGGCGCCTCCTCCACGACGATGTCTGCGGGGCCGCGCACGGCATCGAGCGTCTGCAATGCAAAGGCGGCTGACATGGGCGTACCCGGCTCCGCTCGCGGAGCCTTGACGCGGGGCGTCGGCAGCGGCCGCGCAGGTGGCGCAGGCCTGGCGAGCAGATCCAGCACGCCCAGGCGGATGTTGCCGACGACGGAAATGCCCTCGGGTGTCCACGCGGCGGTGGCAGGGTCGTCGATCAGTTGCACGAGCTGCGCGCCCGCCGGCACGTGCGGGCCATGCCCCTCCACGTGATACGCGAACGCAGGCGCGCCGAGCGCGAACACCACGTCGTGCCCCTGCAGCAAGCTGACGATCTTCTCGCGCATGGCGGGCAGGAAACCGGCGAACAGGCGGTGATCTTCCGGAAACGCGCCTCGGCCGGCCATCGGGGCGGTGAACACGCGCGCGCTGTGTGCCTCGGCAAGCTGCACGACGGCATCCCACGCGCCCGCTCGATCCACGGCGGCCCCCACCACGAACGCCGGCCGCTGTGCCGCGTCCAGCATGTCGCCGATGCGCGCCAGCGTGACGGGATCCGGCCGCACTTCCGTGGCCACCTCGTGCACGGCAACGGACTCGGTCGTCTGGTCCCAGTCGTCCACGGGAATCGACACCAGCACCGGGCCGCGAGGTTCCTGCATGGCGATGTGATACGCGCGGGCCAGCGCCAGCGGCACATCCTGCGCCCGCGCCGGTTCGATGCTCCATTTCACATACGGCTTGGGCAGCTCGGTTGCCTGACTGGAGGCTAGGAACGGGTCAAATGGCAAGATCGAACGCGCCTGCTGCCCCGCCGTGATCACCAGCGGCGTGCGGTTCTTGAACGCCGTGAAGATGTTGCCCATCGCGTTGCCGACACCGGCGGCCGAATGCAGGTTCACCAATGCGGCGTTGCCGGTCGCCTGTGCGTAGCCGTCGGCCATGCCGACCGCCACGGCCTCCTGCAGGCCGAGGATGTAGCGGAAGTCTTCCGGAAAATCGCGGAACATCGGCAGCTCGGTCGAGCCCGGATTGCCGAAAACGGACGTCATGCCGAGGCGGCGCAGCAGCTCGAAGGTGGCGTCGCACACTGTGGTCAGCGCGAGCGAGGTGCGGGTCATACGGACGGTCTCCTTGAAACAGGCTGCCAGTATGGATTCCGTAGCGCTTCATGCGATATTGAGTTATCTCGACAAAGTCATTACCTTTCGGTATGCCTTTTGATCTGCGCCAATTGCGCGCCTTCACCACCATCGTTTCGGCGGGCAGCCTCGGGCGCGCGGCCGAAGTCCTGCACGTCACCCAGCCGGCGCTGAGCCGCATCATCAAGCGGCTGGAAGATGAGGTCGGGGCGCCGCTGTTTGAGCGGCACTCCAAGGGGATGCAGCTCACCACCATCGGGCGGGCGCTGCTGCCGCATGCGTCGTTGCTGCAACGCGAGGCGGACTACGCACGTGAAGAGATCGACGCCATGCGCGGGCTCGCCAGGGGCACCATCCGCGTCGGCGCGGTGGGCAGCATCGCGAGCTATGTTCTGCCGCTGGCCGTGGGCAACGTGGTGGCGCGCTGGCCGAACCTGCGCGTGGAGATCCTGGAAGGGGTGTGGGACCGGCTGGCCGAAGGCCTGGTCAAGCACGAGATCGACCTCGCGCTATCCATTGCGATGCCAGATACCGACGAGATCATCGCCATCGCGGATTGCCGCTGGGAGGATGCGAGTTTTGTGGTCGCATCGCCGGAGCACGCGCTGCGCCAGCGCCCCAGCCTGACGCTGGCCGATACCCTGGATGCGCCGTGGGCCGTTCCGCCGCGTGGCACCGGCCCGTATGAGCATATGCGTCAGGTATTCGGAGCCGCTGGTCTGGGTCTGCCGAACATCGTGGTGGAAACCCGCTCGGTGACGGCGCTCAAGAGCCTTGTGGCGCGCTCCGGCTTCCTGAGCTGGATGGCCGAACCGATGATCGACGCCGAACGCCGCGCCGGCGTGATCGAGCCCCTGCCGATTCCCGGCTTGGTGGCGCGCCGCACGCTCACCGCGTTCCGGCGCCGCCATGGCCTCTTGCCCAGCCCCGCTGTCAAACTGCTCGAAGCCTTGCGCGAGCTGACGGCCTAGCGCCCGCGCGGACGCCCTACTTCTTTTCGCGCGGCAAGCGGCCCAGCAGGAAGAACTCCTCGTTCGGCCGCATTGAAATCACGTTCGCCATCCGGTTCGACAAGCCGAAGAAGGCGGTGATGCCGGCGATATCCCACACATCTTCCTCATCGAAGCCGTGCGCGCGCAAGGCTTCATAGTCGGCTTCATTGACGGTGTGCGAGGCGGTGCAGACCTTCATCGCAAAATCAAGCATGGCGCGCTGGCGCGGGGTGATGTCCGCCTTGCGATAGTTGACCGCCACCTGATCGGCCACAAGCGGATTCTTCTCGTAGATGCGCAGGATGGCGCCGTGCGCGACCACGCAATACAGGCATTGGTTGGCCCCCGAAGTGGCCACGACGATCATCTCGCGCTCGCCCTTCGTGAGGCTGCTGCCTTCGCGCAGCATCAGCGCATCGTGGTAGGCGAAGAAGGCGCGGCACTCATCCGGCCGGTGGGATAGCGCTAGGAAGACGTTCGGCACGAAGCCGGTCTTCTCCTGCACCTCGAGGATGCGTGCGCGAATGTCTTCGGGAATGTCAGCCAGTTCAGGAACGGGGAACCGGCTGATGGGCGGCGTGGTGGTCGTCACGATGTCTCCTTTGGTTTGAGCATCACGAGCACGCCGCCCGGAAGTGCACTGCTTATTGAGTGGCGAACTGGATGCGATGCAGTCCAGCATACAACCCATCGCGGTCGATGAGTTCACGGTGCGTGCCGGCTTCGGCAATCTTGCCGTGCTCGAGCACGACGATGCGGTCGGCGTTTTCGATGGTCGACAGACGGTGTGCGATCACCAACGTCGTGCGGCCTTCCATCAGCCGCTCAAGCGCTGCCTGCACTTGGCGTTCGGACTCCGAGTCGAGCGCAGAGGTCGCTTCGTCCAGAATCAGGATCGGCGCATCCTTGTAAATGGCGCGGGCAATCGCCAGACGCTGTCGCTGACCGCCAGAGAGCTTCGAGCCGTTGTCGCCGATGTTGGTGTCGACGCCCTCGGGCAGGTTATCCACCACATCCGTCAGGTAGGCGGCTTCCAGCGCACGGCGCACGCGCGCCATGTCGATCTCGGAGGCGTCACGCGCGCCATACGCCACGTTGGCGGCGATGGTGTCGTTGAACAGCACGACGTCCTGGCTCACGAAGGCGATCTGGCGGCGCAGGTCGTGCAGGGATAGATCGGCCAGCGCATCACCGTCGAGCGAAATCGTGCCCGCAGTCGGATCAAAGAAGCGCGGCAGCAGGTTCACCAGCGTGGTCTTGCCGCTGCCCGAGGGGCCCACCAGCGCGACAATCTCGCCTGGCTTGACGTGCAGGTTGATGCTGTCGAGCGCAGCACGGCCGTCCTCGCCATAGCGGAAGGTGACGTTATCGAAACGGATGTCGCCGCGGGAGCGGTCGACACGCTTGCCGCCCTCCTGCGGCTCGATAGGCGTGTCGATCAGGCTGAAGATGAATTCGGCGGCGGTCAGACCGCGCTGCAGCGGCTGGTTCACGTCGGTCAGGTGCTTGAGCGGCGAGATCAGCAGCAGCATTGCCATCACAAAGCCGGTGAAGCCGCCGACCGTTGTCTGGTTGGCCTGCGCCTGCAGCATCGCGATCGCCAGGATGATGGACAGCGCCAGCGCCGCCAGGAACTGCGTCACCGGCTGGTTCAGGCCGCCGGCCACCGCCACACGCATGGCATAGCCGCGCAGGCGGTTTGTCATGGCGTTGAAGCGCAGCGATTCATACACCTCACCACCATGCAGCTTGACGACCTTGTAGCCGCCCACCGCCTCTTCCACCACGTAGGCGGCCTGATTGGTCAGATGCTGGCTTTCGCGATTGAGCGAGCGCAGGCGGCGGTTGATGCGCGACATCAGCAGGCCGATCACGGGCAGGATCACCGCCACCACCAGCGTCAGGCGCCAGTTGGTATAGAAGAGGAAGATCAGCAGCGCCAGCACCGTCATCGAGTCGCGCACCATCGTGATGAACACGCCGGTCAGCGTCCCCAACACCTGATTGACCTCGAAGATCACCGCGTTGATGAGCGAAGCCGCCGTGTTGCGCTGGTAGAACGACGCAGGTGCCTGCAGCAGGCGCTCGAACATCTTCATGCGCAGGTTCAGCAGCACCTTGTTCGACACGAGGCTCAGCAGATACGTCGACGCGAACTGCGCCACGCCACGCACCACGGCAATCCCCACCAGCATGGCGGGCACTTGCCATAGCTTGCCGGCGTATTCGCCACCAAAGCCTTGGTCCAGCAGGTCTTTCACCACCTTGGGGATGATGCCCTCCGTGGCCGCCACGATGCCCATGGCGACCATGGAGAGGATGAAGGCGGTCAGCTCGGGGCGGAGATAACCCCATAGGCGCTTCAGATGGCCGGGCTGGCGCGCCGGTGCTGCGGTGTTTGAAGAATCAGTCACTGCCATGGAATCCAAGGAAAAATCGGCCGGAGAGGCTCCGGACCTCGTGTAATTCGGGACTCAGAGAACGTCGACGCCAGGACGCAACCGCCGCGACAGATCATTGCGTCGCAAGTCCCAGCGCAGCTTGGAGGTCAGCTCCGGCTCGGGCAACCGCCAGTTGGCGCCGGCCGGTGTGCCTCGGCGCAGGAAATACTTGTCGAACGTCGACTGCGACAGGCCCCACTTGTTGAGGAACTGGCGCCGGCCATCGTTCTTCTTCACCTTGCCGGTCGACTTGCACTGGAAGTGATAGACCAGCGAGTCGCCCACCCCCAGGAAGATCCGGCAACCGGCGTGCCAAAGCTTCATGGAGAAATCGTTGTCGCTGCTCATGCCGGGCGTGAGCTCGCTGCTGTAGCCGCCGAGCTTGAACCACCAGCGCCGATGCACCACGGTCGGCGGCCACGTGGCACCGTACCAATCACCGCGCACCAGGCGCGGAGCGTCGGCCAGCAGGCGGGCCTCGTCAAACGTATCGGCATCGCGGCCGTAGTCGCCCACAACCACACAGGGGTTCCCCGTGTCGACCGGTTCGATCATGGAGCCCGACAGCATGAACAGATCGGTATCCAGCTTCTCCAGCCGACGCACGAGCGCGGTATCCCAGCCCGGGCAGCAGACCATGTCGTCATTCAGAAAGACGATGTAATCGTGCTTGGCCAGCATGGCCGATTCGTTGACCGCCAAGCAGATGCCGACGTTCTGTGGTGAATGCGTGTGATCCAGGCCCTGCTCGCGCACCCACTCGAGCGTGCCGTCAGAACCGTCGTTGACGTGCACGATGATCTGATGGTCGTACGCCGAATGCGCGCGGATGCTGTGCACGCACAACTTGAGCAGGGGGAGGTTGTTCCAGGTCGGCAGGAGGATGGAAAACATAGCGGAAATCAGGAATGGCCGTGAAGTACAGCCGCCCGCTCGTGGCGGTCGCGTATTGTACCGCCTGCAATCCCGGGCCCTGTGCCACAATACCCGCCGCCATAACCCGGCGGCTCAGACGCTGGCGATCAGCCGCCGCCGAACACAGCTACCGAACACTCCAGGCGCATGCCCTTTGCCATGTCCATCCAGCTAAGCGCCACCATCCTCACGCGCAATGAAGCGCACAACATCGGTGATTGCATCGCCTCCCTGGCAGGGTTGGCTGATGAGGTGATCGTGCTCGATTCCGGCAGCGCCGATGCCACGCGCGATATCGCCCGCGCACACGGCGCGCGTCTCATCGAAGATGACGGCCCGTGGCCCGGCTTCGGTCCGCAGAAAAACCGCGCCCTGGACGCAGCCACCGGGAAATGGATCCTCTCCATTGATGCGGACGAGCGCGTCACGCCCGAGTTGGCCGACGAAATTCGCTCCGCGATCGCCCAGGCGGATGCCACTGGCACCAACGCCTATGCAATTCCACGTCTGTCGCAGTTTTGCGGCACCTGGGTGCACCACTGCGGCTGGCGGCCGGATTATGTGACACGCCTCGTCCGGCGCGGTCAGGCGCGCTTTTCAGACAACCTTGTCCACGAAAGCCTGCAGGTGACGGGGGCAACGGGCCGGCTGCGCGCCTCGCTGCTGCATTACAGCTACACGTCGATAGAGCAAGTGCGGCGCAAGAGTACACAGTATGCGGAAGCCGGGGCACGCGAGTTTGCTGCGCGCGGCAAGCGGCCCGGGTGGCTTTCGCCGGCGCTACACGGTGGCTGGGCATTTATCCGCACGCTGCTGTTGCGACGCGGGTTTCTGGATGGCAAAGCCGGCTGGGCCATTGCGCGGATGAACGCGTCAGTCAGCTACCGCAAATACCAGCGCGCGCGTGAACTGACCTCTGCATCCGTCAGCGGCTGATTTTCTCGTCCGGTGCGCGCGTGACAAGCTGCGCCGGCAGGTTTGGCTCCCACGCGCGCAGGTCTCCAGTCGGGTACAGCTTAAGGGCATAGAGGGCCCGCTTCAAGCGCCCTTTCAGGCCCGATTCAGGCACGGTAGGCAGTGCACCAGCTGCACCCGCCTGCGCGGTGGCCCGCACATAGCCGCGCGCGAAGGCGTGTTGCGTAATGCCCCACTTGAGCAAGAACTCTCGTCCGCCACGATTGCGGCGCACGCGGCGCGTCGTCGAACAACCAAAGTGGTAGATGCGACTCGCGCCCACAACGCGGAAAATGCGGCAGCCGACCAGCCACAGTTTCATCAGGAAATCGTCGTCGCTGCTCATGCCGGGGCCGAACTCGATGCTGTAGCCCCCCACCAGATGCCACAACCGCCGGCTGACCAGCATCGGCTGCAGCGCCACACCATCGCGGTCCGCCGATGGCGGTTGGTTGGCCATGTGGGCCAGCAAGCCGGCTTCGTCAAAGTTATCGGGCCCCGTGCCGAAGTTGCCCACGTTGACTTGTACGTTGCCGGTATCCGTCGGCTCCGTCAGCTGCGCAGCCAGATAGGCAAACTGATCTCCTACCGCCTCTATCGCCGACATAAGCGCCTGGTCCCAACCGGGCGTGACGACCATGTCGTCGTTCATGAACAGAATCCACTCATGCGATGCCAGTCGCGCCGCGTCGTTGAGCGCCAGGCACACGCCGACGTTGCCCGGGCTCCACGTATGGGGCAGGTTCTGTTCGCGCAGCCAGTCAAGCGTGCCGTCATTGCCTTCATTCACATGGACGATGATTTCGTGCGCGAACGCAGAATGCCGGTGAATGCTCTCAATGCACAGCTTGAGATAAGGCAGGTTGTTCCAGGTGGGGATCAGGATGCTGAACATGGCGCTCAATGCTGGTGCGTGCGATCTGAAGGATGGCCGACATGAGAAGCAATGCCCGCCAGAATCGCCATGACGGCCGCATAGAACGACACCGTCTGTTTCAAGGTGAAAATTTCCACCGTCAGTCCGAACACGAAGAACGCTGCGGCGAAGACCAGACCCATCAGCGCCGAACGGCGCATGGGCGCAACGGGCGATTTCAGGCAGCGCCAGCACAGCATGGCAGGCAGCAAGTGGATCGCGATAATGCCCAGACCGCCCAGTAAGCCATATGCGGCGGTGAACGCCAACAATTCGTTGTGAGCCTCGCCACAACCCAGTTCACGGGCCATGGGCGTCATCTGCCCAGCGTCGACCAGCGTCTGAAGGTTGCTGCAAAAACCACCGGCACCGAGCCCGAACACCGGGTGGCTTTCCGTCAGGATGACCGCGGCGTGGTAGATCTGCAAGCGGATGCCGATCGACGTGTCCTTATGTCCCTGCGCAAATTGCGCCAGATCGGACCATACCTCGTGAACGCGCGCCTGGATTGAAGCCGACACCAGATAGACCACGACCACGCCCAGCACCGCCGCCACCGGCACCAGCAAGCGCCACCGCAAAGGCTTGTTGCGCCCTCGCACAATCATCACCAGCAGCAGCATGGCCGGAATCGCCACCCATCCACCGCGCGACCCGCTCAGCAACGACGTCGCCAACCCGGCCAGCAAGCCAGCCACCTTGAGCACGCGCACGGCCAGCGAATCTTTGCGCCACCAGTTCAGCGAGAGCACGGACAGCACCCCCAATGCCAACGCCATGTCGCCATAGTGGATGGGGTTGAGAAACGCACTGCCCAACCGATTACCGCCCCAGTCACGCCCACTCCACAGGCCGACCCCAAGGGCAACAAACGCTGCCACCGCAAACGACAAATCGCACCAGCGCATCCAGCGCAAGGGCGCGCGGCGCAGCGCCAGAAACAGCGGCACAGCCACAAGAAAACGCGAAGGCGTATCAAAGGCGCTCCAGCGCATCTGCGCATGCCAAGCTTCGCTCAGTAGCACGGCAAGGAGCGGCACCGCCATCGCTACGCAAGTCGCCTGAACAAGCCGATCTCCGCCTCCTGGCAAAGCACGCGCAGCCGATGCCGGACGAGACGTGACCAGAACCCACAGTGCCACCAAGCTCGCCACAATCAGCAACGCACTCGCACCACCACGCATCGCAATGGCGAGCACGGGATAGAGCAGCAAAAACGCCGCCAACGGCGCATGCCGGGCATCGACCACACCGTGTCGCTTCATCAAACCGTTCATTGTGTTGGGGTGGGGAAATCAGTCGTAAAGCGTGGCGACGCTCTGGGCATCCAGCGCTTGGCGCAGCGCTGCAATTGCCTCTTCGCTCGGCACAATGCGCCACGCATCGCCAAGCACCGCTTCACAGCGGGCCTGCTCGCAGACGTAGCTGATGCGCACCGACACGCCATTGCCATCCGGCGCCACGTGCGGCGTCAGCAGATCACGCAGCTTGGCCGCCGTCGAATCGCCGTTCATGGAGAGACGGATAGCACGCGCAAACTTGGCACGCGCCTGCGTCATATCCATGACCGATTCCGCCGTCACGCGCACGCCGCCGGTGAACATGTCGTGGCGGGCGCTACCCTGCACGATCAGCACCTCGTCTTCCTTGAACAGCGCACGATTGGCTTCGTAGACTTCGTTGAAGACCGTGACTTCGGTGGCTTCGCTGGCGGAGCCGTCGTCGAGCATGACGATCAGCATCTTGCCCCGCTGGGTCATCTGCGTACGCTGGCCGACGATGACGCCGGCTACGGTTTTGTTACGCGCATCCCGATTGCCATATCCGCCCCCGCCGCCACCGGCACCTTTGCTCGTCACTTCCTGGGCCAGTTCGGCCAGCGTGGTACGCGCAAAGCGGCGCACTTCTTCGCGGCATTCGTCAAACAGGTGGCCGGACAGATAGAAGCCCAGCGCCTGCTTTTCTTCCTGCAGCTTGCGCTTGGTGGTCCAGGCCGGTTCGTCGACGAGTTCCGGACGGTGTGCTTCGGCATCGTCGCCGCTCATCAGGTCGAAGAGCGACACCTGGTTGGCAGCGGCGGCCTTCTGCTCGGCGGCTTCCATAGCCAGACCGATCGAGGCGAGCAACTGCGCGCGGTTGTCGTTGAGGCTGTCGAAGGCGCCGGCACGCACCAGCGCTTCGATCGTGCGGCGGTTGACCTGGCGGCGATCCACGCGCTCGCAGAAGTCGAACAGGTCCTTGAACGGACCATCCTCACGCGCGCGCAGGATGTCTTCGATCGCGCCCTGCCCGCTGCCCTTGATGCCGCCCAGGCCGTAGCGGATGGTCTTGGCATCGGTCGGCGCAAAGCGGTACTGGCTCGCATTGATGTCGGGCGGCAGCACCTTCAGGCCGTTCTTGCCGACCGCATCGTCGTAGAGGATCTTCACCTTGTCGGTGTCGTCCATGGCGAGCGACATGTTGGCTGCCATGAATTCGGCCGGGTGATGCGCCTTGAGCCACGCGGTGTAGTAGGCCAGCAACGCATACGCGGCCGCGTGCGACTTGTTGAAGCCGTAGCCCGCGAACTTCTCCATCAGGTCGAAGATTTCATCGGCCTTTTCGGTGGAGAGCCCGTCCTTGGCCGCACCAGCACGGAACAACTCGCGGTGCTGCGCCATTTCTTCGGGCTTCTTCTTACCCATCGCACGGCGCAGCAAGTCAGCGCCGCCGAGCGAGTAGCCGCCCACGATCTGCGCCATCTGCATCACCTGCTCCTGGTAGACCATGATGCCGTAGGTCTCCTTGAGCACCGGCTCGACGCGCGGGTCGGGGTACTCCACCTTCTCGCGGCCGTGCTTACGCGCGCAGAAGCTGGGAATCAGGTCCATCGGGCCCGGGCGATACAGCGCCACCAGGGCGATGATGTCCTCAAAGCGGTCTGGCTTGGCGTCCTTCAGCATGCCCTGCATGCCGCGGCTTTCCAGCTGGAACACGGCGACCGTGTTGGCCGTCTTGAGGATGTCGAACGCCTTCTTGTCCGTCAGCGGAATCTGGCTGCAATTCCAGTCCGCCTTGGATGGATCGAGCATGCGGATATAGCGCTCGGCCCAGTCCAGGATCGTGAGCGTGGTCAGACCCAAGAAGTCGAACTTGACCAGGCCGACGGCTTCCACATCGTCCTTGTCGTACTGGCTGACGACGCCGGCGTCTTCCCCGCCCTGCGTGTAGAGCGGGCAGAAATCGGTCAGCTTGCCGGGGGCGATCAGCACACCGCCCGCGTGCATGCCGACGTTACGCGTCATGCCTTCCACACGCTGGGCGAGCTCCAGCAGCTGCTTAACTTCTTCTTCGTTGGCTTCGCGCTCGGCCAGCAGCGGCTCTTCCTTCTTCGCCTCTTCCAGCGTGACGAGCTTGCCCGGCTTGAACGGAATCAGCTTGGCCACACCGTCGACGAAGTTGTAGCCGAGGTCGAGCACGCGGCCCACATCCCGCACCGCGGCCTTGGCGGCCATGGTGCCGAACGTGGCGATCTGCGAGACGGCGTCCTTGCCGTACTTTTCCTTCACGTACTGGATCACACGATCCCGTCCGTGCTGGCAGAAGTCGATGTCGAAGTCGGGCATCGACACACGTTCCGGGTTCAGGAAACGCTCGAACAGCAGGTTGTACTTGAGCGGGTCCAGATCGGTAATACCCAGCGCATACGCCACCAGCGAGCCTGCGCCCGAACCCCGGCCCGGCCCCACCGGCACGCCGTTGTTCTTGGCCCAGTTGATAAAGTCCGCCACGATCAGGAAGTAGCCCGGGAAGCCCATCTTGATGATGGTGCCGGTCTCAAACTCCAATCGGGCGTAGTACTCGGGCCGCTTGGATTCACGCAGTGCCTCGTCGGGGAACAGCACTTCCATGCGCTTTTCCAGCCCTTCCTTGGCGAGGTGGACGAGGTAGTCGTCCAGCGACATGCCATCAGGCGTCGGAAACAGCGGCAGCTTGGGCTTGCCCAGCTCCAGCGTCAGGTTGCAGCGCTGCGCGATCTGCACCGCGTTGGCGAGCGCGGACGGGATGTCGGCAAACAGCGCGCACATCTCGTCCTGCGTCTTGAAATACTGATCGGTCGTGAAGCGGCGGGCGCGGCGCGGGTTGGCGAGCAGTTCGCCCTCCGCGATACACGTGCGCGCCTCATGCGCCGTAAAGTCATCCGGCGTCATGAACTGCACCGGGTGCGTGGCCACCACCGGCAGGTGCATCGCCGCAGCCAGTTTCACCGCCTGCTGGATGTAGGCTTCGGTGCCGGCGTGGCCGGCGCGTTGCAGCTCGATGTAGAACGCGTTCGGGAAGATGCGTGACCAATTCGTCGCCAGCTTGCGCGCCAGCGCCTCGTTGCCGTTGGCCAGCGCCATGCCGATATCGCCGGCCATCGCGCCGGACAGGGCCAGCAGGCCCGTGGCCAACGGCGCGTCTTCCACGCCAGGCTCGTCAAACCACTCGGGGGCGATTTCCGCACGACCACGATGTTGGTTGGAGAGCCATGCGCGCGCCAGCAACTGGCACAGGTTCAGATAGCCCTGCTTGTTGCGCACCAGCAGCAACAAGCGTGACGGCTTATCGCGTTCGTCGTGATTGGTGATCCACACGTCGGCCCCGACGATCGGCTTGACGCCCTTGCCGCGCGCCTCCTTGTAGAAGCGCACCAGGCCGAAGGCGTTGGCGAGGTCGGTCAGCGCCAGGGCGCCCATGCCGTCTTTGGCGGCGGCCTTGACGGCGTCGTCGAGGCGGACATTGCCATCGACGACGGAGTATTCGGAATGGAGACGGAGGTGGACGAAGCGCGGCGAATTCATCCGCGTATTGTAACGGCTGACACCTTCGGTAAAGCATTCGGCGCCTGCCGAATTGACCTTCGGCAACCCGCCCCGCTGCGCGGACCGTTATAATTTCGGCTTACGAATCAACGGGTTACCCAGGCGCCCTGAAACGGCGCGGCAGCACATGCAGATCGTCAATATTTCCGCTTACAAATTCGTCACCCTC
>CBJMVH010000039.1:0-39548 GCA_966433195.1 uncultured Ralstonia sp.
TACTTTTCTTTGGCAAGACAAAGAAAAGTGAGTCGGCCCCGGCAGGGGACGATACTGGGGATGGACCAATAGTCCAAAACCAAACCAATCCCACCCCAGCCCGACCAGCATTACTGAATCACCAGCCCATTCGGCCCCACCACCCCCAACTCCACATAGTGCGAACCCGGCCGCGTCCGATCAGAAAAATCCACCATGAACCCACCGCCCACATCGAAGTTGCGCAAGCGGGCAAGTTCACGACGCACCTGTTCGCGCGTGGGCTTGGGGCCAGCGCGGCGCACCGCCTCCGCCAGCACCTTGGCCGCAACAAACCCCTCGACAGCGCGGAATGACAACTCCACGTCCTTGGCCCCCACGGCAGCCCGCGCCCGATTGAACTCGCGGATCACCGGGTTCACGCTCTTGCCGGGGTTAGGCATCACCATCGCCAGCGAGTAGCCGCGCACGGCATCAATGCCAGCCACTTTGAGCAGGATGGCCGGGTCAATCGACGACAGCCCCAGCAGTTGCGCACCGCCGCCGCGCGCCCGGTATTGCTTGACGAACTGCGCGGCAGGCTCGGCCGTGGCGCCCAGAAAGATCGCCTGCACATCGGTGCCGAGCAGTTTGTCTACCGCCGGCCCGACCGCCGCCGTGTTACGCGGGTACGAAGCCGTGGCGGCAATCGCCAGCTTGTGCGCCTTGAGCGTGCGCTCCACGCCGCCCAGCGCCTCCTTACCCAACGCATCGTTCTGATACAGCACACCAATGCGCGTCACGCCAATGGTGACCAGCGCGCCGACCATCTTGTCGATCTCCTGCTGGTAGCTGGCCTTGATGGGGAACACCAGCGGGTCGCTCGTCATGCTGGAGGCGCCGGTGGCGGGGCCAACCAGCGGCAGACCGGCTTCAGCCAGCACGCCGTTGTGCATCAAGGCTTCCACGTTGGCGGTGCCGACTACGGTCAGCAAGGCCACGGGGTTGTCGATCTTGGCCATGTCGCGCACGTTGCGCAGCGTCTGTTCGACCTTCTGCTCGTCGTCGCGGGCGACCAGGCGGATGGTTTCGCCGTTGATGCCGCCGTCAAGATTGAGCCAGTCGAAGTACAGCCGCGCGCCGGCGTTGAGCGCGCGCCCGGTAGCGGCCTGCGAGCCCGTCAGCGGCAATGACTGGATGATGCTGATATCGGCGTGGACGGCCGGTGCCGCGAGCACGGCACACAGCGTGAATGTGGCAGCCAGAGACCTGCGCCAGCGCGCACCCCGGCAGCGCGCTTGATTTCCCGTTTGCATTCCTAGCACCCTTCACCGCGGGCCTCGTGGGCGGCGGCGTTTTTGTCGAGGCCGCCCGGCTGTGCCAAGGGCGGCCCACTTTTGTCGTTCTGGTCGCGCGAGACAGCGCGCGCGAGGTCGATAGCCTGCCATCGGGCAGGGGCTTCGACAAGTCCTGGCGGGGGCGTTTTAGACTCGCTGATCGCTTCTGTCGCAAACCTCCCACGCCCCCATGCCGCAGCGCATTCTCCCCACCGATGTTGAAGGCCGCACACCGCCATCGCTGGCGCACCCAGTGCGGCTGTACACGCGCCAGATGGAGGCCAATACGCGCTTTCCGCGTCACACGCACCCGTGGGCGCAGGTGGCGTACAGCCACAACAGTGTGCTGCGCGTGCAAGCGGGCGACACCGCGTGGGTAGTGCCGCCGTCTCGGGCGATCTGGATTCCGCCTGGCATCGAGCACGAGGTGTGGGTGGTGGAGGCGGCGTTCCTGCGCACGCTCTATGCCGATCCGTCCGTCGTGACAGGCACGCTGGCCGAATGCCGGGTCATGGAAGTCTCGCCATTGCTGCGCGAGCTGATCGCCGCCATGGACGTGCGCCAGCCGCTGCCGCCTGCGCGCGAGCAGGCCCTGGCCGCGCTCATCCTCGATGAGCTGCGCCGCAGCGCCCCGCTGCCGCTCGACCTGCCCATGCCCGCCGACAAACGCCTGCGGGCCCTGTGTGAACGCGTGATGGCCGACCCGGGGTCGGCGCTGACGTTCGATGATCTGGCGCGTGATGTGGGCGCCAGCACGCGCACGCTCGCGCGGCGTTTTCGGGACGAACTCGGCGTGAGCTTTTCGCAATGGCGCCAGCAGGCGGTGCTGGCCAGCGCCATCCCGATGATGTCGCAGGGGATGCCGCTGGCGCAGGTGGCGCAAACGCTGGGCTACAACAGCCAGAGCGCGTTTTCAGCGATGTTCCGGCGGGCGTTTGGGCAAAGCCCGAGCGCGTTCCTGCGTCGGCCAGGCCCCGACGACACATCGGCTGCTGTGCTGCTAGATCAGCGGTAAGGCCATCGCCGGCAACGAGACCGTAAAGCGCGCGCCACCGCTGGGCGCGGCATCCAGTTGAACTTCGCCGCCGTGTACCAGCGCAATGCGCCGCACGATCGCCAGGCCCAGGCCAAACCCACCGGTATGCCGGTCGCGGCTGGCATCTAACCGAAGGAACGGCTCGAACACGCGGGCACGATCCGACACGGGGATGCCCGGCCCGTCGTCTTCCACCACCAGACACAGGGCACCCGTCTGGCCGGCTTCGATCCGCACGGTGATGGTGTCGCGCGCGTACCGCGCGGCATTGCGGATGAGGTTGAGCAGCGCGCGCGCCACCAAGCGGGGGTCGCACACATGGTGCGCGGGCGCAGCATCTGCATGTACGGTCAGGCTGAGTTGGCGATCGGCCACGTCGTTGGCGACACTGGCCACCACGCTGTCGAGCCATTCCCCCACCGCCACGCGCATCAGCACGAGGTGCGTGGCACCTTGTTCCAGGCGGCTCAGGGCAAGCAGTTCGCTCACGAGTTCGTCCAGCTCGCGCACGTCACGGCGCAGGGCATCCAGGCGGGAAGCACGCTGCGCTTCGGGCACCGGTGTCTGCAGCAGCGCGATGCCGAACTCCAGCCGCGCAATCGGCGTTTTGAGCTCGTGCGAGATGCCGTTCATCATCTCGCGCTGGTGCTGGATCGAGCCCTGGATGCGCTCGGCCATGTCGTTGAACTGGCGCGCCAAGCCGTACACGTTGGAACGCTTACTCAGGCGCGCACGCGTGGACAGCTTGCCCGCACCAAAGCTGCGTGCGGCCTCTTCCAGCATGCGCAGGTCTCGCCAGTGCAGCCACACCCAGAGCAGCAGCGGCACCAGCGCGGCCACGGCAATCAGCGCATACGCGATGGCGCGGATGCGGCCGTAGTCCATGTCGGCGCTGTAGGCGTGCAGCACGCTGCCGTCGTGCAGGGGCAGGTAGTAATCGCGCCCGTTGGTCTGCAACACCATCTTGCCGTGGGCCAGGTCGTCACGCTGTTCGGCCGATAGCGTGGGCACGGTGGCCGGATCGACGAAATCAAACTGTTCCCACGCGTTCTGGTTCAGGCGCGCAAGCGCGGCTGCGCGGTCGGCCCCGGGGGCGCGGTCCAGATATTCGTGCAGCACGAAGGCATAGCCCTTGCGCACCTCGCGCTCGCCCTGGGTCAGGGTGTCGTGGAACATCCAGACAAACGATCTGTTGACGGCGAACACCGCCAGGGCTGCAGCCAGCACCACCATCACGTAAAGCTTGATCAAAGAACGAATCATCGTTCAGTCCTCCCACGCCGAGGGGCTGAAGAGATAGCCGCGTCCCCAGATCGTCTTGATCTTGTGCGGCTCGGGCGAGGCGTCGCCAAAGCGGCGGCGCAGGCGCGAGATGCCGGAATCGACCGTGCGGTCCAGCCCGTCGAATTCGATGCCGCGCAGCTGCTTGAGGATGTCGTCGCGGCTGAGTACGGTGCCGGCCGCACGCGCGAGGATCAACAGCAGGTTGAACTCGGCCGTCTTCAAGTCCACCAACTGCCCGCGCCACGTGACAGTGCGGTTTGGGGGCGAGATGGCGAGCTCGCCGAAGACGAGCGTGTCATCGCGCGGCAGCGCCGGCTCCGACGTCGACATGGTCGGCGAGGCGCGACGCAACAGCGCCCGAGCGCGCGCCACCAGCAGGCGCGGCTCGATGGGCTTGAGCACGTAGTCATCCGCGCCGATCTCCAGGCCCGCGACCTGGTCGTACGTATCGACCCGCGCGGTCAGGATCAACACCGGCACGCGTGAAAATGCGCGGATGCGCCGGCACACCTCCATGCCGTCCATGTGGGGCAGCATCAGGTCCAGGATCACGAGCGCCGGTTGATGCTCGCGCACGGCGGCCACGGCAATGTCGCCACGGCGCACCACTTCCACCGCAAATTCGTAGTTGCCCAGGTATTCGCTGACGAGCTGCGCCAAGCGGTCGTCGTCTTCTATCAGCAGCACCTTGGTCTTGAGCGGCCCATCGGTGATCGCCGTCATCGTCCATTCGCCCCGTTATTTTTCTGATGGCGCGCAGTGTATGCGGACTGGCTTGCCAATGGATGGTGCGCAGAAACTTGAAAACACTCGCGCACAATTACGCACAACTTCCCGCCAATTTGCAGACAGACGTGCGCGGCGGACCTCGCCAGACTGCGGGCTCTCTCTCCAGAGGTCCAACAAGAGGTCCAACGTGCAACTACGTCTCCCCCTGCGTCTGGCGCCGCACCTGACTGTTCCGTGTCTCGCCCTGCTTTCTGCGCTGTGGTGGTCACCTTCTGCGGTACATGCCGAGGAGTCTTCGTACTCCGTGTCGCTCAACGTGGGCGCGCGGCCACGCTATGCCGGCAGCAGCGAGACCACCGTGACTGCCGGCCCCGGGCTGCGGGCAGATTTCGGCAACGGCTGGTTCATCGACCCGTTTCAGGGCGGCGCGGGCTATGCCATCCGCTTTCTGAACGGCATGTTCGCGTCGGGCGCGCTGTCTTACGACCCCGGCCGTACCGACCACAACAGCTACGGCCGCCCCGGCTCTGACCACTTGAAGGGCATGGGCAACGTCAAGGGCTCGCTGCTGGGCGTCTTCACGCTGGGCAGCAAGATCGTTGGCGAGACCACGGCCAGCGCCACGCTGGAGGTGCCGCTCACGCACCGCGAGCGCGGCTGGGCCGGCCACCTCGACTTGAACGCACCGGTGGTCAGCTGGGGCACCAACAAGATCAGCGTGAACCCGAGCCTGCATTTCGGTTCGCGCAAGTACATGCAGACGTACTTTGGCGTGACGGCCGAGCAATCGGCCAACAGTGGCTTTGCCGAGTATTCGGCCAACGGTGGCCTGCAGGCCGCGTCCGTCACGGTAGCGTGGACCCACGTCTTCTCAAGCCACTGGGCATTGCGCACGTCTGTCGGCACGTCGCGCCTGCTCGGCAATGCCGCCAAGAGCCCGATCGTGCAGAACAAGCAGGGCTACTTCGTCGGCACGGGCATCGCTTACACCTTCTAAGCGTTCTGAGCGCGGACGCGGGCGTCAAGCCACGCCACGGTTTCGCGCCACCACGGTGCCCCGGACGACGCCCGGAAAAAGCCCATGTGGCCGACACCCTTACTGCCCAGCGCGGCGCCGCCGATCTGCCGCCGCGTGATCCGCGCGGCAGGAAAGCGCGCCACCAGCGCGTCAATGGCTTGCGCGGGCGCCAGCGGATCGTCGTCAAACCCCCAGGCGAGCAGCGGCACATTGAGGCGCGCGTAACGGGTGGTGTCCAGCCCGGCACGCGGCGCAAACAGATAACTGCGCCGGCGGGCAAAGCGCGCCCAGTCGCCCAGGATGGCAGCGGGAATCGCCATCGGCCCCATGCCGACGTTCGCCAGCGGCAGCATGCCGCCCCGCGCGCGGGCCACCGCCAGGGGAATCCTCACGTACAGCAGCCACGCAAACGGCAACCGCCCCAGCGCGCCGTGCCATGGCCATCCGCGGACGTTCGCCAGCGGCGACGCCACCTGCACCAGCGCATCCGCATGCACGATATGTGGCGCCAGCCCGGCCAGTTGCCCACCCGCGCTGTGGCCGAGCACCACCAGCTTGCGACCGCCGCAACCTTCGGGGACGAGCGTGTCATGCACCCACTTCAGCACCGCGTCGATGTCCTGGCGGCCCCAGTCGGCAAAGCGGGGGGTGCCGGGGCCGGTAGCCTGAGCCTCGCCAATGCCGCGATAGTCGAACGTGACCGTGCGCCAGCCGGCCAGACACAACGCCCGCGCAAACGCGCCATAGAACTGGCGCGGCACGCCCAGCGCCGAGCAGATCACCACCGTGCCGTACGAGCCCAGGCCTGGGCTGGTGACCGTGACGGGCAGCGTCCATCCGTCGGCGGTGCGGACATGGTCTTCGCGGGTGGGGAGGGCGTCGGCGGGGTAATCGATGGGCTCGCGCTGCATGCGGCACTCCGGCTGCGGTATCGGGATGAAGGCAGTATTGGCGGTGCCCCGCAGGCTCACAATAACGCCGCAGGTAATCGCGGCACTGACCTCGCTCTGCTTCAATGGATGACATGAGACCCACCCCGCACGCCGAGTTGCCCATGCTTGATGAAGCCGATACCGCCCAGGTGGCCGGAGAACCGCCGGAAGCCGCCCGATCCCGCTTCCCGCAATTGCTGCGCTTCTGGCGCACGCGCCGGGGTTACAGCCAACTCGCTCTGGCGCTGGCGGCAGGCGTGTCGCAGCGGCACGTGAGTTTTCTGGAGTCGGCACGCGCGGCGCCCAGCCGCAACATGATCCTGCAACTGGCCGAGGAGCTGAACGTACCGCTGCGCCATCGCAACCAGATGCTGCTGGCCGCCGGCTTTGCCCCCGCGTACCCCGAACAGGGCCTGAGCGCCCCGGCCGACGAGGCATCGCCCATGCGGCAGGCGGTGCGCCATGCGGTCAAGCTGATCCTCGACAAGCAGGCGCCCTACCCGGCCATCGTGCTCGACCGCTTCTGGCATGTGCTCGACGCCAATGTGGCGCACCGCCGCCTGATGCGCTGGGCCATCGGCGATGACCGCGCAGAAGGCGAGGCGGGTGCCATCAACATGATGAAGCTGGTGTTCGACCCGACCGCGCTGTGGCCGGCGATCGTCAATCGCGACGCCGTGGGCCGCTACCTCGCCCGACGCGTACGGCAGGAACTGGCCCTGCACACCATCGACGCGGCCACGCAACGGTTGCTGCATGACATCCGCGCGCTGCAGCCGGCGCTGTTCGACACCAGTGAACTGGCCGCTCCCGCCACGCCAGTGCACGACGCGGACGATCCGCCGCCGCTTCTGCCCGTCACGCTGCGGCGCGATGGCGTGACGATCTCGTTATTCACCACAATCACCACGCTGGGCACGCCGCGCGATGCGGGGCTGCAGGAGATGCGTATCGAGTGCTTCTATCCGGCGGATGAGGCATCGCGGACCACGCTGGAGCGTATCACGCTGTAACGACCGCCACATTGCAACGAGAATCATTCTCATCTATATTGGCCGGTCGATTTGCCTTCCCGCCCGCGGCCGCAGCGCCGCATTGTGTTTCATGACCGACCTGTCCCAGCCCCCGCGTTCGGCCGAGCCCGCCGCCGCACGCTCCCGCCCCCCGCGAGCTCAAGCCCAGCACCCGGTCAACCGCCGCGCCACCGCCGTGCGCTGGCTGCGCAAGACGCACGGCTGGTTCGGTCTGTGGGGCGCGGTGATGGGGCTGATCTTCGGCGTGTCGGGCATCTGGCTGAACCACCGTGCGGTGCTGAAGCTGCCCGTGGCGCAAGCACGCACCAACACGCAGATCGCCCTATCCGATCCACTGCCCGCCACACCCGAGGCCATGAACGCCTGGCTGCAGCAGGCATTGAAACTGCCCGAGCCCGCCAACCGCGTGCGCGTGGAAAAAGCCAAACCGGTCGCCTGGGCCGAGCGCCCCGCCAACGGCGACAGCGCACACAAGGACACCGCCGCCAACCCCCTGATGCAGCCCGAACAGTGGACCTTCAACTTTGGCGGCGCCACCCGGCAGATCCAGGCCGAGTACTGGGCCGGCAACCGCTCGGTATCGATCCGGCAAACCGACAGCGGCTTCCTCGGCACGCTGATGAACCTGCACAAGGGCACCGGCATGACGTTGCCGTGGATTCTGCTGGTGGATACGCTGGCCGGCTGCCTGATCTTCCTGTCGCTCTCGGGCCTGTGCCTTTGGGTGATGACCACCAAGCGCCGCACGGTCGGCTGGACGATCTTCGGGCTGGGAAGCCTGCTGGCGATCGGGTTGGCGATCTCGCGGCTCTGATTTCAGAAACGCGATCAGGGCGAAGCGAAGCGGTTCTGGCGGTTTGGCGGCGCCGCAGACAGTACAAGTCGTACGGCAAGGCGCCGCCGGACCGCCAGAATCGTCCTGATCCCGTTTCTATGGGCGGTCGACGCTGCGCTCGGTGAGCAGCCGCTGGATCGCCCGCATGCGTGAGCGCACCATCTCGTCGCGGCGCTGCGCCACGCAGGTCATCAGGATCTCGATGACGGTCAGGTGCACCAGGTAGGCCTCGGTGCCGACGCGCATCACCGCATCTTCCGGCACGTCCACTGTCAGCGCCACATGCGCACGCTCGGCCAACGGCGTACCCGCCTGGGTGATGGCGATCACGCAGGCGCCCTGCTCCGCCGCATAGGCGGTCGACTCCAGCAGATACGGCATGCGCCCCACGTGCGAGAACGCCACCACCACGTCCGACGCGCCGAGCATCGCCGCCGACACGAGCTGCAGGTGCGCGTCAAAGTAGGCGTTGGATGCAAGCCCCAGCCGCATCAGCCGCGCCTGCATGTCGTTCGCCATGAACGACGACGCGGCACCTGCGGCATAGCAATCGACGCGGCGCGCACGGGCGATGCGCTCGGCGGCGGCGTCGACCTGGGTGATGGATAACGACTCGCGCAGCTTGGCCAGCGCTCGGGTGGCGCCGTCGATGACCTTGCTGGCCACCAACGCCGGCGGGTCGGCCCGGCCCACGTGGCCCGGCAAGGTCGGCTGCGCGTGTGCCAGCTCGGCGGCCAGCGTGGCCTTGAACTCGCGCAGCCCCTCGAAGCCGAGCGCCTGGCACATCCGCACGATCGTCGGCATCGACACACCGGCGCGCACGGCCAGCGTTTCCACCGACTGCTCCAGCGACAGCTCCGGTGCCTCGAGGATCAACCGCGCCACCCCCTGCTGTGCCGGCGAGAGCGCGGGGAGCTTGTCACGCAAGGCGTTGAGCACGGGAACGGAAGGCGAAGGCATGGCGGCGACGGATGACAGTCAGGAGCGTTCGCCAGTGTAGCGGCGCGCCCGTGCCCCGCCGGCCGAGGGAAAACCCCCAAGAATCTGTAAATGCGTGGTTTACGCGCGATGCACCCAGCGCGTGCGCCGCCCGGCCCCGCGCGGCGTGTGCGGCGCTTTGCCGGTGCACGCGTAACTTCAACCCTTACACGCGCAACATCATCGAGAGTCGGCCCCCGAGCCATCCCGGAAACGCATTCCGGCCATTACGACAAGAAGGGGAGCCACATGACCACCGTTTCGATCCGTTCCATTCCGCTATCGGCCGCTGCGCTGGCGGCGTTGCTTGCATGCGGCGCGGCACAGGCGCAATCGAGCGTCACGCTATACGGCGTGATGGAAACCGGCCTACGCTACAGCACCAACAATGACGCCGCCGGGCACGGCAAGGCCGAAATGGCCGGCGGCTACTACAGCGGCAGCCGCTTCGGCCTGCGCGGCTCCGAAGACCTGGGCAACGGGCTGAAGGCCGTGTTCCACCTCGTCAGCGGCTTCGCACCGGACACCGGCGTGGGCTCCACCAATGACATGGGCCTGGGCGGCTACAAGCCCACCACGCCCGCTTCGTCGCGGCTGTTCGGGCGGCAGGCGTATGTCGGCCTGGAAGGCGGCTTCGGCTCGCTGACGTTCGGCCGGCAAGAGAACCTCGTCTTCAACACGGCCGGCCAGTACGACGCACTATCCATCGGCAACCTGGGCGCCACGGCGTGGCACGTCACCGCCACCGGCGTCCGCATCGATAACGCCGTCAAATACGTGGGCGATTTCAACGGCTTGCGCCCGGGTGTGATGGTCGGCATGGGCGAACAGGCGGGCGCTTTTTCGGCCGGCAACTACAGCGCGCTGTCGCTCAACTACGCCAACGGCCCCGTTAGCTTTGGCGGCGCGTGGGAACAGCAGAAAGACCTGCTCTCCGTCGGCACTCGCACGTGGACGACAGGCGGCAGCGTGCAGGTCGGCCCCGCCAAGCTCATGCTCGGCTATATCAACTACCGCGACGGCACGCCCACCAAAAACGACCTCATCCTAGGCGGCGTCAAATACGACTTCAGCAGCCAGTACAACCTGGTCGTAGGCGGCATGGCGACCCGCCAGCGCGACCCCGACGGCCTGCGCTACACCGCGTACGCGATCATGAACTACGTGGTCAGCAAGCGCACGTGGCTCTACGTCGGCATGGACTACACCCACCAGAAAGACGCCGGCACCGTCTTGGCCGCAGCGTTGCCGAAGTCCTCGCAGACCGGCGTAATGGTCGGCATGCGCCACGGCTTCTAAAACGAAACACACGGCCACCCACAACCCCGCGCAGCCCCCCGCACCCAGACGGTGTGGCCGTACCCTGCCCTAGATGGCGCCTTGGATTTTTGTTGCGGGGAGGAAAAAGGAAGGAGCCTTGTCTGAGCGCAGCGAGTTTGGCTCCTTCCCCTCCCCGCGACACAAATCCAAGGGGAAGTCGCCATCTCGGGCGCGCCTTTCTTTGCTTACTTTCTTTGGCAAGACAAAGAAAGTGAGTCGGCCCCGGCAGGGGACGAAACACCAGCAAACCACCAACGCCCTTAGGCAGGCTCAGCGCGAGGGGGCTCACCAGACGACGAACCGTTCTGGCCCTTCTCCCCACCCGGCGAAACCCGCGTCATCCATTCCTCAAATGCCGCCGAAGTGCGCAACACCGTCGCCGGCGCCGCCAACGGCACGTGCGCCCGATCAAACGCATCCTTCAACACAACGTTAAAGGCCCGCAACACATCCGCCTGCTTCTGCGGCCGCGTCTTGAACCGCCCCTTGACGATCATCGCCCCGCCTTCAAAGCGGTCCAGCCCGAACACCTCCGCACCGCCAAGCAGCGTGTACGCAAAGCGCGGCTCACCGGCCACCTGGTCAGCCGCCGTACGCACAAGGTCGATCGCCTGTTGCGGCTCGACATCCATCGCCACACGCACTTCAAAATCAGCAAACGAGTAATCGCGCGAGAGGTTGCGCACCGTCTTAATCTGGCTGAACGGAATCGACAACACCGCCCCCGTACCATCGCGCAGGCGCACGGTGCGAATGGTCAGGTTGACCACGGTACCGGTCGCCACGCCCACATCCACCGTATCGCCCACGCTGATGGTGTCTTCCATGAGGATGAAGATGCCGGTAATCAGATCCTGCGCCAGCGACTGCGCCCCAAAACCCACCGCCAAGCCCACCACCCCGGCACCGGCCACCAGCGGCGTCACATTCACCCCCAGGTTGGCGAGCACGCCGATGCTGGCCGTCACCACCAGCGTGACCTTCAGGCCATTGCGCAGCAGCGGCAGGATGGTGAGCGCGCGCGTGCTGGGCTGCGCGCGCGCCGACGCTGGCGACAGCGCCCGCAGGATCGCCGTATCGAGCAGGATCCACGCCAGCCACGTGGCGAACACGGTGCTGATGAGGCCAACCAGCGCATCGGCAATGCGCTTGCCGTTGACCGAGCTGTGCGTCACTTCCACGAGCGTGTGGCCCCACACGCGCAGCACCAGTTCGACAAAGACGACCCAGATACCAAGCTGCACCAGCGCCGTGAAGAAATGCTTGAGCCGCTCAACGTACGGGGAGCTGCGGGCGAGCCGCAGGTGCCGACGCCAGCTCTTGCGCGGCCGCACCACCGCTGTCAGAAAGAGCGCCGCCACCAGCAGCAGCGAGGTCATCACCGCGCGGCGCGACACCACGTCGACGTTGTCGGGCATCGTCAAGGTGGCCAGCACCGTCACGCCCGCCAATACCAGCACCGGCACCGGCCACAGCGCAGCGATCAGGTGCCGCACCTGGTTGCCGGCGTGCTCGCTCTGGCGTGTTTCCAGTGGCCGATTGGCGATCAACTGGCCGACCGGGCGACGCGCCCACAACGCGCCGACCGCCAGCATCATCGACGAGACGGCATTGCACACGGTGGACAGCAACAGGCTGAGCGCGCCGCCCAGCACCAGCGCAACGCGCGGGTCCAGCAGCGCATCGCCGCACGCGCCCAGCGTGGCCGTCAGGAAGATCGGCCACATGCCATGCTTGAGCAGGTACTCCACCGCCACACGCCGATGGGCGCTGCCGGCAAACAACGAGAACAGCATCGCCACGGCGGCGGTGATGATCGCGCCCCACACGATGGCGTAGGCGAGCACCAGCGCCAGCACAAAGCCGGGCGTGGCGTCGTGCGAGACACGCATGATCACCGCAAACGACACCGCCCACGGGCCGATCTTGCGCAGCGCATCGATGAACAGCGCGCGCGTGGTCGGATGGGGGCCGAGCTCTGCCTTGAGGCCGAATACGCGCCGGAGCAGCCAGCCCAGGCCAAGCAGCCCGCCGGCAATGGCGGCCCAGATGCCGACGGTGCTCGCAAAGTCGGTGAGAAGCGGCAGACGCTTGTCCGGCGCGGTGAGCAGGCTGGCGTTGTCGATGGCGGCATCGAGACGGCGCAGCCAGTAGCGCGGCGCACCGGCTTCCACATCCGCTTCGACAGAACCATGCTCGATGAGCGAGGCAACCGCGCCGAGCAACCCTGGCGCCTGCTCGGCCTGCGCGGTCTGTTGCGCGGCCACGCCATCGCGCAACTGCTTGAGCTCCGTGACGAGCGCGGCGCGCTGCTGATCGTTGTCGAGCAGCGTGATGACGGCGTCGAGCGATTGGCGCGTCTGTGCGGGCGTAGCAGCCGGCGCCGATGCGCTGGCCGTGGACGATGGCAGCCCGGCCAGCTTGGCAAACGACACCGGCGCAGCGTCCGCCAGATGGGGGATGCCCAACGTCAGCAGACACCACGCAACCGGCCACAGCCGCCGCATCCAAAAGAAGGCATGAGTACGCATGACGGGAAAGCGATCGTGTGCAGACAACAATCACGGCACGATACGCGAATTCCCGGAGGGGGCGAATTCCCGTGACTCCAAATTCGCGGAGCGCGCCGACCTCAGCGCTTGGCGCCCGGCGGCAGCGGCGCGCGGCGCCAGAGCCAGGCCGCCGTACCGAGCGCGCAGACCATGCACGCCATCACCAGCGCCACCACGCCGGGCCAGCCCCACGGTGCATAGAGCTTGCCGCCCGTGGTGCCGACCAGGCTGGAGCCCAGGTAGTACGCCAGCAGGTACAGTGCCGCAGCCTGCCCCTTGGCCCGCTGCGCCCGGCGCCCCACCCAGCCGCTGGCCACCGCATGCGCCCCAAAGAATCCGAAAGTCAGCAGCGCAATGCCGCCAATCACCAGCGTCAGCGGCGTGGCCAGTGTCAGCAGCACGCCCGTCGACATCAGCGCCGTGCCCGCCAACAGCATGCGGCCCCGGCCATGGCGATCAGCCAGTCGGCCAAACCATGCGGAAGCGCCAATGCCCACCAGATACACCATGAAGATGCCGCCCACCGCCGTCTGGCTGAGCGCATACGGCGCATCCAGCAGATGGAAGCTCGCGTAGTTGTAGACGGTGACGAAGCCGCCCATCAGCAGAAAGCCCATGGCGAACAGCGCGCGCAAACCCGGCTCGCGCAGATGGGCGCCCAGCGTGTCGAACAGATCGCCCAGCGCAACGCCCTTGCGCGGCACAAAGCGGCGTGACGGCGGCAGCAGCCACAGGAAGGCCAGCGCTGCCAGCAAGCCCAGTGCGCCCGTGAACCCGATCGCCGATCGCCAGCCAGCGTGGTCAGCCACGGCGCCAGTGAGTACCCGCCCCGCCATGCCGCCGAATGCGGTGCCGCCGATGTACAACCCCATCGCCAACCCCAGGCCCTGCGGATGCACCTCTTCGGCCAGATACGCCATCGCCACAGCGGGCACCCCACCCAGCACGATGCCCAACAACGCGCGCGTGGCCAGCAACCCATGCCAGCCGGGCAGCACTGCCGCTGCCAGCGTGAGCCCAGATGAGAGCACCAGCGACACGCCCATCAGCGTCTTGCGGTGGATCGACTCCGACAGCAGCCCCGCAAACAGAATCGCAAAGGCCAGCAGCAGCGTGGACACCGACAGCACCAGGCTCGTCTGCGCGGGTGTGAGCCCAAAGTCGTGCGCCAGCAGCGGCATCAGGGGCTGCACGCAATACAGCAACGAGAAGGTGGAAAAGCCTGCCGCAAACAGCGCCAGGTTGGCGCGCAGATAGCCAGGAGAACCTCGCACCAACCAGTGCGAAGGGTCAGCGGGTTCCGTGGAGGAAGCGGGTATAGGCGTTGGCAAAGCGTTCGTGGCTGGCGGTTGGGGGAAGGCCGCCTATTATCGTTCGCAGCCGCCGTGCCTGCTGCCGCACGTGGCGCGGCATCGGTCTTGCGTCGCCCCGCACATCCCTTCTTTTGCTTCCATCATGCAGACCACGCTCTACTACTGGCCCGAAATCCAAGGTCGCGGCGAGTTCGTCCGCCTGGCGCTGGAGCAAGCCGCCGTGCCCTACACCGACCTCGGCCGCGAAGACGCCGCTGCCATCGAAGCGTTTCTCGATGATGCGGGCGTCACCACGCCGCCGTTCGCGCCGCCGTTTCTGGTGGCCGGCGAGCTGGTGATTGCGCAGACGGCCAACATCCTGCTCTACCTCGGCCAGCATTACGGCCTGGCGCCGCGCGACGAAGCCGGCGGCCTGTGGACGCATGGGCTGCAGCTCACGATTGCCGACTTCGTGGTGGAGATCCACGACACGCACCACCCCATTGCGTCGGGCGAGTACTACGAAGACCAGTTGGCCGAAGCCAAACGCCGCACGCAGGATTTCCTCACGCACCGCGCGCCCAAGTTCCTCCGCTACTTCGAGCGCGTGCTTGATCGCAACCCCGCCGGCCCCACCTGGGCCGTACGCGATGCGCTGACGTATGTGGACTTGTCGCTGTTCCAGATCGTGGCGGGGCTCCGTTATGCGTTTCCGCGCCACATGCAGCGTTACGAACGTGAGCTTCCCCACCTCGCGGCGCTGCATGATCGTGTGGCCGCGCTGCCAAACATCGCTGCGTATCTGCAGTCGCCGCGCCGCATTCCGTTCAACACCATGGGCATCTTCCGCCACTATCCAGAACTGGACGCGTTGAAATGACAAACCCGGCGCGAGGCCGGGTCTGTACACGGTACATAACGTTCAGGCAGCCAGCCGCCGACGGATGTCTTCAAACGCGGCTGGCCAGCTGTCGATAGCCGCCAAGTCATGGATGTCCTGCAGGTCGATCAGCAACTCGACCACGCGGTCATCGTCCACATTCACGCCTGAGCAGCGCAGCGCACGCGCCAGTGCATCGTCACCGGGCACGCGCAGCAGGCTCACGCCCAGGCGCTCGATGTCCGTGCTGTAACAAGCGTCGTTGATGAGGATGCCGACTCCGCACCGGCGGTTGTCCAAGCCGCGATAGCGCGGCTCGCCGTCGGCGTCTTCGGAGCGGCATTGCTGCGCAAGCAGGTGCGTGCGCACGCGTTCAAAAATGTCCTCGATGGCGAGGAACGTCCCCTTCCCTTGCATGGCGTCACCTTATCGTTGGTGATCTGTTCAACCGGTGGCTTAGAACGTATCGACAAGCGCGCCGTTCAGGCCGAACTGGCGGGCAATCGAATGCAGACGCTCTTTCCATTCCCACGTGCCGAACACGTCGTGGGCGTTCTGCAGCTTCGAGAGCAGCTCGACGGTGTCCTGGTCGTCCACATCGATGCGGGCTTTCTTGAGTGCGCGGCGCAGCGCAATGACGCCGGCATCCATGTAGCGCGGAATCTCGTTGCTGGGCTTGAGGATGTAGCGCACCGGCACGCTTTCCATTGACGTGGTGTAGTCACGCACGCCGATCAGGTTGCCGATCGGGCAGCAGCGGCCGCCCTGGCCGTGGTAGGCCGCACCGCCGCGCGGCAGGATCGCCGCACCGCCCTGGGCGAACAGATGGCGAACCGCGCCATCGTAGATTTCTTGTTTGCTGAGATATTGCGTCTTCATGTTCTTTCCCCTCACCCCAGGTGTGCACTCGCTGCCGACTCGTTTCCAACGTCCGGTCTGGCATCACGCGACAGGCCTTCCGTACGACCTATCTTGGTTCAGGATGCACCAGAACCATGGGCCGAAAAAGCATGGGAATGTAAGTCATTTTTACCGTTTGCTTTTTGGCAACGAATCGCTCGGAAAGGTGCGCCAGTCAACGCTTTGCAGGTGGCGAAGACCTCACGCGGCGAGTGCGCTTTCCGCTCTTGTGATGCGCCCTCGCAACAGCGTGTGCGTTGCCCGACGCGCAAGTGAATTGCGCGTCGTAGGCGCGCCGCTTACATCCCGATGATCTCGTCTGCGTGGCCCAGACAGAAGCCGCGGGGGTCGTGATGGGCACACATGGGCATCACTTCGTAGCCCGCGGCACGCAGCAATACCGCGCGCGCGGCCACTTCAACCGGAGGCAGGGCCCGCCCCGTGGCTTGATCACGCACGAGCCGGCCGAGTTCGGCAAACGGCTGGTGCAGCAGATGTTCCAGATCGAGCGAACCGCAGTACCGCATCACATCACCTTCAAAAGCATTGGCGCGGCACAGACGCTCGCGCCTTACATGGATTCGTCAGCCAGCTCCGGCGACACCACCAGCGCCTCGCGCACACGCGCATAGGCGGCGCGCTGGGCCCAGATGGCGTCCGTCAGGGCGGCGAGCAGGGCGTCACGCGGCAAGCTCTGCGGTGCCACGCCGAACTGCGCTTCCACGGTACGTAGAGCCTCCGTCACTTCGCTGCGCCATCGGGCGTCGAGTCGCTGGTTCATGTTGTTATCGGTCTGGGTCGGGCACGGAGGGTCGGCAGGCTTGTGCCTGCTCTGGCCGTGCTGGGAAGGGTTCGGCGAAATGGTTTCCGCTCTGCCCAAGGAGAACGGCACATGGCACCGAAACTTGATTGCTTCGGCGAGGGGTAAACCACCGGCCTCCACCAAACGGCCTCCCCCATTCGCGCAGCAACTTCAGCGCGTGCATGCGGCCCAATCGGTTCCGCAACTGACACCAAGATGGAGCCTGAGATGGAGCCCCAGACCGAGCATGACGTGGCCCGATCGCCCTTCCTGCGCCCACCCTTTCTGGCGCTGGCCTGCGCCCTCGTCTGCAAGCTCGCCGCACCGGCCATCGCCATGGCGGGCGGCCCTGACCCCCGTCAGTACATGCATGGCATCAGCGCCGTGCCCGCCACGGCGGTCAATACGTTCAACGTGTTCTTCAGTGCGTCAGGCCTGCCGCCACGCGGGGCGGACCGCAGCGGAAGCTGGCCACACGATGTGTACGTCGCGCAATGGCATGCGGACACCGGCACGCTGGATGCGCCACGCATCTTCATCCAGAAGCCCGAGGCGCAAGAGCCTGTGACAGTGGCGCGCAACCGCTCGGGCCAGGTGATGGTGTCGTTTGAAGACGGCTGGAACGCGCCGGAAAACGTCACGCAGCGCTACGGCATCTACGACGCGACGCTGCGACCCATCAAGCCGTACCCGCAGCAGGTGGAATCCGGCGGACACTCCGGCCACATCACGGCCGTGGGCGATCGCTTCGTGGTGTTCTATTCCGACGGTTGGGTCAACGGTGGCGGGGTCGACAACCTTGGCAGCGGCAATGGCGTCTACGTGAAGGTGTACGACGGGCGCGGCAAGCTACTGCGCAGTGTCGACGTGGTGCATGACCGCCGCGAGTGGTGGCCCCTTGTGGCGGGTGGCGCCACGCGGGCGCTGCTCGCCTGGCAGCAGTTCGTGCCGGGGCAGACCGAGGCCAACCTGAAGATCGCCGTCCTGGACCCGGTCAGCGGCCGCGTCACCGGCGAGCAAGTCCTGCACAAGCATTTGCAGTACTACACCTACAGCGTGGCGTGGTTGCCGGCGGTGGAGCGCTTTCTGCTGGTGGGCGTGGCAAAGGGCAACGGCTTTGCCGATCTGATCGACAGCGCGGGCAACGTGCGTGCGTCCATTCCGTGCATGCCGGCCACCGTGCGCGAGGCGGGTATCGCCGTCAACCAGCGCACCGCCTATACACCCGCCGCCGACGGCCGCCTGCTGCAATTGCAGGTGGGCCCGGACTTCCTCACGCTGTCCGGCACGCTGATGAACACCGACGGCAAACCCGTGCACTGGCGCCCCGTGGGCAGCGTCGGCTTGCTGCGCACGTCGGGTGCGCTCGACTGGCTGTCGCTGACGGAAAAAGGATTGGAACCGCTACGCTTCGACCCCGAGAAGGTTCAGCCGGCCAACGCGGCGGATCAATGCCGTTAGCGCTTCACGCACCCGAAGCCAGCACGCGTAAGCGCACCAGCCCATTCCACTTTGCGTGGATGGCGTCTGCAATACGCGCAGGTTCGGCGGCCAGCGCGGCCGGCACGATCAGGTCCATCTCGACCACGCCATCCACGTAATGCAGCACGCAGTGGCGCGCATCCAGCGGCGTCCCCGGCGGCAGCAGCGGAGTCAGCACGGCCACAAGCGCACCGCGGTCGGGCAGCGGTAGCGGGTCGGTGGAGATGCGCTCGCTCGGGTCCACGTGGATCTGCACATCCAGGACGGCCATGGCGGTGTGCGCGGCGAGCGCGTTGGTACGGGCGCGCACGGCAATCGCGTGGCCTTCGCTTACGGACACACGCGGGTCCACTTCGATATGGGCATCGACAAGCGCCTGATCGCCCGTGACGCGCGTGCGCAGATCATGCACGCTGATCACGCCCGGCGTGTCGGCCAGACTCGCGCGAATGGCCTGCACCTGCGACGGCGGCAGCGCGCGGTCCATCAGATCGTTGAGCGCTTCCCAACCAAAGCGCAGCCCCACGCGGCCGATCATCGCGCCCACCAGGCAGGCGGCCACCGGGTCCAGCCAGTGGTAGCCCATCAGGTTGCCGGCCACGCCCACCGCTGCCACCAGCGATGAAATCGCGTCTGAACGCGCATGCCACGCATTGGCGACCAGCATGCGCGAGCCGATCCGCTTGGCCACCGACAGCATGTAGCGGAACAGCCCCTCTTTGGCCACCAGCGCAATCAGCGCCACCACCAGCGCCAAGCCGTGCACCGGTGTCGGCCCTTGCGGAGAGCGCAGGCTTTCCACCGCCGCCCAGATCATGCCGGCCCCTGCCCCGATCAGCAGCAGCCCAAGCCCCAGCGATGCCGCGTTCTCATAGCGCGCATGGCCGTACTGGTGATCTTCGTCCGGGCCCTTGTGGCTGTTGCGGTTGGCAATGAACACGATGCCGTCGGCAATCAAGTCCGACAGCGTATGCAGGCCATCGGCCACCAGCCCCTGCGAATGCGACCACAGCCCCGCCGCGATCTGGCCCACGGACAGCACGCAATTGACGCCCGCGCTCACGAGCGTGGACCGCTCGGCGCTTTGTTGGCGTGTGGCGACGGAAGAAGCGATGGGCTGATCGGAGGTCATGGAAATGGGCACGCAGAAAATCGCGAGCATTGTGCCACGCGGTCATGTCGGCCCCGAATTCGGACGCCAGATGGCGCGGGCAACATGTTTGGACAAATTTGCACCAGAAGAGCGCAGATAACAGCCTATTAATAAGACTTTTCCGATTTTCGACGCTTGCCGCTTCGGCGATTCTCAGCAATGCGGCAAACAGGTTGCCGCACGTTACGCGCTTCCGGAGCCCCGTCGACATGCAGCCGCCCATTCAACTCGTCATTGCGGATGATCACCCAGGTGTGGTGGCCGCTGTGCGCCACCTCGTATCGGCAGTGGACGGCTTCGAAGTGGTGGGCGAGGCTGGCGATGCCGACGAACTGCTCGCCCTGCTCAGCCGCGTGCGCTGCGACATCGCCATCACCGATTACTCCATGCCCGGCAGCCGCTACGGCGACGGCATCGTCATGCTCGAATTCCTCATGCGCCGTCACCCCGACCTGCGCGTCATGGTGCTGACGATGCTGGAAACGCGCGCGCTCATGAGCAACATCCTGCGTGCGGGGGTGAAGGTCATCGTCAGCAAGTCGGACGAGCCGGAGCACATTCTCGAAGGTGTGCAGGCGGCGCTGAACAACCGCATCTATCTGTCACCGCAGCTCGACGCCAAGCTGATCCGCCGCGTTGAAGCGCCCGAGCCCGACGAAGACGACCCCATCCGCCTGCTCGGCAAGCGCGAGCTCGAAGTCCTGCGCATGTATGTCACCGGCAAGACAGTCACCGAGATCGCTTTGCAGCTCAACCGCAGCGTCAAAACCATCAGCGCGCAAAAGCAGACCGCCATGCGCAAGCTCAAGCTCGAGACCGAAGCCGCACTGTTCGACTTTGCCGTGCGACACGGGCTGCTTGGCAATTGCGAGGCCTGAGGTCATGCAACCGTGCGTCCTGCTCTCCGCCCGCGCCCGCTTGCGCATCGGCATCGGTACAGGCTTGCTGGTCTGCGTGGCCGTACTGGCCTGGCTGGGCGGCACGCGCAACGCCGATGCGGAAGACGCCGCGCACGCCATCCAGCGCCTGACGCCCCTTCCGAGCAAGCTGACCGTAGGCGTGATCGGCGATGCGATGATGCCGCTCGAAGGCGTGGAGGCTGACCGGCTCAACGGCTTCTCGGGTGACCTGCTCATGCGGTTGATTCCGCAAGACCAGGTGCAGATCGTGCCGCGTGTGTTCAAGCGCCGTGACGAGCTGCTCAAAGCCGCTTGCCGGGGCGAGGTCGACATCGTGATGAGCGTGGCACCGCGTTCGCAATACGAGCGCTGCCTTGAATACTCGGCGCCCTACCTCGAGCGCCCCACCGCGGTAATCGCGCGCAGCGACAACGTGCGGGTGGCACAGAACCCGTTTGCCTCGGGCATGCGCATCGCCGTGGAACAAGGCTCCTCGTTGGAAGAGGAACTGGTGCACCAGTACCCCACCATTCATGTGGTCGGCCTTCCCACGCCCGGCGATGCGCTGGACGCCGTGCTGCAGGACACAGCCGACGCCTACGTGGGCATCACGTACCCCACGCGTGAGTTGTTGGCGCAGCCGCGCTACCGGCGCCTCTCGATCGTGCAGCTGGTGAACCAGCAAGTCGACGCTCTGCACTTTGCGGCACCGCGCGATCGCGCCATGCTCATTCGCTATCTCGATCGACACCTTGCGCAATTGCCCGACACCGCCATGGGCGAACTGCGCGCGCGCTGGATCACCCAGAGCGGCGCGGGCAGCGTTGGACTGCAGCTGTCGGCCAGCGAACGCAGCATGCTCGCGGCACTGCCGCCGCTGCGCTATGCAGCCGACCCCGATTACATGCCGTACACGTTCAACGAGGCGCGCGGCGAAGTGCTGGGCATCCTGCCGGAGTACCAGCGCTATCTTTCGCGCACGCTTGGCCTGCGTTTCGAGCGCGTCAGCGTGCGGGATTGGTCGGAAGCGCTTGCCAAGGCGCGCAACGGTGAGCTCGACATCCTGCTCGGCATGTCCGACCAGGATTCGCGCCCTCCCGGCTTCATCCTCAGTCAGCCGGTCGACGCCACGCCAATGGTGATTGTCGGGCGCAGCGATGCGATCACGGTCGCGTCGCTCTCCGAGCTTTCCGGCAAGACGGTGGCCCTGCCGATGAGCGACTCGCTCACCAGCCTGCTGCACCAGAACGTGCCAAAAATCCGCATCCTGTCGGCCATTTCCGTGAACGACGCACTCGGCATGGTGGCGCAAGGCGATGCCGATTTCACCATCGTCAATCTGCCGGTGGCAGACGCACTGATTCGGCATCACTTTCCGGGGGAGTTGAAGGTCACGGGTTCGGCCAATACGGTCGAGAGCATTGGCGTGGGCGTGTCGGCTCGCTATGCCGCGCTGGTGCCGCTCATCAACCGGGCACTCTTCGCCATGCCGGAGGGAGAACAGGTCAGCATCCGCAACAAGTGGCTGTCGGTCAGCTACCAGTTGGGGCCGACGGCCTCGGCGGTGCTCACCAAGTTCGGGCCGGCGGCAGCGCTGGTGCTGGTGGCGTTGGTGGCGCTGTTCGTCAAGCAGATGCAGCTGCGTCGCGAGAACCATCAGCGCCGGCTTGCGGAGCACACCCTGGCGCAGCAACTGAGCTTTCAGCGCGCACTGATGGAAGCCGTGCCGTTTCCGCTGGTCGCCAAGGATGCGCAGCACCGCTACATGGCCGTGAACGCTGCTTTCTGCAATATGTTCGGCCTGTCGCGCCAATCGCTGCTGGGCCGCACGCCGCAAGAGCTCGGGCTGTTTTCGGATGAGAACGTCGCGCATCTGTCGGAGATCAACCAACATGCGGTGGACCTGAGCGAGAGCACGCGCGAAGAACTGCACATCGTCACGCCAGACGGGCAAGCACGCAACGTGCTGTATTGGATCGAGCCGTTCCACCTGCCCGACGGGCAACCGGCCGGCACCGTGGCGTCGCTGGTGGACATCAGCGAGATCCGCGAGGCCCAAGCGCGTGCCGAAGGCCTGGAGCAACGCCTGCGCCAAGTCACCGAATCGCTGCCGGCGCTGGTGTATCAGTTCGAACTGCATCCTGGCCAGGCGCTGGGCCGGATGACCTACGTGGCCGGCAAGGCGCACGAAACGCTGGGCGGGCAACCGGACGATCTGCTGGCGTATCTGTCCACGCCCGAACTGCTGATCCATGAAGACGACCGCGAGCGCGTACTGGAAGCCGTACACGCCTCGGCCGCGCAACTGACGCCGTTCGATCAGCAATTCCGGCATCGGTGCGACGACGGCTCGATCCGCTGGCTGCACGCGCGCTCGAACCCGCAGCGCAAAGCGGACGGCCGCACGGTCTGGAATGGCTACCTCAGCGACGCCACCGTGGAGCGTGAGCAGGCCGATGCACTGGAAGCCGCGAAGAACGCGGCGGAATCCGCGCTGCTGGCCAAGGACCGTTTCCTGGCGATGATGAGCCACGAAATCCGCACGCCCATGAACGGGGTGCTGGGTCTCGTCGAACTCCTGCAGCAAACGCGGCTGGAGGGCGAGCAAAAGCAGATGGTCTCGCTGGTGCAGGACTCGGGCCGGGCGCTGCTGCATATCCTCGACGACATCCTCGACTACGCCAAGATCGAAGCCGGGCGCCTGGATATCTCCCCCGTGGATACCGATCTGCGGGAGCTGTTCGACGGCACGGTGGGGCTGCTGGCCAGCCGCGCGCACGAAAAATCGCTGGCGGTGCGCGTGGACGTGGCCGCCGATATACCGGCCATCGTGTCGGTGGACAGCGTGCGCGTGCGGCAGATTCTGTTCAACCTGCTCTCCAACGCGATCAAGTTCACCGAGCGCGGCAGCGTGCAGGTAACGGCCGAATGCACCGCCATCCACGCCGACACGGCTCAGTTGGTCATCCACGTGAGCGATACGGGCATCGGTATCTCGTCTGAGGTGCAGAAGACGCTGTTCGCGCCGTTCGTGCAGGCCGAGCGCTCCACAACACGCCGCTATGGCGGCACCGGGCTGGGCCTGGCCATCTCGCGCCAGCTCGCCGGCCTGATGGGCGGCACGCTGTCGATGGACAGCGCCCCGGGCATGGGCACGACCATCTCGCTGCGGCTGCCGGTGCCGATCATTCGTGCACGTTACGCACTGCCGCAACTGGCAGGCCGCAGTGTCGCCATCGTGGTGGATGACGCGGCAGACCGCCACAGCCTCACGCAGTTCGCCATGGCAGCCGGCCTGCGCGCGGCGTCCGCGGACGATGCCGAGCTGGTATTCACCACTGCCGCACGTGCAGGCCGTGGCGCCATCCGCGTCACCAACGAAGTGAGCTATGCCGAGCGCGGGGCGGCGTTGAGCACCAACCCGCTGAGCTGGTACGCCTTCGTGCGCGCGTGCGAACGCGCCCTGCCGCAACTGGAAGCTGCGCAGGCGCCGAGTGCACCGGCCCGCCCCGTGGTCGCCGCGCCCGCCAGCGAAGCGCTGGGCGCACACATCCTGGTAGCGGAAGACCACCCCATCAACCGCGAGCTGATCGCCAAGCAACTGCGGCTGCTCGGCTACCGCGTCACGCTGGCCGAAGACGGCGTCGTCGCGCTCGAACGCCTGCGCGAGGGCCGCTTCGACGCGCTGCTCACCGACTGCCACATGCCGCGCATGGACGGCTTCGACTTGGCTCAGCAGATTCGCCAGCAGGAGCAGGCGGGGGGCCGCCGCTTGCCCATCGTCGCCATCACCGCTACCACGCTGGCAGAGGAACACGCCCGGGCCCGCGCTGTCGGCATGGACGCCTGCCTGCTCAAACCGACCACCCTGGCCACGTTGCAAGAAGCCCTGTCAGCACTCTGGACCAACGCGCCGTCACCGCCCGGCACCGCGCCGGATGCCACCACGGTGGACGACAACGCCTTCCCGCTCTCGCTGGAAGACCTGCGTCGCACCCTGGGCACAGGCCCAGCGGCGATGAGCCTGGCGCAGGTGTTCCTGTCCTCGCTGGACGACGATGCCGAGCGGCTGCGCCCGTTGCTCGACAGCCTCGACCGCCCCGCCCTGCGCAAGTGGGCACACCGCACCAGCGGCGCCTTGGCATTGCTGCGCAGTTCCGCGGTGGATGCCGAAGCTGAAGCCTTCCGCCAGGCCATCCACAGTGGCACGGACGGCGACGTCCGGGCGGCGGGCGCAAAAATCGTCCGCCTGCTCGCGCACATCAGACAGGTGCTGACTGGCCTCAAAACAGCCAGCGGGCGCATTGCACATCGCACGCAAGCTGCGGATTCATAAGGGAAATCCGTTTCAAGCGGTGCATACGCCGCATCTAGAGCTCGGACTCCAATCGGGCGATTGACTCGCCCTTGCGGCGCCTCCTACGATGACATCGATCAATGTCACATTAAGAGGTGCCCATGATGTCATGTGGTGCCCGCGGAGACACCACGTGAATGCACGGTCCGATTTCCCTCACCCCGATCCAAGCACCGAAACCCCGGCCCTGATTGATGTCGCCATCATCGGGACGGGCTTTGCCGGCCTTGGCATGGCGATCCAGCTCAAGCAGCACGGCATCGACAACTTTCTCGTGTTCGAGAAGGCCGGTTCGGTGGGCGGCACGTGGCGCGACAACCACTACCCGGGCTGCGCGTGCGACGTGCAATCGCATCTGTACTCGTTTTCGTTTGCGCCCAATCCGGAGTGGTCGCGCATGTATTCACCGCAGCCGGAAATCCGTGCGTACCTGGAGCGCTGCACCGATGAGTTTGGCGTGCGCCCGCACGTGCGCTTCCACCACGAGCTGGCGCGCGCGGCGTTTGACGATGCCGCCGGTGTCTGGAACCTGGACATGGCCGACGGCCGCCGCTACCGCGCCCGCACGCTCATCTCGGGCATGGGCGGCCTGAGCCGCCCGGCGTGGCCAAACATTCCCGGCATCGAAACCTTCCAAGGCAAGGCCTTCCACTCGCAACTGTGGGAGCACGACTACGACCTGCGCGGCAAACGCGTGGCCGTGATCGGCACGGGCGCATCAGCCATCCAGTTCGTCCCGCAGATCGCGCCCAAGGTGGGCCGGCTCGAGCTGTACCAGCGCACACCGCCGTGGATCCTGCCCAAGCCCGACCGCAAGGTCTCGCGCGCCGAGCACTGGCTGTTCCGCCATCTGCCATTCACGCAAAAGCTGATGCGCACCGGTATCTACTGGATGCTCGAATCGCGCGTGCTGGGCTTTGTGATTCACCCGAAGCTGATGAAGGCTGTCGAGCGCATGGCGCGCGGCCATATCAACCGCCGCATTGCGGACCCGGAACTGCGCAAGAAGGTCACGCCCGACTACACCATCGGCTGCAAGCGCATCCTGATCTCGAACGACTACTACCCCGCGCTCACACGCGAGAACGTCGACGTCATCACCACCGGCATCGCGCGCGTGGAGCCCAACGCCATCGTCACCACCGACGGCACGCGGCGTGAAGTCGATTGCCTGATCTTCGGCACGGGTTTCCACGCCACCGATCCGTTCCCGCGTGGCGTGCTGCTGGGCAGCCAGGGCGTGGACATCGTCGATGCGTGGGACAAGCACGGTGCCGAGGCCTACCTGGGCACCACGGTGTCGGGCTTCCCGAATTTCTTCATGGTGGTGGGCCCGAACACGGGGCTCGGCCACTCGTCGATGGTGTTCATGATCGAGTCGCAGGTGGCGTACATCGTCGATGCGCTCAAGTCGATGCGTGCACACAACGTGGCAACGATCGACGTGCGGCTCGACGTGCAGCGCCGCTTCAACGACGGCATCCAGAAGCGCCTGTCGAATGCGATCTGGTCGGCCGGCGGCTGCGTGAGCTGGTACCTCGATCCCAAGACCGGCAAGAACACCACGCTGTGGCCGGGATTCACCTGGCAGTTCCGCCGCGCCACCGCGCATTTCCGGCTGGCTGATTACCGCACGCGGCCGATGCCGGTGCACAAGGGCGTGCCATCGCGGGTGCCTGCTCGCACCGTGCCGGTTGCGGCCCAAAACACCCCTCAAGAAGAAGCGCTCGACCGCGTCTGACGCGCAGGCCAAGGAGACCACGTCATGAAGTCATTCAACAACCAGGTTGCCGCCATCACCGGTGCCGCATCGGGCATGGGCCGCGCGCTGGCGCTGCAGTTGGCGCGTGAGGGCTGTCATCTCGCGCTGGCCGATCGCAACGAAGCCGCACTCGCGCAGACGCTGCAGTTGGTGCGTGCGCACGAAGGCGACCGCATCCGCGTGACCACGCACGCTGTCGACGTAGCCGACCGCGCCGCCGTCTACCGCTGGGCCGAAGAAGCCGCCGCTGCGCACGGCAAGGTCAACCTGATCTTCAACAACGCGGGCGTGGCGCTGTCTAGCACGATCGAAGGCATGGACGACGACGAGCTCGCCTGGATCATGAACATCAACTTCTGGGGCGTCGTGCATGGCACGAAGGCGTTCCTGCCGCTGCTCAAGGCCAGTGGTAATGGCCACATCATCAACACATCGAGCATCTTCGGCATCTTCGCGCAGCCCGGCATGGGCGCGTACAACGCCAGCAAGTACGCGGTGCGCGGCTATACGGAAGCACTGCGCCAGGAACTGGACCTGATGAACTGCGGCGTCTCCGCCACGTGCGTGCACCCGGGCGGCATCAAGACCAACATCGCCAAGTCGAGCCGCGTGTCGCCGAGCATGAACGGCTTCCTGGTGCGCGATGAACAGCAGGGCAAGGCCGAGTTCGAGAAATTCTTCATCACCACGGCCGAGAAAGCGGCGGAGGTCATTCTCGATGGCGTACGCAAGAACAAGCGCCGCGTGCTGATCGGCCCCGACGCGCATGCCGCCGATGTGATGGCGCGCCTGCTGCCCGCCGCGTATCAGGCACTGGTGGTGCGAGAAGCGCGCCGCACGCGCAAGAAGGCGCTGCGCGAGGACACAGCACCCGTCACTGCACGCGCCAAGTAGGAGGCCGCCGATGAACACGGCCACCACCGCTGAAATCGAACAATTCGCCAGCCCCCCGCGCGCGAATCTGTTGAACGTCGCACGCGCCATGCTGCGCCCCGGCCGCATCGGCCTGCGCAGCATCGGGCGCGACGTGCTGATCGCACGCTACGCCAAACCGCAATCGCGCTACCTGCCGCTGATGGGCACACGCGTGCATTACACCGATGAAGGCGCTGCGAATGCGGAAGGCACGCTGTTGCTGATCCACGGCTTCGGCGCTTCGCTGCACACGTGGGACGGCGTGCTCCCGCAACTCACGCGCCGCTACCGCGTAATCCGCCTCGACCTGCCGCCGTTCGGCATCACCGGCCCGCTGCGCGATGCGCAAGGCCGCCCGCGCACGATGGAGCTGCCGCTGTACCGCGACTTCATCGACGCGTTTGTCGATTCGCTCGGCTTGTCGAAGCTCACGCTGATCGGCAACTCGCTGGGCGGCATGGTGTCGTGGGACTTTGCCGTGCGGCATCCCGGCCGCGTGGAGAAACTCGTGCTGATCGACTCGGCCGGCTTCCCGATGAAGCTGCCGATCTACATTGATCTGTTCAACCACCTGAGTGTGCGGCTGACCTCACCGTGGATGCTGCCAGAGGGCATCATCCGCGCCGCCACGCGCGATGTGTACGGCGATCCGTCGCGTGTGTCCGAACCCACGCTGCGCCGCTACGCCGATTTCTTTTACGCCGACGGCGCACGCCAGGCCATCGGCCAGATGGTGCCGAAGTTCCGCTTTGACGATGTCGATACCAGTGGGCTGGCCGCCATCCGCGTGCCGACGCTCGTCTTGTGGGGCCAGCGCGACCGGTGGATCCCGCCCGCGCATGCCGGTGAATTTGCCCGCCGCATTCCCGGCGCCACGCTGCGCATGTATCCGGCGCTCGGCCATATCCCAATGGAGGAAGACCCCGTGCGCGTGGGCACCGACCTCTGTGCATTCCTAGATCAAGGCCGAGCCGCTAGCCGCTTGGCAACAACCACCTTCCAGGAGAACCGCCCATGATGCCAGTCCGCCGCGACGTGCATCCTCACCTGCCCGCTGATCGCATCAGCAACTGGCACGAGCGAGGCCCGCACGTGACCCACTTCCTGAACGCGCTGTCGATCTTCTTCCCGACCGGCGAGCGCTTCTTCATGGACAGCGTGCGCAACTATCGCCATCTGGTGACCGACCCCGAACTCAAGCAGGCCGTGGCCGGCTTTATCGGCCAGGAGGCCATGCACACGCGCGAGCACGTGCTGTACAACCATCTGCTCGACCAGGCCGGCTTGCCCGCCACGCGCATCGACCGCTTTGTCGGCAAGTTCTTGAACATGCTGCGCAAATGGACACCCAAATCGCACCAGCTAGCGGTGACGGTGGCGCTGGAGCACTACACCGCCATGCTAGCGGGCCAAGTGCTCGCCCACGAGGACGGCCTGGGCCGCAACTCCGAGCCCGGCTATCGCCAGGTCTGGCTGTGGCACGCCATGGAAGAGACCGAACACAAGGCAGTCAGCTACGACGTGTGGAACCTCGCCATCAAGCCTGGGCTGGGCCGCTACCTCACGCGCACGCTGACGATGCTGCTGACGACCGTCACGTTCTGGGCGATGGTGTTCTACGTGCACCTGCGGCTGATCTTTGCCGACCGCACCATCAAGCACAAATTCCGTGGGCTGGGCAACGCGTTCCACTTTTTGTGGATCCACCCCGCGCCGCTGCGCAAGATCATTCCGGAGTTCTTTGATTACTTCCGGCCATCCTTCCACCCGTGGGATGAAGACAACCGTGCAGCACTCGAACGCCTGCCCAAGCTGATCTCGGAAATCGAAGCCTACGCGGCGGCCAATGGTGAAGCACCGTCACCGTCGATCCGGCGCAAGCTCTCGACGGCCGGTGCGGCCGGATCTTGAGCAGGCATTCAAAACACCTGCGGTACTTACAGTATCGGGATCAAACTAGAAATAGAGAAAGCGCGCTCCACGCATGGGCGCGCCGGAGACACTAACCCTTGTCCGATGCGGGCGGTCGGCCAGGCGGCTCGTGCAAGTGCTCGATGACTTGCGCCACGCGGTCGCCCAGATACTTGTTGGCGGCAATCTCGAGCGCGCGCATGAGCTCGGCTTCAACCGCCACCAGCGCCAACGGACGGATGCGCCAGATGACGTCAACGAGGCCGGGCACGTCTTCGACCGGCGGCAGATCGCTGCCGTATTTGTCGAGTTCGCGCACGACCATGGAGACGAGATCATCGGCCACCGCCTGCGTATGCGGCCGGGCACGCTCGATGATGTCGAGCACTTCGATGAGCGGGAAACCGGCTTTCGCCATCTGCGCGCCGGCCATCAGCGCCTTGGGGCTGCGCGCAAGATAGCCGAGGCCATCGGGCTCCAGCAGGCCGAGCGAAATGGCCCGTGCCAGCGCCTCGCGCGACATGGCCCGGCCGAACAGCTTGGCCAGCGCCAGCAGCGAGAAGTGCTTGGGCTGCTCGTCCGACCACGGGCTGCTGATGGCGGACTCGAGCCCGAGGATGGAACGCAGGTCGTGGCCCTCGACGATGGCCTTGAGCAATTCTTGGATGTTGGCGAGCGTGTAGCCGCGCGCCAGCAAGTGGTTGATGAGCTTGAGCCGTCCGAGGTGTGCCTGCGTGTAGATGCCTACGCGACCGCGCCGCTCGGGTGGGTCGATCAGGCCGCGGTCCTGGTACGAGCGGACATTGCGGACAGTGGTATCCGCCGCGCGCGCCAGTTCATCGATGGTGAACTCGCGGGCGGGTGGGGCAGCAGGCGGACCGGCATCGCCGGTTGGTTTGCGGGCAGGCATGGAAAAAATTCTACACGAGCGCGGCGGGGTGGCTGACCACCGTGACTGCGCCGATTGCCGGGGTGCTTCCGGCTGATGCTTTCGACGAGGAGACCGTCGATGTCGGACTTGATCTTGTGTTGCGTGCGGGGCTGGCGGTCTGTTGGTGCCCGTGGTGCATCCCCTGTTTCGTCCCCTGCCGGGGCCGACTTACTTTCTTTGTCTTGCCAAAGAAAGGTAAGCAAAGAAAGGCGCGCCCGAGATGGCGACTTCCCCTTGAATTTATGTAACCGGGCGGAGGCGGGGAAAACTCGCTTCGCTCAAACAGTTCCCCGCCTTTTTTCCGCCCGCTTACAAAAATTCAAGGCGCCATCAAGGGCAAGGTACGGCCACACCATCGCGGTGCGGCCGCGGGCTGCGTGGTTTCGAGCTGTGGGGGTGTTGGCGGCGGCGTTGTTGTTGCAGAGCTGCGCTAGTGCGGGCGACAGCCATGGCGGCATCGAGGCGGAGAAAGCCAAGCAGCTCGACGATGCGCGGGCGCAGGCGCGTGCACCGTTTCAAGTTGGCAACCTCGCCACGCGGGAGGTGCGGCCTGTCACGCTGCGCGATTCGGGCCAGCCTGATGCGATCTCGTATCTGCGTCATGTCGATTTCCGCTTCGATGGCGGCGTGGGTTTCGTGATCGACGAGCTCGCGCTGCGCATGGTGCCGCGCCAACCTGGCGACCCGGTGTGGCTGGACGATGTGTCGTCATACACGCTGCAGCCAGTCAGCGGCAATGTGCGCGTAACAGGCGAGAGCATGGCGGCGTTGTTCAACACCGTGGTGTTTGCGCGTGCGCCGGGCAATGATCCGCCGCTGCGCAACTTCAGCTTCTCGCTTGACGACGGCACGCTCGACATGCGCGCCGAAATGCATCGACGTGGCGCATGGGTGCCGATTGAGCTGCGTGGTCCGCTGGTGCTGCGCGACGCCCAGACCATCGTGTTCCGCCCGAACGTGGTCAAGGTGCAGGGCCAGAACGCTGGCGCGCTGATGGGCGCCGCACACATCGAACTAGCGGATCTGCTGCCGGTGTCCACGCCGGCGGTGCAGCTTAATGGCAGCGAAATCGTCATGCAGGTGCCCAAGCTGTTTCCGCCGCCGGCGCTGGATTTGAAGCTCTCCGCCATCCGCGTCACGCGCGATGGGCTGCTGATGCAGATCGGCGACGGCAAGCCGCAGATGCCGCCGCTGGCAAACACGGCGGATGCACAGCGCCCGTACATCCTGTTTCGCGGTGGCGACATTCGCTTCATGCGCTCGATGCCGATGAACGCGCGCATCGACATCGTCGTCGCCGATCCGGCCAAGCCGTTCGTGTTCAACCTGTATCGCTATCGGGATCAGCTCGTGGCGGGGTCGCTGCGTTTCTCGCCGGATGGTGGTATTCGCGTGTTGATGCCGTCGTTCGACACGCTGACCGCGGCCAAGATTGCCAAGCCCACCGTGCAACTCGCCAAGAGGACCACGCCATGATCGCCCCCGCCCTCGCTTTTGCCGTGTTCATGCTTCGCTTTGCGATGGTGGCACTTGGCTTGGCTGGCCTCATGGCCAGTGCGCTGTCCCGCGCTGCGGAGCCGCCGATGACCAACGCCCAACGCAAGGCGTGGAGCACCGTCCGCCAGCAGTGGACGCAACGCTGCGACCCCAGCTCCGGCGCCGCCAACGCCACCGATACCGCCACGCCACGCAACTCCGGCACCGCGCCGCCCGTGGTGCAGATGCGCGAGGTGGATTTCCGCATCACCGGCAACATCGGTTTCCACGTTCACCAGCTCACCGCGCAGCTCGTGCCGCGCACACCCGGCCAGGCGGTGGACATGGACGACCCTGCCCAGTTCGACATCCGCATTCTCGGCGGTGAAGTGACGGTACCGAAGGACTCGCTGGATGCGCTGTTCAACACCTATTTGCTCGACTATTCGCCGCGCTCCCTCAATGCGCTGTCGCTCACGCCGGGCGATGGCGTGCTCGACGTGTCGGGCGGGCTCAAGCTGCGCAATCACTTTCCGGGCGTGTGGTTGCCGTTCGGTATGCGCGGCACCCTGCAACTTAAGGAATCGCGCTACCTCGTCTACACGCCCACCGAGGCGCGCGTGATGGGCATCCAGACACTGGCGCTGCTCAAGGCGATGGGGCTGCAGCTCTCGCAGCTGGCGCCGTTGGATCGCCCCGGCGCCAAGCTCGAAGGCAACGACATGGTGCTGGATCAATACACGGTGTTCCCGCCGCCGCGCCTCATCGGCAATATGAAGACGGCGCGCGTGACGCCCGATGGGCTGGTGCTCGGTTTCGGCCGGGCGCCGGCCGCATGCGCGCCAGCACCCACCAACGCTGCTAGCCGCATCTGGATCCAGTCCGGCGATCTGAAGATGTACAACGTGCTGGTCACCAACAGCCGCGTGCTCGTGACGGACACATCAACGAAAGGGCCGCTGCGTTTCGACCTCTACCACTACCGCGAGGCCGCCGCGCGCGGCACCACGCGCATGGATGCGGACGGCACGCTGCGCGTGGACCTGGCCCCTGCCACCGCTGTGCAGTAACGCGGCGGCCCTGTTACTTCTGGCAAACCGCACGCAGGACGGCTTCGCCCTCGGAGTTAGGCACCACGGCCTCCCAGCGTGGGCCGTCGATGTTGCGAGTGAGCAGGGTGGCGTGCTGGCTGTCCTGGATCAGCGCACTGACCGGCAGGATGCGATCGTTCTTACAGTCGTAAACCGACGTGCGCGAATCGTATTGATACGCCTTGCCATCGGCGAGCTTGCGGGGCGCGTCATAGGCATCGCGCGAGGTGGCGCGTACGGTGCCGTCGTTGTTGCGCTCGATGGAATCCTTGTCCAGGTAGAGCGTGCCGGCGTTGTCGGCCAAGGGGGTCAGCTTCACCCAGTTGTCTGCGGCCATGGCCGCTGCACTCCATGTCATCAGGGCGCATACCGCCCCGCATGTTGCCCACTTGGCCACTGTTGTTCGATTCCTTCGCATGGCAACCTCCGTTCGCATGATGCTGGGCACGTGCGGGCGATGACAGCGCCGCTGCATCGTGTTCCGCACATCAAAAAACGGTGTAGCAATCGGCATGCCGCGCGTACAGCGCTACATCGGCGGACAGCAAAAAGCCCGCACGGGGCGGGCTTTTTCAGGCGGGGCGTAACGACTTACTTGGCGGCAGCGGCCATGTAGTCAACGGCAGCTTTGACATCGTCGTCCGAGCCGGCGTACGTGCCCTTGGGCGGCATCGCACCCTTGCCGTGCAGCGCGATGTCGTACATCTTGGCTTTGCCTTCGGCAATGCGCGGCGCCCAGGCGGCCTTGTCGCCAAACTTCGGCGCGCCCGCCACGCCGGCAGCGTGGCACATCTGGCAGGTCGAATCGTAGACCTTCTTGCCGACATCGCCCGTAGACGCCTGGGGAGCGGCAGCTGCGGCCGGTGCAGCCGCCGGTGCAGGTGCTGCCGCAGCAGGTGCCGGGGCAGCGGCCGGCGCGGCTGCAGGCGCAGCGGCCTCCGTTGCCGATGCAGCAGCCGGTGCTGCCGCAGCGCCTGCCGGCGCGGCCGGCTCCTGGAACTTGGCGCCACCGGAGTTCGCCATGTAGACGATGGCGCGTTCGATTTCGTAGTCGCTCACATCGTCCGGCGACGTGCCGCCACGCGCGGGCATGCCGCCCTTGCCGGCCAGCGCCACCTTGGTCAAGCCATCCAGACCTTGCGACAGACGCGGCCCCCAGCTTGCGGCGTCACCAAACTTGGGCGCGCCTGCCACACCGGCCGCGTGGCAGGTTGCGCAGACTTCCTTATAGAGTTGCTCACCCGTCTTGAAGACGCGCGGCGCATTCGGGTCTTTCAGTTCGAGATGCGCAACCGGCTTGATGCGATCGTTGGCCGCCTCTTCTGACGTGCTGGAACTGCCGGCGCCTTCCTTGGCGCCCAAGCCAACGTAATTGGCCAGCAAGATGATGACGAGAATCGGAACGGCAAACGCGGCAACCACCGCGATGATCAACTGCTTCGGGGTCTTGATCAGGGGCTCGTGTTCGTCGTGTTGCGCGTCGCTCATGCTCAACTCTCAGGATGGTGGAACCGCTCTCGGAGGCCTCCGGGCGCCACCGGCATGAGTCACGAGCTCTGCCGACAGTGCGTGGGGCCGCGTTGGGTCACGATGAGGGCAGGAAGACCCTGGCAATCGCTGGTGGCTGATTGCCGATTGGCCCAAACAGACCTGTCCCCGCATGATTTCTTGGCAAATGTCGGGCGATTATAGCCGTATTGCCTGGGCCATTGACACGCGGGAGAGCCCTAGGCAGCGCTTTTCGACCTGGGTCAAAAACCCCTGAAAACGGCGTTGCGCCGCGCGCCGTCACCTGGGCGCGATGGACGCCCGCCGACAAATACGCTATTCTGCGGGGCTTCCTTTCGGCATGTTCTGTGCCGACGTGCGCCCGTAGCTCAATGGATAGAGTACTGCCCTCCGAAGGCAGGGGTTGCTGGTTCGATCCCAGCCGGGCGCGCCAAGAATCCACGTTTTGAGGCGTTTCGGGGACGTTCCTGCGCCCGAACTGCAGTGTTGCCGCAACATACGGTTCCGCCCCAACACGGCCCCGCGCAGTCATGAGCCCCCTGCCCGGTCAGGAGTCAAGCAGTGAGCCGTTACTGGAGCGATGTGGTTCAGCAACTTGTGCCGTATGTGCCGGGCGAACAGCCGGCGCTCGCACACCCCATCAAGCTGAACACCAACGAGAATCCCTATCCGCCATCGCCGCGCGTGGCTGAGGCCATTGCTCATGAATTGGGCACAGCCGGCGACAGCCTGCGGCGCTATCCCGACCCGCTGTCGCGCCGGTTGCGCGAAACGGTGGCGGCCCATCACGGTCTGAAACCCGAGCAGGTCTTTGCCGGCAATGGCTCGGACGAAGTGCTGGCCCACGTGTTCCAGGCGCTGCTCAAGCACGACAAGCCGCTGCGCTTTCCCGACATTTCGTACAGCTTCTATCCGACCTACGCGCGCCTGTACGGCGTGCAGTGTGACGTGGTTCCTCTGGCAGACGACTTCTCCATCAACGCCGACGATTACCTTGGCGATGCGGGTGGCGTGCTGTTCCCCAACCCGAATGCCCCCACCGGACACGCCCTGCCCCTGGCGGACGTCGAGCGCATCGTCGCGGCCAATCCGTCGTCGGTGGTCGTGATTGACGAGGCGTATGTCGATTTCGGTGCGCAGTCGGCCATCACGCTGATTGATCGCTACCCGAACCTGCTCGTCGTGCACACGACGTCCAAATCGCGTTCGCTTGCCGGAATGCGCGTGGGCTTTGCGTTTGGCCACGCAACGCTCATCGAGGCGCTCAACCGGGTGAAGGACAGCTTCAACTCGTATCCACTGGATCGCCTCGCCCAGGCTGCCGCCCAGGCGGCGTATGAAGACGATGCCTATTTCCGCACCACGTGCCAGCGCGTCATGGCAACGCGCGAACGCCTGACGCACAGCCTCCAGGCGCTGGGATTTGACGTGGTGCCATCAGCGGCCAACTTCATCTTCGCGCGACACCCGGCGCACGACGCCGCCACGCTCGCGGCGCACCTCAAAGCGCAGGAGATCTTCGTGCGCCACTTCAAGCTGCCGCGCATCGACCAGCATTTGCGCATCACCGTCGGCACCGATGACGAATGCAACGCCTTGATCGGAGCACTGCGCACGCTGCTGGCCTGACCCTGCGGCAAATTGTCATCGCCCGCCGGCCGAATGGGGGATAGCCATGGCGGTGGCACACGGCGCCACGCTACGGGAAGTGAGTGATTGCTGCACCCAGGTATGGGGAACATTGACCGCGCGCAGATGCCGGCGGCCGATTGCTGTGCCAGAATGCACGAGCGGAAAGCGGCGCGCCGACGCCGTCCGCAGTCCCCCAGGGCGGGCCGGTGTTTGGCACGGGCGCGGCACGGGACGCCACACAACACACTCCCACAAAAGGAATCAGCATGTCCAATCGTCGTCAATTCCTGAAGAGCATCCCCATCGTGGCCGCCGCAGGCGCCGTCATGTCGATGTCGGATCTGGCACTGGCCGCTCCGATGGTTGCTGAAAGCGACCCGCAAGCCAAAGCCCTGGGCTACGTGGCCGACAGCGCCAAGGCCGACAAGGCCAAATTCCCCAAGCACACGCCGGATCAGCACTGCGGCAACTGCGCCCTGTACCAAGGCGGCACGGCTGCGCAAGGTGGCTGCCCGCTGTTCGCCGGCAAGGACGTCGCCAACAAGGGCTGGTGCAGCGCCTGGGCGAAGAAGGCCTAAGCGAAGCGGTATCGCACCCACGCGAAACGGACCCTGCGGGGTCCGTTTTTCATGCGCGCTCGCCCTACAATGCGTGCCATGCCGTTCACATTCACGCCCACCGTCCTCGTCATCGACGACGAACCGCACATCCGCCGCTTCGTCCGCGCTGCGTTGGAGGCAGAAGGCTGCGAAGTCCATGAAGCCGACCGCGTCGAGCGCGGCTTGATCGAGGCCGGCACGCGCCAGCCCGATGCGGTGATCCTCGATCTCGGCCTGCCCGATGGCGACGGCATGCAGTTGATCCGCGAGCTGCGCACGTGGACAGAGGTGCCGGTGCTGGTGCTCTCCGCCCGCGTGGATGAACGCGACAAGATCGACGCGCTCGACGCCGGTGCGGATGACTACCTCACCAAGCCCTTCGGCGTGGGCGAACTGATCGCACGTTTGCGCGTACTGCTGCGGCGACACGCCAAGCGCGGCGAAGACGGCAGCAGCGTCATCCGCTTCGGCGAGGTGGAAGTCGACCTGGCGCGCCGCCTGGTCACACGTAATGGTGAGGCAGTGCACCTCACACCCATCGAATATCGGCTGCTGGCCGTGCTGCTCGGCCGGCGCGGCACGGTGATGACGCACCGCGATTTGCTGCGCGAAGTCTGGGGCCCCGCGCATTCAGACAGCAGCCACTATCTGCGCATCTACATGGGCCACCTGCGCCACAAGCTGGAGCGCGATCCAGCGCGGCCCGAGCATCTGCTGACCGAAGTCGGCGTCGGCTACCGCTTCACCGCTTGAACGAGGTCACTGCTCCTTGATACCAGCCGCGCGTACGATGCGGCCATTGCTGTCGTATTCCGCACGGATGGCGGCGGCGAACTGCTGCGGCGTGCCGCCCACCGGCACCACGGCGGCCTGCGTGAGGCGGTCGCGCAAGTCAGGCGCAGACAGTGCTTTGTTGATCTCCGCGTTCAACCGCGTAATGACGGGCGTGGGCGTCTTGGCCGGCGCGAACACCCCGAAAGTCGATGCCATGTTAGCCTTGGCGTAGCCCAGCTCGGTGAATGTGGGCACGTTTGGCAGCGCATCCAGCCGGTGCGGTGCCCCCACCGCCAGCGGGCGCAGTTTGCCGCTGGTGATGTGCTGCATCAGCGTGGGACCGACGTTGGTTGACATGACCTCCACCTGCCCGCCCAGGGCATCCGTCAATTGCTGGCCGCCGCCCTTGTACGGAATCAGCGTGATATCCACGCGCGCCTGCGCTTTGACCTGCTCCAGCGCCAAATGCCCCACCGTGCCAACGCCTGACGTCGACCAGCGGATCGAACCCGGCTTGGCGCGCGATTGGTTCAGCATGTCGGCAAAGCTCTTGCCCGTGAACGACGGCGTGCCCAGCAGGATCATCGGCGCGTACATGACGTTGGCCACGGGCGCGATGTCCTTGAGCGGGTCGTATGGCAGCTTGCCGAAGTACGGGTTCAGCGTGAGCGGGCTGACGGAAGAAAAACCCAGCGTGTAGCCATCGGCCGCGGCCTTGGCGACTGCATCCATACCAATGCTGCCGCCGGCACCGGCGCGGTTTTCCACGACCACCGGCTGGCCGAGTTGGGCGGAAAGTTTCTCGCCCAGCGCGCGCGCCACGTTGTCGGAAATACCGCCGGTCGGGTAGGCGACGATGATGTGGATGGGCTTGGCTGGGTAGTCCTGCGCTTGCGCGGGTATGACACCCACGCTCAGGAGCACAGCAGCGGCAATCAACGCGCGACGGGAAGTACGGGCAAAACGCATGGCTCAGCAGTCAGGGAAGACACAGATGCTGACATTGTAGGCGGATGCCAAGGCAAGCTCGCAGGCAAAAGAAAAGGCGCCCGAAGGCGCCTTTCCATTCCCAATCGAGTGACAGCGTCGATTAGAAGATGTGGCGGATACCCACGCCAACGCTGGTCTGGTTCGACTTGCCGGTGCCGGTTGCGTTGCCACCACCCGACAGTTCCGGCAGAGCTGCGTCCTTGACCTTGTTGTAGTCGACCGTGCCATACACTTGCGTGCGCTTGGACAGAGCGTACTCAGCCAGCAGAACGCCGGTGTAGCGCTTGCCGTCGTTGCCGGCGGTCAGTGCAGCGTTGCTGATGCTGTCGTAGTAGAACGCGCCCGTCAGAGCCAGTGCCGGGGTGACGTTGTACGTCACGCCCAGGATGCCGACGTGGTCACGACGCTTCGTGGCGCCCGGGGTCAGGCCAGCGCCGGTGGTGGCGTTGCCATAGATGTTCAGGCCGAAGGCGCTGCCGCCGACGCAGTTCGACGAGCTGTTCACGCAACCCGTGGCGTCGCTGCTGTCGATGTAGCCTGCGAACAGCTTGGCTGCGGCGATGGTGTAGTTACCGCCGATACCCCACACGGTTTGCTTGTTGCCAGCAACATCCTTGTGCTGCTGTGCGAAGGCGCCGATGTAGGCCGGGCCGAATTCATAGGCCACCGTGCCGCCAACGTACGAGTTCTGGCTCGTCGCGCCCGGGACTTCGCCGAAGCCATAGGCCAGGCCAACCGACAGACCGCTCCACTTGCCTTCGTACTTCAGCATGTTGGATTCACGCAGGCCGGTCAGACCGTAGTACATCCACGAGTTGCCGTCGTAGTTACCCACGCCCAGCGGGTCAAAGTTGCCGCCGGTCGTGAAGCCGAAGTTGTATTGACGGCCCAGCGTGATGGTGCCCAGGTCCTTGTTGGACAGGCCCACGAACGACTGACGATTGAACAGCACGCCTGCGCTGCTTTGACGGCCCGAGTCGGAGTTGAAGCCGCTTTCCAGCACGAACAGTGCCTTGTTGCCGCCGCCCAGGTCTTCCGAGCCCTTCAGGCCCCAGCGGCTGTTCGACACAGCACCGCTTTCCATCTGCGTCACGCTGTTGCCAGCTTGGTTCGCGTTGTTGATGTAGTGAATGCTGGTATCGACAATACCGTACAGCGTCACGCTCGATTGGGCGTAGGC
>CBJMVH010000040.1:0-39064 GCA_966433195.1 uncultured Ralstonia sp.
GAGGTGCGCCCGACCAAGGCGCTGATCAACCAGCGCGACCTGTCGCTGGCGTATTCGCCGGGCGTGGCGTATCCGTGTACCGCGATCGAGCAAGACCCGTCGCTGGCGGCGGAATACACCTCGCGCGGCAACCTCGTCGGCGTGATCACCAACGGCACCGCCGTGCTGGGCCTGGGCGATATTGGCCCGCTGGCCAGCAAGCCGGTGATGGAAGGCAAGGGCTGCTTGTTCAAGAAGTTTGCTGGCGTTGACGTGTTCGATATCGAACTGGCCGAGCGCGATCCGGACAAGCTGGTCGATATCATCGCCTCGCTGGAGCCGACGCTGGGCGGTATCAACCTGGAAGACATCAAGGCGCCGGAGTGCTTCTACATCGAGCAGAAGCTGCGTGATCGCCTGAACATCCCCGTGTTCCACGATGACCAGCACGGCACGGCGATCATCTCGTCGGCGGCGCTGCTCAACGGCCTGAAGGTGGTCGGCAAGGACATCGGCAGCGTGAAGGTGGCGGTGTCGGGCGCGGGCGCTGCGGCCATCGCCTGCCTGGACGTGATGGTGGGCCTGGGCGTCAAGCGCGAGAACGTCTACGTGGTCGACTCCAAGGGCGTGATCTACGTTGGCCGCGACGCCAAGATGGAGCCGAACAAGGCTCGCTATGCGCAAGACACGTCGGCTCGCACGCTGGCGGATATCGTGCGCGATGCCGATGTGTTCCTCGGCTGCTCGGCCGCTGGCGTGCTGACCGCCGACATGGTCAAGACCATGGCGCCGAAGCCGATCATCCTGGCGCTGGCCAACCCCGAGCCGGAAATTCGCCCGGAAGTGGCCAAGGCCGCGCGTCCGGACTGCATCATCGCCACGGGCCGTTCGGACTATCCGAACCAGGTCAACAATGTGCTGTGCTTCCCGTACATCTTCCGTGGCGCGCTCGATTGCGGCGCTACCAAGATCACCGAAGCGATGAAGCTCGCCTGCGTGAAGGCCATTGCCGAGCTGGCAGAAGCTGAAACCAACGACGCTGTGGCCCAGGCTTACGCGGGTCAGGACCTCACGTTCGGCCCGGAATACATCATTCCGAAGCCGTTCGATTCGCGCCTGATCGAGAAGATTGCCCCGGCCGTTGCCAAGGCGGCGGAAGAGTCTGGCGTGGCCACGCGCCCGATCAAGGATCTGGACGCCTATCGCGCGCAACTGAGCGACTTCGTGTACCACACGGGCCTGACGATGCGCCCGGTGTTCTCGGCGGCCAAGGCCAACCCGAAGCGTGTCGTTTACGCAGAAGGCGAAGAAGAGCGCGTGCTGCGCGCCGTGCAGACGGTGGTGGACGAAGGCCTGGCCAAGCCGATCCTGATCGGCCGCCCGCACGTGATCGAAATGCGCATCCAAAAGGCTGGCCTGCGCCTGAAGCCGGGCGTGCATTTCGAGCTGGTGAACCCGGAAGATGATCCGCGCTTCCACCAGTACCACACCGCCTATCACGAGTTGATGGGCCGCAACGGCGTGACGCCGGACATGGCCAAGTCGCAACTGCGCCGCTCGAACACGCTGATTGGCGCGATGCTGGTGCGTCTGGGCGATGCTGATGCGCTGCTGTGCGGCACGGTGGGCCGCTTTGACGCGCACCTGGAGCACGTGCGTGACGTCATCGGCCTGGCGCCGAACGCCAAGGTGTTCGCGGCCATGAACGGTCTGATGCTGGAAAAGCACACGCTGTTCATCACCGACACGTTCGTCAACGAGAACCCGAGCGCGGAAGAGCTGGCTGACATCACCAAGCTGGCGGCGGAAGAAGTGCGCCGCTTTGGCCAGGAGCCGAAGGTGGCGATGCTGTCGCACTCGATGTTCGGCTCGTCGAAGAGCACGTCGGCGCGCAAGATGCGTGCTGCCTATGACCTGCTGAAGGCCGAAGCGCCGGAACTGCAAGTCGAAGGCGAGATTCAGGGCGATGCGGCGCTGTCGGAAGACATCCGCCATCACTTCCTGCCCAAGAGCGCGTTCTCGGGCAGCGCCAACCTGCTGGTGATGCCGACGCTGGATGCCGCCAACATCGCGTTCAACCTGCTCAAGATCACGGGCGGGCAGGGCGTGACGGTGGGCCCGATCCTGCTGGGCGCGGCCAAGCCGGTACACATCCTGAACCCGTCGGCCACATCGCGTCGCATCGTCAACATGACGGCGCTGGCGGTGGCAGACGTGTCGGCTACGCGTTGATCGGTTGATCCGACATTCGGGCCGCTGAACATGGCGGCCCCAAAAGAAAAAACGGCGCCTGGGGAAAGTCCAGGCGCCGTTTTTTCTTTGCTGCTGAAAGCTTAGAACTTCGCGCGAATGCCCACGCCGAAGGTATCGGCCGAACTGAGGTCCGACACCTTGTCGCGCATGTAGGCCGCATACACATCGGTGCGCTTGGACAGCGAATAGTCGTAGCCCACCGCCCACGTGTTGCGCTTTACGTCCGCCGCGCCCGAGGTCTTCGTGTACATGTACGACGCCAGGATGCTGCCCGGACCCACCGGAATCGACACGCCCAGCTGACCACCGTTGCTCTTGGCGTCACCCGTGTTGATGGTGTTCTTGATGTACTGATACTGGCCGTACAGCTTGACCACGCCAAAGTCGTACGTGGCGCCGAGCTGTGCCGCTGTCTGGCGCGAGAAGCCCGCCACCAACGCATTCAGGTCACCCGGCGCAGCGTCGAAGCGCACTTGCTGGAACGCCGCCGTGGCCGCGAAGTTGCCATGGAAGTACAGGAAGTTGCCGCCCCACTTGTTCTGGCCGTTGTGGCCAGCCTGCTCACCCGCGCCGTAGATGAAGTTGCCGGTCAGGCCGTTGAAATCCGGCGTGGAGTACATGATCGAGTTGTTCCAGCCCGAATCGCCCACCAGGCCCGAAATGCCTGCCGCACCGGTACGGCCGTTGCCCAGGTAGGTGTGGAACACCATCGGCGAGAACGTGTACGAATCGATGTACGGATTGAACAGGATCGTCGACACGAAGTACGGCGGCGTCAGGCGTCCGAGCTTGATCGAGCCCCAGGTGTTCGATTGCAGGCCGACGAACGAGTTACGCGCGAAGAAGGTATCGCCATCAAAGCGGCCGGCCTTGCCGGTGTCGGGGCGGAAGAAGGCTTCCAACGTGAAGATGGCCTTCAGGCCGTTGCCCAGGTCTTCGCTGCCCTTGAGGCCCCAGTACGACGTCGACATACCGCCGGAATTGACACCCCAGGCGCGATCAGACGCGCCCAGGTTCTTCGTGGCGCCCGCCCAGGCGTCTACCTGGCCGTAGAGCGTGACGGACGATTGGGCCTGTGCGCCGGCACTCATTGCCCCCAGCGCTGATGCCACTGCCAGCGCGGCCGCGCCACGCTTGATGTTCCACTGCATTTGCTACCTCCTTTGTGGTTGAAGATCACTACGGGTTGCGCTGCACTCTTTGCTGCAGTCGCTGGCCGGCTGGTCAGGCGCCATGCCGTGCGGTGTCTCATGCCCCAGACACCGCGCCCGTAGCGTTGTTGTGCTGCTTAACCTGAAATCAAATCATTCAAGCGGAAGCCCACAACGCGGTCGATCTGCTCCAGCGAGTTGTGCAGTTCGGTGTTGCGGTCGTTGCTCAGTCGCTTGGTCATCGCATCGAAGATGGCTTGCCGGTTGTAGCCGCGTACGGCCATCACAAACGGGAAGCCAAACTTCTTGCTGTACTGCGCGTTGAGGTCTTGCAGGCGGGCCAACTCTTCCGGGCTCAGTTGGTCCAGGCCAGCGCCGCCTTGCTCGCTGGTCGACGCGGCGGTCATCTCGCCGCGCGCGGCGGCTGCGCCGGCCAGTTCCGGATGGGCGCGCACGAGCTTGATCTGCTGGGCTTCGCCCGCGTTTTGCACGGCGTTGCGCATGGCGGTACGCAGTGCATCGGCCGAGGCAAACGGGCGCTGCGACACCACGCGCTCAGCCACCCAAGGCGAGTGCTCGTAGACAGCGCCGACGATCTGCACGAATTGAGCGTCGCTCATCGCGTTCAGTTGCGCGATGGTGTAAGTGGCCTGCACGGGTTTGGTGCTCTGCGGCTGACCGTGTTGCGGCGCGGGCGCCTCGCTCTTTGCATTCGCGCTCGTTGCGACGAGCACGGATGCAACGGCAAGGGTCATGGCGCCGTGCTTGATGGTCCACTGCATATTTCTTTACTCCTGTTGAGAATCACGTGCTGCAGGACCCTGCCGCATTCTTTGCTGCGGTCAAGGACCGGCCGTTCAGGCTTCCGGCCGGGAGACGCCCCGTGCGCGCCACACTTGCAACGTATTGCTATCAGCCTGAAATCAGGTCGTGCAGACGGAAGCCCGCAATGCGATGAATCTGCTCCAGCGACGTGCGCAGCTCGGTATCGCGGTCGTTCTCAACGCGCTTGCTGAAGTTCTCGATGATCCCGTGACGGTCATAGCCGCGCACGGCCAGGATGAACGGGAAGCCGAACTTCGCGTTGTACTGGGCGTTGAGCGACTGCAGGCGCTCGAACTCTTCGGGCGTGCACTGGTTCAGGCCCGCGCCGCTTTGTTCGCGCGTCGACTCGGCGGTCAGTTCACCGCGCACGGCGGCCTTGCCTGCCAGCTCCGGGTGGGCGCGCACGAGTTTGAGCTGCGCATCCTCCCCGGCGGTATCGACCGCCTTGCGCATGGCGGCCGTCAGTGCATCGGCCGAGGCGAACGGGCGCTGCGCGGCCGCCTGCTCGGCCACCCATGGCGAGTGTTCATAGATGCCGCCCAGCGCTTGCACAAACTGCGCAGCGGTCATGCCGTTGAGTTGCGAAAGGGTGTAGGTGGTCTGGCTCATGCTGCGGTGCTCAAAACAGGTTGCTTTGCGTACGGGTGGTTCTGCATCCAGTGGTTGGCGATGTCGATCCGCCGGCAGATCCACACCTTGTCGTGCGATTGCACGTAGTCCAAGAAGCGCTGCAGCGCACGGAACCGCGCCGGGCGGCCCAGCAGGCGGCAGTGCATGCCGATCGACAGCATCTTCGGTTGCGCCAGGCCGTTGGGGTCGCCTTCTTCGTACAGCACGTCAAAGGCGTCCTTCAGGTACTGGTAGAAGTGGTCAGCCGTGTTGAAGCCCTGCGGGCTGGCGAAGCGCATGTCATTGGTGTCGAGCGTGTACGGCACCACGAGGTGCGGCTTGCGCTCGCCGCCTGTGACTTCGACTTCGGTCCAGAAGGGCAGGTCGTCGCCGTAGTAGTCCGCGTCGTAGGCGAAGCCGCCATGCTCGACCACCAGGCGACGCGTGTTGGGGCTGTCGCGGCCGGTGTACCAGCCCAGCGGCGCGTTGCCCGTCAGCTCGCGGATGATCTCCACACCGATGCGCATGTGCTCGCGCTCGGTGGCTTCGTCGATGTTCTGATAGTGGATCCAGCGCCAGCCGTGGCAGGCGATTTCGTGGCCGAGGTCGACAAAGGCTTGCGTCACGTCCTTGTGCCGTTGCAGGGCCATCGACACGCCAAAGATGGTGAGCGGCAGGCCGCGCTTTTCGAACTCGCGCAAGATGCGCCAGACGCCCGCACGCGAGCCGTATTCGTAGATACCTTCCATGCTCATGTGGCGAGCAGGGTAGGCGGCCGCGCCGATGATCTCGGAGAGGAATTGCTCGGAGCCGGCGTCGCCATGCAGCACGCAGTTCTCGCCGCCTTCTTCGTAGTTCAGCACGAACTGCAGGGCCACGCGCGCACCACCCGGCCACTTGGCGTTGGGCGGGTTCTTGCCGTAACCGATGAGATCGCGCGGATAGTTCTTGTCTGTCATGGTTTTTTCATATCGAGGAGACTTCATACAACACCGGTCAAACGCCGGAATGCGGCTTTCCAAATTCACGACATCACGTGCGGGCCATGAACGCGGAACTGCGCCATTCCATCAGGCCGGAACTGCTCGGGCAGCTTGCGCCAGTTCTAGCGCGAGCCTGCGATGAACCGTGAGATGGGCGTCAAGTTCCAGCGTGGTCAGGCGGCCGTCTTCGACGACCACGCGCCCGTTGATCACGCTGTGCGCCACGTTGGACGGGGCGCAGAACACCAATGCGGCGACGGGGTCGTGGTCCGCGCCGGCAAAGCTGACTTGATGACGGTCGAAGCTGACAAAGTCCGCCGACATGCCCGGAGCCAGCGCGCCGATGTCGTCGCGGTTGAGCACGCGCGCGCCGCCGAGCGTGGCGATTTCCAGCGCTTCGCGCGCGCTCATTGCCGCCGGGCCAAAGCCGACGCGCGCCAGCAGCATCGCCTGTCGCGCTTCGCCGAGCATGTGGGCGCCGTCGTTCGATGCGCTCCCGTCCACGCCCAGGCCAACGGGCACGCCCGCATCGCGCATGGTGCGGATGGGCGCGATGCCGGACGCGAGGCGCATGTTCGAGCAAGGGCAGTGCGCCACCCCTGTGCCGGTGCGCGCGAACACGTCAATGCCATGCGCGTCGAGCTTCACGCAGTGCGCGTGCCACACGTCGTGGCCGACCCAGCCGAGGTCTTCCGCGTACTCGGCCGGCGTCATGCCGAACTTCTCGCGCGAGTAAGCGATGTCGTTGTCGTTCTCGGCCAGGTGAGTGTGCATCGACACGCCATAGCTGCGCGCGAGCTTGGCGGATTCACGCATCAGGTCGCGCGAGACGGAGAACGGCGAGCACGGCGCCACGACCACGCGAAGCATGGAATGGCGGTCGGCGTCGTGCCACGTTTCAATCAGGCGCTGCGTTTCTTTGAGGATGGCCTCTTCGCCCTCGACCACGCGGTCGGGCGGCAAGCCGCCCTGGCTGCGCCCCACGCTCATGCTGCCGCGCGCGGCGTGAAAGCGCATGCCGATCTGCTGCGCGGCTTCGATGGAGTCATCAAGCCGGCTGCCGTTCGGATACAGATACAGGTGGTCGCTGGACGTTGTGCAGCCTGAGAGCAGCAGCTCCGCCATCGCCGTGAGCGTGGACACACGCACCATTTCTGGCGTGAGGCCCGCCCATACCGGATACAGGTTCGTGAGCCAGCCGAACAGTTCAGCATCCTGCGCGGCGGGCAGGGCGCGCGTCAGGCTCTGATACATGTGATGGTGCGTGTTGACGAAGCCGGGCGTGACCACGTGGTCACGCAGCTCCATCACGCGCACGTTGGGCTGGCCGATGGCATCGCGGTACTGCGTGGGCAGATCAGCCGTGGCGCCTACCCATTCGATCACGCCACCGCGCGCCACCAAGGCGCCGTCGGGAATTTCGCGGCGTTGCGCATCCATGGTGACCAGCACGTCGGCATGACGGGCGATCAGGAGCGGGTCGGTTTGCGCGACAGTGGCGTTCATGCAGTTACTCCGTGCCGTGGGTGTTGGCGGCAGCGTCGCGCATGGCGTGCTCGGCCGACTGCATGCCGTTGTAGTACAGGTTCAGAATGACTGCTACCAGCGTGCCCAGCACGATGCCGCTGTGCGTGACCGGCTCCAGCCACTTGGGCAGGTACTGGAAGAACGTCGGCGCCAGCGTCGGGATCATGCCGAAGCCGATCGAGATGGCCACGATGAACAGGTTGTGGCGGTACTTGTTGAAGTCGATCGAACCCAGAATGCGCACACCCGTGGCCGCCACCATGCCGAACATCACGATGCCCGCGCCGCCCAGCACGAATGAGGGCACCGACGCCACGATGTGCGCCATCTTCGGGAACAGGCCGAGCGCAATCAGGATCACGCCACCCATGGCAGCCACATAGCGCGAACGCACACCGGTGACCGTCACCAGCCCCACGTTCTGCGAGAACGAGGTGTACGGGAAGGTGTTGAACACGCCGCCGATCACCGTGCCCAGGCCGTCAGCGCGCAGGCCGCGGGTGAGGTCATCGGTGGAGAGCTTCTTGCCCGTGATCTCGGCCAGCGCCAGGAACATGCCGGTCGATTCCACCAGCGTGATCAGCATCACGATGCACATTGACGCGATGGCGCCGAAGTGGAACGTCGGCACGCCGAAGTGCAGCGGGGTAATGATGGCGACCATGTCGGCTTCTGCGATGCCCGCAAAGCTCACCTTGCCGAACGCCATGGCGATGAACGTGCCAATGACAATGCCCAGCAGCACGGCGATGTTGCCGATCAAACCACGGCCATACTTGGTCAGCAGCAGGATGATGACGAGTACCGCCAGCGCGATGCCCAGACCGCTCAAGTCACCGTACGCCGGGTTGGGCACGGTCTTGAGCACGCCATCGACCATCGTCTTGATGGTCGGCTGGCCGCCCGCCGCCCAGTTGATGCCCACGCCCATCAGCGACATGCCGATCAGCGTGATGACGGTACCTGTTACGACCGGCGGAAAGAGGCCAAGCACGCGCCCCATGAGCGGCGCAACGATGATGCCGAACAACCCCGCCGCAATCACCGCGCCATAGATGCCCAGCAGGCCGATGCTGGGGTCGCTGCCGATGGCGATCATCGGGCCGACGGAGGCGAATGTCACGCCCATCATGACAGGCATGCGGATGCCGAACTTCCACACGCCGAAGGCCTGGATGAGCGTGGCGAGGCCCGCGGCAAACAGATCGGCGTTGATCAGGAAAGCAAGCTGCTCCTTGGGCAGATGCAGTGCACCACCCACAATCAACGGCACTGCTACGGTGCCTGCATACATCACCAAGACATGTTGCAAGCCCAACGCGAGCAGGCGCCCGTACGCCACGCGCTCGTTGGTCAGATCCGCCGTCGGGGCGGCGATGGTGCTGCTGGTCATAAGGTCTCCTTGGGTGGTGAGCCGGACGGTGCCCGGCTTAGAACCTATCCACGTTCCTACTGCGCGCCCCGATCTTGGCCTTGTGATACTCGCCGTACCCTTGTACGGCTGCGTTTCTCAGGCTAACCTCTGGCCGCTCGCTACGGATCGTGAATAGGTTCTTGGGGCGGCCGGCCTCTGTCGTGCCGGCTCGCCCGATACAGCAAAATCGCAGCAAAACCGGTCTTAGACGTTGTCCTCGCGCCTGCCCAGCACCGAACGCAGGTCGAAGTCAGCGGGCGCTTCCGGGCGCACGCGGTCGGCACAACATTGCAAGTGCTGGGCCATGTGAGCCTGGGCAGCGCTGGCGTCGCCGCGCTCGAGTGCGTTGAGGATGTCCAGGTGCTCGTCGAACGAGCAGGCGTTGTGGCCGGGTGCCTCCACACTGGCGATCATCAGCGTGGTGCGCGACACCAGGCGGCGCATCATCTCGACCACCAGCGGGTTGCCGGCCTGTTCTGCCAGCGCAACGTGGAATTCTGCGGAAAGACGAATCCAGCGCGGCCGGTCATGCGTGACGAAGGCTTGGCGCTCTTCCTTGACGAGTTCCAGCAGCGGAGCAATGGCGGCCTTGGGGTTGGCGCTGTGGCTGACCTTGTCGAGCACCGCGCGCTCCAAGATCTGGCGCAGCTCGAACATGGCGTGGGCTTCATCGATGGACGGCGCAGCGATGAAAGCGCCGCGGTTCGGCTCCAGGTCTACCAGGCCATCCGCAGCGAGCTGCGAGAAGACCTTGCGCACCGTATGGCGCGCGGTGGCATAGATTTCGCAAAGCGCATGCTCCGTCAGCTTGGTGCGCGGGGGCAGGCGGTGCTCCATGATCGCGTCGTAGATCTCGTGGTACATCCGCTCTTCGACCGACATGCGTGTTGCCCCCGATGCCTTGGCGCCCGATTTCGACGCCCCTTCCGTGGAGACCAGCTTGAGATTCTTGGACATGGCAGACCCGCCTGTGAGTAACGCGACGCAGCATAAGCAACTGCGAAAATCTGTTGACAATTATTCGTGGGCGCCTTCAATATTGTCAACAAAATGCGTTCGGGAATCCGACAAACTAGGGAAATCCCTGTCACACGTCCCCACGATGACAGGACGTCGGACCCAGAACGAGCGACGGCTTTGCCGGTTTGGCATGTTCCCACCCAACTTGGGCGACAGGCGTAAACCGGCTGGACGCGCGCCGGGATGCGTGCACAGCACGTACCGAGCGGGCCCCGACGCCAGCCCTTGCTGCACAAGGGTTTGGCGCGAGGTGCAAGTGGAGGCAGCGGCGCTTCTGAAAATTCGAACTACAGAGGAAGACAAATGGGACGCTTGACTACCCATGTGCTCGACACCGCTGCAGGCACGCCGGGCCAAAACCTGGCGATCGCTCTGTTCAAAATTGTCGACAATCAACGCCAACTGATCAAATCGGTTCGCACCAATCACGATGGCCGTTGCGATGCGCCGCTGCTCGAAGGCGACGCGCTGCAGGCCGGCGTCTACGAGCTGGACTTCGCGGTGGGCGATTACTACCGCGCAGCCGGCGTCAAACTCCCCGAGCCCGCGTTCCTCGACGTGGTGACGCTGCGCTTTGGCGTGGCAGATACCGGCGCGCACTACCACGTGCCGCTGCTGGTGTCGCCGTGGTCGTACTCGACCTATCGCGGTAGCTAATCGGGCAGGGGAGCGAATCATGGAAGGCTATATCCTCGACTGGGCCAACTTGCTTTTGCGTTGGCTGCACGTGATCGTCGCGATTGCGTGGATCGGCTCGTCGTTCTACTTCGTTTGGCTCGACAACAGCCTGACCAAGCCGACGGCGCCCGACCTCAAAGACAAGGGCGTCGACGGCGAGCTGTGGGCCGTGCACGGCGGCGGGTTCTACAACCCGCAGAAGTACCTGCTGGCACCGAAGCAACTGCCGGATCATCTGCACTGGTTCTACTGGGAGTCGTACTCCACCTGGATGTCGGGCTTTGCGCTGCTGACGGTGGTGTACCTGTTCAACGCCAACGTCTACATGATCGACCGCAGCGTGTTCGACATGACGGCGACCACGGCGGTGATTCTGGCGCTGGCGTTCCTGGTGGTCGGCTGGCTGGTGTACGACACCATCTGCCGCGTGTTCGGCAAGAACGACCGCGTGGTGGGCATTCTGGTGGCGATCTATGTGGCGCTGGCTGCGTTTGCGGCGTGCCACCTGTTCTCGGGCCGCGCGGCATTCCTGCTGATCGGCGCGATGATCGCGACCATCATGAGCGCCAACGTGTTCTTCTGGATCATCCCGGGGCAACGCAAGGTGGTGGCCTCGCTCAAGGCCGGCGAGAAGCCGGACCCGATCCACGGCAAGCGCGGCAAGCAGCGCAGCGTGCACAACACGTACTTCACGCTGCCGGTGCTGTTTGCGATGCTGTCGAACCACTACAGCATGACGTACTCATTCAAGTACAACTGGGCTGTGCTGGTGCTGATCATGCTGGCTGGCGTGCTGATCCGTCAGTTCTTCATCCTGAAGCACAAGGGCGTGGTGAACTGGGCGTATCCGGCAGCGGGCGTGGCTGTGCTGCTGGGTGTGGCGGTGTGGCTGGCGCCGGTGTCGCGCCCGGCAGCGCCTGTGGCAGAAGCTCCCGCAGTTGCGGCACCCGCTGCAGCAGCGGAGGGCGGCGCTTCTGCGCCTGCAGCCGCAGCTCCGGCAGCCGCCGGCGGTTCGGACTTCGCCAAAGTACAGGCAGTCGTTACCGCACGGTGCTACCAATGTCACTCGGCGCATCCTACTCTGATGCCTTCGCCAGCCAAGGGCGTGTTGCTCGATTCGCCGGAAGAACTGGCCAAGCATGCGCAGCTCGTCTACCAGCAGGTCGTTCAGCAAAAGCTGATGCCGCTGGGCAACGTGACCAACATCACCGACGACGAACGCACGATCATCGCCAAGTGGTTTGAAGGCGGCGCCAAGACCAACTGAGGCGCACGCTGAAGCAACAACAGAAAAGGTTTATCGGAGCATGCCATTCGTTCCCTAGCGGGTGGCATGACCGGTGAGGGTTGAACGGGGCTACGGCCCCGTTTTTTTTCGGCCGTCGCGGCGTTACTTGCCCACACCCAACAACGCCAACACCCCCAGCACCAAGAAGATCAACGCCGCAATCCGATGCACCAGCGTGATCGGCATGCGCGATGCAAACTTGTTCCCCATCAGCACCGCCGGCACGTTGGCCAGCAGCATGCCGACGGTCGTACCAGCGACAACCCATGCGACGTCGTGGAAGCGCGCTGCCAGGGCCACCGTGGCAATCTGCGTCTTGTCGCCCATCTCGGCAAAGAAGAACGCGACGATGGTGGTGCCAAGGATGCCCAGGCCGCGCGTGTCTTTGGGCGCCTCTTCATCGTCGAGCTTGTCTGGAATCAACATCCATCCGGCCATCGCGATGAAGGCGATGCCGAGAATCCAGCGCAGCGCGTTTTCGCCGAGTACGTGCGTGATCCAGCCGCCGACGGCACCGGCCAGCGCATGGTTGACGAGGGTGGAGATGAAGATGCCGAGGATGATCGGCACCGGCTTGCGAAAACGCGCGGCCAGCAGGATCGACAGCAGTTGCGTTTTGTCGCCGATTTCAGCAAGGGCGACGATGCCGGTGGAGACGAGGAAGGCTTCCATGTTGCTGTGGTGTCCGGGCCGTGTGCGAACCAATGACGCGCCACTGCCGGCCCTGTCCGCAGTGGGTTGTCATCGGTCTCGCCAGGCGCGTCACCAAGGTGCGAAGGCACCTTGAGTGGCTGCTGACCACGCCATAACCGTCTGCCATTGCAGCGACGGTCAAGTCTGTTGACGTGGCCCTCGAAGTGTCGACTTCGAGCGGCTACTCCCCAATGGAAGCCGCGATTATAAGGGGATCAGGCGGCGGCGCCAACACCTAGTTTGGCCGGCTGACCCTGGATGTAGGTGGCGGATACCGCACGGTCCTCGCCGAGCAACGCCAGCGAGAACAGCAGTTCTTCCAGCGTTTCCGAACGTGCATTGCGGCGCGCCAGCAGCGGCGTGGCGGCCGGATCCAGCACGATGAAGTCGGCTTCCGCGCCCGGGACGAAGCTGCCGATGCGGTCTTCCCAGCCCAGCGCTTCGGCGGCGCCGCGCGTGGCGAGGTAGAACATGCGCAGCGCGGTCAGGTGATAGCCGCCCATGCGGGCGACCTTGTGCGCCGTGCCCATCGTGCGCAGCATCGAGAACGAGCTGCCGCCGCCCACGTCGGTGGCGAGCGTCAATGCCAGGCGGTGGGCGTCGTTCTTGTGGAAGTTGTACAGGCCGCTGCCGAGGAACAGGTTGGACGTGGGGCAGTGCGCCACAGCCGCGCCGGATTCGGCCAGGCGTTGGCGATCGCCGTCGTCCAGCCAGATGGCGTGGCCATAGAAAGCGCCTTTGCGCAGCAGACCGTACTGGTCATACACATCCAGATAGCTGCGGGCATTGGGGAACAGGTCGGCCACCCATTTCACTTCGTCGGGGTTTTCGGCGACGTGGGTCTGGATGAAGACATCCGGATACTGCTTGGCGAGTTCTCCGCTGGCCGCAAGCTGTGCCTCACTGGAGGTGGGCGCGAAGCGCGGCGTGATGGCGTAGGCGAGGCGGTCCTTGCCGTGCCAGCGCGAGATCAGGTCCGCCGAATCGCGTGCGCCGGATTCCGCCGTGTCTTGCAGGTATTCCGGGCAATTGCGGTCCATCATCACCTTGCCGGTAATCAACCGCATGCCGCGTTGCTGGGCCGCTTCGAACAGCGTTTCAGCGGAGCCGCGATGCACGGTGCTCCAGACCATCGCGCTGGTCGTGCCGTTGCGCAGCAGTTCGTCCAAGAAGAACGAGGCGACACCCGCCGCGTATTGCGGACTCTCGAAGCGGCGTTCTTCCGGGAAGGTGTACGTCTCCAGCCAGTGCAGCAAGCCCGGCGACGGCGACGCGATCATGTCCGTCTGCGGATAGTGGATGTGCGTGTCGATGAAGCCCGGGACGATGAGTTTGCCGCTGTAATCGTGCAGCTGCGTGCCGGCGGGCAGGTTCTCGCGCAGCGCGGCATAGTCGCCCGCCTGCACGACCTTGCCGCCCATGACCACGAGCAGGCCGTCTTCCCAATACTCATAGGCATCGCGCTCGCGATACTGCGGATCGTGCAGGAAATGCAGCACGCGGCCGCGGTAGGCGTGAACGGTGTTGGAAGTCGGAGGCATCGTGGTCATTCGTCGTCTCGTGAGTACTTAGTGTGTGGCGTTCCAGTGGACATCCACCGCGTTCAGCCACAGGGCTTTGTCCTGCTCGGGCAGGAAAGACGCCTCGAAGCTGTTGCGCGCGAGCTTGTGAGCGTCGGCGGCGGACAGGTCGAGGGCGTTGAAGGTGGCGAGCCAGTTGGTGTTCATGTAGCCGCCAAAGTAGGCCGGATCATCGGAGTGCAGGGTCACTGCGCAGCCGGCGTCCAGCAGTTGCTTGAGCGAGTGGTCGCGCAAGTCAGGGTAGACCTTCAGCTTTTCGTTCGACAGCGGGCAGACCGTCAGGGCGATGCGGTCGGCGGCCAGGCGCTTGACGAGTGCGGCATCGTCAATGGCGCGTACGCCGTGGTCGATGCGCTCGACCTTGAGGATGTCGAGGGCGTCAATCACGTATTGCGCCGGGCCTTCCTCACCGGCGTGGGCGACCAGGTGCAGGCCCAGCTCTTTGCAGCGGGCGAACACGCGCGCGAATTTTTCCGGCGGGTTGCCGCGCTCGGACGAATCCAGCCCCACGCCGATGATGCGGTTGGCCGGGTCCTGGATGTAGGGCAGGGCAGCTTCCAGCGTGGCGAACGCGTCTTCCTCGCTCAGGTGCCGCAGGAAGCAGAGGATCAGGCGGCTGGAGAAACCATGCTCGCGCTCGGCATCATCCAGCGCGCGGACGATCCCGTGGACGACAACGTGCATCGGCACGTTGCGCGCGGTGTGCGTTTGCGGGTCGAAGAAGATCTCGGCATGACGGACGCTATCCGCGAGGGCACGCGCCACGTAGGCGGCGGTCATGTCGTAGAAATCCTGCTCGGTCAGCAGCACGCTGGCGCCGGCGTAGTACAGGTCGAGGAACGATTGCAGATCGTCGAACGCATAAGCGGCGCGCACTTCTTCAACGGAGGCGTACGGCAGCTTGACGCCGTTGCGCTCGGCCAGCGCGAACATCAGTTCGGGTTCGAGCGAGCCTTCGATGTGGATGTGCAGCTCAGCCTTCGGGCTGGTGGCGATACGTTGTGCAAGCTCAGGAGAGATCGGCATGATCAGACAGGTGTCGGGACGCGGTATGGGATCGCCGCCCCACCACTGGCAGAGGTGAGTGCATGCTGTTGAAGCTCACGCACTTGCAGGAGTTGGGCGACGACGGAGACCGCAATGATATCCGGCGCCTTGTCGACGATGCCAGCAATGCCAATCGGGCAGACCATCTCTGGCAGGCGTGCCGGGTCCACACCGTGCTCCACCATGCGGTGCTCGAAGCGGGCGCGCTTGGTCTTGGAGCCGATCAGGCCGAAGTAGGCAAAGTCCGTGCGGCGCATGATGCGTTCACACAGCGCGAGGTCCAACGCATGGTTGTGCGTCATGACCAGAAAGTAGCTGCCGGCGGGCGCGTGGTCGATCACGGATTCCGGCGTATCGGTGGATTCGATGACGACGTTCGGTGGCACCTCGGTGGGGAATGGGAACATCGCATCGCGTTCATCCACCCACGTTACGCGGCAGGGCAGATGAGCCAGTGCGCGGACGATGGCATGGCCGACATGGCCCGCGCCGCACAGCACGATCGACATGTCGGGCGGCAGCACCGTCTGCATAAAGCCCTCTGCATCGAATTGCACGCCGGCCGCGACAGCGTCGCCGATGGTTGCGGAGACGGGCACTGCAGGGTTGACCGACACGAAACGGCGCAGGCTGCGGCGTTGGCGCATGGCGTCATCCGCTAACGCAATCCACTCCGCATCACGCCCATCGAGGCGTTCCAACGACAGGCGCACCACGCCGCCGCAGCATTGGCCAAGCGCAGGACCCAGTGGAATGCGCACGAACTGGCGGCGTGCTTCTCCGCTGGCTTCGGGCGCATCCATCATGGCCTGCGCGATTTCCATGGCGCGCCATTCCAGATGGCCACCGCCGATGGTGCCGAAGAATCCATCACCACACACCAGCATGAGCGTGCCGGGCTCGCGCGGGGCGGAGCCTTGCACGTCCGTCACCGTGACCAGCACGCACGGCTGCTCCGCTTGCACGGTGGCGAGCACGTCGGCGAAGCGGAAGGGGCGCAGTTGCGTGTGGTCCATGGTGTCTCCGTCTTTATGCGGACAAGGGGGCGCTGCGGATGGCGTCCACCGCCTTGAGGATCTCCTCGCTGGTGGCGGGTGCGTTCAGCGGCGGGTTGGTGCGGCCATCGCCCACAGCGGCCACCGCATCGCGGATGGCGAAGAACACCGAGAACGGCAGCAGCAGCGGCGGCTCGCCCAGCGCCTTGGAGCGGTGGATGCTGTCTTCCACGTTGGCGTTGTTGAACAGGCGCACGCGGAAGTCCGGCGGGCAGTCGTTGACGGTCGGGATCTTGTAGGTGGACGGTGCGTGCGTCATCAGCTTGCCGTTCTTGTTCCACCACAGTTCTTCCGTGGTCAGCCAGCCCATGCCCTGGATGAACGCGCCTTCCACCTGGCCGATGTCGATGGCCGGGTTGATCGAGCGGCCGGCGTCGTGCAGCACGTCGGCGCGCAGCAGGCGCCATTCGCCGGTGAGCGTATCGACTACCACTTCCGACACCGCTGCGCCATAGGCGTAGTAGTAGAACGGACGGCCCTTGAGCTTGGACTGGTCCCAGTGCAGCTTGGGCGTAGCGTAGAAGCCGTCCGACCACAACTGCACGCGGGCGATGTAGGCGAGGCGGATCAGCTCATCAAACGGCACACGGCGCGCGCCGATCTCCACTTGGTCACCCACGATCGATACCGTTTCGACGGGAGCCTCGTAGTGTTCTGCGGCAAACGCGATCAGGCGTGCGCGGATCTGACGTGCTGCGTCCTGCGCGGCCTTGCCGTTCAGGTCGCTGCCGGTGGATGCAGCCGTGGCGGACGTGTTGGCCACCTTGCTGGTGTCCGTCGCTGTTACGCGAATGCGCGTGAATGCCACGCCTAGTTCGTGCGCCACCACTTGCGCCACCTTCGTGTTCAGGCCCTGGCCCATTTCGGTGCCGCCGTGGTTCACGAGGATGGAGCCGTCGTTGTACACGTGCACCAGCGCGCCGGCCTGGTTGAAGTGCTTCACGTTGAACGAGATGCCGAACTTCACGGGCGTCAGCGCCAGGCCACGCTTGAGCACCGGGCTCGTCGCGTTAAACGCGCGAATGGCTTCGCGGCGGGCGCGGTAGTCGGACGTCGCTTCCAACTCGTCGAGCAGCTCATGGATGACGTTGTCTTCCACGGTCTGGCCGTACGGCGTGATGTTGTTCTTGTCCTTGCCGTACAGGTTGGCGCGGCGCACGTCCAGCGCATCCTTGCCGACGGAGCGCGCGATGTTGTCCATGATGTACTCGATGGCAAACGCGCCCTGCGGGCCGCCAAAGCCGCGGAAGGCAGTGTTCGACTGCGTGTTGGTGCGCGCGCAAAAGCCGTCGATCTCCACTTCGGGCAGCCAGTAGGCGTTGTCGAAGTGGCAGATGGCACGCGTCATCACGGGGCCGGACAGGTCGGCGGAGAAACCGGCGCGCGAGGTCATGTCGACCTTCACGCCCTGGATGCGGCCTTCGTCGTCATAGCCGGCTTCGTAGGCGAAGCGGAAGTCGTGCCGCTTGCCGGTGATCATCATGTCGTCGTCGCGGTCCGGGCGCAGCTTGACCGGGCAGGCGAGCTTCCACGCCGCCAGCGAAGCGCAGCAGGCAAACAGGCCCGACTGCGATTCCTTGCCGCCGAAGCCGCCACCCATGCGGCGGCATTCCACCAGCACCTGGTTGGCGTGCCAGCCCAGCATGTGCGAGACCATGTGCTGCATCTCGGTCGGATGCTGTGTGGAGCACCACACGTGCATGCCGTTGTCTTCCTTTGGCACCGCGTACGAGATCTGGCTTTCCAGGTAGAACTGTTCCTGGCCGCCCAGCGACATCTTGCCGGCTTCCGAATGCGGCGCGCCAGCGATGCGTTCCGCCGGTTCGCCGCGCTTCAGGTGCATCGGCGGCAGCACGGATTTGCCGGCGGCGCGGGCTTCTTCGGGCGTCAACAGCGGGGGCAGGACTTCGTATTCGATGTTGCCCAGGCGTGCAGCACGACGTGCTGCATCGTGCGACGTGGCCACCACGATGAACATCGGTTGGCCGATGAAGTGCACCGTGTCGGTCGCCAGGATCGGATCGTCGTGGATGATCGGGCCGCAATCGTTGGTGCCAGGGATGTCGGCCGAGGTGAACACGGCCACCACGCCCGGCGCCGCCTTCACGCGGCCCAGATCCATGTTGACGATGCGCGCATGCGCTTGCGTGCTCATGCCGAGTGCAGCGTGCAGCGTGCCGGCCAGCTCGGGGATGTCGTCGGTGTACGTGGCGGTGCCCGCAACGTGCAGGTGTGCCGACTCATGCGGACGCGAGATACCCACCACCGCACCGCGCTGATCGGGGCTTGCTGCCGCGATATCGGCTTCCGCCAGCATGAAGGCTTCGGTTTGCTTGTTCATGTTCTTAGGCTGCTGTGAGGGTATTCAATTCGACCGCGCGCACATTGATCTGTTCGGGCGCGAGCGGCGCATCGGTGCGGGTTTCCAGCCAGAAGCGGTACACCGTGTTGGCGGCCGAGATGCGGCGGTAGTTGTCGGTGGCGCGCATGTCGGTCAGCGGGGTGTAGTCGCGCGACATGGCTGCCATGGCAGCACGCACGGTCGCTTCGTTCCACGGCTGACCGACGATGGCGTTCTCGGTTTCGGTCGCGCGCTTGGAGGTGGCGGCCATGCCGCCGTAAGCGATGCGTGCGCTGCGGACGATGTTGCCGTCCAACTCGATGGCGAGTGCCGCGCACACGGCGGAGATGTCTTCGTCAAAGCGCTTGGACAGCTTGTACGTGCGGAAGCGCAGCGCATCGCGACCTTCGCGTGCCGGGATACGCAGGCCGGCGACGAACTCGCCTTCTTCCATCGCGTTTTTCTGGTAGGCGAGGTAGAGGTCTTCGAGCGGCAGTTCGCGGCGGACTTCACCACGCTGCAGCACGACGCGCGTGCCAATGGCGATGAGCGCAGGCGCCGAGTCACCAATCGGCGAGCCGTTGGCGATGTTGCCGCCCAGCGTGCCGGCATTGCGGATCGGCAGCGAGGCAAAGCGCTTCCACAACTCGGTCAGCTCGGGGTAGTCCTTGGCGAGGAATTCGTAGGCCTGTTCCAGCGACACCGCGGCGCCGATTTCGATCCAGCCGTCGCGTTTCTCCAGCGCATACAGGTCGGCCACCTGACCGATATAGAGGATGTCGCCCAGATCCCGGAACTGCTTGGTGACCCACAGCCCAACATCGGTGCTGCCGGCCAGGATGCGGATGTTCGGGTGCGCGGCCTTGATGGCGGCGAATGCCGAGGCCGTGCGCGGGGCGTAGAAGCGCGGCGCGTTCTCGGTACCGACGGGGGCGTAGCTGAAGGTGTCTGTACGTTGCAGCTTGCGCAGCGTCTCGGCCAGTTGCGTGCGGTCGATGCCGGCAGGGGCAGGCAGTTCGAACATGCGTTCGCCTGCGTCGATGATCGGGCGGTAGCCGGTGCAGCGGCACAGGTTGCCGGTGAGCGCATCGCAGATGGTCTGGCGTGAGGGAATCGGAGCCGCTTGATCGGTGTTTTCATACAGCGCGTAGAGCGACATCACAAAGCCCGGCGTGCAGAAGCCGCACTGCGAGCCGTGGCACTCCACCATGGCTTCCTGCGCCGGGTGCAGCTTGCCATCCTTGCCGCGCACGTCTTCCACGGTAAACAGCGCCTTGCCGTCCAGTGTGGGTACGAATTGAATGCACGCGTTGACGGCCTTCAGGCCGACAGTGCCGTCGGATTGCAGCTCGCCGAGCACGACGGTACATGCACCGCAATCGCCCTCGGCGCACCCTTCCTTGGTGCCTGTACAGTGCGCGTCTTCACGCAGGTATTGAAGCACCGTACGGGTGATCGGCGCGTCCGTGATGGTGCGCACTTGGCCGCGGTGGAAGAAGCGGATGGGCTGAGTCTCCATGGGGTCTCTACGCGTATTTGTGTGTGTAACGGAACCATAGCACCGGCCTAGGAATGCAATATTTGGCCCAGGTGATAACCCGCATCGGAAAGCCAAAATCCGGGGTATACCCGCCGGTAGCGGTCTGGCGGCGCGGCGTGCAAGTGACATACACTCACATCGTCCCTCAGCCCGTTTTGTTGGTACGGCGTCGCCCGTGCCCCGCTCTCCAGATGCACGGCAAAGATCACCTCGATACCTACCTCCTGCGCGTCCTGTACACGCTGCTCACCGAGCAGAGCGTGACGCGCACGGCGGTCAAACTGGGCCAGTCGCAGCCGGCCATCAGCAATACGCTCAAGCGCCTGCGCGAGATCACCGGCGACGCCATCCTCGTGCGCGGCAAGAACGGCATGGTGCCGACCGAGCGGGGGCACGAGCTGCTGTCGCTGGCGCAACAGAGTCTGGAGGCGATGGAGCGCATTGCCCGCCCGTCGCAGGAGTTCGACCCGGCCAACACCACGCGCACCTTCCACCTGGGCGCGCCGGACTACTTGGACGCCTTCTTCCTGCCCAACATCGTGGAGCGCCTGCGCAAGCACGCGCCGCAGGCCAAGCTGGTGGTGCATCCGCTCAATGCCGGGGTGGATTACCTCGCCGCGCTGGAGCAGGGCGGCATGGATTTGGTGATCGGGAACTGGCTCTCGCCGCCCGAACATCTGCACATTTCGCCGCTGTTCGACGATGAAGTGGTCTGCATGCTGGGCGCCCAGCATCCGCTGGCGCGCAAGGGCATCTCGCTCAAGCACTATGTGGAGATGCCACATCTGGCCCCTGCGCCCTACGCCGTCATGCAGCGCAGCATGATCGATCAGGCACTTGCCGAGCAGGGGCTCAAGCGCCAGATTCAGGTGTCACTGCCGTATTTCGGGCTGGTGCCGTATGTGCTCATGCGCACCGATCTGGTCTTCACCACGGGGCGCCAGTTCGCGGCGCATTGTGCGCAATATCTGCCGATCCGCATCCTGCCTGCGCCGGTGGCGTTTCCGAAGATGCGCTTCTACCAGCTCTGGCATGAACGCAGCCACGCGGCGCCCGATGTGATGTGGCTGCGCCGCATGATCGGCGAGGTGGCCGCCGAACTGCCGCAGCATCCGCAATTGGAAACGGCAGCCTGAGCTGCCGTTCTGTCACGAGCGTCGGCGGAAACCTACTTTCCGCTGGCGACGGTCTTCCCATAATCGGGGAAGAACACCTGCTCCCCATTCACCTTGAAATCCGCAATCGCCTGCTGACCGGCCGGCGAGGTGATCCACTCGATTAGCTTTGTCGCATCCGTATAGTTGGTCGTCGGATACTTCTTCGGGTTGACGGCGATGATGCCGTAGGGGTTGAACATGCGCGTATCGCCGGCCAGCACGATGTCGAGGCCCGTCTTGGCGCGGTAGGCGCCGTAGGTGGCGCGGTCGGATAGCGTGTAGGCGTTCATCTGCGCGGCCATGTTCAGCACCTCGCCCATGCCCAGGCCAGCGCTGATGTACCAGGGCTTGCCTTTCGGGTCGATGTTTGCGGCCTTCCAGTAAGCCTTTTCCATGATGTCGGTGCCGGAGTTGTCACCGCGCGAGATGAACCTGGCGCCTGTGCGGGCAATGCGCTCCATGCCCTGGATGACGTCTTTCTGACCGCGCACGCGCGCCGGATCTGCCGCAGGGCCGACCAGGATGAAGTCGTTGTACATCACGTCGCGCCGGTCGATGCCACCGCCGGAGGCAACGAAGGCGTCTTCCAGTTGCCGTGCATGCACGAGCACGACATCCACATCCCCTGATTCCCCAAGCTTCACGGCTTTGCCCGTGCCAACGGCAATCACTTGCACATGGATGCCGGTCGCGGCTTCAAATTTGGGCAACAGCACTTTGAGCAGGCCCGAATTTTCGGTGCTGGTGGTCGTGGCCATGCGGAGATCGCCAGCATATGCACTGGCGCCAAACGCGAGCGCCACGAGCGTGGTAGTAAGCAACCGAAAAGCTTTGAACAATCCGGACATGTTGTGTGGGCAATGTGAGGCACGTGGACGCTTTATGTCGGATGCTGCATGATGGCGGCATTCATAGGGGCGGTCGGCGGCCACGATACGCCTGCCCCGGGGGACGACGGGGATTGTTCTCCGGGAGCGATATCGAAGTAAATAGGAAACCATAAACATAATGACATTCCAGTTCGAGGTATTTCCGGTGGTCGGGCCGGATGACAACCCGCGCGCCAATGGCAAGGTTTTCCAGTTGCTGCGGGCGGTGCGCGAGACGGGCTCGCTGCATCGGGCGGCCAAGCAGGTGGGGCTGTCGTATCGGCACGCCTGGGGGGTGATGCGCGCGTGGGAAGAGATGCTCGGGCGCTCGCTGCTTGATATGGAGCGCGGCCGTGGCGCGTCGCTCACGCTGTTTGGCGAGCGCATGTTGCGCGCCGAGATGCGCCTGCGCGAGCAGCTTGACCCGGCTGTGCGTCAGGCCATGAACCAGTTTCTGTCGGAACTGGAAGACGCCTCGCAATCGCAGACGCGCATCCGCTTTTCGGGCAGCCATGACCCGGCAGTGGAGGTGCTGGCGCAGTCTTTTGGCCACGAAGGTCATGGCGCTCAGCTCGATACGGTGTTCTGTAGCGCGGTCGAAGGCCTGATCTGCCTGCAGGAAAAACAGTGCGAGGTGGCGGGCTTCTATGTCGCGCCGCAGCAGGGCGCTGGGTCGATCGCGCATCAGACCTTGCGCAAGTGGTTGCGCCCGACGGCCGTGCGCCTGATTGCGCTGGCTGATCGCGAGCAGGGTTTGATGATGTCGCCGGAATGGGCCGGGCGGGTGCAATCGCTGGCGGATCTGGCCCGCACGCAGGCCCGCTTTATCAACCGGCAGCGCAGTTCGGGCACGCGCCTGCTGTTTGATCAGCTGCTGGTGGCGGCCGGGCTGTATCCCGATCAGATCAATGGATACGACGAGCAGGAGTTCTCCAGCGACAAGATCGCCGTAGCCGTGCAGGAAGGCCGCGCGGACATCGGCTTTGGCCTGCGCCCGGGTGCCGAGGCCCACGGCCTGCATTTCGTGCCGCTGACGCGTGAAACGTACTACTTGGCGGTGCGCCGCAATGACGCGCTGGCCCCCTGGGTGCGCGAGTTGATGGCGCGCATTGGCGAGCCCGATTTCCGCATCAGCCTGAGCCATCTGGCGGGCTATCGCGCCCCCGAGCAGGTTGCGCTGCTGACCGCAGATCAGGCGCTGCCCTGGCATGCTGACGAGGCCCCCGCGCTCGCGCGCTGAAGTCATGCGAACATGACGGGGTCTGCGCGACCTCTGCGCCAACAGCCCCTCATGTTCTGCCCATGTCACGTTTTTCCGTCTGGACCCAAGCCCTGCGCATGCTGCGCCGCGACTGGCGCGCCGGTGAGCTGAACCTGCTGCTCATTGCACTGGTGCTCGCGGTGGCGGCGCTGACATCGGTCAGCTTCCTGGCTGATCGCATGCATGCCGGCCTGGAGCGCGATGCGCGCCAGTTGATCGGCGCCGATGTGCTTGTGGTGTCGGATCAGCCGCTGCCTGCGGACATTGAAGCGCATGCGCGCGCCAGCGGCTTGCAGGTCACGCACACTGCGGCATTTCCCAGCATGGCAACCACGTTGACGAGCGGGTCGTCCGGCGAGCCCGCGTCGCAACTGGCGGCGGTCAAGGCCGTGGCCCCCGGCTACCCCCTGCGTGGCGCGGTGAAGGTGAGCGACGGGCGTGATGCCATCGGCGCTGCCATCCACGCGATTCCCGCACCCGGTACGGTGTGGGTCGACGCGCCGCTGCTCGAAGCGCTGGGCGTGCGTGTGGGCGACGCCATCCGCCTGGGCACGCGCACGTTCAAGATCACCCATGTCATCACACAAGAGCTCGACCGTGGCGCGGGCTTTATGAATTTCGCGCCGCGCGTGATGCTGTCGATGGCTGATCTGGCCTCGACCGGCCTCGTCACCTATGGCAGCCGCGTCACGTATCGCCTGCTGGTGGCGGGTCCGGATGCGGCGGCGAATGCCTTCCGCGCCTGGGCCGAGAACGAACTGAAGACGCGCCAGCTGCGCGGTGTGCGCATCGAATCCTTGCAGAACGGCCAGCCGCAGATGCGCGAAACACTGGACCGCGCTGAACGCTTTCTCTCGCTTGTCGCGCTGCTCGCCGCGATGATTGCGGCCGTCGCCATCACCATGGCCGCGCGTCGCTATACGGCGCGGCATACTGATGCGGTGGCGGTCATCAAATGCCTCGGGCTGAAGCAGGGGCAAATTCTCGGGACGTTTGCACTGGAGTTTCTGCTCATCGGCGTGCTTGGCGCGGTGGCGGGCGTGGCACTCGGTTATGGCGCGCACTGGCTGCTGCTCGCGTCGCTGGGTGATCTGGTGACGGTCACGCTGCCGATGCCATCCATCTGGCCGGCGGTCGTGGGCATCACCGCCGGGCTGGTGCTGCTGGTGGGGTTTGCGGTGCCGCCGCTGCTGACGTTGGTGCGTGTGGCGCCGTTGCGTGTGCTGCGTCGGGACGTTGCCGAGCGCGCTATTGCCGCGTGGGTGGGCTATGCGCTGGGCGCGGCAGCGTTCTTTGCGCTGCTTGTGGTGTCCGCGCGGGACGTGAAGCTCGGTGCGCTGACGGCGGCAGGGTTTGCCGGTGCTATCGTCGTATTCGCGTTGCTGGCGGCAGGCGGGTTGCGTGCGCTGGCGGTGTCGCTGGGGCGCGGTCGGGCGCTGGGTGTGGGCTGGCGTTTTGCGCTGGCCGTGCTGGAGCGCCGGCGCGGCGTGAGCGTGCTGCAAACCGTGGCGCTGGCCGTTGGCCTGATGGCGCTGCTGTTGCTCGCGATGACGCGCAATGATCTGATCCGCTCGTGGCACAACGCCACGCCGGCCGATGCGCCCAATCGCTTCATCATCAACATCCAGCCCGACCAGATGGAAGCCGTGTCGCAAGCGCTGGCCCAGGCCGGTGTGGCCGAACCCAAGCTGTACCCCATGGTGCGCGGCCGTCTGACGCAAGTGAACGGCCAGACCATCGATCGCCAGACCTACGCCGAATCGCGCGCCCGCAACCTGGTCGAGCGCGAATTCAACCTCTCTTACGCAACCACCCAGCCGCCGGAAAACCGCATCGTGGCGGGCCAATGGTTTGGCGGGCAGAAACCCGAGGCCTCCGTAGAGGAGGGCATCGCCAAGACGCTGAACCTGCATCTGGGCGATGTGCTGCGCTTCGATGTCGGCGGACAGACGGTGGACGCGCCCATCACATCGCTGCGCAAGCTCGACTGGAGTTCGATGCGGGTGAACTTCTTCGTGATCCTGCCGCCCGTGGCGCTGCACGACATGCCGCAGACTTACGTGACGGCCTTTCGCATTCCCGCCGGCCATGCCGATCTGCCGGCCAAGCTGGTGCGCGAGTTTCCGAACCTGACGGTGGTGGACACCGAGCTGATCCTGCAGCAAGTGCAGGGCGTGCTCGACCAGGTGACGGCGGCGGTGGAATTCCTGTTCGTGTTCACGCTGGCGGCGGGTGTGCTGGTGCTATACGCGGCGTTGTCGGGCTCGCGTGACGAGCGCCTGCGCGATGCCGGCGTGCTGCGTGCGCTCGGCGCGGGCTCCGGCGTGGTCCGCCAGACGCAATATGCCGAGGTGCTGATCGTCGGCGGCCTGGCGGGGCTGATGGCTGGCGTGGGTGCCATCGCCATCGGCTGGGTGCTGTCGGCGTATGTGTTCGATTTTCCGTATCGTTTCAACCCGGCGATCTTGCCGGTGGGCATCGTAGGCGGCATGCTGTGCGCCTTTGCCGGGGGCTGGCTGGGGCTGCGCGATGTGCTGCGCCGCCCCGCCATGACAACGCTCCGGGATGCCTGAATTTTCAGATGTGATTGACGCTGTATGACTGACGAAACCTCCGGCCAGGAAACCCTGGCCTTCGACCTGATTGGCGGCGAGGCGCGCGTGCGCGAACTCGTGGATCGCTTCTACGACCTGATGGACCTCGAGCCCGAGTTTGCCGTGCTGCGCGCGCTGCATCCGCCAAGCCTCGACGGCTCGCGCGACAAGCTGTTCTGGTTCTTGTGCGGCTGGCTCGGCGGTCCGAACCATTTCATCGAGCGCTTTGGCCATCCGCGTTTGCGCGCGCGCCATCTGCCGTTCGAAATCGGCACGCAGGAACGCGATCAGTGGATGCGCTGCATGGCACTGGCCATGCAAGACATCGGTCTGGACGAAGCACTGCAGATGCGCTTGATGCAAGCCTTCTGGCAGACCGCCGACTGGATGCGCAATGTGCAGCGCTAAGGTGCCACGCTAAGGCACTTCACAAGACACAAGAACAATCGAGGAGACCCCGATGATCGGTTTGCCCACCGCAGACGACGTGCTTGCGTTCTGGTTTGGCAATGCGCCACTGGTCGACGCGCGGCCGGAGTGGTTCACCAAGTCAGACGCGTTTGATGCGCAGATTCGTGCCCGCTTCCTGCCGCTGTGGGAAGCGCTTGCCGCGGGCAGCGCAGATACGTGGATGGATACCCCGCACGAGGCCATCGCGCGCATCGTGGTGCTCGATCAGTTCTCGCGCAATATGTTCCGCAACACGGCGCGCGCCTTTGCCAGCGATGCGGCCGCCTTGCGCACCGCGCAGATCGTCGTGGCCGCTGGCTGGGATGCCAAACTGCCGACGCGCCATCACCGCGTGTTCTGTTATCTGCCGTTCGAGCACAGCGAGGCGTTGGCCATGCAGGACGAGTCGATTCGTCTCTACACACGCCTGCGTGATCAGGAGGGCGATGCCGACTCGCTCATCTGGGCGGAGAAGCACCGCGAGATCATCGCGCGCTTTGGGCGCTTTCCGCATCGCAATGCAGCGCTCGGGCGCACGTCCACGCCGGAAGAGGTGGCGTTTCTTGCGCAGCCCGGCTCGTCGTTCTAGGTCGCGGGGCGGTGCTTTAGCGGCCCAGCACCGAATACATGAGCGTGCCGGAAAACATCAGCAGCACGAGCGACGCGCCGCGCAACAGCGTGGGCGTATGGGGTGCCCATGTCCGCCGCGCCGTCAGCAGCACGCCCAGGTAGGACCAGCCAATCGCAATCGGCACGAGCACGGTCAGAAACACGCCGATGGTCCACGCAAAATAGCTGGCGGACCGGAACGCTTCCAGCGGGAACAGCGTGCTCGCAAACAGCAGTGCTTTCGGGTTCATCACCGTGGTGAGGAACATGTCGCGCAGGCTCACGGGGCTGGCTGTCACGTGCTGCAGCGCGCTGCTCTGTCGCCAGATCTTGGCGGCCAGATAAAGGATGTAGACAGAGCTCACCAGCTTGACCGCCATCGGCAGCCAAGGCTGCCGGGCCGACACCGCGCTGAGAAAGAACCCCCACAGCGAAATGCCGACCACGTAGCCGAGCGCTTCTGCCGCAATGAGCGGGCTGGTCCGGCGCACGCCCACCTTGAGGCCGGATGACAGCAGTAGCGTATTGGTCGGTCCCGGCACGATCAGCACCAGCGACACGTACAACGCCATCTTGAGCAAGGTGTCTTGCATGACGCTCTTACGTGCGCTCGCGGCGTTCAGACCACTTGTCGACCGTCTCGCGCGGCGCGCGGGCCAGCATGTCGATCAGCTCGGCCGGGTCTTGGCTCACGTGCAGCAAGTCGGCGTGATGGCGCTTGAGGAAGCCTTCTTGCACCGCATGGTCGATGAAGGCGAGCAGCTTGTCGTAGAAACCCGCCACGTTCAGCAGGCCGATCGGCTTGTTGTGATAGCCCAACTGCAGCCACGTGAACGTCTCGAACAGCTCTTCGTAGGTGCCCACGCCGCCGGGCATGGCGATGAAGGCGTCCGCGCGGTCGGCCATCATCTGCTTGCGCTGGTGCATGCTGTCGACGATGTGCAGCTCGGTCAGTTCCTTGTGGCCGACCTCCTTGCGCACCAGCGACTTCGGGATGATGCCGACGACCGGGTTGCCGCCATGCAGCACCGCATCGGCCACGATGCCCATCAGGCCGACGTTGCCGCCGCCGTAGACGAGCGAAAGGCCGCGTCGGACCATTTCTTCGCCCAGGGCGATGGCGTTTGCCTTGTACTCCGGCCGTACGCCGGGGCTGGAACCGCAATAGACGCAGATGGATTTCATTTGACTGGGTTGGTTTCCGGCGGCAGATCGCTGCTGCGGCTGACGGCTAGCAGATCGAAGGCCCGCCGCGGCTTGCCGCGCAGGTAGGGCGCGAGGATGGACAGGATGTGATAGCTCGCGCCGTGCAGGTGGTCGCGGATCGCGTTCGGGTCGTTGTATTGGCGCGGGTGCTGCACGAACTGGAACGACAGCCAGTAGGTGCCGACCACCACCATGTTGGTGCAGATGACATCCACCTGTTCGGGCGTGGCTTCCATCTCGCCGTCTTCAATGAACTGGTGGCAGATGTCCATCGCAAAGTGGCGCTTCTGCTCGACGATGCGCTTGAAGTTCAGTTCAAGCATGCGGTTGCGCGCCAGCAGATCGTTGATGTCGCGGTACAGGAAGCGGTAGTTCCAGATGAACTCCGACATGTACTGCAGATAGCCCCACGTTTCGTCCAGCGTGGCCTTGTGGTCATCCGGCAGCTTCAGGCGACGGCTCATCTCTTGCTCGAACTGCACGAAGATCGAGTTGATGATGTCGTCTTTGTTGCGGAAGTGGTAGTACAGGTTGCCCGGGCTGATCTCGAGCTCTTCGGCGATCGTCGTGGTGGTGACGTTGGGCTCGCCCAGCTCGTTGAACAGGCGCAGCGACACCTCGAGGATGCGATCGCGCGTGCGGCGTGGGCCGGTGGAATGCTGCTTGGTTTCCATTGAACTGCCAAGGCCGGTGGCCCTGTCTCCGTGGCGTTGTGTGCCCGGATTATAAAAGATCGTGCTTACGCAACGGGCCCCAATGTGATGCCGCAGACCTTGCCAAACGTTGGCGCCGACGTTCCTGCTGCCTTTTTCTAATGCAACAGCGACGCCACCCACGGCCAGGCGATTGCCACCCACGTCCCGCCACACAGCAGCAGCGCCAGCATGACCGCCGCGCTGCCGAAATCCTTGGCGCGCTTGGACAGCCCATGCTGCTCCAGCGAGATACGATCGACCGCCGCTTCCACGCTCGAATTGAGCAGTTCAACGATCAGCACGAGTACCAGCGTGCCGATCATCATGATCCGTTCCACCGTGGTGCCGGGGATGATGAACGCGCACGGTAGCAGGATCGCGCACAGCGTGAGCTCCTGGCGGAATGCGCTTTCCTCGTCAATGGCGAAGCGGATGCCGCTGATGGAGTTCTTGAGCGCGAACCACGCCCGCGTGACGCCGCGATTGCCTTTGTGCGGGTTGTCGGCGGGCGAATACGTGGTGGCGGCAGGGGGCGCGGGCGGATGCTCCGGCGGGGTAGCGGGCTTCATGCAGAGCGAGAGTCAGCCACCTGCGGCCGACGGTTGAACAGTCTTGGAATCGCCGGATTGTACGGCCGGCATCGGGCGCAGGTGTGCGAGAAATTGCTCGGAGGCCGCGCGCCACGAAAACTTCTCGGCATGCGCACGTGCCGTTGAGCGGTCGATGCGCAGTGCTTCGAGGCAAGCCTCGCGCAGGTCTTCGCGCAGTGCGCCGGCGGGCGAATCGCCCAGCACGTCGATCGGCCCCGTCACCGGATACGCTGCCACCGGCAAGCCGCTGGCCAGCGCTTCGAGCAGCACGAGGCCAAACGTATCCGTGCGGCTGGGGAAGACGAACACATCTGCCGAGGCATACACCTTGGCCAGTTCGGGCTGCTTGAGCACGCCCAGATAGTTTGCGTTCGGGTATTTCGCTTTCAGACCCGCCAGCGCGGGGCCTTCGCCGACGACCCACTTCGAGCCCGGTAGATCCAGTTCCAGGAAGGCCTCGACGTTCTTCTCCACGGCCACGCGGCCCACGTACAGAAAGATCGGGTGCGCCGTATTGAGGACGTTGCCGCGCTGGGCGGTGAAGATGTCGAGATCGACGCCGCGCGTCCACAGCACACCATTGGTGATGCCGTAGTCGGCGAGGTCTTTCAACACCACTGGCGTGGGTGCCATCACGGCCTGGGCCGGGCTGTGGAACCAGCGCAGGAAGCGATACGTCCACGCCAGCGGAATGCCGAAGCGTGCCTGCACGTATTCCGGAAAGCGCGTGTGATACGCCGTCGTATAGGGCAGCTTGTGACGCAGCGCATAGGCGCGTGCTGCCAGCCCCAACGGGCCTTCCGTGGCGATATGCAGGGCCTGCGGAGCGAACTTCTCGATGCGCTCGCGCACGCGCTTGGCCGGCAGGATCGACAGACGGATCTCCGGATACGTCGGGCACGGCACCGTCTTGAATTCCAGCGGCGTGATCATGTCGACGATGTGGCCCATGGCCTCAAGCTCACTGCGCGTCTGGGTGAGGGTCCGGACGACGCCGTTGACCTGCGGTTCCCACGCATCGGTGACGATCATGACTTTCACGGGCTCTCCTTGCGGTGTGGCGGATGTCGATTGGGCGGCGGGCTGCGGCTGCGCGAGGTCGATGTTGGTGTTGGTCATGTGGGCTTGGGTTTCCATCAGGCAGCGGCCGCAGCGGCGCGGCGTGCGCGGCGGGACGTACGCGGCGCATCGAGCAGATGCGTCCAATAGACGATCTGCAACTCGCCTTCCATCGTTTCGACCAGCGCAGAGAGGCTCTCCACCCAGTCACCGTCGTTGCAGTAAAGCTGGCCGTCGATCTCACGGATCTCGGCCTTGTGGATGTGCCCGCAGACCACGCCGTCGCAGCCACGGCGGCGCGCTTCGTCGGTCATCACGCGCTCGAACGAGTTGATGAAGTTGACTGCGTTCTTGACCTGGTGCTTGAGGTACTGCGACAGCGACCAGTACGGGAACCCCAGCCGCACGCGGATGCGGTTGAAGTGCCGATTCATCGCCAGGATGAAGGTGTAGAGCGTGTCGCCCACATACGCGAGCCAGCGCGCGTGCTGCATCACGCCGTCAAACAGATCACCGTGCACGACCCAAAGGCGCTTGCCGGTGGCCGTCACGTGCACTGCGTCTTCCGCGACTTCGATGTCGCCGAAATTCAGGCCGTGGAACTGGCGCGCCATCTCATCGTGGTTGCCCGGGATGAACACCACGCGGGTGCCCTTGCGCGCGCGGCGCAGTACCTTCTGTACCACGTCGTTGTGGGCCTGCGGCCAGTACCAGCCCTTGCGCAGCTGCCATCCGTCGACGATGTCGCCGACGAGGTACAGCGTGTCGGATTCGTGGTGCTTCAGGAAGTCGAGCAGGTACTCTGCCTGGCAACCAGGTGTGCCGAGGTGGATGTCCGACAGCCAGATCGTGCGGTAGCGGTGGACTTTTTCGGCGGGCGGGTCGGTGTTCTGGGTGTCCTTGTGCGCCTTGAGGCCGGGTGTGAGCGTGGTACTTGGCGCGACGGACGCGGCCTCATGCTCGCGCACATCGCCACGTCCTGCCGGCACAGCCGAGCCCAGCGCGCCGGCGGCGGCAAGTCCGGCAGCCATTTGCATCAGAGGCGGTGAGGCGTTCCAGTCGGAACAGGTGAGGGGAGCGGCGCGAAAGCGTTGCGCGAGGCGGCGGAGAAAAGCTGGGCGCGATGGCAGATTGGGCAAGACCATGTCGGCAACGGTGGCTGCGTTGGACGGATTTCGCCATCGCTGCGTGAACAAGCCGTGTCAGAAACATGACCGTCACATGACGTGGTTGCTGCAAGACGAAACAGCAGGCCCCCAAGACCTAAGCCAGGGGCGTGTTTTAAGCGGATGCGCCGGGCTGGCTACCTTCGATGCGAGCGAGTTCTGCCAGCACGGCGTCGCGCACGCGGGCGTCGCATAGCAGCGACACATGGCCGATAGCAGCGAAGGGGATATGCCGTGCGCCTTCGAGCCACGATGCGCCTGCTGGCCCGACGATGGAGTCGTGCCAGGAAAAAATCGACGTGATGCGTGCACGTATAGCAGGCGTTTCCGATGCCGCAAGCTGGCGCAGCCAGGGGCTGCCCCATGCCATCTGACGGACGTTGTGGCCCCGCTCGGAGCGCGCCATCGCCGTGCCGCGATGCGGCGTGCCCAACGTGATGACATGTGCGACCGGGCAGGCGTCCGATGCCTGCCGCAGCAGCGCACGCGCCGCGAGCCCGCCCATGCTATGGCAGAGCAAAACCGGCGCGCGGCCGTGCGTGCGGGTCATGCGTGCAACGGCTCCCGCAATGTCGTGCGCGTAATCGTCGATGTCGCCCAGCAGCGGCATCAGGTCAATGGCGTCGATCGGGTGTCCGCTGGCAGCCAGGTGTTTCTGCATCGGCAGCCACACTGCGCGATTGCACCCGTAGCCATGGATCATGAGCACTGGCACGCGCTTGCCGCCGTCGGCCGGCGTATCGAATGCGGCGTGCGCGCGAAACGGCTGCAGCACGTTGAACATCCACGCCACCGATACGCATTCGCGCAACCAGCAGGCAATGAAGCGTGCTGCGCTGATCCGTTGTGCGTCCGGCACGGGCATGCGGTCCCATGCGGGGTCGTCTGGAATGGCCGTCCCCAGCGTGGTGCGCGTGATAACGAAGGCCCAGCCAACGGATACGACATACCCGAGCACCAGCGCCATGGCAGCAACGGCCGTCGCGCCTAGCCAGCCCAACCCACCCCAGCGATGCGCCGCCCACCCCACGGCCAGCGTTGCCATGCCTTGCAGGGCCACCGCCACGCGGCGCGCATTGGCCGCCGTCAGCGAAGCGAAGGGCACGGATGAAGGGGGGAGAGCGGCGCGGGTCATAGCAGGGCCGTCGCCGTTGCGGATGCGATCAGTCGCGCACCAACCGCGTACCGGCCAGTCGGTCGTGCAGGAACTGGCGCTGCGGGTCCAGCCATGCCAATGCGCCCCACGCCAGCACGCAAGCCAGCGCAACCCCGGCGCCTGCCCAGCGTGAAACCCCGCTCACGTGGATGATGCCCACCGCCACCGCCACCCAGATCCATGCCAGTGTGTAGCGCGCCACGGCACGGCCCAGCGAGATGCGCGAGCCATCCGCATTCACCACGCGCATGCGCCACGTCTGCATGGCGAGTGTCTGACCGCGCTTGCGCCAGAACCCCACGAAGTACAGGCCCAGCGCGAAGAAGCCCCACACTTGCAGACCTACATCACCCGTGCGCGCCAATGGCGGGACGATCGCGCGCAGAAGCAGAAAGATGGCCGTCGCGCCAAACATCACGCCAAACAGCAGCAGCCCCTCATAGAGCATCGCGGCCAAGCGGCGGCGCAGCGTGGGAGCCGCAAGTGGATCATGTGCCCCAATGGGCGAAGCGGGGAGAGCGGTATTGGGCATTGAACCGGGTGAGCGCAAGCCTCGCGCTGTCGATCATGCGCCGGCGGAACGTGCGCGGCGCGTGCTCGGATTATGCCAAAGGGTGTGACGGACTTAGCCGCCCAGCACAGTGGACGGCGGTGGGTTGCCGGATTCCCCGTCCGTGTTGGTCGGAGGCGTTGTCGGATTGGAGGGCGCAATCGGCGCGGCCGGCGTCTGCGGTGCAGAAACCGCCGGCGCTTGCCCGGGCGCTGCAGCGGGTGCGGATGCTCCGGCCGTACCCATCGACTTGGCTGGCGTCTGCGGGTTCGGTGCCGATTTGGTTGTACCCGGCTTGGGGCGCGCGCCGTGATGCAGCGCCCTGGCAGCATCCTTGGCCAGAACTGGGCTGCCCGGCAAAGCTGTCACGGCGGAGGGGCGTTTCTGCGCCTTTGCCGCAGCGGCGAGAGCCTTCTTTTGCTCTTCCGGGAGTTCCTGATAGCGTTGCCAGGCTTCGCTCTTCTTCTGCACCGGCACCGACTTGGTGGTCTGGAAATTCTCCCGGGCCCGGTGGCGTTGTTCTGGCGTCAGCTTGACCCAATCGGCCATGCGCGTTTGCAGGCGTTGCTGCTGCGCGGGCGTGTACTTGGGATACGCCTGCGTGATCTGCAGCCACTTTTTGCGCGCGAGTTCCGGCATGCCGTTCCATTCCGGTGCCAGCGGCGCGAGGATGCGCTGCTGCACGATGGTCAACTCAGACCAGTTCGGGTGGATGGACGGTTGCGGATTGGTCGCAGGCGGTGTGGGCAACGCCAGAGGCGCGTTGGCCGTAGCGCTGGGCGCGGAAGCGGGTGCCGATGCTGCGGGCAGCTGCCCCATTGCCAAGCCAGCCGTGAGCAGCCCCGCCGCGCCAACGAGCGCAAGGAAGCCGACGCGTAGGTGCAGGAGCCGATCGCCTCGCGGTGGTTGGCCGTGGGTGCGGTGCAAAGTGCTCATCGATCAGCCTTTCACTGATCGCGTTTGTCGAGATACTGGTGGAAGCCTTGGTCGGCGTAGGCGGCCAGCGGCAGATCATCGAGCAGCATTGCGGCATCGACTTCGGCGAGTTCGTCCACGCGCTGCTGCTGCTGCCACTGATAGATGCCGGCCAGCCCCGCGACCAGTGCGATGGTCGGCCACAGCAACCCAAAGCGGCGCAGGAATGCGCCAATACGCTGGAGCGGTGAGGACGTGCCACCTTGCAGGTCAAAGGAGACGGAACCGCCCCCCGGCATGGCCAAGGCGGGCGAGTGCACCGTGCGGGGTGCTTCCGCTTTTTTATGTGCGAGCGCTGTCCGGCGGGCCGCAGCGAGGCGGTCGCGCACATCGGGCGGCAACTGGCCGGCCGACTCGTTCAGAGCGGTACGGACAGCATGCACAAAACGGCGTTCTCGGAGTTCTACCTTGTTCATAGTCGGATCCCTCGCGCCCGTAGCGCTTGGGCCAGGGCGTGCGTTGCCCGCGAGCAGTGCGTCTTCACGCTCCCCTCGGAACAGCCCATTGCCTGGGCTGTTTCGGCAACATCCATGTCCTCCCAGTAACGCATCAGGAAGGCCTCCCGTTGACGCGTCGGGAGCTTCTCGATCTCGCGCTCCAGAATTTCCAGCATCTGCGCGCGCTCGACCTTGTCAGCGCTGCTTTCAGCGGCTGTGGAGCCGACCTCACTTTCGATCAGCTCAAGTGGGTCGGTGTCGTCGCCTTCGGCGTCCGTGCGGAAGCTGGAGAACAGGCTGACCCACGTATTGCGCACCTTGGTGCGGCGAAACCAGTCGTGAATCGTGTTTTGAAGAATGCGCTGAAACAGCAGCGGCAGTTCGGCACCGGGCTTATCGCCGTATTTTTCTGCCAGCTTGATCATCGCGTCCTGCACGATGTCGAGCGCGGCGTCGTCATCGCGGACCGCGAATACTGCCTGCTTGAAGGCGCGTTTTTCGACGCTTAAAAGGAAGGCCGACAGTTCCTGTTCAGAGGCCATACAACGGCGGAGCGAATCCTGTGGGGGCGGTCTGGCGAAATTTCACAATGTCACGGCGTGACGCAATGTGAACATGGCGCCGCACGGCAACGACGGCCTGGGCCGCCAAAAATGTTGCGATGCTAGCAAAAATGCGGGTCGGCGGACAGTCCAACTATCTGGCGGGGCGCTGCCGCACGGATCGTGCCGCCTGCCTTCGCTGGACCGGCATGCGGCATTGCAGTATCATCTGCGGTTCACAATATCTGTGGTTTGTCTCATCTGGCTGCCCATCAGGCGGTCCATCCATGCAGACGCGCACCGCTCAAATCCGCGCCATAAGCCCGGTAGAGAGCATCCAAACAATTTTTTGCCGAAAATTGCAAAGGACTGACATGAATATGCCAAGCGCGGAATTTTCCCACGCCAATAGCGGTTCATCTGCCGACATGATGGGGTCTGACATCCTCGTCAATGCGCTCGCGGCAGAGGGCGTCGAGTTCGTCTGGGGTTACCCCGGCGGCGCGGTGCTCTATATCTACGACGCGTTCTACAAGCAAAACAAGATCGAGCACATCCTGGTGCGCCATGAGCAGGCGGCAGTCCACGCGGCTGACGGCTATGCGCGCGCTACGGGCAAGGTCGGTGTCGCCCTGGTGACGTCCGGCCCGGGCGTGACCAATGCCGTGACCGGCATCGCCACCGCCTACCTGGATTCGATCCCGATGGTGATCATCACCGGCAACGTGCCGACGCACGCCATCGGCCAGGACGCCTTCCAGGAATGCGACACCGTCGGCATTACCCGGCCGATCGTCAAGCACAACTTCCTGGTCAAGGACGTTCGCAATCTCGCTTCGACCATCAAGAAGGCGTTCTATATCGCCTCGACCGGCCGTCCGGGCCCGGTGGTGGTGGACATCCCCAAGGATGTCTCGCGCGAGATGTGCAAGTACGAGTATCCGAAGACCATCGAGATGCGCTCGTACAACCCGGTCAACAAGGGTCACTCCGGCCAGATTCGCAAGGCAGTGAGCTTGCTGCTGCAGGCTGAGCGTCCGTACATCTATTCGGGTGGCGGCGTGGTGCTGGCCGAGGCCAGCGAAGAGCTGCGCCAATTGGCTGCGCTGACGGGCTATCCGGTGACGAACACGCTGATGGGCCTGGGCGCGTTCCCGGGCACCAGCAAGCAGTTCGTCGGCATGCTGGGCATGCACGGCACGTACGAAGCCAACATGGCGATGCAGAACTGCGACGTGCTGATCGCCATCGGCGCGCGCTTCGACGATCGCGTGATCGGTAGCCCGGCGCACTTCTCGTCGCAGCCGCGCAAGATCATCCACATCGATATCGATCCGTCGTCCATTTCCAAGCGGGTGAAGGTCGACATCCCCATCGTCGGCAACGTCAAGGACGTGCTGCAGGAGATGATCAGCCAGATCCAGTCGGGCGAAGCCAAGCCGAACAAGACGGCGCTGGCCAAGTGGTGGGAGCAGATCGAGCAGTGGCGCAGCGTCGATTGCCTGAAGTACGACCGCAATTCCGAGATCATCAAGCCGCAATACGTGGTGGAAAAGATCTGGGAACTCACCAACGGCGACGCCTTCATCTGCTCCGACGTCGGCCAGCACCAGATGTGGGCAGCACAGTTCTACAAGTTCAACGAGCCGCGCCGCTGGATCAACTCCGGTGGCCTGGGCACGATGGGTGTGGGTTTGCCGTACGCGATGGGCATCAAGAAGGCGTTTCCGGACAAGGAAGTCGTCACCATCACCGGTGAGGGCTCGATCCAGATGTGCATCCAGGAGCTGTCGACCTGCCTGCAGTACGACACCCCGGTGAAGATCTGCTCGCTCAACAACGGCTACTTGGGCATGGTCCGCCAGTGGCAGGAAATCGAGTACGACAACCGTTACTCGCATTCCTACATGCAGGCGCTGCCAGACTTCGTGAAGTTGGCCGAATCGTATGGCCACGTGGGCATGCGCATTGAAAAGACGGCAGACGTTGAGCCGGCGCTGCGCGAAGCTTTCCGACTGAAGGATCGCACCGTGTTCCTCGACTTCCAGACCGACCCGACCGAAAACGTCTGGCCGATGGTCCAGGCAGGCAAGGGTATCTCTGAAATGCTGCTCGGCGTGGAGGACCTGTAATGCGCCACATCATTTCTGTCCTGCTGGAAAACGAACCGGGCGCACTGTCGCGCGTGGTGGGTCTGTTCTCGGCACGCGGCTACAACATCGAGACGCTGACGGTCGCCCCGACCGAAGACGCCTCGCTGTCGCGCATGACGATCGTCACGACCGGTTCGGACGACATCATCGAGCAGATCACCAAGCACCTGAACCGCCTGGTGGAAGTCGTCAAGGTCGTCGACCTGACCGAAGGCGCGCACATCGAGCGCGAGCTGATGCTCGTGAAGGTGCGTGCGGTCGGCAAAGAGCGCGAGGAGATGAAGCGTACCGCGGACATCTTCCGCGGCCGCGTCATCGACGTGACCGAGAAGACTTACACGATCGAGCTGACCGGTAACGGCAGCAAGCTTGACGCGTTTCTCGATGCCATCGACCGTGCTGCCATTCTCGAAACCGTCCGTACGGGTGGCTCGGGCATCGGCCGCGGCGAGCGCATTCTGAAGGTTTGAACCGGCGCGTGCACGAGCGTGTAACTGCGGCCGGACCCATAGATCAGCAATATTTGAAAATTAGGACATCAACATGAAAGTGTTTTACGACAAAGACGCCGACCTCTCCCTCATCAAGGGCAAGAACGTCACCATCATCGGCTACGGCTCGCAAGGCCATGCCCACGCCCTGAACCTGAACGATTCGGGCGTGAAGGTCACGGTCGGCCTGCGCAAGGGCGGCGCGTCGTGGAACAAGGCCGTCAACGCTGGCCTGCAGGTCAAGGAAGTGGCTGAGGCAGTGAAGGAAGCCGACGTTGTCATGATCCTGCTGCCGGACGAACAGATCGCCGACGTGTACAAGAACGAAGTGCACAACAACATCAAGCAAGGCGCTGCGCTGGCGTTCGCGCACGGCTTCAACGTGCACTACGGCGCTGTGATCCCGCGCGCTGACCTGGACGTCATCATGATCGCCCCGAAGGCCCCGGGCCACACCGTGCGTGGTACGTACAGCCAAGGTGGTGGCGTGCCGCACCTGATCGCCGTGCACCAGGACAAGTCGGGCGCTGCGCGTGACATCGCCCTGTCGTACGCCACCGCCAACGGCGGCGGCCGCGCCGGCATCATCGAAACCAACTTCCGCGAAGAAACCGAAACCGACCTGTTCGGCGAACAAGCCGTGCTGTGCGGCGGTACCGTCGAACTGATCAAGGCCGGCTTCGAGACGCTGGTGGAAGCCGGTTACGCGCCGGAAATGGCGTACTTCGAGTGCCTGCACGAGCTGAAGCTGATCGTCGACCTGATCTACGAAGGCGGCATCGCCAACATGAACTACTCGATCTCGAACAACGCCGAATACGGCGAGTACGTCACCGGCCCGCGCGTCGTGACGGACGAGACCAAGAAGGCCATGAAGCAGTGCCTGAAGGACATCCAGACCGGCGAATACGCCAAGAGCTTCCTGCTGGAGTACAAGGCAGGCCAGCCGACGCTGATCTCGCGCCGCCGCCTGACGGAAGAGCACCAGATCGAGCAAGTTGGCGCCAAGCTGCGCGCAATGATGCCGTGGATCGCCAAGAACAAGCTGGTCGATCAAAGCAAGAACTGATCGTCCGCGCCTTGTGCGAGAAGAAGGCCAGCCTCCGGGCTGGCTTTTTTTT
>CBJMVH010000041.1:0-38976 GCA_966433195.1 uncultured Ralstonia sp.
TGGATTTCTGGTTGGGCCGTCTGCATGTGGACTCCTGTTGAACCGTTCGTTTTATCGGCGCGCCGACGGGTGGATACCCCTGGCGAACCCTCGCGCTACGCGGAGAAATGAGACGGAAAAGACCCTTGCCTTTTCTCAGCTCCCAAGCGTCGGCTTGACCCGCCGTACGCCCGCCCCCGCGTGGCGCCGAAATAAGAATCCCGGAAAGTGACCACTACATCTAGTGTTTCATCCCGGGATTGGCGCTAAGTATAGTGGATCGATCGCATTTGCCTAGTCTTGACAGATGGGGCCAAGCGAGCTTTTTTGCAATCGGAATGCAGCGCCGCAACCCCGCGATCCCAGGCAGTACAACGGGTGAAGGGGGCTGACTTGCGGCGCCGCAATGCTGTGTCTTCCAGAATAATTCTTTCTATCGAGCACACAAGCGCGATAGACGTCACCTTATCGAAAGTAGGGCCTCAGCGGCCCGCACTATCAAGGTGCAGCCGCCCCTGTTTCAGAGCGCGCGCTGATACGGGAACAGTGCCGCGCTAAAGCCGCCAAGTTTGCGCAGATGCGCCCAGTCGAAGCACGGCCCCGGATCGGTCTTGCGGCCCGGTGCGATATCCGAATGCCCGGCAATCGCCGCAATCGGATACGCCGCACAGATGGCCCGCACGAGTGACGCGGTCGTGGCGTATTGCTCGGGGGTGAAGGGCTGGTCGTCCGTGCCTTCGATCTCGATGCCGACGGAAAAATCGTTGCAGCGCGCACGGCCGAAAAAATCGGATGCGCCCGCATGCCAGGCACGCGCGTCGCACGACGCGAACTGCACACACTCGCCGGTGCGGCGAATGAAGAAATGCGCCGACACGCGCACGCCACGCAACTGATCGAAGTACGGGTGGGCGTCGCAGTCGAGCGTGTTGGTAAAGAAATCGAGCACGTCGTCTGAGCCGAAGCGTGCAGGCGGCAGGCTGATGTTGTGCAGGACGATCAGATCGATCGGCATGCCTTCGGGCCGCGCGTCGATGTTGGGCGACGGGTGGCGCCGCACGCCGTCCGCCCAGCCGTCGGCACCGATGTGCAAGGTGCCCGGCTTAGGCATCGCCATTGACGCCCCCCAGGCCGGTGTTCGCGGGCTCAATGTCGCGCGGGTCCCGGATGCCAAGCTGCTGCATGCGATAGCGCAACTGCCGGAACGACAGGCCAAGCAGCTTGGCCGCCGCCGTGCGGTTGAAGCCAGTCTGATCCAGCGCGGCGAGGATCACACTGCGCTCCACGGACTCCAGATAGGCCGGCAGGTCGATCGGCAGTGCGACGCTGGGCAACGGCGGCTCGGCGGGCTGCGCAACCGGTGCCGGTTCGGCCGCCAGTGCCACCGGCGGCGGCATTGGCGGCAAGCCGCCCATCGGGCTGGGTGCGGGTACCGGCATGTACGCCGCGTCGGGCCAGCCTGCCATCGGCGATGGCGCCATCGGGTGATGGGCGATCGCCGCCTGCGCCTCGCGCGTGCGATGGAACAGCGGTGAACGCTCGATCTCGGCACCGAGCGCGCCCAGGTCATCCACGTCGATCGATTCGCCTTCAGCAAACGCGTAGGCGCGCTCGAGCAGGTTCTCCAATTCACGCACGTTGCCCGGGAACGGATACGCGCACAACTGCTGCAGCGCGGGGCGCGTCAGTCGCTTCGGGCGCGGATCGCCGTAGCGGTTGGCAAGCTGTTCGAGCAGCACGCCGGCCAGCACGGGCACGTCTTCGGCGCGCTCGCGCAGTGTGGGCATGCGCAGCTCGAGCACATTCAGGCGATAGAACAAGTCTTCGCGGAAGCGCCCGGCCGCCACCAGGCGCGCAAGATTCTGGTGGCTCGCGCAAACCACGCGCACGTCGACCGGGTCTTCTCGGCTTTCGCCGATCTTGCGCACGCGGCGCTCCTGCAGCGCGCGCAGCAATTTCACCTGCATCGTCAGCGGCAAGTCGGCCACTTCGTCCAGCATGAGCGTGCCGCCATTGGCCGCCTGGAAGAAGCCCTGGCGGTCGCCGTCCGCACCAGTGAAGGCGCCTTTCACGTAGCCGAAGAACTCGGCTTCCATCAGGTTCTCGGGAATCGCGCCGCAGTTCACGGCCACGAACGGCCGCGATGCGCGTGCCGACAACGCGTGGATGGCGCGCGCCGCACGCTCCTTACCGCTCCCCGACTCCCCGCTGATGACGACCGGCGCCATGCTGCGCGCCAGCCGCATCAGCGAGCGGCGCACCTCCTGCATGGCGGCGGAGTGGCCGGGGAGCAGATCGTTGGTGCGCTCGGCCAGATCAGCATTGGCGGGGTCGCCAGAGTCGAGACCGCGCTGCTGGCGGCCCAGCGCGTTAAGCACGAGGCTGCGCAGTTGATCGAGCGAGAACGGCTTGGCGATATAGTCGAACGCGCCCGCCTTGAGCGCTTCCACCGCGTTCTCGGCGCTGCCATAGGCGGTGATGACGGCCACAGGTGTGCGGTCCGCAGTGGCGGAAAGCTGGCGCACGAGGTCAATGCCAAGGCCATCTCCGAGGCGCATGTCAGTGAGCACGAGCGCAAAGCGCTGGCGCGACAGCGCCTCGCGCGCCTCGGCCAGGCCGCTGGCGAGCACCACGTCGTGGCCCATGCGGCGCAGGGAAATTTCCAGCAGCTCGCGTAGGTCGGCTTCGTCATCGACAACGAGAATGGGTTCGCGAACGATGGCGGCTTTGGACATGGATCAGCGGGTCAGCAGATTTCAGCCGGCGGTTTATTCCGCAATCGGCACGGCGGGTTGATCAAACATCAGGGTGATGACGAAGGCGCGGCGCGGCAACGTGTTGTGTGCCTCCATGGTCAACGCTCCGGTGCGATCGAGCAAGGATTCCAGAGCGATGGCACCGTAGCGGATCTGCGCATCGTTGGCGCCGCACAACTCGCGGGCCATATAGAGGCCCAGGCCGGTGCCTTGGGCGTCATTCGTGAAGAACGGCTCGAACAGGCTGCGCTGTTGTTCGGCGCTCACCTCGGGGCCGTCGTTCCAGATGACCAGTTCGGCGTGGGTCTCGTCCAATGCATAGGCAGCCAACAGGATCGACCCCGGCACGCGGCGGCAATAGCGCAGCGCGTTGTCGAGCATATTGCCCACCACCTGCTGCAACTGGGCCGGGTCGAACAGCACAGGTTTGTCGAGGTCTACGGCCACGCGGACGAGGTTGGCGTTGATCTCGGTGCCGGCGCGACGCAGCGCTTCGGCACGCCAGCGGTCGACCACCTCAGGCAGCACGTGTGCGAGATCCACGCGCACACGCTCGCCACGCGGGCGGCGCGAGAGCATCAGCACATCGGCGACCACCTGGTCGAGCCGGCGCACGTTGTCTCGGATGATGCTCAGCAGGCGTGTCTCCACGCCGGAGCCTTCGGCGCGCGCGGGCGCGTTGCCTTCAGCGCCGTCGCCCGGATCATCCAGCAGCTCGGCGGCCTGGCTGATCGCAGCCAGCGGGTTGCGGATCTGGTGCGCGACGCTGGCCACCAGCCGGCCCATGGACGCGAGCTTTTCCTGCTGCGCCTGCTCCGCCACCCGCTCCCAGCTTTCCACGTGGATCAGCACCGTATCGTGCAGCTCGTGGCGCAGAAATGCTTCGTCATCGCTCGACCACCCCTGCGCGCTGGTATCGGCCGATACCTGGCGAGGACGCGCCACTTCGCCGCCCTCACCGGGCAACGCCAGGCCGATCGAACTGACCAGGCTGTCCATATAGACGCTGCGCAGATTCGCCAGGCTCGGCAGGATGAAACGCAGACGCAAGCGGGCAGGCGCCGCGCGCCTGCCGCCCGGCGCGATCGGCAGCAAGTCGAGAATGCGCGGCGCATCGTCATCGCCCGTGCCGTCTGCGGGACGGCTCTTGCGGCGCAGCCACTGGCGCAGGGTTTCCAGCAGCGGGCGCAGGTGCGGTACGTCCTTCAGGTCGAAGAGCATCGCACCGCTCCCCACGAACGCGTTTTGCGGCACGCCCAGCAGCATGGCCGCTGCCGGGTTGGCGGCCACGACGCGGCCATCGGCACGCACCAGCATCACACCGTCCTGCATGTCGTAGACCATCAGGCGGTTGACGAGCTGCTGCAGGCGCAACTCGCGCTCGCGCGCCATCGTCAGGCGCTCCTGCGCAATCTGGCGGTGCGACAGCCCGTACATCATCGACGCGGCCGTCATATAGACGAGCCCGTACAGCCCCGCCGACGCCAACCCCGGCGCGATCACGCCGTCGCCGAGCATCTGAAGGAACGGATCGGCCAGCACCACCATCGACGCCACCGCCGCCGTAAACAGCGCAAACAGCAGGCTGGTGAGGGCCCCGGCCGCCAGCACCGGCATCAAGAGCACCATCGCCACGCTGGCTGACAGGCGTGACAGGGTGGCATACGCCATCCCCAGGAAGAGCAGATCGAGCACGACATCCAGCCGCACACGAAACTGGAACCGCGTGCGCCACCAGCCGGCCGCCGCGAGGATCAGCAGCGCCACCGCCAAGTACGGCAGCGTCAGACTCAGCAGCGTCTCACTATTGGGCAGGCCGCCTGCTTCATCGTGGCCACGCGGCACCATCACGAACAGCAGCAGCACCAGCGCTACGGCCGCGCGGCTGAACGCGAAATAGCGCATCAGGCGCCATTGGAATTCGGGCGGATCGGGCTCCTGCCACACTGAGCGCAGCGCGCGCCACGCGTTCAGGCGAGAGAGCAGTCGGCGTGGTTCGCCGTCGGCCACCTTAGGCGCCCCAGCCGGCGACGTGCCGGACGCATCCGGCATCACGCGCCGCCCCGGTCGGCATGTTCGGGACAGCGATAGCGCCCGCCGGCCAGCGCTACCATGCCGGAGCGCGGCGCGTGCACACCGCACACGGCGCATTGCTCGATCGGCTGCGAAGCCTTGGGCTCAGGCGCGCGGGGCGCAGCGCCCTGCGATGCGGACTGCCCTGACGTGCGCGATGAACGCGTACCCAGGCGGCTGAGCCACCACCAACCGGCGAGCAGCATCAGGATCAGCAGGACAGGACGGGCCATGGAAAAACCGACGAAAGGGCGAGAAGGTCGAAGAAAGCGCCAGGAACGCGTTACACCCGGTGGAGGATGACTTCCAGCACGAAGCGGCTGCCCACGTAGGCCAGCAGCAGAATCCCAAACGCCGCCATCACCCAGCGCAGTGCCACACGCCCACGCCAGCCGCGGAAACGGCGCCCCAACAGGATGCCGCCGAACATCGCCCACGACAGCACGGCGAAGATGTTCTTGTGATCGAACTGGAAGGCACGGTGGAACAGCTGCTCGGAGAACAGCACGCCCGATGCAATCGTGAGCGTGAGCAGCACGAAGCCCGCGCCGATCAGGCGAAATAGCAGTTTTTCGAGCGTCAGCAACGGCGGCAGCAAATCGAGCCAGCGACCAAGCCAGCCGGATTCAGTCGGGCGATTGATGGTATGCAGGCGGCGCTCGGCGGCTAGCATCAGGATCGCGTGGAACGCCGCCAGCGTGAACAGCCCGTACGCCACGTTAGCGATGGCAAAGTGCAGCTTGAACAGCGGACTGGCCGCATAGCCGAGAATTTGCGCGCCCGGAAACACCAGCGGCAGCAGGCTGCCGACCAGCGCCACCGGCATCACCAGCAGGCCCAGGCCCGCCAGCGAAAAGAACAGGCTCTCGATCCAGAAGATGCCCACACCGAGCCACAGCATGGCCGACAGCGCATAAGCAAAGCCGAACACCATGGAGCTGGCAGGAAAGATGATCTCGTGCAGCAGGAAGCCGTGCGCGGCCAGGGCCGCCAGCAGGCCCCACCGCCACCAGCCAGGCGCGGAATCCGCAGAAGCCGGGGGCGGCGGCACGAGGACCGTCGCGCCGGAGGGCTGGCCGCCCACCATGGCGCCAGCCGCGGCCGAGGCCCCAAGCCCACCGCGTCGTACCCAGGCCGTCCAGGCGAGGGTGCCGTAGAGAAGCGCCGTCAGCGCATACAGTACAATGACCATTTGCACAGTTTACCGCAGCGCACCCCGGTTTTGGCTGGGGCCCGTCCCCGCCGAAAGCCTGAGCGGGCGGCCAAGCGGAACGCACATTCCTAGCCGGCGCGCGCCAAGCGGGCACCGGCCTCATCTTCATCCCGTCCCCAATTCCGGATCCCTGTCACTGTCATGCTGGATAACCTGACCCAACGGCTCGCGCGCGTGGTCAAGACCATGCGCGGCGAAGCGCGCCTGACCGAAGCCAACACCGCCGAGATGCTGCGCGAAGTTCGCCTGGCACTGCTCGAAGCCGACGTGGCGCTGCCGGTCGTGCGCGAGTTCATTGCCCGCGTCAAGGAAAAGGCGCTCGGCGAGGAAGTCATCACGAGCCTGTCGCCGGGCCAAGCGCTGGTCGGCATCGTCCAGCGTGAGCTGACGGCCATCATCGGCGGGCAAGAGGCGCTGGAAGGCGTCGGCAACAACATCCTCGGTGGCCGCGCAGCGGAGCTGAACCTCAACGTCACGCCGCCCGCGATCATCCTGATGGCCGGTCTGCAGGGCGCAGGTAAGACCACCACGGTCGGCAAGCTGGCCAAGTGGCTCAAAGAGAACAAGAAGAAGAAAGTGCTGACGGTGTCGTGCGACGTGTATCGCCCCGCCGCTATCGCGCAGTTGAAGACCGTGTCCGAACAGGTCGGCGCGGATTTCTTCCCCTCCCAGCCCGACCAGAAGCCGGTGGACATCGCCGTTGCGGCGGTGGACTGGGCCAAGAAGCACTACCACGACGTGCTGATCGTCGATACGGCCGGCCGCCTCGGCATTGACGAGGCGATGATGCAGGAGATCGCCGCGCTGCACGCCACGCTCAAGCCGGCCGAAACGCTGTTCGTGGTCGACGCGATGCTCGGCCAGGATGCCGTCAACACGGCCAAGGCGTTTAACGACACCCTGCCGCTCACAGGCGTGGTGCTGACCAAGCTCGACGGCGATGCACGCGGTGGTGCGGCGCTGTCGGTGCGTCACATCACGGGCAAGCCGATCAAGTTCGTCGGCGTGGCCGAAAAGCTCGACGGGCTGGAGCCCTTCTACCCCGACCGCATGGCCCAGCGCATTCTGGGCATGGGCGACATCCTCGCGCTGGTGGAAGAAGCCCAGCGCGGTGTCGACATGGAAGAGGCGCAGAAGCTCGCGGCCAAGATCAAGAAGACCGGCGGCTTCGACCTGGAAGACTTCAAGGCCCAGATCGGCCAGATGAAGAAGATGGGCGGCCTGGGCAGCCTGATCGACAAGCTGCCGGCGCAGATGGCACAGCAGGCGCAAGGCGCCAACATGGATCAGGCGGAAAAGCAGGTCCGCCGCATGGAAGGCATCATCAACAGCATGACGCCCGCCGAGCGCGCCAAGCCCGAACTGATCAAGGCGAGCCGCAAGCGCCGCATCGCCGCGGGTGCTGGCGTGCAGGTGCAGGAAGTCAACCGCCTGCTCAACCAGTTCGAGCAGATGCAGACCATGATGAAGAAGCTCAAGGGCGGCGGCATGATGAAGATGATGCGCGCCATGGGCGGCATGAAAGGTGGCATGAAGGGCCTCTTCGGCGGGTAACCGGCCACATGAGCTGACGCACGAGCTGCCACACCCACGGCAAGCCCGACCTCTCAAGAACTCACCAGACAAGACAATGTTGAACGCAGAACAGGCTCGTGAACTCTGGGCCAACTCCGAAGAAATCGTCAGCGAAGAGGCCGTGCGCGCCTCGCTGGACCGCATGGCCGCCGAGATCACCGAGAAGATCGGCGACACCTTCCCGATGGTGCTGTCCGTGATGGGCGGCGCATGCGTGTTCACCGGCATGCTGCTGCCCAAGCTGGCCTTTCCGCTGGAGTTCGATTACATCCACCTCTCGCGCTACAACAACCAGACCGTCGGCAGCAAAGAGATGCAATGGCGCGTGGCGCCGCGCGAGTCGGTCAAGGGCCGCACGGTGCTGGTGCTGGATGACATCCTCGACGAAGGCGAAACGATGGCCGCCATCCGCTCGCGCATCATCGACATGGGCGCCGCCGAGTTCTACTCTGCCGTGCTGTGCGAGAAGACGCTCGCCAAGGACAAGCCGCTGTACCCCGATTTCTGCGGCTTCAACGTGCCCGACCGCTACGTGTTCGGCTGCGGCATGGACGCCAAGGGCTACTGGCGCAACCTGCCGGCCATTCGCGCGCTCAAAAACACCTGACACGCGGCGCACGCGCAAACAACAAAGGGCGACCATCGAGTCGCCCTTTTTGCTGACCGCACAATGCACTCAGAGCTGATGCGCGAAAGTGCGAATGCCCTTCAACAACATCTCCACCGAGATCGCCACCAGGATCAGGCCCATCAGCCGCTCGAACGCCATCACCGTGCGCTCGCCCACCAGGCGCTGAATGCGCGTGGCACTGAGCAGCACCACGGTGCTCACCGCCATCGTCACGCACAGCGAGCCGACCCACGTCCACATGCGCCCCGGCGCCTGCGAGACCAGCAGCATCACCGTGGCCATGGCCGACGGCCCCGCGATGGCGGGAATCGCCAGCGGCACGATGAAGGGCTCGGCGGTAGGCTGCGATTCGGCGGTGCCCTCGCGCGGAAAAATCATGCGCAGCGCGATCAGGAACAGCACGATGCCGCCCGCGATCTGCAGTGACATGTCGGTCAGGCTCATCATGCGCAGAAAGCTCTCGCCAAAGAACATGAAGACGAGCAGCAGCACGAATGCGATGCCCACCTCGCGCAGCACAACGCGGTTGCGGCGCTCGGGCGCCACTGGCCGCAGCGCCGAGATGAAGATGGGAATATTGCCGAGCGGATCGGTGATCAGCACCAGCAGGACAGTCGCTGAGACGAACGTGTATTCCATCGTCGGGCGTCAATCAGGCGCCGCGTCGGTATGGCCGCTCGCGCAGCCATTTGGTGGCGATCCACTTCTCGCCGCGTTCCACCGGCAGGCCGGCGTGCAGCGTGTCTTCATCGAGCGAACCATCGGGCCGCTTGTAGACGAAGAAGACGGCGTTGCCCTTCACCGGTGCCACCTCCAGCCCGAGCTTGGGAAAGCCCGTCGCGCCACCGGCCTGCACGCTATTCAGGTAGATGACCATGGTGGCCACGCGTTGGCCGCCGACTTCCAGCTGGCGGGCCTCTCCGGTGCGCCCGGGGTTGAAGAAATCGAAGTGCGGCTGGTACTCGCCACCGGGCTGGTAGTGCAGCACCTGGAAGCCCTCGCCGTGTTCGACCGGCACGCCCACTGCCTGCGCGATACGTGCCTCGATCTTGGCAATGAGCGGATGCTCGCCGACCTGGAACATCCCACCCTGGCTCGTGCGGGCGGAGATCAGGTTCTCTTCACCCGTATCCGGGTTCACCACCGGCGAACGCTTGAGGCGATTGCGCCCCAGCGCGATCAGCTGATCACACTCCTCGTCCGAGAGGAAATGCTGGAACAGCACGATGCGCGGCGTTTCCAGCGCAAACAGAATGGGGATGTCGCCATCGGCGGTATGGACGGCGTTGCTGTTCTCGGCGGGTTCCTCGGCGGCGGGCACGGGTGCCTGCACCGCAACCGGGGCCGGCGCGCGAGCAGCGAGCGCCTCATCGACAACGCGGCGGGCGAAGGCATGGTCATAGCCGGATTGCACCATCGAGGCCACCAGCGGCTCTGCCTCAAAACCTTCGGTCACGTGACGCTGCAGCCAGTCGCGCAGCGCTTCGGACATGGTCGCGTACGGTTGGGTCGTGGACATGCGCAATGAGGAGATGCGGGCGAGCGAAAAAGGATGGCCCTATTGTAGGCCGAGCGCTCTGCGGACGACGATCACGAACCGCCAGCCGGGCCGCCAGCAATGCGCAGCGGCGAGAACGGATTGCGTGCCGGCACCTCGGGCAGCGCCTTGGCGCGTGGGGCGTTTTCCGCCGGCGCCGGTGCGGACACCGTCATCGTGCTCGATTCCTGATATTGCCAACGCTTCCACGCTGCCAACACCGCGTTCGGATATTGCGGTTGGCCTCGGCTGCCGTTGTAGCGGCCGAGCGCCAGGTACAGATTGCCGCCTTCCATGTCGAGGTAATGACGCAGGATCGTGCAGCCGTAGCGCAGGTTGCTCTGCAGGTGGAACAGCTTGCGCACGTCCTTATCGCCAATGCTACGCGTCCAGAACGGCATCACCTGCATCAAGCCCATGGCGCCCGCGCTGCTCATGGCGTACTTGCGGAAGCCGCTTTCCACCTGAATCAGGCCAAGCACCAAGGCCGGGTCCAGGCCAGCGCGCTTGGCTTCGTAGTACGCCGTTTCGATCAGTTCGACGCGTACCGATGCCTGCGGGATCTTGCTCGACATGCGCACCGACATCTCTGCCAGCCAGCGCAGATAGCCGAGTTGCTCATCGTTGCTGGCAAACACCGGGCGCAGCGGGCGGCTATCGGCCACGGCGGCGGACAACGCGCTGCGCACGGAATCCGCCAGGTACTCCTCTTTCTGCGCGCCGGCCCACGCCATTTGCGTGCCCGCGAGCAACACCCCGGCGCTCAGCGCAGTGGCGATCAGGCGGGAGAAGCGCGAGCCGTGCATGCAGGTGGGCTCCATTACTGTGCGAGACGCGCCTTCAAGGTCGCCAGCACATCGGCCGGCGCCACGGCAGTGGCGGCTTCGTCGCGGCGGCCCTGGAATTCCAGCTTGCCTTCCTTCAGGCCGCGGTCGCCCACCACCACACGGAACGGCACGCCGATCAGCTCCCAGTCGGCGAACATCGCGCCGGGGCGCTCGCCGCGATCGTCCAGGATCACGTCGATACCGGCGGCGACGAACTCGGCGTGCAGGCGATCGGCTTCCGCGCGCACGGCGTCGGAGCGGTCGTAGCCCACCGGGCAGATCACCACCTGGAACGGCGCAATCGATGCCGGCCAGATGATCCCGCGTGCGTCGTAGTTCTGCTCGATGGCGGCACCCAGAATCCGCGTGATGCCGATGCCGTAGCAGCCCATCACCATCGGCTGGGTCTTGCCGTTTTCGTCGAGGAACGTGGCGTTCATCGCGTCGGAATAGCGCGTGCCGAGCATAAAGACGTGGCCGACTTCAATGCCGCGGCAGATTGCCAGCGTGCCCTTGCCGTCCGGCGAGGGGTCGCCCTCCACCACGTTGCGCAGGTCATAGACTTCGGGCTCGGGTAGGTCGCGGCCCCAGTTCACGCCGGTGAAGTGGTAGTCCTCTTCATTGGCGCCCACGACGAAGTCGCTCATGGCGGCCACGGCGCGGTCAGCCACCACCTTCACTGGCTGCTTGGTGCCGATCGGGCCCAGATAGCCGGGCGGCGTGCCGAATGCGCGGAGGATTTCGCCTTCGGTCGCGAAGCGGAATTCAGCCAGCCCCGGCACCTTCGATGCCTTGACCTCGTTGAGCTCGTGATCAGCGCGCAGCAACAGCATCCAGATTTGCGGCTCACCGCCTTCGACGTCCGTCGCCAGGACGATCGACTTGACGTTGCGCTCGAGCGGAATGCCCAGTTGTTCGGCCACCGCCTCGCACTTGGTGCGGCCCGGCGTGTGCGTCTTGGTGAACGCCTCGGCGGGCGCAGCGCGCGGCGTGGCCGGCGCGAGCGCCTCGGCGGCCTCGATGTTGGCGGCGTAGTCCGAATCCGGGCAGTAGACGATGGCGTCTTCCCCAGTCTCGGCAATCACGTGGAACTCGTGCGAGCCCGACCCGCCGATGGCGCCATTGTCGGCTGCCACGGCCCGGAACTGCAGGCCGAAGCGCTGGAAGATGCGCGTGTAGGCGTCGTACATCTTCTGGTACGAGACCTTCAGGCCTTCCGTGTCGCGGTCGAAGGAGTACGCGTCCTTCATGGTGAATTCGCGGCCGCGCATGATGCCGAAGCGCGGACGGCGCTCGTCGCGGAACTTGGTCTGGATCTGGTAGAAATTCACCGGCATCTGCTTGTACGAGCGGATTTCGGTGCGGGCGATATCGGTCACCACCTCTTCGGAGGTCGGCTGGATGACGAGGTCGCGCTCATGACGGTCTTTCACGCGCATCATCTCGTCGCCCATCTTGTCCCAGCGGCCAGTCTCTTGCCACAGCTCGGCCGGCTGCACCACCGGCATCAGCACTTCCACCGCGCCGCTGGCGTTCATTTCTTCACGCACGATCTGCTCGACCTTGCGAATCACGCGCAGACCCACGGGCATATACGTATAGAGGCCCGCGCCGAGCTTCTTGATCATGCCGGCACGCACCATCAACTTGTGCGACACGATTTCCGCATCGGCGGGCGCTTCCTTGAGCGTGGAAATGAAGAACTGGGACGCTTTCATGCGACTGACAATAAGAGATGACGCGGCCAACCAAAGCCGCGAAAACAAGGGCAAAAGCCACCGGAATCAGGAGATGAGACGAGGCGCCAGACGCACATTTACGCAGTCGGCACCCCTCCCCCAGGAGGCGCGAGTGAGCGGCAACATTTCGGCCTCTGTGACAGCCGAGCGACAGGCCGCTCTATAATCGGCGTAATTCTAAAGTATTCGAGGTGCAGTCATGCTCGATCGTGAAGGCTTCCGCCCGAACGTCGGCATCATCCTCATCAACGCAAGAAACGAGGTGTTCTGGGGCAAGCGCATTGGCGAGCACTCCTGGCAGTTTCCACAAGGCGGCATCAAGTACGGTGAGACACCCGAACAAGCGATGTTCCGCGAACTGCACGAAGAAGTCGGCCTGTTGCCAGAACACGTCCGGATCGTCGGTCGCACGCGCGACTGGCTGCGGTATGAGGTGCCGGACAAGTTCATCCGCCGCGAGATCCGCGGCCATTACCGGGGCCAGAAACAGATCTGGTTCCTGCTGCGCATGGTCGGTCGCGATTGCGACATCCAGCTGCGTGCCACCGAGCATCCGGAGTTCGATGCGTGGCGGTGGAGCCAATACTGGGTGCCGCTAGAGGCCGTGATCGAGTTCAAGCGCGAGGTGTATCAACTGGCGCTGTCGGAGCTGTCGCGCTTCGTGCAGCGGCAGAGTCGTGCGCCGCTCTCGCCGTATGGGCGCGGTGGGCAGCACCGCGATGGGCGCGACCATCGCGATGGCCGTGAGCGCTCCGCCAGCCAAGGCGGGCGCCCCGACCACAACGCACGCGAACCACGCACACAACCGGCATTGACCGTCACCACCACGACCACGGTGATCGTCGAAACGGTGAGCGTGTCCGCGCCGGCCTCCTCTTCTAACCCCGACGACACCCCGTCCAAGGACAATTCGTGACTCTGATGACGACGACACGTGGAGCGCGCCGCGCTCTCGTGCCGCTCGCGCTGGCGGCTGCGCTGGCGTTGACGGCATGTGGCCACAACCGCACCGGCGACCTCGAAGACAAGCTGTTGATGGACCCATTCAACGACAAGCCCTTCAAGGAAGACGCGGTCACCTTCCCCGCCCCGCCGGTCGATCGTGATGCCGTGCCGTTTGACGTAGGAGGCCGCAACGATTCGCCGCTGCGCTTCGCCATCGATCCGAAGTCGGTCTCGATCGGCACAGACAACGTGGTGCGCTACACCGTGCTGATCACCAGCAAGACTGGCGCGCGCAACGTCAACTACGAAGGCCTGCGCTGCGACACGGCCGAGCGCCGCATCTACGCAACCCTGCGCAACGATACCAACCAGTGGATCGGCAACCGCGCGGTGGACATGAACGAAACCGCGAATACCGAGTCCGCCAGCATGAACGCCTACAAGGCCGCCAGCGATTGGCAGCGTGTCGGCAACGGCGGCCCGACGGACTATGCCTCGGCATTGATGCGGTCGTACTTCTGCGACGTGCGCTCCGTTGCTGGAGATGGGAAGGCGTCCACGCTCGTGCGTCGGCTGGGCGGCCAGGGTGGAAGGTATTACGGGCCCTGAGCCCCAGACGCCAGCGTGCCATGCGCCCTAAACACAAATGCCAACCTCGCGAGGTTGGCCTTTTGTTTGGATGCTCAGCCGAGCAGCCGAATCAGAGCAGCACCAGGTTATCCCGATGCACGAGCTCCGCAGCACTGACATACCCCAGCACGGTTTCAATGTCGGAAGACGCCTTGCGCGCAATCAACCGAGCCTCGGCGGACGAGTAGTTCGTCAGGCCGCGCGCCACCTCGCGCCCAGCGGCATCCACGCAGGAAATCACCTCACCGCGCGCAAATTCCCCCTGCACTTCCGTCACGCCGATCGGCAGCAACGACTTGCCACCGGCGGTGAGCTTCTCCACCGCGCCGGCATCAAGCACCACTCGCCCGCGCAACTGCAGGTGGTCGATCATCCATTGCTTGCGCGCCGCCATGCGGCCGGTTTGCGCGCGCAATTGCGTGCCGATGGCCTCGCCACTGGCCAGTCGCGCCAGCACGTTGTCTTCACGGCCGGAGGCGATGATGGTGTGGGCCCCGGATTTGGCGGCGCGCTTAGCCGCCAGAATCTTCGTCAGCATGCCGCCCTTGCCGATGCTCGAACCCGCACCCCCAGCCATCTGCTCCAGATCAGGCGTACCGGCCTGCGCCTCGTCGACGAAGTGCGCGTTCGGGTCCTTGCGCGGATCAGCTGTGTACAAGCCGCGCTGGTCCGTCAGGATGATCAACGCATCGCCTTCGATCAGGTTGGTGACGAGCGCGCCGAGCGTGTCGTTATCACCGAACTTGATTTCGTCGGTGACGACCGTGTCGTTCTCGTTGATGATCGGCACCACACCGAGGCTCAGCAGCGTGAGCAATGTGGAGCGCGCGTTGAGGTAACGCTCGCGATCAGCCAGATCGCCGTGCGTGAGCAGCACCTGCGCGGTGCGAATGCTGTGTCGCGCGAACTCAGACTCGTACACCTGCGCCAGCCCCATCTGACCGACGGCGGCGGCAGCCTGCAACTCGTGGATTTCCTTCGGACGCTTGGCCCAGCCCAGTCGCTGCATACCCTCGGCAATCGCGCCGGAGCTCACCAATACGACTTCCTTGCCCGCCGCACGCAATGCCGCAATCTGCGCGGCCCAGCGGGCGATGGCAGCTTGGTCGAGGCCGCGCCCATCATTGGTGACGAGGCTGGAACCAACCTTGACGACGAGGCGGCGCGCATCGGCAATCAGCGAACGCAGGGCCATGGTGGCGTGTCTCCGAAGGGTGTTGTAGTTAGGCTTGCTCGTCGTGATCGACGTTGTGCAGGGTCGGGTCCAGACGCTGGTCGGGCGCGGCGGCAGCGGCGTCCTCTTCGGCCCGCAGCTCGTCGAGGTATTCCTGGATCGCGTGGACCAGCGCCTGCGTGCCGTCGTGCGTCAGCGCAGAAATGCGGTGCACCGGGCCCTTCCACTTGAAGCGCTTCACGAAGTCTTTCACGCGCGCTTCGCGTTCGTCCTCGGGCACCATGTCGAGCTTATTGAGTACGAGCCAGCGCGGCTTGTCGTACAGCTCGGCGTCGTACTTCTTCAGCTCGCCGACGATGGCCGTGGCTTCGGCCACCGGGTCGACGCTCTCGTCGAACGGGGCGAGATCCACCACGTGCAGCAGCACGCGCGTGCGTTGCAGGTGGCGCAGGAACTGGTGACCCAGGCCGGCACCTTCTGCGGCACCTTCAATCAGGCCAGGAATGTCGGCCACTACGAACGATTTGGACGGGCCCGTGCGCACCACGCCCAGATTCGGGTGCAGCGTCGTGAACGGGTAATCGGCAATCTTCGGACGCGCATTCGAAATGGCGGTAATCAACGTCGACTTACCGGCGTTCGGCATACCCAGCAGGCCTACATCCGCCAGCACCTTCAACTCCAAGCGCAAATTGCGGCGCTCGCCGGGCTTACCGTCGGTCTTCTGGCGGGGCGCGCGGTTGGTACTCGACTTGAAGTGGATGTTGCCCCAGCCGCCTTCACCACCCTGCGCAAGACACAGCCGCTGACCATCGACGGTCAGATCGGCGATCAACTCATCGGTGTCCGCGTCGTAGATGGCCGTGCCCACGGGCATGCGCAGCGTGATGTCTTCACCGGCAGCACCGTAGCAATCCGCGCCGCGGCCGTTCTCACCGTTGCGCGCGAGGTGCTTCTTGGCGAAGCGGTAGTCGATCAGCGTATTGATGTTGCGATCGGCCACGGCCCACACGCTGCCGCCGCGCCCGCCGTCGCCGCCGTCCGGGCCACCGAACGGGACGAATTTCTCGCGGCGCATCGATGCGCTGCCGTTGCCGCCGTCACCAGCGATCACTTCAATCCGGGCTTCGTCGATGAACTTCATGGAGGTCTCCGCCCGTGCGGCGTGCGCACGGCAGGTAAAAAAAAGGAAGATGGTGCTAGCAGAACGCGCCTGGCGATATCGTACCGGTCAGGACACGGACTCACGTTGTGTTAGCACCAGAAACAAAAAAGCCCCGCACGGGTGCGGGGCCTTTGCACTACAAGGCTGAATTAGGCCGCCGGAACAACGTCGACGAACTGCTTCTTGCCTTCGCCGCGCTTGGCGAACTTCACGTGGCCATCGACCAGCGCGAAGAGGGTGTGGTCCTTGCCCATGCCCACGTTCACGCCAGCGTGCGTGCGGGTGCCGCGTTGGCGAACGATGATGCCGCCAGCGTTGATGGCTTGGCCGCCGTACACCTTCACGCCCAGGCGCTTCGACTCGGAATCGCGGCCGTTCCGTGTGGAACCGCCGCCTTTTTTCTGTGCCATGACTGAACTCCTATCCGGTTACGTTATTGACGACGCAGCCTTAGGCCACGATCGAGTCGATACGCAACTCGGTGTAATTTTGACGATGCCCTTGGCGCTTTTGATAGTGCTTACGACGGCGCATCTTGAAGATGTGCACTTTGTCGTGACGACCGTGGGAGATGACGGTGGCTTTGACGGCAGCACCGCTCACCAGAGGCGCACCAACTTTGAGTTGGTCGCCAGCGCCCACTGCGAGCACCTGGTCAAGCGTGATTTCTGCGCCAACGTCCGCCGGTATCTGTTCTACTTTCAGTTTTTCGCCAGCAGCAACCTTGTATTGCTTACCGCCGGTTTTTACGACCGCGTACATTGTCGGACCTCGATAAAAGAACTAAAACGTGACTCTTGTGCCGCTCGCCACCCACTTGCGCGGACAACGGGCACAGAGAACTCGCAACTATACAAGAAAAACCCAAGCAAATCAAAGACTAAAGCGTGCCCACCGCGCAACGGCCTGCAGCGCCGCTTCCGGCCTGCGGCACATCGGGCAAACCATTGGCTTGCTCTATAATCTCGCGGTTTTTGCGCCCCATCGAGGACGCACGCAAGCCCACTATCCGTCACACCGCATTCGCCGGAACCCGCCTTGACTCAGACCTCCGCCTCCGTCCTGCTCGCCCCCGTCGCTGAAGACATGCGCGCCGTCGATGCCGTGATCCGCCGCCGCCTCGGCTCGGAGGTGGTGTTGATCAATCAGATTGGCGAATACATCATCAGCGCCGGCGGCAAGCGCCTGCGCCCGGTGATCCTGCTGCTGGTGGCGAATGCGCTGGGCTACAAGGGCGAGCACCACCACGAGCTGGCAGCCGTGGTTGAGTTCATCCACACCGCCACGCTGCTGCACGACGATGTGGTCGACGAATCCGACCTGCGCCGCGGCCGCAAGACCGCCAACGCCGTGTTCGGCAACGCGGCCAGCGTGCTGGTGGGCGACTTCCTGTATTCGCGCGCCTTCCAGATGATGGTGCAGGCCAACAGCATGCGCATCATGCAGATCCTGGCCGATGCCACCAACATCATCTCCGAGGGCGAGGTCCTGCAGTTGCTGAACATGCACGACCCCGACGTGACGGAAGAGCGCTACCTGCAAGTCATCCGCTACAAGACTGCCAAGCTGTTCGAGGCCGCCGCGCAGATCGGCGCCGTGCTCTCGGGCGCAGACGCCGCCACCGAAGAGGCCGCCGCCGAATATGGCCGCCGCATCGGCACCGCGTTCCAGATCGTTGACGACCTGCTCGACTACACCGCCACCGCCGACCAGATGGGCAAGAACGCCGGCGACGACCTGCGCGAAGGCAAGCCAACGCTGCCGCTCATCCACCTGCTGCGCAACGGCACAGAAGAACAGCGCGCGCTCGTGCGCCAGGCGATCGAGCAAGGCGGCACCGAACATTTCGACGCAATCTTCGCTGCCATCCAGGCTTCCGGCGCGCTGGACTACACGCGCCAAGCCGCCGAACGCGAAGCCGCTGCCGCAGAAGAAGCGGCAAATGCATTACCCCCTTCCCTTTTCCGCCAAACGCTGATAGAGTTATGTGCTTTCTCGCTGCAACGTCAGTCCTGACCAGCGCGAGATCTGCAAAGAAGCATCGGGGTGTAGCTTAGCCTGGTAGAGCGCTACGTTCGGGACGTAGAGGCCGGAGGTTCGAATCCTCTCACCCCGACCAGAAATTCCCTTGTCGTCTTGTCGATCAAGGACATCAAGCCCAGCAAATTGCTGGGCTTTTTTGTTTCTGGGCGCCCGTCTCGGGCAAATCTGTAGCAATGGCATACGCAGCCGCTGCCTGCCTTGGCGCGACAAACCCCTCTGTTATAGTGGGCGCCTTGCTTTTCTTCCGCTCCCACCTTGGACTCCTGGCCGCTCTGGGCACAAATCGGCGCTGTCGCGCTGCTGCTGTGCTGCTCTGCCTTCTTCTCCATTTCTGAAACCGCGATGATGGCGCTCAACCGCCATCGCCTGCGCCATCTGGCCAAGTCGAACGTCTCGGGCGCGCGCAACACGCAGCAGTTGCTCAGCCAGACCGACAAGCTGCTCTCGCTTATCCTGATCGGCAACAACCTGATCAACACCGCTGTGCCGGTGCTAACCACCACCCTGGCGATCCACTATTTCGGCAACAACGGAACTACGCTGTCGGTCGCCACGGCTGTCGTCGCGTTTCTCATCATCGTGTTTGCCGAGATCGCCCCAAAGATCGTGGGTGCGACTTATCCCGAGCGCGTGGCGTTTCCGGCCAGCTTCATCATCAAGCCGCTGCTGACCATTTCGACGCCGCTGGTGGCGGTGGTCAACGCGTTCGCCATGGGCGTGCTGCGGCTGGTGCGCATCAATACGAAAGCAGCGCCCGAACAGCGCATGTCGACCGAGGAGCTGCGTACGCTGGTGCTCGAGTCGGGCAACTTCATCCCGCACAAGCACCGCAGCATCCTGCTCAACCTGTTCGACCTCGATGCCATCACCGTGGACGATGTGATGACGCCGCGCGCGCGCGTGGAATCGCTCGATCTGTCGCGCCCCATTGAAGAGGTGGTTCAGCAGCTCGAGACCTGCTATCACAACAAGCTGCCCGTGTTTGAGCAGGATAGCGACCAGGTGATCGGCATTCTGCATGTGCGCAAAGCGCTGTCGCTGCTGGGGCACACCGAGCTCACGCACGACGATTTCCGCAATCTGCTGGCCGAACCGTATTTCGTACCCAGCGGCACACCTGTCTTCCGCCAGCTACAGTACTTCCAGGAGAACCGCCGCCGTCTCGGCCTGATCGTCAACGAGTACGGCGACATGCTGGGGCTGGTGACGCTGGAGGACATCATCGAAGAGATGATCGGCGAGTTCACGACCACGTTGCCCAACGCCGGAAAGCTGGCCTGGGACGCGGAGGGCGCCTATCTGGCGGACGCAGGCATGTCCCTGCGCGATCTGAACCGGCGCCTGGGCCTGAGTTTGCCGACCGACGGTCCGAAGACGCTCAACGGGCTGGTACTAGAAGTGCTGGAAGAGATTCCAGAGGCAACCGTCAGCGTACGGGTGGCCGGGTGCGTGATGGATATCGTGCAGATGGACAACCAGTCGATCCGTACGGTACGGCTGCACCGGCCGAGCGCCGGAAAGCGCAGTTGAAGCCACACACTCGGCGAAAAGCTTCAGGCCAAGCGGTTTTCTGCCGATGTGGCACAAATGCAAGCTGCGCTTTGATGCGCGCTTTACAAATGTAGGGGCGGTCGGCAAACTGCCCCGATTCCGGCCGCCACCCCCCACGAATGGGTGGGGCCAGCAACAATACACAGAACAACTCGCCTTGGGGGGCGGGCGCGCACAGGAGCCAGTGGGGCTGGGTGCGCGCTGAAATGGTCAGTCAGATAGGCTCATGACACTTGGACTCGCTCTAGCACAGAGCCGGCGGATCGCGCCGACGTTGCTCACCCAGCTCGAACAGAGCGCACGCGAAAAGCGCACGCAACTGATCGACGAGCTGGTGGGTAGCGGCATCATGAGCGCGCACGATCTGGCGGTCTTCGTGGCCGGCAAATACCAAATGCCGCTGCTGGACTTGGCGCAGTACAAGCTCGACACCGTACCGGCTGTCCTGGCGGCCAACAAGCATTTCTCCCAGTTGCGCCTCCTGCCGCTGGCCCGGCGCGACAACCGCCTGATTCTCGCCACGTCCGACCCGAGCGACCCCAAGCCGATCGAAGAGCTGCGTCAGAAAATGAACGTGGCGATCGAAACGGTCATCGTCGAGCACGACAAGCTGGTGCGCCAGTTGAGCCTCGCCAACGAGGCGCCGGCCGAGATCAAGTCGCTCTTCCCCAAGCAGGAGGCCACACAGATCGAGTACGACCCGGGCGCAGCCGCCGCCACGCGTCGTACCACCACCGACGGTATCGACGATGCCCCCGTGGTGCGTTTTCTGCAGAAGCTCTTTACCGAAGCGCTGCTGCGTGGCGCCTCCGACTTGCACTTCGAGCCGTTTGAAACGTTTTACCGCGTGCGTTTCCGCATCGACGGCATCCTGGCACAGGTTGCGCAGCCGCCGCTGGATATCCGCGACAAGATCGCGACTCGCATCAAGGTGCTTTCGCGCCTGGACATTTCCGAAAAGCGCGTGCCGCAAGACGGCCGCATGAAGCTGCTCATTACCGTCCCGAAAGACCGCAAAGACAAGGACAACAAAGAGACGATCGAGCGCGCGATTGACTTCCGGGTGTCGACGCTGCCGACGCTGTTCGGTGAGAAGATCGTGATCCGGATTCTGGAGTCCTCCACCGAGCGGCTCGATATTGATCAGCTTGGCTACGAGCCCGAACAGAAGCAGTTGCTGCTGGACGTCATCAAGCGCCCTTACGGCATGGTGCTCGTGACGGGCCCGACCGGTTCAGGCAAGACGGTGTCGCTGTACACCTTCCTGAACATGCTGAATACGGGCGACATCAACATTTCCACGGCCGAAGACCCGGCGGAAATCCAGTTGCCCGGCATCAACCAAGTCAACGTGAACGACAAAGCGGGGCTGACGTTTGCGGCAGCGCTCAAGTCGTTCCTGCGGCAGGATCCGGACATCATCATGGTGGGCGAAATCCGGGACCTGGAAACTGCGGATATTTCGATCAAGGCCGCTCAGACTGGCCACTTGGTGTTCTCCACGCTGCACACCAACGATGCGCCGACCACGCTGACCCGCCTGATGAACATGGGCGTGGCGCCGTTCAATATTGCATCGTCGGTGCTCATGATCACGGCGCAGCGTCTGGCGCGCCGGCTGTGCAAGGAATGCAAGAAGCCGGGGCCGCTGCCCAAGGAAACGCTGCTCGACGCTGGCTTTACAGAGGCCGACCTCGACGGCTCGTGGCAACCGTATCACCCGGTCGGCTGCGAGACCTGCAACGGCAGCGGCTACAAGGGCCGCGTCGGTATCTATCAGGTCATGCCGATCACCGAGGCGATCCAGGAGATCATCCTGACGCACGGCACAGCGCTGCAGATTGCTGAGCAAGCGCGTAAAGACGGCGTGCTGTCGCTGCGTGAATCGGGCCTGAAGAAAGTCAAGCTGGGGCTGACTTCCCTTGAGGAAGTGCTGGCCACCACAAACCAGTAAGCGACCAATAACCTTCTCGATCAATCGTTCCCATACCGGGGGGTAGGAACCAACCATGGCCACACGAGCACCAGCCGCAAACCGCGCGGCCGCCGCGCCCAGCCGCAAAGCCGGCAAGTCCGCCACGAAGGCGCCCACACAGTACATCTTCGAGTGGGAGGGCAAGGACCGTAAAGGCAAGATCTTCAAGGGCGAGATGCGCGCGGAGAGCATCACCGAGGTGAATGCCGTCCTGCGCAAGCAAGGCCTGTCGATTACGAAGTCCAAGCGTCGGCGGGCTGCGCGCGGCAAGAAAATCACGCAGCGAGACGTGGCTTACTTCACACGCCAGCTGTCGACCATGCTCAAGGCCGGCGTGCCGTTGCTGCAGTCGATCGACATCATCGCAAAGGGACACGCCAATCCGAATTTCACGCAACTGCTGATGGAAATCCGCGTCGACATCGAATCGGGCAGCAGCATGGCACAGGCGTTCCGTCGTCACCCCCAGTACTTCGACACGCTGTATTGCAACCTGATCGACGCGGGCGAACAGGGCGGTATTCTTGACGCGTTGCTCGAACGGCTCTCGCTGTACATGGAAAAGTCGATCGCGCTGAAGGCGCAGATCAAGTCTGCGATGATCTACCCGATCTCCGTGCTGACGGTGGCTTTCCTGGTGACGGTGGTGCTGATGATTTTCGTGGTCCCGTCGTTCAAAGGCGTGTTCTCCAGCTTCGGCGCCGATCTACCCGCTCCAACGCTGTTCGTGATTGCGATTTCGGACTTCTTCGTCAAATGGTGGATTCCGATCGTGCTTGGCCCCGTCATCGGCATCGTGGCGTTTACTCGGGCATTCAAGCGCTCGGAGAACGTGCAGCGCTCCACACATCGGTTCATTCTGAAGATTCCCATCTTCGGCAACATCATCCGCAAGGCCACCATCGCTCGCTGGACGCGTACGTTGGCGACAATGTTCGCGGCAGGTACGCCCTTGGTGGAATCGATGGAATCCGTCGCAGGTGCGGCAGGCAACTGGATTTACCACGACGCCACCCTGGAAATTCAGCAGGCCGTGCGCATTGGTACCAGCCTAACCAACGCCATGCAGGCAACACACGTGTTCGACAACATGGTGCTGCAGATGACGCAGATTGGTGAGGAATCCGGCGCGCTGGACAACATGCTGCTGAAGGTGGCCGAGTTTTACGAGCGCGAAGTGGATGATGCCGTGGCCAACATTTCCACCCTGATCGAACCGATCATCATCGTGATCCTCGGCGTATTGATCGGCGGCATGGTGGTGGCGATGTATCTGCCAATCTTCAAGCTGGGTACGGTGGTCTGACGCAATGTCCGAGATGTTCGTCATCCCCGCGCTGATGCAATTGCCAGCGTGGTTTGTGATCGGAGCCGGCGGGCTGGTTGGGCTGCTCGTCGGCAGCTTCCTCAACGTGGTGATCCACCGGCTGCCCCGGATGATCGAGCGTGACGAAGCCAATTACATTGCCGAACTGCGCGAAGAGCCGCTCCCCCACCCCGAGACCTACAACTTGGTCGTGCCGCGCTCGGCATGCCCTTCGTGCGGCCACCAGATCAAGGCGGTGGAGAACATTCCCATCTTGAGTTGGCTCGCGCTGCGCGGCCGCTGCAGCGCCTGCAAGACGCCGATTTCGTGGCGCTACCCCGCCGTCGAACTCGTGACGGGCCTGTTGACCGCCGCATGCCTGTGGCACTTCGGTCCGACGTGGGTGGCCGTCGCTTCCGCCGTGCTGCTGTGGTTTCTGATCGCCGGCACGATGATCGATGCCGACACACAATTGCTGCCCGACGCCATCACCCAGCCGCTGCTGTGGCTTGGGCTCGGAGTGAACCTGTTTGGCATGTTCGCGCATCTGCAGGACGCGGTGATCGGCGCCATGGCGGGTTACCTCTTTCTCTGGTCGATCTACTGGGCGTACAAGCTGCTGCGCGGCCGCGAAGGCATGGGCTATGGCGACTTCAAGCTGATGGCCGCGCTCGGTGCGTGGTTCGGCTGGCAAGCGCTGCCGCTGCTCGTGCTGCTGTCGTCCGTGGTGGGGCTGGTGTTTGGGCTCATCCGCATTGCTAGGGGCGCCAAAAGCGAATCGCCGTTCTCGTTCGGTCCCTTCATTGCCGGCGCAGGCGTCATCGCGCTGCTGGCGGGCCCGCAACTTATCATGCTGACGGGGCTCGGCCCCGTCCTGGCGCCGTAAGGATGCCGGTATGCGCGTGATCGGGCTGACCGGCGGCATCGGCAGCGGCAAGAGCTACGTTGCCGATCGCCTCGCGGAACGCGGGGCTGCCATCGTCGACACCGATGCCATTGCGCACGAGATCACCGCGCCCGGCGGAGCCGCCATCCCCAAGCTGGTCGACACGTTTGGCGCCGGTATCCTGCGCGCCGACGGCGCCATGGATCGCGACGCCATGCGGGCGCTCGCCTTTTCCGACGCCACGGCCAAGGTGCGACTCGAACAGATCACCCATCCGCTGATCCGCGAAATTGGCCTCTCGCGTGGGGCCGCCGCACAGGCATCGGGCGCCTATCCCTACCTCGTCTACGTGGTGCCACTTCTGGTCGAATCGTTGGCGGGGCATCAAAGCTGGCGCGCGCTGGTCGATCGCATTCTGGTGGTCGACTGCCCCGTCGAGACGCAGATTGCCCGCGTGATGGCTCGCAACGGCCTGTCGCGCGCCCAAGTGGAGGCCATCATCGCCCGCCAGGCCAGCCGCGAAGCCCGCTTGGCCGCCGCTGACGACGTGATCGACAACAGCGGCACGCTCGCCGAACTTGCTCCGCAGATCGACCGTCTGGACCAAGCCTATCGGTCGAACTGAAACCGTCTGAAAGCGACCGCGACACCCCTTTGCATTGTGATGCGCGAGGGTCTCGCATAGAATGCGGGCAGATCGAAGCCAAACGGGCTTCGGGGCCTATGCCAGCAGGCCCGCAAACCGGGCACCCAAGTTTTGATCCTGTACGAATATCCCTTCAACGAACGCATTCGGACGTTGCTGCGTCTCGAAGATTTGTTCGAGCGTCTGGATTTCTTTCTCGCGCAGGAACATCCGCTGCAGCACCATGTGGCGCTGACCACGCTGTTCGAAGTCGTCGACGTGGCCGGCCGCGCCGACCTCAAAGCCGACCTGCTCAAGGAACTCGATCGCCAGCGCCAGACGCTCACCGCGCTGCGCGCCAATCCGCAGATCGACCAGGACGCGCTCGACGCCGTCATCAGCGAGCTGGAAACCGCCTCGGGCAACCTTACCGCGACGCACGGCAAGGCTGGTCAGCTCATCGCCGACAACGAATGGCTGACCAGCATCCGCAGCCGCGCCATCATCCCGGGCGGCACGTGCGAGTTTGATCTGCCGGCGTATTTTGCATGGCAGCATCACCCGGCCGAGCGCCGCCGCGCCGACATCATCAAATGGGCCCAGCCCCTGGTGCCCCTGCGCGATGCCACGATGATCGTGCTGCGTCTGCTGCGCGAGTCCGGGCAGAGTGGCAAGGTCATTGCTACCGCAGGCAGCTATCAGCAAATGCTGTCGGGCCGCGTGTACCAGCTCATGCAGGTGCGCCTGGACGATGCGGCGCTGGGGTTCATCCCCGAGATCAGCGCCAACAAGTACATGCTCTGGGTGCGCTTCACCCAGCAGGATGGCGACCTGCGACCCAAGCCGGTCGACGCGGATATCCCGTTCCAGCTCAAGCTCTGTAATTTCTAGCCTTTGCGATGAACGTGAAGACCGTCAAATGCCCGACCTGCGGCAAGCCGGTGCCTTGGGTGCCGGAGAGCCGCTACCGCCCGTTCTGCTCCGAACGCTGCAAGCAGATCGACCTCGGCGCCTGGGCCGCCGAGCAGTACACGATTCCGGTGGTGGAAGAGGACGACCTGCCCGACGCGCCGGGCGGTGACACGAGCGGCAAGCTCAACTAGCCGTCGCTTCCTCGCGCATCCATTCGAAGACGGGTAGCGTGGCCGGCAGCACCGGATCCACGCTGATCGGCAGCGTCTGCCAGGCGAAATCCTGGCCCTCCAGCGCACGCAGCGTCCCGTCCCACGCTGTCACCTTGCAGAAGTGCAGCCGCACATAGGCGTGCGGGTAATCGTGCTCGATGGTGTGCCACGGCACGCAGGTGCGCAGCGTCACATCCAGCTCTTCCTTCAACTCGCGCTTGAGCGCGGCTTCCACCGATTCGCCCGCTTCCAGCTTGCCGCCGGGGAATTCCCAGTAGCCAGCGTACGGTTTGCCCTCAGGACGTTGCGCCAGCAGGAACTGGCCGTCCGGCTGCACGAGCACGCCTACGGCCACTTCGGTGATCTTGCGACCGTCGGGCGTGTGCGTGGGCGGCACTTGCGTCAGGTTGTCAGTCGACATGCTGCCGCCCGTGCTTGCCGCCCCAGTCGCGGGCGAACTGCCACGCCACGCGGCCGGAACGTGAACCACGCTCCAGCGCCCACACCAGCGCATCGCCACGTGCGGCGGCGATGTCCTCGTCGCTGCAGCCGAAGTGCTTGAGCCAGTGGCCGACGATGGTCAGATATTCGTCCTGCTTGGGCGGGTAGAACGACAGCCATAGCCCAAAGCGCTCTGACAGCGAGATCTTCTCTTCCACCACTTCGCCCGGATGGATTTCGCCATCGGCCGTGTGCTGGTAGGTCTCGTTGTCCTTCATGTACTCGGGCAGCAGATGGCGCCGGTTGGACGTGGCGTAGATCAGCACGTTGTCCGACTGCGCCGCCACCGAGCCGTCGAGCGCCGACTTGAGCGCCTTGTAGCCCGACTCACCCTCCTCGAACGAGAGGTCGTCGCAGAAGATGGCGAAGCGCTCGGGGCGTTGCGAGAGTTGCTCGACGATATCGCCCAGGTCGGCCAGATCGTCCTTGTCGACTTCGACCAGGCGCAGACCGTCTTTCACGAACTCGTTCAAGCACGCCTTGATGAGTGACGACTTGCCGGTGCCGCGCGCGCCGGTGAGCAGCACGTTGTTGGCCGGCAGCTTGCGCACGAACTGGCGCGTGTTGGCAACGATGGCGTCTTTCTGGCGCTCGATGTTGTGCAGGTCGCTCAGATGGATCGGCGGCAGTTGGCGGATCGGCGCAAGGTAGCCGATGTTGCCGAACAGGCTCTGGCGCTTACGCCAGCGGAAGGCCACGGCCTCGCTCCAGTCGGCTTCGGTCAACTCGGGCGGCAGCCACTGCTCAAGCCGCCCCAAAAAGCGATCGAGCCGCGCGGAAAGGTCAGACGACATCACAAGAACTCCGGCTTACGAGCGGTAGTCCGCGTTGATCGACACGTAGTCGTGCGAGAAATCGCACGTCCACACAGTGGCGGTGGCATCGCCGCGGCCGAGTGCGATGCGCACGGTGATCTCGGCTTGCTTCATCACGCGCTGGCCGTCTTCTTCGCGGTAGTCCGGGTTGCGGCCACCATCACGCGCGACCCACACGTCGTCGAGCCACAGGTTGACGCCGTTCACGTCGAGGTCCGTCACACCGGCATAGCCGACGGCGGCCAGGATGCGGCCCAGGTTGGGGTCCGATGCGTAGAACGCGGTCTTGACCAGCGGCGAATGCGCCACCGCGTAGGCGATCTGACGGCACTCATCCACGTTGCGGCCGCCTTCTACTTGAATGGCCATGAACTTGGTGGCGCCCTCGCCGTCGCGCACGATCTTCTGTGCGAGTTCTTGCGCGAGGCCGGTCAGTGCATCACGCAGTGCGGCGTAGTCGGGGTGCGATTCGGAATCGATGCGCGGCGTGCCGGCGCGGCCCGTGGCGATGACGACGAACGAATCGTTAGTGGAGGTATCGCCATCCACCGTCACGCTGTTGAACGAATGATCGGCGGCGTAGCGCACAAGGCCTTGCAGTACAGCTTCGTCCACGTTGGCATCGGTGGCGATGAAGCCGAGCATCGTCGCCATGTTCGGGCGGATCATGCCCGCGCCCTTGCTGATGCCCGACATGCGCACCGTCTTGCCCGACAGCGTGCACGTGGCGGACGCTGCCTTGGGTACGGTGTCGGTGGTCATGATGGCCTCGGCGGCGGCCAGCCAGTTATCCGGCTTGGCGTTGGCCTGCGCGGCCGGCAGCCCAGCGATGATGCGGTCGACCGGCAGCGGTTCCAGAATCACGCCCGTGGAAAACGGCAGCACCTGTTCCGCCGACACGCCCAGCAGCTTGGCGACGGCATCGCAGGTCTGGCGTGCATGGGCGAGGCCGGGTGCGCCCGTGCCTGCATTGGCGTTACCCGTGTTCACGACGATGGCGCGTGCGCCCTCGCCGCTGGCCAGATGCTCACGGCACACCTGCACGGGCGCGGCGCAGAAGCGGTTCTGCGTGAACACGCCGGCCACGGTCGAGCCCTCGGCAATGCGCACCAGCAGCACGTCCTTGCGATTGGCCTTGCGGACACCGGCCTCGGCCCAGCCGAGATCTACGCCGTCGATCGGCAACAGGGAGTCAGCGGCGGGCGCGACGAGATTCACAGCCATGGAGCACACCTTTCAAATGAGGATGCCCGCAGTGCGGGCATCGTGAATCAACAGAAAACAGCGTTCAGCAGCGTCAGACCAGCTTGCCGTGGCACTGCTTGTACTTCTTGCCCGAACCGCACGGGCACGGATCGTTGCGGCCGACCTTCGGCACTTCGCCCGCGAGCGCCGCCGCAGCAGCCGATGCCGCTGAACGCGGCGCAGCCATGGCCGGCGTCGCGCCGTGGATTTCAGCATCGCCCGCCGCCACTTCGGCCAATTCGCTGAACTCGTCGTGCTTGTACTGCACGTTGGAGAGCGCAGACAGATCCTCTTCGATCTGCTCCGAAGCCTGCTCCAGTTCTTCCTGCGACTGAATGCGCACCGTGAACACAATGCGCGTGACTTCGTTGCGGATGGTGTCGAGCAGGCGGCCGAACAGCTCGAACGACTCGCGCTTGTACTCCTGCTTCGGGTCCTTCTGCGCATAGCCGCGCAGGTGGATGCCCTGGCGCAGCATATCCAGTGCAGCCAGGTGCTCGCGCCAGTGCGTATCGAGGCTCTGCAGCATCACCGAACGCTCGAAGCCGGCGAACGACTCGCGGCCCACCTGTGCGACCTTGCCTTCGTACACCGCTTCGGCGGCGTCCAGCACCATCTTCAGCAGCTCTTCGTCCTCGATGGACTCGGCAGACTCCAGCGTCTTCACCAGCGGCTGGTCGACACCCCAGTCTTCACGCAGCGTCTTTTCCAGGCCGGCGACGTCCCACTGCTCTTCCATGGTCTCGGCCGGCACGTAGGTGCGGAACAGCTCGGTGAACACGGATTCGCGCAGGTTCTTGACCAGATCGCCCACATCCTGCGCTTCAAGAATCTCGTTACGCAGCTTGTAGATTTCCTTGCGCTGGTCGTTGGCAACGTCGTCGTACTGCAGCAGTTGCTTGCGGATGTCGAAGTTGCGGCCTTCCACCTTGCGCTGGGCGGATTCGATCGAGCGCGTGACGATACCGGCTTCGATCGGCTCGCCTTCGGGCATCTTCAGGCGATCCATGATCGCGCGCACGCGGTCGCCCGCGAAGATGCGCAGCAGCTGGTCGTCCAGCGACAGATAGAAGCGCGACGAACCGGGATCACCCTGGCGGCCGGCACGGCCGCGCAGCTGGTTGTCGATCCGGCGCGACTCGTGGCGCTCGGTACCGACGATGTGCAGGCCACCTGCGGCCTTCACCTGCTCGTGCAGCGACTGCCATTCATCCTGCAGTTGCTTCACGCGCGCGGCCTTCTCTTCATCGGAGAGCGATTCGTCGGCCATCACGAAACCGGCTTGCTTCTCCACATTGCCGCCGAGCACGATGTCAGTACCGCGACCGGCCATGTTGGTAGCGATGGTGATTGCCTTGGGCCGGCCCGCTTCCGCGATGATGGCGGCTTCGCGCTCGTGCTGCTTGGCGTTGAGCACCTGATGCGGCAGCTTGGCCTGGTTCAGCAGGTTCGACAGCAGCTCGGAGTTTTCGATGGATGTCGTACCCACCAGCACCGGCTGACCGCGCTCGTAGCAATCGCGGATGTCGCGGATGACGGCGTCGTAGCGCTCCTTGCCGGTCTTGTAGATCTGATCCTGCAAGTCCTTGCGCTGCGGCGTGCGGTTGGTCGGGATCACCACGGTTTCCAAGCCGTAGATCTCCTGGAATTCGTACGCTTCCGTATCGGCCGTACCGGTCATGCCGGCCAGCTTGTTGTACATGCGGAAGTAGTTCTGGAACGTGATGGTCGCCAGCGTCTGGTTTTCCTGCTGGATCTGCACGCCTTCCTTGGCTTCCACGGCCTGGTGCAGGCCATCGGACCAACGGCGGCCCGACATCAGACGGCCGGTGAACTCATCGACGATCACCACTTCGCCGTTCTGCACCACGTAGTGCTGATCGCGGAAGAACAGGCTGTGCGCGCGCAGGGCGGCGTACAGATGGTGCATCAGCGTGATGTTCTGCGGCGCGTAGAGCGATTCGCCCTCGCCGATCAGGCCGGCCTGCAGCAGGATCTGCTCGGCCTTCTCGTGGCCCGATTCGGTCAGGTAGACCTGGTGCGATTTTTCGTCGACGTAGTAGTCGCCTGGCTTCTCGACGCCGGTGCCGTCCGACTTCTCTTCGCCGATCTGGCGCGTGAGCTGCGCCGGGATGCCGTTCATGCGGCGATACAGGTCGGTGTGGTCTTCGGCCTGGCCGGAGATGATCAGCGGCGTACGCGCTTCGTCGATCAGGATCGAGTCCACCTCATCGACGATGGCGTAGTTCAGCGGACGCTGCACGCGCTGCCCGGCGTCGTACACCATGTTGTCGCGCAGGTAGTCGAAGCCGAACTCGTTGTTGGTACCGTAGGTGATGTCCGACGCGTAAGCGGTCTGCTTCTGGTCGTGGTCCATGGTGGTCAAGTTGACCCCCACCGACAGGCCCAGCCAGTTGTAGAGCTTGCCCATCCACTCAGCATCGCGCTGGGCAAGGTAGTCGTTGACCGTCACCACGTGCACGCCCTGGCCGGAGATGGCATTCAGGTACACCGCCAGCGTGGCGGTCAGCGTCTTGCCTTCGCCGGTGCGCATTTCGGCGATCTTGCCGTCGTGCAGCACCATGCCGCCGATGAGCTGCACATCGAAGTGCCGCATCTTCATCACGCGCTTGCTGGCCTCGCGGCACACGGCAAACGCTTCGGGCAGCAGTTCGTCGAGCGTTTCGCCTTTGGCAAAGCGTTGACGGAATTCCTCGGTCTTGGCCTGCAGCTCGGCATCGGACAGCGCTTCGAACTTGGGCTCGAGCGCGTTGATCTGCGCCACCTTGCGGCGGTACTGTTTGATCAGCCGTTCATTGCGGCTGCCGAAAATCTTCTTGAGAAGGCCCGTGATCATCGATGGCTAGGGCCGGCGAGCCACCCGGAAAACGCTTCGCAGAAAGCGGCGAAACACAGGCGGTGCAATGGCCCAGAAATAGGTTGGCGCAGGGGTTGGCGCAAAGGCGGGAGTTTAGCATGTGCAAAACACCCGCTTGATGGCGGCAGCCCCGCCGGATGTGGCAGGAACGCCGCACTTTCAGGCTGCACCGAACGCCGTCCGGGCAGCCACGCAATGACGCTGAATTGGGGACGGGCTTCCCCGATTGCAACCCGGGCCGGATCAGTGGCCGGCAGCCGCCATGCTCTTGCCGATGTCCGCCGCCGCCATCTTCGGCGCCGACACCTTGTTGGCCGCCATCTTGGGCTGGCCGGCGTTTTCCAGGAAAGCCACCGGGTTCTGCGGCACGTCGTTCACATGCACCTCGAAGTGCAGATGCGGGCCGGTGGCGCGGCCCGTGCGGCCGATCAGCGCGATACGTTCGCCCGCCTTCACGATGTCACCGACTTTCACGAACACCTTGGACGCATGCGCGTACCGCGTCTTCAGGCCATTGCCGTGGTCGATGTCGATCATGTTGCCGTATTCGTGATGGAACTCGCTCGCCACCACCACGCCGCCCGCGGCCGCCACGATCGGCGTGCCGACCGGGCCGACAAAGTCCACGCCGTCGTGCTGCGTGCGCCGGCCGGTGAACGGATCAATCCGCACGCCAAAGCCCGACGAGTCATAGCCTGTGGCGACGGGGCGCACGGTCGGCATCATCTTGGCGTGGATCTGCCGGTCCATCAGGGTGCTTTCGAGCACGCTGAGGTAATCGTTGCGCTGATCGGCAGAACGCGTCAGGCGGTCGAGTTCAGACTGGATCTCCGGCATCGACATCGGCCGCGAGAACGCGCCCTCCGGACCACCTCGCCCTGGCTGCGACTTGAAATCGAATTCGCGCGGCGGCACACCGGCCAAACCCGACACGCGGGCGCCCAGCGCGTCGAGGCGCACCATCTGCGCCTGCATTTCGCCGATGCGGGCGGCCATCAGGTTGAGGTTTTCGCGGGTCACGCGCGGGTCGGCGCCCGCCACTGCCGGGGCACCGGCCACGGACAGCAAGCCCTGCTTGGCCGCCAGCCACGTCCCGCCAACAGACAGGCCCACCACGGCCAGCAATGCCACGCCGATGCTGACGAACACGCCGCGCCGCGACAGATGGATCGCGCCGGCCTTGCGCGGATGAATCAGGATGATCTGCATTGCTCGTTTCCGGACAAAAAAGCCGCCCGACGGCACGAAAGCGCGGTGAAGCGCCCTACAATGCCGGCATGCGAATCTTTGTTCATCCCGCTCTCAAGACGCCGGTGGCAAAACCCGTCCAGGACTGGCTCTCGGGTGCCGGTTCGGTTGGCCCGCTGATGCGGACCGCCAGGCAATTGGCGTCGTTGGAAGCGGAGGTGTTGTCGCTGTTACCGCCAGGTTTGGGGGGCGGCGTGGCCATCGGTGGCATCAAGAACGATGCGCGCGACAGCCGGGAAGCGACTCTAGTGTTGCTCGCCGCACATAGTGCGGCTGCGGCGCGCCTACGGCAGGTGGTACCCACCTTGCTGGAGCGTCTGCAGCGCCGGGATTCGCAGATTACCGCAATTCGTGTACGGGTACAACCGCAGGGCGGCAGCGATAGTTTATGGCCACAAGAGACCCAAAAGCCGCCTAAACGCGCCAAGATGACAGCAGTTGGAGTCAACAGTCTTGCCGCACTCGCAGCAGAATTGCCCGATTCCCCCCTGCGTAAAGCCTTGGCCGAAATGGTCGGACGACATATCGCGCCCAAATGAAAAGCGCCCCGCAGGGCGCTTTTTTCATGCGTGCAACCTTCTCAGCCGATCACGAAAACGCCGGCTGCAGTTGCGGCAGGAACGCGCGCGGCGCCTCTTCCACCTTGTCGAACGTCACAATCTCGTAGGCCGTTTCGTCGGCCAGCAGCGCGCGCAGCAGCGCGTTGTTGAGGCCGTGCCCCGACTTGTGCGCGGTGTATGCGGCAATCAGCGGATAGCCGACCACATACAAATCACCGATCGCGTCGAGAATCTTGTGGCGGACGAACTCGTCGCCGTAGCGCAGTTCGTCGTTGTTCAGCATGCGGTGCTCGTCGAGCACGATGGCGTTGTCGAGACTGCCGCCGCGCGCCAGACCGACCTCACGCAGCATTTCGACTTCGTGAGCAAAACCGAAGGTGCGCGCGCGGGCGATCTCACGCGTGTAGCTGGTGTCGGCAAAGTCGATCTCGAACGTCTGGCCGGTCTTGTCGACCGCCGGGTGACGGAATTCGATCGTGAACGAGAGCTTGAAGCCAAAGTACGGATCCAGGCGGGCGAGCTTGTCGCCTTCGCGGATTTCCACCGGCTTCGTCACGCGGATGAAGCGCTTGGCCGCACCCTGCTCTTCAATGCCAGCCGACTGCAGCAGGAACACGAACGAAGCGGCGCTGCCGTCCATGATGGGGATTTCTTCCGCGTCGACATCCACGTAGAGGTTGTCGATGCCCAGACCGGCGCAGGCCGACATCAGGTGTTCAACGGTCGATACGCGAGCGCCGTCCTTCTGCAGCACGGAGGCCAGACGCGTGTCGCCGATGGCATTGGCGGTGGCGGGAATTTCGACGGCCGGGTCCAGGTCCACGCGCGTGAACACGATGCCCGTGCCGGACGCGGCCGGACGCAGCGTCAACGTAACCTTGCGGCCCGAGTGCAACCCGATGCCGACGGTCTTAACGACGGACTTGATGGTGCGTTGTTTCAACATGGCCGCCCTCAACTCACGAAATATCTATGATTGTTTTTATCTATGCGCTCTGCATAGGTGATAACCCTAAGCATACCATTTTCACACCCCCGCCTTCAAAACGACTTTTGTATCGGGATGTTAGGCCCGCCCATATTCTGCTCAATCTCAGGGCAAGCATATTGGGCGCCGAGGGCACTTCCGCCACACGCGCATGCGGCGGGCGGCGGGTTGGCGCCATTTTGGGGCGTCTTTGTGCGGTCTTAGAGGAGTGCCAGGACCGATTCTGCGCGACTCACCGCAAACTGCCCGGGCGCCTCTACCTGTAGCGCTGTTACCACACCGTCTTTCACGACCATCGCGTAGCGCTGGGATCGAACGCCCATACCGCGCTTGGAAAGATCTTGGTCGAGACCGAGCTTGCGCGTGAACTCAGCGCTGCCGTCCGCCAGCATGCGGACCTTGTCTTCGGTGCCCTGCGCGCGAGCCCACGCGCCCATCACGAAAGCGTCGTTGACCGATACGCACCAGATTTCATCCACGCCCTTGGCCCGCAGTGCGTCGTAGTGTTCGACGTACCCCGGCACATGGCGCGCGGAGCAGGTTGGCGTAAAGGCACCGGGCAATCCGAAGATAACGATCGTCTTGCCTTCGGCCAGCTGCTGAACGGAGAAGGCATTGGGCCCGAGTGCGCGGCCATCCTTTTCCACTTCAAAGAACTCGTAGAGCGTTGCGTCGGGAAGCGGTTGACCAGGCTGGATCATGATCGTCAGTGAGTGCGCGTGAATATCGGGATCATAGAACCTGGCGAGCAAGCGCGCAGGCTCACAAAAAACGAGACCGCCCGCGTGAGGGAATCACGCGGGCGGTCTTGGGAGACAACATCATCAGGCCGTAGCCGGTAAAACAGGCATCGCGCGCTACGCGATGAACGGTCACACCCGCCGGGCGGGCTGGACCCTTCCGGGGAGGCGGCCAGAGGCCGACCCGCCCGGCGGCAACGACTGTGTCCGGTTCATCGCGCGCTGTCGGCTTGCGAGCGGCGGGCCATCACACAACGGCAGTCACGGGAGGGGAGCCGTGAACCGCGAGCGGTGTGAGGTGCCGCAGGCAGCTGGACGTGCGCGGGTGCCGATCGAACCAACTCGCCCCGATCAGTCCGCCTGCTTGCGCAGGAATGCCGGAATGTCGTACGTGTCGACGCCCTTCTCTTGCAGCGCTGCGACGTGAGCCGATGCCGACTCGCGCGAGCTGCGCCACACGGCCGGGGTGTCGAAGTTGCTGTAGTCCGGCGCAGCGGCCACCGAATGACCCATGGCGCCACCGCCAAAGGCCACCGGCTGGTTGTCGGTACCGGTCTTGAGCAGCGTCATCGTCTGCTGCTGTTGCTGCTTGTTGCGGGCAGCACGGCCCAGGCCGGTGGCGACCACGGTCACACGCAGTGCGTCGCCCATGGCGTCGTCGTAGACCGTACCGAAGATGACGGTGGCATCTTCCGCGGCATAGCTGCGGATGGTGTTCATCACTTCCTTGGTCTCGGACAGCTTGAGCGAGCGGCTGGCCGTGATGTTGACCAGCACCCCACGCGCACCCGACAGGTCCACGCCTTCCAGCAGCGGGCTGGCGACGGCCTGTTCGGCGGCCAGACGTGCACGGTCGACGCCGGACACGGTGGCCGTGCCCATCATTGCCTTGCCTTGTTCGCCCATCACGGTCTTCACGTCTTCAAAGTCGACGTTCACCAGACCGTCGACGTTGATGATTTCCGCGATGCCGGCCACAGCGTTGTGCAGCACGTCGTCGGCGCACTGGAAGCACTTGTCCATCTCGGCGTCGTCGCCCATGACTTCGAAGAGCTTTTCGTTGAGCACGACGATCAGCGAATCGACGTTGCCTTCCAGATCATTCGCGCCGGCTTCGCCCATCTTGGCGCGGCGTGCGCCTTCGAAGTCGAACGGCTTGGAGACCACGCCCACGGTCAGGATGCCCATTTCCTTGGCGATCTGCGCGACCACCGGCGCAGCGCCCGTGCCCGTGCCACCGCCCATGCCGGCGGTGATGAAGACCATGTGCGCGCCGCGCAGTGCGTCGGCGATCTGCTCTCGGGCTTCTTCTGCGCAGTGCTTGCCGACTTCCGGCTTGGCACCCGCACCCAGGCCCGTGCTGCCCAGTTGCAGCACGCGCGAGGCGGTCGAGCGCTTGAGCGCTTGCGCATCCGTGTTCATGCAGATGAATTCCACGCCTTGCACGCCGCGGTTGATCATGTGCTGCACAGCGTTGCCGCCTGCACCACCGACGCCCACCACCTTGATGATGGTGCCGTCCTGCATTTCCGTTTCAATCATGTCGAAGTCCATCGTTGCCTCCAGAAGTGATCAGTCCCAGACGATGCAGCCTCCCCGCCGCAACCCCTGGTTCCTGAACAAAAAACATCAAAACAAGAAACCCAACTTGCTCCCGTTTGCAGATACAGCGGGGAGCACATCGCCAACCCTCAGCACACGCGTGCTTAGAAGTTGCCGATGAACCATTCCTTCATGCGCGTCCAGATCTGCTTGGCCGATCCGGACTGCACAACCACCTTGCGACCGCGCATGCGCTGCACGCGGCCTTCCTGCAACAGGCCCATCACCGTCGCATAACGCGGGCTCTTCACCACCTCGTGCAGGTTGCCGCGGTATTCGGGCACACCCACACGCACGGGCTTCAGGAACATGTCTTCGCCCAGTTCAACCATGCCGGGCATCATTGCGGTACCGCCAGTGAGGACCACGCCGCTACTGAGCAGTTCCTCATAGCCGGATTCACGCACCACCTGGTGCACGAGCGAGAACAGCTCTTCGACGCGCGGCTCGATCACCGCCGCCAGCGCCTGGCGTGACAGCGTGCGCGGGCCGCGGTCGCCCACGCCAGGCACATCGATCATCTCGTCCGGATCGGCCAGCACCTGCTTGGCGATGCCGTACTGGATCTTGATGTCCTCGGCGTCCGGCGTTGGTGTGCGCAGAGCCATGGCGACGTCGTTGGTGATCTGATCGCCGGCGATGGGAATCACGGCCGTGTGGCGGATCGCGCCTTCGCTGAAGATGGCGATGTCGGTCGTGCCGCTGCCGATGTCGACCAGCACCACGCCGAGTTCCTTCTCATCCTCGGTCAGCACGGCCAGGCTCGATGCCAGCGGCTGCAGGATCAGGTCGTGCACTTCCAGCCCGCAGCGGCGCACGCACTTGACGATGTTCTGCGCCGCGCTCACGGCGCCGGTCACGATGTGCACCTTCACCTCGAGCCGGATGCCGCTCATGCCGATCGGCTCGCGCACGTCTTCCTGCCCGTCGATGATGAATTCCTGCGTGAGGATGTGCAGGATCTGCTGATCGGTCGGGATGTTGACGGCCTTGGCGGTCTCGATCACACGTGCGACGTCGGTGGAGGTGACTTCCTTGTCCTTGATCGCCACCATGCCGCTCGAATTGAAGCTGCGGATGTGGCTGCCGGCGATACCGGTGAACACCTCGCCGATCTTGCAGTCGGCCATCAGCTCCGCTTCTTCGAGCGCTTTCTGGATCGACTGGACGGTCGCCTCGATATTGACAACCACGCCCTTCTTCAGCCCCTTCGATTCGGTCTGGCCCATGCCGATGACCTCGTAGGCGCCGTCGGGGCGCAGCTCGGCCACCACCGCCACTACCTTGGAGGTGCCGATATCCAGCCCGACCAGAAGATCCTTGTATTCCTTGCTCATCGCGTTTTCTCTGTGCTTCGCGTTGCTTTGTTGTTGGCCACTGCTTTGGCCCCCGCCTTTGCAGTCTTGCCGGTGCCGGGCAGCTTGCCCCCCTTGTCCAGCACCGCGGCCTGCGCGTCCGTGAGGAAACGCACACCCGCCGCACGAACCGCGAACCCGTTGGGGTAGCGCAAATCGGCGTATTCAATCTGACCGCCCCAGCGCTGCGTCACCTGCGGCCACGCGCGCACAAAGCGGCGGGCACGCGCGGCCAGCGCGGTGCGATCGTCATCATTCAGTTCTCGGCCAAACTCGATGACCGTGCCGTTGGACAACCGCGCGCGCCACGCGTAGCGGTCGGTGAGCGTCACGCTCACGGGCTCGGCGTTCATCGGCTTGAACCATTCAGTCATGGTTTCCAGCTTGTCGACCACGTCTTGCTCGGTACCTTCGGGGCCGGCGAGCGCCACCAGCTCGGTGTCGTCTTCAGCCTCGGCCAGGTTGGCCACGAAGACTTCGCCATACGTGTTGACCAGCTTGCCGGAGTCATTACCGCCCCACGTGCCGAGCGCCTCGTGCTCCTGCACTTCGACCAGCAAGCCGTTGGGCCACACGCGGCGCACGCTCGCACGGCGCACCCACGGCACCGACTCGAACGCGGCACGCGCCTCGTCGAGGTTCAACGTGAAGAAGTTGCCGCGCAGCTTGGCCAGCGCGTTGGCCCGCACACTGGGCCCGCTCACGTGATGCAACTCGCTACCGGCCATCGGCATCACACGCACCTGCTGCAACTGAAACATCGGCCGCTGCATCAGCCACATCGCCCCAACACCCAAGCAGCCAAGCGCGAGCAGCGCATACAGCGCGCTCGCGACGGCGTTGAGGAGACGGGTGTTGTGCCACATAACGTTGTGCTGTCAGGTTTGGCTTACTCGGGTTTCCAATCACTGCTCGCATGCAGCTCCAGCGACGCGGTGGCCGCCAGTTGCAACACGAAATCCTCATAGCTGATGCCGGCAGCGCGCGCGCCCATCGGCACCAGCGAATGGCCGGTCATGCCCGGCGACGTATTCATCTCCAGCAGGAACGGCGCGTTGTCGGACTTACGCAGCATGATGTCGGCGCGGCCCCAGCCACGGCAGCCCAACCCGCGGTACGCCTGCACCACCAGCGCCTGCACGCGTGCGGCCACGTCGGCGGGAATCGGTGCCGGGCACTCGTAACGCGTGTCGTCGGTGAAGTACTTGTGCTGGTAGTCGTAGTTGGCCTGCGGCGCGACGATGCGGATCAGCGGCAACGCCGTGGCGCTCTCGCCTTCGCCGATGATCG
>CBJMVH010000042.1:0-38134 GCA_966433195.1 uncultured Ralstonia sp.
TCAGCACGTCTTGCGACGGTTCCTACGGGACCACAGCGGCGCACACGCTGGGCCCACCTGATCGGATACTGCGTATCCGACCCGCAAGCCCAGGTGTCTTGCACCGCCCGCCGACCGGCTCACGCCCCGGCGGGCTTTTTCATGGCTGCGCGATTCGTGCAGGCATAAAAAAACCGCACCGGCGCGATGCCGATGCGGTTGAGTTGTACTGCTAGACCGATCGTCTAGCCGGCGATCAGTGCGTCACGCGGGTCACGCCGCCCGACGACAGCAGGCGCACACGCTCGCCCGGGCGGAAAGCCTCGTCAGCATCTTGCGTGATGGCGCGGTACTCGCCATTGTCCAGCTTGACGGTAATCTCCAGACCGGGGCGCTTGTTCGCCTGGCCTTCGATTGCGCTGCCTGCAACGCCACCCAGGATGGCGCCCAGCACGCCCGCCGCCACCGAGCCGTTGCCGCGCCCGATGGCCGCTGCCGACCCGATCCCGCCGATCGCGCCGCCCGCGATGGTGCCGACGCCGGTCTGCTCACGGTCGATCACGACGTTACGCACGGAGTCGACCGTGCCGAAGCGCACGGTCTGCTCGCGCTGAGCCTGGCCCGACGTGTAGGCGCTGTTGGAGTTGGTGCCCATGGCGCAGCCTTGCAGGCCGAGCGCGGCGACCAGCAGGGTCGCGGCACCGATGCGATAGATGGGTTTCATGTGCGTTCCTTATTGATACCGGTACCCGAAAGCGGATTCAAAGCGCCGGGCAATCTCGTCGACGGGCAGACCGTGATTCTGCGGGCCCTGGCAAGCGATTTTAAGCGAGCCCATCAGGCTGGCAAGCCGGCCCGTGGTTTCCCAGTCCAGGCCGTTTTCGATGCCGTAGAGCAGGCCGCCGCGGAAGGCGTCGCCGCAACCGGTCGGGTCGACCACACGTTCGGCGGGCACCACAGGAATCTTATATTGCTTGCCGCCGGCGTGAATCTCCGCCCCTTCTTCCCCGCGCGTGACGATGAAAGCTTCGACGCGCTGCGCAAGCTCTGTCGCACTGTAGCCCGTGCGTGACAGCATGACCTGCGCTTCGTAGTCATTGACCACCACGTAAGTGGCGAGTTCAACGAAATGGCGCAGGTCAGCGCCGTCGAACAGCGGCATCGCCTGGCCCAGGTCGAAGATGAACGGCACGCCCGCTTCGGCAAATTGTGTGGCGTGATGCAGCATGCCGTCGCGGCTGTCGGGGCCGACCAGGCCGAGCTTGGCCGGCAGGGCGTTCTTGACCGAATTCACGCTCGACTGGCTCATCGCGCCCGGGTGGAACGCGGTGATCTGGTTGTTGTCGCGGTCGGTCGTGATCATGGCTTGCGCCGTGAACGTGTCGGGAATCTCGGTGATGTGCTGGGTCGAGATACCGAGCTTCTTCAGGTAATCGATGTACGGCCCAGCGTCTTGCCCGACGGTGCCCATGATGATGGGTTCGCCGCCCAGCAGCTTGAGGGAGTACGCGATGTTCCCTGCGCATCCGCCGAACTCCCGGCGCATGCTCGGCACGAGGAAAGAGACGTTCAGGATATGAATCTTGTCGGGCAGGATGTGTTCGCGGAAGTGTCCGTCGAACGTCATGATGGTGTCGTAGGCAACCGAGCCGCAGATCACGCTGGCCATATTGAGGCGCTCCAGATATGACGCGGCCGCCCCTGGGGACGGCCGTGTGGTGAATGAGAGACCCGGACTATCTCAATGCGGGCCTCGGTGCAGCTTACTTCAGCGCAGCCAGGGCAGCGTCGTAGTTCGGCTCTTCCTTGATCTCGGGCACGAGCTGGGAGTACAGCACGGTGTCGTTGCCGTCGAGCACGACCACGGCGCGGGCGGTGACGCCGGCCAGCGGGCCGCTGGTGATGTCGACGCCGTAGGCTTGCTTGAAGCCCTTGTCACGGAAAGTCGACAGCGGCTTGACGTTGGCGATGCCTTCGGTGGTGCAGAAGCGGCCGGCAGCGAACGGCAGATCGGCGGAGATGGACAGCACGACCGTGTTGTCCAGCTTGGCAGCCGCTTCGTTGAACTTGCGCGTGGAGGTGGCGCACACCGGGGTGTCCAGGCTCGGCACGATGTTCAGGACCTTGCGCTTGCCGGCGAAGTCAGCCAGCGACACGTCCTTCAGATCTGCGCCGACCAGCGTGAATGCCGGGGCCTTGTCACCAGCGGCCGGGAATTTGCCGCCGACTTCGATCGGGTTGCCGCCAAGGGTCACGTTTGCCATGGTGTGCTGCTCCTTCGTTTTGATACGTGTTGGGGTGAATCAGGAATTCAGGGGTAAAAAATCAGGACCCGGTAATTGGCCGTCGGGCGCTGGGACTGGAATCGTACCCGAATCGGCAACTCGCCGCGGGCGGGGAGGCCTGCCTTGCTGTAAGCACGGTCGCTCGGGTTCAGGTAGTCGGCCGGCAGCAGGGCTCTGCGCGAAAGCAGTTGGTCTTGCAGGTCGGTGGTGATCAGCTCGATGGCGGGCAGGGCGACGGGGCCGCCGGCACGGTTGCGCAGCGTGGCGGTCAGTACGTACTGGTCGGACGCATCGCCCTCCTGGCGTTGCAACTGCGACGATTCGATCTGCAGCGCATCCAGGTCACGCGGTGGCGCGAGCTGGCAGTGCAACGGCTGGCAGAGTGACTCCCACAGCGGGCGCGTGGCCGGCACGTGGCGGACGATTTCCGCGCGGCCCAGAAAGAGCACCTGCGCGATTGCCGTGATGGTCAGCAAGCCGATGACGATGCGCGCCAGAGCGCGGCGACCGCTGGACTTGCGGACCTGTTCGCGCGCCTGCGCGGCCCGCAGGAAATCCAGCGTGGCAGCAGAGACACCGTGATTCGGCCCGCGCGCCTTGCGTGGACGCGGCGCGCCAGTCAGCGTGCGTTGCGGGGTCGGGCCGGCGTCCGCAGCGTGCTCATCGTGCGTGCGACGGACCTGGTTGCCGTGGCGGCGCGGCACCGGCGCAAACTGCGTGTGCGGATCGGGCTCGTGACGCATCCAGACCGAATCATGCTTTTCGCTCTCGGGCTTGCGTGTTGTTGTGCGTGTTGATGCTGGCGCGGGTGCGGCGGGCTCGGCCACCGCCTCGACTGGCAGATCTGCCGACGGCTGCTTGGGGACAGCGGCCGCAAACGTGTCGTCGTCGTCTTCGAGTTCGCGGATGGGTGGCAGGCCATGGAACGGGTCGGCAGGCGGTGCGGGCGGTTCCGCTGCAGCGGGCGCGGCCAGTGCGGCGGGTGCGACGGGCTTGGCTGCAGGTGCGGGCGTCTCTGATTCTTCTGGCGTTGGCTCGGGCAGCGGGCGCGTATCGGGCGCAGTTGACTCCGTGTCGGGCAGCGGCGTCGCGCCTTCGACTTCGCCCAGATGCACTTCGGCGACACCGTCTTCGGTAATGTTCTCTTCCCAGATCAGCGTCATGCCGAAGCCGTGGTCGTCTTCGGCGGGCTCTGCTGCGGGCGGTTCTGTTTGCGCGGCGGGAGATTCTGCCTGCTGTGACGTCGTCGACTGGGGCGTGGGCGCACTCGGGGGCGCTGCGTGCGGGGCCGGTACAGCCGGCGCGGTGTCTGTGGGCGACGGTGTGGCCCCAAGTTCGATCAGGTGCGCGCGGCCGTCGAAGACATGGTTGCAGCGTCCGCAGCGCACGAGTCCGCCGCGCAGCCGAAGCTGGTCGGCGACGACGCGAAATGCGGTTTGACAGTTGGGGCAGCGGGCGGCCAAACGTGGCGCAGCTTGTGGCGCAGTTGCCATGCGGAACGAGGAGAAAAAAGCCGACCGCGCGAGTATTGCAGACAGTGACGCCAGCGTCGACCTTTGCAGACAACGCTGGCGCGCAATCCCGCGAAATTACGCGGGCTTCACACCATGCAGGCAGACCCAGCCGTCACGTGCGCGCCACACCGTGAGCGGAATGGCGGAAGCGTAAGCCGCGGCAACTTCCTCGGCCTGACGCTCCAGCACGCCCGACAGGATCAGCCGACCGCCCGGGCGCACACGTGCGCACAGCATGGCCGCCATCAGCTTGAGCGGGTTCGAGAGGATGTTGGCGACGACCAGATCGAACGTGCCCTCCGGCGCATCGTCCGGCAGGGCGAACGTCGCTTCGACGTGGTTGCGCTCCGCGTTGTAGCGCGAGGCTTCCACGGCGTTCGGGTCGATGTCGACGCCGACGGTTTCACCCGCGCCGAGCTTCTTGGCGACGATGGCCAGGATGCCCGAGCCGCAGCCGTAGTCGAGCGTGCGCTCGCCCGGTTGCACGTGCTGCTCCAGCCATTCCATGCACAGGCGCGTGGTCGGGTGGCTGCCGGTGCCGAAGGCGAGGCCCGGGTCCAACTCCAGCACCACGGCGTCGGGTTCCGGTGCGTCATGCCATGAGGGCACGACCCAGATGTGCTCGCCGATGTGGATGGGCTCGAACTGCGATTGCGTCACGCGCACCCAGTCCTGCTCTTCGACTTCGCGCACGGTGTACGCCGGCACGGGCGACAACTTGATCTCGTTGGCGGCAGCCGCTACCAGCAATGCCGGATCGGCATCGTCGGCCAGCAGCGCGACCACGCGCGAGCGGTTCCACGCCAGGCGGGTCGGCTCGTGGCCGGGCTCGCCGAAGAGCGGTTGTTCTTCCGGCGTGTCGGCATCGGCGTCTTCCACCGAGACCGAGAGGGCGCCCAGGTCGAACAGCGCCTCGGACAACGCCTCAGCGTCGTCGCGAGACACCTCAAGTACGCATTCGCGGTACGTCACTTGCCGCCACCCTTGGCCACTTCCTGCTGCGCCAGACGGTGCTCCAGGTAGTGGATGTCGGTGCCGCCTTCCACGAAGTTGGCGTCGAGCATCAGGTCACGGTGCAGCGGCACGTTGGTCTGGATGCCTTCCACCACCATTTCCGACAGGGCGATGCGCATGCGGGCGATGGCCTGCTCGCGCGTTGCACCGTACGTGATGAGCTTGCCGATCATCGAGTCGTAGTTGGGCGGTACGAAATAACCGTTATAAGCGTGCGAATCCACGCGCACGCCCGGACCACCCGGCACGTGCCACGACGTGATGCGGCCCGGCGACGGCGTGAACTTGAACGGATCTTCCGCGTTGATGCGGCACTCGATGGCGTGGCCCTTGAGCGTGATGTCCTTTTGGCGGAAGCGCAGCTTTTCGCCGGCTGCCACGCGGATCTGCTCTTGCACGATGTCGACGCCGGTGATCATTTCCGTGACCGGGTGTTCGACCTGCACGCGCGTGTTCATCTCGATGAAGTAGAACTCGCCGTTCTCGTACAGGAACTCAAACGTGCCGGCGCCACGGTAGCCGATCTTCTTGCAGGCCTCGGCGCAGCGGTCGCCGATGCGCTCGATCAGGCGGCGGGGAATGTGCGGTGCCGGCGCTTCCTCGATCACCTTCTGGTGGCGGCGCTGCATGGAGCAATCGCGCTCGCCCAGCCAGATGGCGTTGCGGTGCTGGTCGGCCAGAATCTGGATTTCCACGTGGCGCGGATGCTCCAGGAACTTCTCCATGTACACCTCGGGGTTGCCGAAGGCACGGCCGGCTTCTTCGCGCGTCATGTTGACAGCGTTGATGAGCGCGGCTTCGGTGTGCACCACGCGCATGCCGCGGCCGCCACCGCCGCCAGCGGCCTTGATGATGACCGGATAGCCGACCTTGCGTGCAATCGCCAGGATTTCCTTCGGGTCTTCCGGCAGGGCGCCGTCCGAGCCCGGCACGCACGGCACGCCGGACTTGATCATTGCCTGCTTGGCCGAGACCTTGTCGCCCATCAGGTGAATCGATTCGGGCGTCGGGCCGATGAAGGTGAAGCCGGATTGCTCCACACGCTCGGCAAAGTCGGCGTTTTCCGACAGGAAGCCGTAGCCAGGGTGGATGGCCTGGGCGTCGGTCACCTCGGCGGCCGAGATGATGGCCGGCATGTTCAGGTACGACAGCGGCGACGGTGCCGGGCCGATACACACGGCTTCGTCGGCCAGCTTGACGTATTTGGCTTCCTTGTCCGCCTCGGAATAGACCACCACGGTCTTGATGCCGAGTTCGCGGCAGGCGCGCTGGATGCGAAGTGCGATCTCGCCGCGATTCGCGATCAGGATCTTGTCGAACATCGTGTTCTCGCTACAAAAAGGGGAGGCGAGGGCGCTGTGGCGGGGCCGCATGGAATCGGCCCGGGGCACGCTGGTGCGTCAACTCGCGCTCGGATGCGGCACACGGGGCGCCGCACGATGAGGGGCAGATGCCGGAAGATCAGCCGATGACGAACAGCGGTTGGCCGTATTCCACCGCCTGGCCGTTCTCGATCAGGATTTCCTTGATGACGCCAGCCTTGTCCGCTTCGATCTCGTTGAGCAGCTTCATGGCTTCGATGATGCAGATGGTCTGGCCTTCCTTGACGGTGTCGCCCACCTTGACGAACTCGGCGGCGCCCGGCGACGGCGAACGGTAGAACGTGCCAACCATCGGCGACGTCACGATATGGCCAGCCGGCAGGGCCGGCGCAGCGGCTTCAGCAGCGACGGCCGGTGCGGCAGCTGCCGTCGCGGCGGGGGCTGCCGGCATGGCGGGCATCGGTGCGTACTGCATCGGTGCTGCCACCACTTGCTGCGGTGCCGACTTGACGATGCGGACCTTGCCTTCGCCTTCGGTCACTTCGAGTTCCGAAATACCCGATTCGGCCACGAGGTCGATCAGCGTTTTCAGCTTGCGCAAATCCATGAAGGTTCTCCTGCAGCGTCGGCGTTCTGGAGCAGCGTGATGCGCGCGAATGGCTCTTCGGCGGCGCATCGGCGCGGTGGTAAAGCTGGGGCTCCAGGCGCTGGCGTCGTTGCGTTGGTTAGGGGTTGAAATAAAAGGGAAAGAGGACGACCGAGCGGCCGCCCGCCGTGTAAATCGCTTATTGGTCGAGCAAATAGTCCAGCGCGGCCAGATAGCCGCGCCAGCCCAGTCCGCAGATCACGCCCACCGCCTGATCGGCCAGATACGAATGGTGGCGGAACGGTTCGCGGCGGTGCACGTTGGACAGATGGACCTCAATGTACGGAATCGCCACCCCGGCCAGCGCATCGCGCAGGGCCACGCTCGTGTGCGTGTAAGCCGCCGGATTGATGATGATGAATTCGACGCCTTCGCTCTTGGCCGCGTGGATGCGGTCGACCAGCGCGCCTTCGTGGTTGGACTGAAAGTGCGCCAGCGTGACGCCACGCGTCTGAGCACGTTCTACCAAGGCAGCGTTGATATCGGCCAGCGTGGTTGCGCCATAGACTTCCGGCTCTCGGGTACCGAGCAGGTTGAGGTTCGGCCCGTGCAGTACGAGCACGTTGCGAGGCGCTTTATCGTTCGGTTTGTCAGCCACGATTCGACGGGTTGAGCGAAGTTGGGCGCAATTTACAGCAACTTAGAATGCTTTGTCTAGTTTTTGCTAAAAAACTATCGATGAGGCGGTGTTTTCACCGATGTTGCGCGTGCCGTCGTGTAGTTTGCGCAAGAAGAAGGGGATTTGCGCGCACATGACTGACATATGACGTTTTTGAACGTTCACGTGCGTTGTAGCGCGTCTCGCAGCTCTTCGGCATGCACACGGCCCATCTTTCGGAACGTGATCTCGCCGTGTGCATTCAAGATCACCGTGAACGGCAAGCCACCCACTTCGTTCCCCAACTGGCGCCCCAGTTCGGTGCCTCCAAAGCCTGCCACCGCAATCGGATACGTCACCGGGACTTTGCCGAGGAACGTCTGAATATTGGCCGCAGTGTCGATACCGATGCCCACAAACTTCGCTTTGGCCTTTTGCTCCTGAGCCAACGCCGACAGTTCTGGCATCTCTTCCACGCAAGGACCGCACCATGGCGCCCAAAAATTAATCACCACGGACTGGCCCCGAAAGGACGCCAGATCCAGCGGGACGCCATTGGCGTCAGGGAGCTTGCTGCCATAAAACGCCGCGACGGCGTTGTCGGCTGGCGTTTTCGGCTCCGTGGCGCGATGCCCGGCGTAGACGCCCAGTGCCGCGGCAATCAGGCCGGCAATCAGCAGGGCAATCAGGGTGGTGCGGCGGGACATGGTTTGCAGTCTCTCTATATAGGCAGAGGCGAAGCGTGCGGGATTGTACTCCTGTCGGCCGACTACCCCGCCGAAAGGAGGGCGCGCACTGCCGTGGCGTCCCCACGCTGCGTTTTGCCGCTGGGGTCGGCGCGTCGGGCGCCTCGTACGTCGTTCATGTCATACAGGGCGATGTGCACGCCGACCGGTGTGCCGGTTTCCGCACGCAACTCACGAGCCAATTCCCGCGACTCGGCGCCGCCGGGCCATTGACCGCGCCATAGGAAGCTGAGGGTTTCTACCTCTTCGCGACCCGCGCGGCCGGCAAAGTGCGCGCTTTCGGTGGTGTCGAAATCCACGCCGGCGTTGAGCAGGAAGATCGCCACATCCTTCGGGCTGTCGCAGAAGACTTGCAGATGAATGTCGGAGTGCTCGCTGGCGGTGCCGTTGAACACCGCGCCGGCCAAATACGGGTGATACGTCTGCAGCCCTTCCATCAGCACCAGGGCGATGCGGCGCAGCAGCGCCAGCACGCGCGGCTGCGATTCGGCCTGGAACAGCGCCTGGTATTCGCGAACTTCCGTTTCGACCTGCTCGTTATCGGGTAACCACTCGCCGGCGGCGCGCGACTCCGTGCCGAGGACTTGGCGTGCGGCCTTGCGTTTCGCGGTCGCGTAGTCGGCGCCGTCTTCCGCGATCATGCGGGCAGCGACGGCGGCGATTTCTTCCCGCACGCGGGCGGGATCGAGGTTGGGGCGTCTGGACATGGCTCTATTTTACTGAAGCGCGTAAGCCGGCCTGAAGCGGCAGGTACAATGCCGCGCAACGAAGTTGAGATGGCTCCCATGCATATCCACATCCTTGGAATCTGCGGCACCTTCATGGGCGGCATTGCCCTGATCGCCCGCCAGGCTGGTCACCGCGTCACCGGTTGCGACGCCAACGTCTACCCTCCGATGAGCACCCAGCTCGAAGCACAAGGCATCGGGCTGATTGAGGGCTTCGACCCCGAACAGCTGTCGATCGGCGCCGATCTGTACGTGATCGGCAACGTGATCTCGCGCGGCAACCCGCTGATGGAAGCCATTCTGGACCGCAACCTGCCCTATGTTTCCGGCCCGCAATGGCTGGGCGACAACGTGCTGCGCCAGAAATGGGTGCTTGCCGTGGCAGGCACGCACGGCAAGACCACCACAACGTCGATGCTCGCCTGGATTCTGGAAGACGCGGGCTACAACCCCGGCTTCTTGGTGGGCGGGGTGCCGCGCAACTTTGGGCTGTCGGCGCGGCTGACGGATTCCGACTTCTTCGTCATCGAAGCGGACGAATACGACACGGCGTTCTTCGACAAGCGCAGCAAGTTTGTCCACTATCGCCCCCGTACCGCCATTCTGAACAACCTCGAATTCGATCACGCCGACATCTTCCCCGATCTTGCCGCGATCGAAACACAATTCCACCATCTGGTACGTACCGTACCCGGCCAAGGGCGCCTGCTCGTCAATGGCCGGGAAGACAGCTTGAAGCGCGTACTTGAGCGCGGATGCTGGTCGGAAGTTGAGCCGTTCGGCGCAGAAGACGGCACCGGCTGGGAAATCGCCGACCTGGGCGACGACGACAGCTTTGATGTCATCTTCAACGGTCAACCGCAGGGCCGGGTACGGTGGGCGCTCCAGGGCGACCACAACCGCATGAACGCACTTGCCGCCATTGCGACTGCCCGCCATGTGGGTGTGCCGCCCCCGCAGGCCATTGAAAGCCTGGCCCGTTTCGAAAATGTGAAACGCCGCATGGAAGTGCGCGGCACGGTCAACGGCGTCACCGTCTATGACGACTTCGCCCACCACCCTACGGCCATTCGTACCACCATCGAAGGCCTGCGCCGCCGCGTGGGGCAGGGCCGTATCCTCGCCGTGTTGGAACCTCGCTCCAACACGATGAAGCTGGGTGTGATGAAACAGGCGCTTCCCGACAGCCTGTCCGGCGCCGACCAAGTGTTCGCTTACGGCGCCGCCAACGGGCGCGATGCGATTGGCTGGGATCTGGCCGGTGCACTTGCACCGCTGGGAGAACGCGCTGCCGCGTTTTCCGATCTGGCCGCCCTGGTCGATGCAGTGGCTGCTGCTGCACGCCCTGGCGACCACGTGCTGGTCATGAGCAATGGCGGGTTCGGCGGCGTGCATCAGAAATTGCTCGAGGCGCTGGCTGCCGCCAACTGATTGCGATATGTCGGCTTCCATCGTCTATCTGCACGGATTCCGCTCGTCACCGCGCTCGTTCAAGGCGCAGTTGCTGGCCAAGCGCATGGCATCAATCGGCTTGGCGGACCGCTATGTCTGCCCGATGCTGGCGGTATCGCCGCGCGAGGCGATGGTGGAAGTGGAGGCGTTGATCGCTGACTTGGGTACGCGCGATGGTGTCCGCCCGGTGCTGATTGGCTCGTCGCTGGGCGGCTATTACGCCACTTGGCTCGCAGAGCGCCACGGCCTGCGCGCCGCGATGCTGAACCCCGCGACACGGCCGGAACGTGATCTCGCCAAGTACGTAGGCGAACAGCCGCTTTGGCACGGCGGCGGCACCATTCGCGTTGAACCGCACCATCTGGACGAACTGCGGACGCTGGCTGTACCGGCCATCTCGCAACCCGAGCGGTATTACCTGCTTGCCGCCACAGGCGATGAGGTGCTCGACTACCGCGAAATGCTTGCGCATTTTCCGGGCGCCACGACTCGGCTGATCGAGGGCAGCGACCACGGTATCAGCGATTTCGCCAAGTACATGGACGAAGTGCTTGTCTTCTGCGGTATTCCTGCCGATTTGCTGGCCGCGCATCCGTTCGATAGCGCGGCATGACTGAATCTCCGTCGTACCCGCGCAGCCTATGGCGCAGCGCGTTGCCCCCTGCCGTCGTCTATGGCCGGCATTGGGCGCGGTGGGCGGTGGGTGCCGATTCCCTGACTGCACGCCTGCGCGCCGCGTCGTCGAGTTTTCGCGTGCAATTGCTCGGTCAGCATCGGACGATGCCGCTGCGCGATGAGTGGTGGCGCCTTGGCATGGTGGGCCCGGCGGAAACACTCGTCCGCGAGGTTCTGCTGATTTGCGATGATATTCCCGTCGTTTATGCGCACACCATCGTGCATCCGCGCAGTGTGGCGCTGGATTGGCCGTTCCTGAAGGCGCTAGGGACGCAGCCGCTCGGGCACTCCCTCTTTGCCGATCCCCGCGTGGCGCGCGGAAAGTTCGAGTTTGCGCTGCTGGATGCGCGCCACCCGCTGGTCCGCCGGGGGCACGCGGCCTTGGGCGATGCACCGATAACGGGGACAGAACGGCTACCGGCGCGCCGCTCGGTGTTCCGGCGGGGCGCGAGTGCGATGCTGGTGACGGAGGTTTTCCTGCCTGCGCTGGCGGATTTCCACCCGCCGCGGTAAGCGTATTTCGCGGGCCGGGCGGTCGGCCAGTGCGGTATCATCGCCCCCAACTTTTTCTCGCCGCGCGCCGGGCCCTCGGACCTCGAACAGGCGGCGAATTCACTCCATTCAAAGCGGCTTTGGCGCCGCAATCCAGACAAATCCATGCAGTTGCTGTTTGAAGAAGGCGGCGAGATCCGCGCGGGCACCGTGTTGTCCCAGCAGGGCGAGGCCTATCAGGTTGAATTGCCGAGCGCCAAGCGCACCAAGGTCAAGTCGCGCGATGTGTTGCTGCAGTTCACCCAGCCCTCGGCCGGCGAGTTGTCGAAGGCTGCGCTGGCGCTGTCGGCAGACATTGATCTGGATTTCCTGTGGGAATGCGCGCCGGCCGATGAGTTCGGCTTTACCGACCTGGCGGGCGAGTATTTTGGCGCCGGTGCCGACGCCACGCACCAGGCCGCGCTCGCCATGGCGCTGCACTGCTCGCCCGTTTACTTCCGCCGCAAGGGCCGCGGCCGCTATCAGCGCGCGCCGGAAGATCAACTGAAGGCCGCGCTTGCCGGCCTGGAACGCAAAAAGCAGCAGGCCGCCCTGCAAGCCGAATACGAAGCCGAGCTGAAGGCGATGCGCTTGCCCGAAGCGTTTCGCGGCAAGACCCTGCAGCTGCTGTTCAAACCAGACAAGAACAGCCTCGAGTACAAGGCGCTCGACGCCGCCTGCACGGCGCTCGGCCTGTCGCCGATGCGTCTGATGGTGGCGGTCGGCGGTGTCGCCAACGCGCGCGCGCTGCACGAGGCGCGCTTCCTCTCGGAGTGCTTCCCCAAGGGCACCGGCTTCCCGGATGTGACCGTGCCGGAACCCACGCTGGCGTTGCCGGCGGCGGATGTACAGGCCTTCTCCATCGACGACGTCACCACCACGGAAATCGACGACGCCATCTCCGTCACGCCCATCGACGACGCCACGGTGCGCATCGGTATCCATATTGCGGCGCCCGGCTTTGGGATTCAGCGTGGCGACGCGCTGGACGCCATTGCGCGCCAGCGTCTGTCGACGGTGTACTTCCCCGGCGACAAGATCACGATGCTGCCGGAGTCGGTGGTCGACCGTTACACGCTGCAGGAAGGCCGTGCGTGCCCGGCGCTGTCGCTGTACGCCACGGTCGACCGGGCCACATGGACGGTCACGGCCAGCGAAACGCGCTGCGAATCCGTGACGGTGGCGGCCAACCTGCGCCACAACCTGCTCGACGATGTGATCACGGCCCAGGCATTGGCCGATGGTTCCGGCGAGTACCCGTTCAAGGCGGAACTGGCGGTGCTGTGGCCGTTCGCGTGCGCACTGTACGACGCCCGCCAGCAAGCGCGCATTGCCAGCGGTTTGAAACCCGAGGGCGCGCAGAAGGGCGATTACTCCTTCTACATCGACCCGATTCCCGAAGCCGAACGCGGCGAGGGTGACGCCACCGAGCGTGTTCGCATCGAACAGCGCAAACGCGGCTCGCCGCTGGACAAGATCGTCGCCGAGCTGATGATCCTGGCCAACAGCACCTGGGGCCGCATGCTGGCCGACGCTGGTGTGCCCGGCATCTACCGCACGCAGAAGGCGTGGGGCATGCACCGCACGCGCATGCAGACGTATCCGGCGCCGCACGAAGGGCTGGGCGTGGCGCAATACGCGTGGAGTACGTCGCCGCTGCGCCGCTACGTTGACCTGGTCAACCAATGGCAGATCGCTGCCGTGGCGCAGCATGGCGTGACCGCGAAGCTGGTGGCTCCGTTCAAGCCCAAAGACGCCGACCTGCTGGCTGCCGTGGCCGACTTTGAAGCCACCTATGCCGCCTATGCCGAGCACCAGTCGACCATGGAGCGTTACTGGTGCCTGCGCTGGCTGAAGCAGGAAAACCGCACGCGCATGCAGGCGGTGGTGCTGAAGGACGGTGCTGTGCGCTTTGCCGAGATTCCCCTGGTGACGAAGGTACCGGAGCTGGCGCAGACGCCGCGTGGTACGCACGTCGTGCTCGATATTCTGGACACGGACGAGATCGGCCTGGAAGTGTCGTGCCGCGTGGTGGAGATTCTCGCCCCCGCAGCCGATGCCCAGGCAGAAGCCGAGGCCATCGAAGAAGAACTGGCCGAGGCAGACGCCGAAGCCGCCGAAGTTGCTGATGCGCCGGCCGAGCCGCAACCGGCTGCCGACGGGGAAGAAGCCCGCGCCGAAGCCAGCGCTGCTGTGGCGCCGCCGCCGCAGGGCGACGAGAGCGGTGGAACGCCCGCCGCCGCCTAACTACAATCGCAGTCTGACTGTTATTTCGCGTATCGCCCCAGGAACCGACCCTCATGGCCGCCCTCGCAAACCGTCCGGACTGGTCCGGCAGCAGCACGCTCACCAAGGCGCTGGTGGTGTCGCTGGCCGTGCATGTGCTGCTGCTGTTCGTGCGCGTGGTGGCGCCCGAGGCATTCGACATCAAGCGCGATGATCCTGGGTTGGACGTGGTGCTCGTCAACGCCAAGTCGTCGACTGCGCCGTCCAAGGCGACGGCCGTGGCGCAGGTCAACCTGAATGGCGGCGGTGAATACGACCAGCAGCGCGCCACCACACCGCTGCCGGCCGACACCAACGAGCAGACCGGCGATGCCATCAAACTCACGCAGCGCCGCCTCGAGTATCTCGAACAAGAGCAACGCCGCCTACTGACGCAATCGAAAGACCGCGCACCGCTGGTCAACGATCGCCAGGTCAAGCCGGGCGAACGCCCGCAACCGTCGCCTACCAACGGCACGGACGACCGCACCACGCAGGATGAAATCGCCCGCCTGCAGGCCGAGATTGACCGCAACCTCGAGAACTACGCCAAGCGACCGCGCCGCAACGTGCTGACCGCCGCCAGTGCGCGCCAGGTCGATTACGCCCGCTATTACGACGCCGTGCGCCGCAAGATCGAAACTCGCGGCACGGCCAACTTCCCCAGCCAGAACGGCCATCCGCTGTATGGCGAGTTGATCCTCGTCATCAGCATCAACCGTGAGGGCCAGCTTGGTTACAACCAGGACGGCTACAAAATCGAAGGCATTGAAGTGGCCAAGAGCTCGGGCAATCCGGCGCTGGATCGCCAAGCCGTTGCGATCGTGCGGTCTTCTGCACCGTTCGGCACGTTCCCCGCAGAGATGCGCAAGCGCGTCGACATTCAAGATGTCGTCGCAACGTTCAAGTTCACCCGCGCAGGCCTGGAAACTCACCTGCAGACCCGCTGAGGTCGTTGTTTATGTCGTCGTCGTTTCAAGAGGCCATCCTCGCCGCCGCGAGCGCGCCCCGCACAGATCGCTATGGCGTGATCGGCAACCCGATCTCGCACAGCAAGTCGCCCACCATCCACGCTGCGTTTGCCCAGCAGACCGAGCAGCTCATCCGCTACGACCGCATCTACGCCGAGCTGATTGCGTTTGAAGAAACCGTGCTGACCTTCGTGCGCGAAGGCGGGCGCGGGCTCAACGTGACGGTGCCGTTCAAGCTCGATGCATATGCGATGTCGACCTCGCTGTCGCTGCGTGCCGAGTCGGCCGGTGCGGTCAACACGCTCAAGTTCGACGGCGACGAGATCTTTGGCGATAACACCGATGGCGTCGGCCTCATGCGCGACATCACGCACAACATCGGCAATTCGCTGGAAGGCGAGCGCGTGCTGTTGCTGGGCGCTGGCGGTGCGGCCCGCGGCGTGCTGCTGCCGCTGCTGGAACACAAGCCGGCGCGCGTGTTCATCGCCAACCGCACGGCCGATCGCGCGAACAAGCTCGTCGACCGCTTCGAGGTCTCGGCCAAGCTGCACGAGGTCGAACTGGTGGGCGGCGGCTACGACGAGCTGGCCGTGGACGATGTGTTTGACGTCATCATCAACGCCACGGCCGGGAGCCTGCAGGCCGAGGTGCCACCGATCCCCACCACGGCGTTCGGCCCCAACGCGCTGGCCTACGACATGATGTACGGCTCGCGGCCGACGGTGTTCATGGAATTCGCCAAGCGCCATGGCGCGCGTGCCTGGGACGGCCTGGGCATGCTGGTGGAGCAGGCGGCGGAATCGTTCTTCGTCTGGCGCGGCGTGCGCCCGAACACGGCGCCCGTGCTGCTTGCCATGCGCGAGGGGCTGCAGGGCGAAGCCGCGGTCGCTGCGCGCGCCCAGCGCTGAACGAAGGCAGCGTCCTGCGATGATGCGTTGGTTCGGCTACGTGATCGGCTGCTTCGTCGCAGGCGTCGCCGCGCTCAATCTGTACTTCTTTGCGGCGATCGCAAGCTGGCAGGTATTCAATCCGGCATCTACGGCATTCATGCGCGCCGAGCGCATGCGCTTGTGCGGCGCCAACGTCTTCACGTGCAAGATCGACCACCGCTGGGTCAATTACGACCAGATCTCGCGCCACCTCAAACGCGCCGTCATCGCCAGTGAAGATGCGGACTTCGTTTCGCACAGCGGCTGGGAAGTCGACGCCATGCTCGATGCGTGGGAGAAGAACAAGAAGCGCGGCCACGTGGTTGCCGGCGGTTCCACGATCACGCAGCAACTGGCCAAGAACCTGTTCCTCTCGGGCGAGCGTCATTACCTGCGCAAAGGCGAAGAGCTTGTCATCACGTGGATGCTCGAGTTCTGGCTCGACAAGGAGCGCATTCTCGAGATCTACCTGAACTCGGTCGAGTGGGGTGAGGGCGTGTTCGGTGCAGAAGCCGCCGCGCAGCATTACTTCAAGCGCCCGGCTTCACAGTTGACGGTGGGTCAGGCAGCACGCTTGGCGGCAGCCCTGCCTGCGCCGAAATGCTTCGACAAGAAGAGCTACTGCGCCAACGTGCACCTCAACTTCACGCGCAAGGCCACGATCATCGCCAACCGCATGGGCTCGGCCACGCTGCCGGATTGATCTGCCGCGGGCCGCCGGTGCTTACTTGAGCCAGCCCTTGCGGCGGAAGTACAGCAGCGGAATCGCGGCCGACACGATCATCAGCCCGATCGCATACGGGTAGCCTTCGGCCCAGTCCAGTTCCGGCATCACCTTGAAGTTCATGCCGTAGATCGAGGCGATCAGCGTGGGCGGCATCAGCGCCACCGACACCACCGAGAACAGCTTGATGATCTTGTTCTGGTTGATGTTGATGAAGCCGACCGTGGCGTCCATCAGGAAGTTGACCTTGTCCGACAGGAAGGCCGTGTGGTTTTCGATGGAGTCGATATCGCGCAGCACCTGGCGCGCTTCGTCCTGCTGATCGGTCGAGAGCAACTGGCTGCGCAACAGGAATGAGATCGCGCGGCGCGTGTCCATCACATTGCGGCGGATACGGCCGTTCAGGTCTTCCACGCGGGCGATGATTTCCAGCACGTCGGCGGCGGCCGCATCGGTCACTTCATCGGCCAGCACGCGCTTGCTGGCGTCTTCCAGCCGTTCGTACACCTCTTCGATGGAGTCTGCCGAATATTCCGCGTCGGTGGCGTACAGATCCATCAGCACGTCTTTGGCGTTGCGCACGGAGCCAGGACGCAGCCGAGCACGCATGCGCACCAGGCGGAACGCTGGCAAGTCTTCGTCGTGGATGGAGAACAGCACATCCTTGGTCAACACGAAGGCCACGCGCACGTTCCGCGAAGTGGTTTCTTCGTCGAGCAGGAAGTCGGTCCGGATATGGATATGGCCGTCTTCGCCTTCAAAGTAGCGGGCAGAGGCTTCCAGGTCCCCCAATTGCTCCAGTTCGGGAAGCACGACGCCGTAGGCTTCCTTGATCCACGCGAGCTCCTCGTCGTCGGGGTCGATCACGTCGATCCAGATCGGCTTGTGTTGCAGGAGTTCGCTGCGTTCTTCGACCTGTTCTTGCGCGAGACGGCCTTTTTGCACGACGAACAGGTTGATCATGGGGCTTCCTTGCAGCGAGGTGTTGAATGGGACACGGCGAAAAATCGCGCCGAGTGTAGCGTAAAGGCGTGGCGGATTCAGCCAAAAACGGTGCCTTGGCGGCGCGCACGTGGGACTGAAACCACGCTTCCGAAGAGGCCGCCACCGGGTCGCCCGGCGGGTAAAATACAGCCAAGTCATGCGGCAGTCCGGCCGCGTCCTCATATTCCCAACACCATGCGATTCACCGAACAACTGGCTGCCGCCTGGCAGCGCAACAACTCCCTGCTATGCGTCGGGCTCGACCCCGACCCGGCGCGCTTGCCGGCGTCGATGACCAGCACGGGCGGGGCGATCTTCTCGTTCTGCCGCGCCATCGTCGATGCCACGGCCGATCTGGTCTGCGCCTTCAAGCCGCAGATCGCCTACTTCGCCTCACAGCGCGCCGAAGACCAGCTTGAGCAGCTCATCAGCTACATCCACGAGGTATATCCGGGCATCCCAGTCATCCTCGATGCCAAGCGCGGCGACATCGGCTCCACCGCCGAGCATTACGCCAAGGAAGCCTTCGAGCGCTACCAGGCCGACGCCATCACGGTCAGCCCGTACATGGGCTTCGACTCGATGCAGCCGTACCTCGCACATGCCGACAAGGGCGTGATCGTGCTGTGCCGCACGTCCAACGCTGGCGGCAGCGACGTGCAGTTCCTCGAAACGGGTGGTCGCCCCGTCTACCAGGTCGTGGCCGAGCGTGCGCGCGATGTGTGGAACACCAGCGGCCAGATGGGCCTGGTGGTGGGCGCGACTTTCCCGGAAGAGATTGCCAAAGTGCGCGAGATCGTCGGCGATATGCCGCTGCTGATTCCGGGCGTTGGGGCGCAGGGTGGCGATATCGAGGCGACCGTACGGGCGGGCCGCACTGCCGATGGCACCGGCATGATGATCAATTCATCGCGCGCCATTCTGTACGCCAGCAGCGACAGTGATTTTGCCGATGCTGCCCGCAAGGTCGCTCAAGCCACCCGCGACCAGATCAATCAGTTCCGCAACTGATCGCCTGATGTGATGAGGGCGGTCCGGTTGCGGTGAGCGCGAGGACACCATGACCACGCACCTGCATCATCCTGCCGCCGGGACCCACCGCGAGGAAACCGGCAAGGACCCGGACCGCAAGCTCGAGAAAGAGCGCGACGATACCCACGAGCACGAAACGACGCGTCGCGATCATGACCGCGACCGTCGTCACGAGCACGACCACGAGCATCAGCCGGAACACGATCACGAATCGCCCCATCGGCCCGATCACCCGCGCGAGGGCGGGCGCGGTTCTGGCGCCTAAGACTCCGCGGTATCCAGAAAATCCAGCAAGCCGCGCAACGCATGCTCAGCGGCTTGCAGGCGGACCTGTTTGCGGTCGCCCTTGAAGTGGCGCGTTTCCACGCGCGTTTGCAGGCGGTTGCTCCAGCCAAAGCAGACCATGCCGACGGGCTTGTCGGGCGTGCCGCCGGTCGGGCCCGCCACGCCGGTGATCGCTATGGCCACTTGCGCGCGGCTGTTGAGCACGGCGCCTTCAGCCATCGCGTGCGCCACTGGTTCGCTCACCGCGCCGTGCTCGCGGATCAGCGCGGCGGGCACGCCCAGCATCTGCGATTTGGCCTCGTTCGAGTACACGACGAAGCCGCGCTCGAACCACGCGGATGAGCCCGATACGTCGGTGATGGCGGCAGAGACCAGCCCACCGGTACACGATTCGGCGGTTGCCGCCATCAGGCTGCGCTTGTGCAGCGTGTCGCCGACCAATTCGGCCAATTGAGCCAGGGCGCGGGATTCAGCCATTGCAGTACCTTCTGGGCTTCAGACTTCGGACTTCAGAACGAGCGCCACAGCGCAAAGACGAGCAGCGTGTAGAACGCCGCCAGGATATCGTCGACCATCACGCCATAGCCGCCGCGCAAGCCAAAGCCCTTGAGTTTGCGGTCGTAATAGCGGATGGGTGCAGGCTTGACCATGTCGAAGAAGCGAAACCACAGGAACGCCGCGAACTGCCCGCCCAACGTGGTCGGCGTAACCAGCGCCAGCACCAGCCAGAACGCGATGATCTCGTCCCACACCATGGCGCCGTGGTCAGCCACACCCAAATCACGCGACGTGCGCGCGCACGCCCAGATGCCGATGACAAAGCCGATGGCGCAGATCAGCAGCCAGCCCGGTCCAGAAATCCAGCGCGCCAGCACCACGTAGATCAGCCACGCGTACAGCGTACCCATCGTGCCCGGCATGATCGGCGACAGCCCCGAGCCAAAGCCCAGCGCCAGAATGCGCGCCGGATGGCCGAACATGAAGCGCGCTGTGGGGCGGCGCACTTGCGCCGTCTGGCCGGCTTCGAGCACGACGGTTTCAGGCTGGCCCGGCGTGTTGGAGGGCGAGGGTGGTGGGGGAAAGGGTGCAGAAGACATCATGATGCGGACGAAAAATGATCGAAGCTGCCGTGCGTAAAGGTGACGGGCGCGCCTTGTCTATCCACGAGGCGCAAGCCGGGTTCAGCGTCGATGTGGCCGACGCGGGTGACGGCAACCCCCGCTTGCTGGCCTGCGGCGAGCACAGCGTCGCGCGCCTCGGCAGGGGCGGTGAAGCAAAGTTCGTAGTCGTCGCCGCCCGCCAGGGTGCACTGCAATTGGCGCGCCGGCGGTTGGGCAGCCAGCGTTGCGGAGCGCGGCACGCGATCCACGTCGACCGTGGCGCCCACGTGCGACTGAACGAGGATGTGTCCTAGATCGCCCAGCAGACCATCGGAGATATCGAGTGCTGCCCGCCCGACGCCGCGCAGCGCCAAACCGAGCGCGATACGCGGCGTCGGCCTGTCCATGCGCGGTTGCACGTGGGTGAGCGTCTCGGGGGTAAGCGCCCATTCTTCCCGGAGGGCGCCCAGGGCGAGGCGGGCATCGCCAACGGTGCCGGAAACCCACAGGTCATCGCCCGGCTTGGCCGCGTCGCGGCGCAGCGCCACGGCGGCAGGTACGTCGCCGAATACGGTCAGGCTGAGCGTCAGCGGCCCGCGCGTGGTGTCACCGCCGATGAGTTCGCAGTGAAAGGCGTCTGCCAACGCGAGCAAGCCTTCGGAAAACGGTTTGAGCCAAGCCGGATTGGCCTCTGGCAATGCCAGCGCCAGCGTAAACGCACGCGGCTCCGCGCCCATGGCAGCCAGATCTGACAGGTTGACGGCCAGCGCCTTGTGACCAAGTGCGCGAGGCTCCGCATCCGGGAAGAAATGGCGGCCGGCGACCAGCATGTCGGTGGAAATCGCCAATTCATGGCCCGGGCGTGGCCCAAGCAGGGCGCAGTCGTCGCCTACCCCGAGGATGGCCTGACGTGCCGGGCGGGTGAAATAACGGCGGATGAGCCCAAATTCGGACAATTCGGCGGGCTGATCAGGGGAGTTGGCGGGCGCAGCGGGCTTGGACACGGCAGCGACAATGGAAAAGAAGGGGTGACCCCGATGGTGCCGTGACAGGACGGTGGAATATTGTAGCGAATGCGCATGGCAGTCCCACCCAAATTCCCGTTGTGAGATCAGTTTTCACTATATAAAATGACGGGCCCAAGGAGGCGGACCGTAGTACCGTGACCCTCATGTGGTCTTCCGGTGGCCCGCTAGATGCGACGGTCGGCACGCGCCGGCCACCCGATACGAGAGACACCTCATGACCACGGTGGATACCCAGCCTCAACAGCCCGCCCGCACGGACGAAGAACTCAAGGCGCAGCAACGCGCCGCCCTGCGTAAAGCCGCGCTGGAGTATCACGAGTTTCCGACCCCGGGCAAGATTTCCGTCACGCCGACCAAGCCGCTCTCGAACCAGCGCGATCTGGCCCTGGCCTACTCGCCGGGTGTGGCAGCCGCCTGCGAAGAGATCGTCGAAGACGTTGCCAATTCCTTCCGCTACACCGCCCGCGGCAACCTCGTGGGCGTGGTGACCAACGGCACCGCTGTGCTCGGCCTGGGCGATATCGGCCCGGAAGCCTCGAAGCCGGTCATGGAAGGCAAGGCCGGTCTGTTCAAGAAATTCGCCGGTATCGATGTGTTTGACATCGAGATCAACGAAAAAGACCCGCAGAAGCTGGTCGATATCATCGCCTCGCTGGAGCCGACCTTCGGCGGTATCAATCTGGAAGACATCAAGGCGCCCGAGTGCTTCTTCGTCGAGCGCGAGTTGCGCAAGCGCATGAAGATTCCCGTCTTCCACGATGACCAGCACGGCACCGCCATCGTCGTGGGCGCAGGCATCACCAATGCGCTCAAGGTGGTCGGCAAGGACATCAAGAAGGTCAAGCTGGTGGCTTCCGGCGCTGGCGCTGCGGCGCTGGCCTGCCTGGACCTGCTGGTTGACCTCGGCCTGCCGCGCGAAAACATCTGGGTGACCGACTTGGCTGGCGTGGTCTACGAGGGCCGTACCGAGCTGATGGACCCCGATAAGGCCCATTTCGCGCAGAAGACCGATCTGCGCACGCTGGCTGAAGTCATTGACGGCGCTGACATTTTCCTGGGCCTGTCGGCCGCCGGCGTACTCAAGCAGGACATGGTCAAGCGCATGGCCGACAAGCCGATCATCTTCGCGCTGGCCAACCCGAACCCGGAAATCATGCCGGAGCTGGCCAAGGAAGTGCGCCCGGACGTCATCATGGGCACCGGCCGCACCGACTATCCGAACCAAGTCAACAACGTCCTGTGCTTCCCGTTCATCTTCCGCGGCGCGCTGGACGTGGGCGCGACCACCATCACGCGTGAGATGGAAGTCGCCGCCGTGCACGCCGTGGCGGAACTGGCCCGCCAGGAACAAAGCGACATCGTTGCCTCGGCCTACGGCATTCAAGACCTCTCGTTCGGCCCCGAATACCTGATCCCGAAGCCCTTCGACCCGCGCCTGATCGTCAAGATCGCGCCGGCCGTGGCGCAGGCGGCCATGCTGTCGGGCGTGGCGCAGCGTCCGATCGAAGACATGGACGCCTATCGCCAGCACCTGCAGCAGTTCGTCTACCACTCAGGCACGCTGATGAAGCCGATCTTCTCGGCCGCGCGCAAGGTGCCGATGGAGAACAAGCGCATCATCTTTGCCGAGGGCGAAGAGGAGCGCGTGCTGCGCGCCGTGCAGATCGTCGTGGACGAAAAGCTCGCCAGCCCGATCCTGATCGGCCGCCCGAGCGTGATCGCGCACCGCATCGAGCGCTTCGGCCTGCGCCTGCGCGAGGGCGTGGACTTCACCGTGGTGAACCCTGAGCACGACCAGCGCTTCCGCGACTACTGGGAGACGTACTACAAGCTGATGGCCCGCAAGGGTGTGACGCCGCAGTACGCGAAGCTCGAACTGCGCCGCCGCTCCACGCTGATCGGCGCCGTGATGATTCACAAGGGCGAAGCTGACGGCATGATCTGCGGCACGGTGAGCAACACCGCCGCGCATCTGCGCTATATCGATCAGGTCATTGGCGGTACGAACTGCGTGTACGCGGCCATGAACGGCTTGGTCCTCCCGGGTCGCCAGATCTTCCTGACGGATACGCACGTCAATGTCGACCCGACCGCTGAGCAACTGGCCGAAATCACCATCATGGCCGCCGAGGAACTGTGCCGTTTCGGTATCAAGCCAAAGGTAGCGCTGATGTCGCACTCCAACTTCGGGTCTTCGGAAGCACCTTCCGCCATCAAAATGCGCGAAACGCTCGCCATCCTGCGCGAACGCGCCCCGAACCTGGAAGTGGACGGCGAGATGCACGGTGATGCCGCACTCGACGAGAAGCTGCGCGATGCGCTGGTGCCGGATTCGACGCTGAAGGGCGAGGCCAACCTGTTGGTTATGCCCAACATCGACGCCGCGAATATCGCCTACAACCTGCTGAAGACGGCTGCCGGCAACAACATCGCCATCGGCCCGATCCTGCTGGGCGCCAAGAAGCCGGTGCATATCCTCACGCCGTCTGCCACGGTGCGACGCATTCTCAACATGACGGCACTGACTGTTGTGGACGCGGCTGCGGAAGCGCAGCGCTGAGCGCCATTGCACCAAAAAGGGAGCGCACGATGCTGCGCTCCCTTTTTTTGCTCTCTAAGTGTGCGGGTGCTTACATTTGTTTAATCTCAATGGTGGCTTGATAAAACCCTTCGAACCGCTGTCGCCGGTTGATTGTTGTCATCGATGAGCGTACCCTTACGGGCTGAAGGGGTGCTTCTGAGCACATGAGGTCCGTACCGGGCCAGACGCGGTTTTAGGAAGCGATTTTCCATGCACACGTCTGACCAAGTCGCCTCGATTGGTGCGCGCAATTTGCTGGCGGAAGGATTCCCCAAGTCTTCGGCAGTCGCCCGACTTGTCTTTTTCCCGCAAGCTTTTCGCATTGAGCCGCTTCGCTTTTCAGCTGCAAACCGGCCATCTGTCTTCCATTGGATGGCTACCTGCGCTTGTGACCTGCGCCGGGCTGTCCGGCTGGCGCGATTCTCCCGTTAGGGCCTGCTGATGACAAAGCGACTTGGAGCGTGGTTCGGCCGCTCCGTATCTCAGGCAGTGGCGCGCAGCGCGCTGGCGGCAACGCTTGCGTTGTCCGTGGCTGGCTTGCCCGCCAATGCGGTCGCCCGGGATACCACCGGCATGCCCGCCGTCGTGGGAACCATTCGCTCCGCAGACCTGCCCAACGAGGCGCAGCGCACGCTGGCATTGATCGAGCAAGGCGGCCCGTTCCCATACGGCAAAGATGGCACCACGTTCGGCAACTATGAACGACGTTTGCCAGCGCAGCGACGCGGGTATTACCGCGAGTACACCGTCAAGACACGGGGGGCGCGCAACCGCGGCGCCAGGCGCATCATCTGCGGCGGCGATCAGCAGGCGGCCAACGACTGCTACTACACGGAAGATCACTACAACAGTTTTCAACGGATACAGCGATGACGACCAACATGTTTGGGCTGGACGACTCGCTCACCGCACGCGATGAGCGCGTGGCCCGCGAGGTGTGGCACAAGGCGCAGAATCTGTACGATGGCGTGGTCGGGATGCAGTCCCTGGGCGCGCGCATCGGCGGCGCGGCCAAGTTGCCCCAGAACGCGCCGCAAAATGCACCGCACAACATCATGACGCAGGACATCACCAAGACGGACGACGACGGAGGTCGCGAAGACGCCATGAACTTGTTCAAGACGGTGCGTCCGAATATCGTGCAATCGATCCGGGCGTTCCGCGTGGCGGATCTGGCGGAATCGGCGGCGAGCCTGGGCCAGCATTTCCTGTACGCGAACTGCGCGGCAGCCACAACCAAGAGCGAAGTGCTCGACGTGATTGCGCGCGAATTCCTCTTCCCCAAGCACTTCGGCAAGAATTTTGACGCCCTGGCCGATTGCCTGACCGACATGATCGCCAAGGCCGGCCCGCAGCCGGGTTTCGTGATCGTGCTCGAAGGCCTGCCGTGCCAGCCGAAGTTCGACAAGGAAGCGCGGGAAGTGCTGCTGGACGTGTTCCGCGATGCTGCGGAGTTCTGGGCCGAGCGCAAGGTGCAGTTCCGCGTGTTTTACTCGTTCGCGTGAAGCTGCACGCCGCAGATTTTGCGGCGCTGAAATAAGAAAGCCCGCAATTGCGGGCTTTTTTGCGTCTGGGGAGATCAGTCTGCCGGTCAGCTCGCGCGCTTGTTGCGGCGAATGCGGTCAAACCACACCGCCAGCAGCAGGATGCCGCCGCGGATCAGGTACTGATAGAACGTCGGCACATTCATCAGGCTCATCGCGTTCTGGACGGAGCCCATGATGAGCACCCCGACAAGGACGCCGGACACCGTCGCCACCCCGCCTGTCAGCGAGACGCCGCCCAGCACGCAGGCGGAAATCACGCCAAGCTCGAGGCCCACCGACGTCTTCGGGTCGCCCAAGCTCATGCGCGAGGCCAGCATCACGCCGGCAAAGCCCGTCACCAAGCCCTGCAGTACGAACACGGCGATCTTGATGCGCGTGACCGGCAGACCGGCCAGCAGCGCCGCTTCCTCGTTGCCGCCCACGGCCAGCACGTTCTTGCCGAAGACGGTCTTCTTGAGCAGGAAGCCGAACAGCACGAAGCCGATGATGTTGCTCCAGATCGGGTAGGAGATGCCGAGGAAGGCGCCGCCGCCCAGGTCGAAGAAGCTCTCTTCCGAGATCATCACCGCGTCGCCGTTGGAGGTGATGTAGGCGAGGCCACGCACGACTTCCATCATGGCCAGCGTGACGATCAGCGAGTTGATCTGATAGCGCGCGACCAGCACGCCGTTGACCAGCCCGACCAGCCCGCCTGCCAGCACGCCCGCTGCCACGCCAAGCGTCACGCTGTGTGTGGCGGTGATGAGCGTGGAGGCAACCACGCCCGCAAACGCGACGATGGAAGCAACAGACAGGTCGACCTCGCCGAGTGCGAGCACGAACATCATCGTGACCGAGATGGAGCCGATGAGCGTGACCGAGAGCAGCAGGCCCTGGATATTGCGGCTGCTGAGAAAGCCCGGCACCGTGAATGCCAGCGCGGTGAACAGCAAGAGGAACACCAGCACGATGCCGGACCGATTGACCAGTTCCCAGGTGAGGGCGGCACGGGAGCCGAGGCGGGGGGCGGCGAGGGGCGCGCCGCCCGGTACGGGTTCTGTGGATTGCGTTTGCATGTGATCGGTTTCCATGGGGCGCGCTGCCTGTGAATGACGCACCTTAGCGCGGTAGTGCAAGTTTGATGAGGGTGTCGGGCGAGGCCTGCTCGCGGGGCAGATCACCGACGATGCGGCCTTCTTTCATGACCACAATGCGGTCAGCCACGCCGATGACTTCGGCCAAATCGCTCGATACAACGATGACGGTCCGCCCCGCATCAGCCAGGCCGTAGAGCAGGCTGTAGATTTCGCTGCGGGCGCCGACGTCGATGCCGCGCGTGGGCTCGTCCATCAGGAAGACGTCGATGTCTTCGGCCAGCCAGCGCGAGAGGATCACCTTCTGCTGGTTGCCGCCTGAGAGCTTGCCGATGGGCGTGTCGCCGTTGCGCGTCTTGATGGCCAGCTTGTCGATGAACGACTTGGTGGTCCGCGCTTCCTGCCGGTTGTTCAGCACGTTGAAGCGGCTGAAATGGCGCCGGCAGCTGATGTTGAGGTTGTCCGACACCGACGCAATGGCGACGATGCCCTCCTGCTTGCGGTCTTCTGGGCAGAGCGCGACGCCAGCACGCACCGCATCGCGTGGGGTATTGAACTGCACGCGCTTGCCGTTGAGGTGGACTTCGCCGGCGGTGGGTTTGACGGCGCCGTAGAGCAGCTTCATCAACTCCGAACGCCCCGCACCGACCAGCCCGAAGAAGCCGACGATCTCGCCGGCGCGTGCGGTGAACGAGGCTGGCTCGCGCAGGCCCGGGCCCATCAGGCCGCGCACGTCGACCTGCACATCGCCGAGCGGGCGTGACCGATAGCCATAGACGTCCTGAATGTCGCGTCCGACCATGCCGCGAATCAACCGTTCGCGGTCAAGGCCCGCGCCCGCGTCGAACGTGTCGATGCGCCGGCCATCGCGGAACACGGTGACGCGGTCGCACAGTTCGTACACCTCTTCCATGCGGTGGGTGACGTAGATGACGGCGCGGCCTTCGGCCCGCAGCGCGCGGATGATGCGGAACAGTTGTTGTGTTTCGCGCGAGGACAGCGAACTCGTCGGTTCATCGAAGGCGATGACGCGTGCATCGCGCATCAGCGCCTTGCCGATTTCGATCATCTGCCGCTGCCCGATCGACAGGTGCTTGACCGGCTGGTTCGGATCGAGCTTCTCGCCGAGCCGTTCCAGTTCACGCAGGGCACGGGCGATCAGCGTTTTCTCGTCGAGCACGCCAAAGCGATTGGGTAGCGCGCCCAGCATCAGGTTTTCGGCCACCGTCAGTTCCGGCACGAGGTGCAGTTCCTGATAGATGATCGCGATGCCGGCGGCGATGGCCGCGCGCGTGTTCGTGAACTGCTGCGGCACGCCGTCGAGCGACAGTGTGCCGGCTTCGGGCTGATTCACACCCGACAACACCTTGAGCAAGGTGGATTTGCCGGCGCCGTTTTCGCCCATCAGGCCATGCACCTCACCGCGGCGGATGTCGAGCGAGACGTGGTCGAGCGCCAGCACGCCGGGAAAGCGCACGGTGATGCCGTCGAGGTTCAGATACGCATCACGCGGGGCACCGTCGGGCGCGCCAGCTTCATCAAGGGATAGGACTGTCATCGATTGCTCTTACAGATGCGTACACGGCGCGAGACGCACCCGCGCCGCGCGCTGCATCAGATGCCGAGTTCCTTGCGCACGTCCTGCCAGTTGCTGCGCGTCATCAGTTTGCCGGTGGTCTGCGTGTCGGCGGGCGGTTGCTTGCCGGTCTTGATCCACTGGACGAGGTTGGCGGCGCTGTCCTTGCCATGGCTGGTCGAGCTCACCGCAATCGTGCCGAAGAAGCCGGTCGGTTCCTTGCGCTGGAATTCGGCAAATGCCTCGCCGGCACCATTGATGCCGACGCCAATCACGTCGGCCGCCGGAATGTGCAGCTGCTCGGTCGCGCGCACGCCGCCCAGCACGGTTTCTTCATTGAGCGCGAAGATCACCCACTTCTTGATGTTCGGGTGCTGCGCCAGCACGGGCGACGCGGCATTGAAACCGCCTGCGTCATCGGTCGTCTTTTGCGGCGCATCGAAGATGTTCTCTTTCTTGAAACCACCAGCCAGCAGCGTTTGTGTGGCGCCGTCGGTGCGCAGCTTGGCGGTCGGCAATTCGTAGTTCGTGATGCGCAGCGCGCCCACTTCCTCGGGCTTCCAGCCGCGGCGCTTCATCTCTTCCGAGATGGCCTGGCCGACCTGGTTGCCGATCTTGAAGGCGGACATGCCCAGGTGCGGCACATCGGTGAGCGGCTTGCCGGACGAATCCACAAGTTGGTCATCCACGGTGACGAACTTCATGTCGTAGCGCTTGGCGCGTGCTTTGATGGCCGGGCCCAGGCGCACGTCAGGCGCACAGATGACGAAGCCCTTGGCGCCTTGCGCACCGAGGTTGTCGATGGCGGACAGCACCTTCTCGCCATCGGGCGTGCCGATGTTCACCACCGAAAAGCCGTCCTTCTTGCCGAGATCGGTGGCGGCCTTCTGCTCGTTGATGAACCAGGCCTGCTCGGGCATCTTGACCAGGAAGCCGATCTTAAGCGGCTCATCTGCATGAGCGGGCAGGGCGGCGGCCAGCGGCCCCAGGCACAGGGCGGCGCCCAGGGCGGATAGGGTCAGCCGGCGAAGTTTGCGTTGCATGGTTTGTCTCCTCGTTGGTATGGCTCTAGTGGCACTACGTAAATAGGGGCGGATCTCAGGGCTCGAACGGTTCGATTAGATGGCGCCGGCCGAGCAGCATGGCGTCGGCCACGTGCTGCAGCGGGCGGACATCCACGTCGCTCTCACCCGTGGCGATAAGTTCGAGAAAGCGGGCGTACAGGCTCGGGTATTCGCGCTCGGGGCCAACGTCGACTTCAGCGCCATCGATGGTCAACTGCTTGCCGCCTTGCGCAAGCCGCAAGGCGCCGTCGCGCGTGGTGACGTCGATCTGCCAAAGCTCACCGGCGTCGTGGCGCCAGTCGAATTCCGCCTGGATGGCGGTACCGTCGACATCGGTAAAGGCGAGGCTGGCCGCGATGGGCGTTTGTTGATTGGCGGGCACCCACAGGTCGGCCGACTTGAGGAAGAACGCCTGCGGCAACACGCGCGTGAGAATCGACAACGCGTTGATGCCGGGGTCGAATACGCCGAGCCCGCCGGGCTCCCAGATCCACGCCTGGTTCGGGTGCCAGCGGCGCACGTCTTCCTTCCACTGCACATTGACCGAGACGATGGACTGGCTCGCAAGCCACGCGCGCGCGGCCTCCACGCCGGGTGCGTGGCGCGAATGCCAGGACGCGAACAGCGAGCAACCCTGTTGCTTTGCCAGCTCGGCGAGGATCGCCACTTCCGACACGCTCGCGCCGGGGGGTTTTTCCAGCATCACGTGCTTGCCGGCCGCGAGCGCGGCACGGGCCTGCGCAAATCGCACCTGCGGCGGCGTGCACAAGGAGACGGCCTGCAGCGCCGGCTCAACCGCCAGCATGGCCTCGAGCGTGGTGTAGTGCGTCAGACCCTCGACGCGCGAATGCGGGCTCGCACAGGCAGCGAGCCTGAACCCAGGTTCCGCAGCGAGCGCGGGCAGGTGCTGGTCGCGCGCGATTTTGCCGACGCCGACAATGCCGATTGCGACAGGTGTGGTTTCGCGGCCCATGGTCAGCGCTCCCAACGCAAGACCAGCGGGTCGAGCCGCTTGGCAATGTCGATCAGTTGACGCCGTGTGTCCGGATGCATCGATGGCAACGGGTGGCGCGAAGCCTCGCAGGCAATCACGCCGCCTTCCTTCATCAGTGCCTTGGCCGTCAGGATGCCGCCCTGCCGGTTCTCGTGATTGATGAGCGGCAGCCAGCGCTGATAGCGCTCGAACGCGAGATCAAACTGCCCTTGAGCGTGCGCCTCGATGATCGGCCGAATGCCGTCGGGATACGCGCCGCCCGTCATGCTGCCGGTGGCGCCGGCGTCCAGATCGGCCAGCAGCGTGATGGCCTCTTCGCCATCCCACGGGCCTTCGATGGCGTCGCCGCCCAGGCGGATCAGCTCACGCAGCTTGGCGGCCGCGCCGGCCGTCTCCATCTTGAAGTACGACACCTGCGCGATCTCGCGGGCCATGCGCGCGAGGAAGGCAGGCGAGAGCACCGTACCGCTGGCCGGCGCGTCCTGAATCATGATCGGGATATCGATGGCATCCGACACGCGTGCGAAGAACTCGTAGATCTGCGACTCGGGCACGCGGAAGGTGGCGCCGTGGTAAGGCGGCATCACCATCACCATGGCGGCGCCCATGTCCTGCGCGCGGCGGCTGCGTTGCGCGCAGACCTGCGTGCCGTAGTGCGAGGTGGTGACGATCACTGGCACGCGGCCCGCAACGTGCTCGAGCGCGGTGCGGGTGAGCACTTCACGCTCGTCGTCGGACAGCGAGAACTGCTCGGAGAAATTGGCCAGGATGCACACACCATCCGAGCCGGCATCGATCATGAAGTCGATGGCGCGCTTCTGGCTGGCGAGGTCGAGCTCGCCGGTTTCAGTGAACGTGGTCGGCACCACGGGAAAGATGCCTTGGTAGCGCGGCTTGTGGTTGCGGGTCATGGAGTCTGGAAAGTCGGAGTGTCAGCAGAAGCGTTTGTGTTTCAGCGGGTGGGCCGTGTGGCGAGCGTGGCTCGCACCACGAAGGTCATCATCACGGCAAACACCAACGCTGCGGCCAGGAAGTACAGGCCGGCAGACAGGCTGCCCGTGGCGTTCTTGATGACGCCGATGCCGTAGGGGCCGAAGTACCCGCCCAGGTTGGCCACCGAGTTGATGGTGGCGATACCGACTGCGGCGCTTGCGCCGGTCAGGAACTGTCCGGGCAGCGTCCATATCACGGCTTGAATCGCATACGCTGCAAACGCGAACAGGCAAAGACCGGCCAGCTGCAGCACAGGCGTTTGCGCCCACGCGCTCGCCGCCATGCCGAGCGCACCCAGCGCCGACAAGGTGGCGATATGCCAATAGCGCTCGCCCGTGCGGTCCGAATGGCGCGGCACCAGGTACAAGCCCACCACGGCAAACAGATAGGGCACCGCCGACAGCAAACCGGTGGTGGCATCGCTCACGCCAAACTGCTTGATGATGGTCGGCAGCCACAGTGACAAGCCGTAGATGCTCAGCGGAAACGGCAGAAACAGCAGCGCCAGCATCAGCACGCGCACATCCTTGAGCGCCTTGAGCGGGTTGCCGTGCGGCTTCACAGCATAGGTGGCGTGGTCTGCGGCCAGCTCACGCTCGATCCACGCGCGGTCCGCCGCGGGCAGCCAGCGAGCGTGCGCCGGAGATTCCGGCAGTACGCGCAACGTCGGCACGCACAGCAGTACCGCCGGCAGGCCGCTGGCCACAAACAGCATCTGCCAGCTCGACATGCCAAACGCGCTTGGCGCCGACAGCAGCCACCCGGCGATGGGCCCCGTGACGATGAGCGCGATGGGCTGCGCCAGCACCAGCAAGCCGATGATGCGCGCGCGATGGCGCATCGGAAACCACTTGGTCAGGAAGTACAGAATGCCGGGATACAGGCCGGCTTCCGCCGCGCCCAGCAGAAAGCGCAGCACGTAGAAGCTGATGGGGCCGCTGGTCAGCGCCATGGCCATGGTGATGGCGCCCCAGGTGAACAGGATGCGCGCGAACCAGCGGCGCGCGCCAAAGCGTTCCAGCGCCAGGTTGCTCGGTACCTCGCACAGGAAGTAGCCGACGAAGAACAGCCCCGCGCCCAGCCCATAGGCTGCATCGCCGATGCCGACCGCCGCATTCATGTGCAGCTTGGCGAAACCGACCACGGAGCGGTCGATATAGGCCACCACGTAGATCAGCGCAAGGAACGGCATCAGCTTGCGCGTGAGCATGCTGATGATGCGCTGCTCTTCTGCATCGACGCCCTGCGCATTGCATGCTGAAGCCGGAACGGCACCTGCGGTCTGAGAGCTGTCCATCGGGTTCATCCTCGGCTCAGTGCGAGTGGCGGGGCACGGCGGCGCCGCGGCATCCGACCAGGAAATCGAGGTCGCAGCCTTCGTCGGCTTGCAGCACGTGGTTGACGTACAGGCGCTGGTAGCCGCCGGCCTCGCCGTGCGAGCGCTGGGGTTGGTAGGCCGCCAGGCGCTCCGCGAGTTCTTCCGGGCTGATGTCCAGGTGCAGCGTGCCGGCCTCGCAGTCGAGTTCGATCCAATCGCCGTCCTGCACCGCGGCGAGCGGGCCGCCCGATGCGGCTTCGGGCGCCACGTGCAGCACCACCGTGCCGTACGCGGTGCCGCTCATGCGCGCGTCGGAAATACGCACCATGTCCTTCACGCCCTGGCGCAGCAGCTTGGGCGGCAGCCCCATGTTGCCCACCTCGGCCATGCCCGGATACCCCTTCGGCCCGCAGTTCTTCATGACCAGCACGGAGTTCGCGTCCACATCCAGGGTTTCGTCGACGATGCGTTCCTTGTAGTGCTCGAGGTTCTCAAACACGACGGCACGGCCACGATGCTTGAGCAGTTCCGGGCTCGCCGCAGACGGCTTAAGCACCGCACCGCGCGGTGCGAGATTGCCACGCAGCACGCGAATGCCGCCATCGTTGATCAGCGGATTGCTGAGCGGGCGAATGACTTCGTCGTCGGTGATGGGCGCGGCTTTCACGTTTTCCCACAGCGTCTTGCCGTTGACGGTGAGCGCATCGGGATGCGGCAGCAGGTTCGCCTCGCCCAGGCGGCGCAGCACAGCGGGCAGGCCGCCGGCGTAATAGAACTCCTCCATCAGGAAGCGGCCCGAGGGCATCAGGTCAACGATGGTCGGCGTATCGCGGCCGATGCGCGACCAGTCTTCCAGCTCCAGCGGCACGCCAATACGCCCTGCAATCGCCTTGAGGTGGATCACCGCGTTGGTCGAGCCGCCAATGGCGGCGTTGGCGCGGATGGCGTTCTCAAATGCCGCGCGCGTGAGGATCTTCGAGAGCGTCAGCCCCTGTAGCGCCATCTCGACAATGCGGATGCCCGACATGTGCGCCAGCACGTAGCGCCGCGCATCGACCGCCGGAATCGCTGCGTTGTGCGGCAGCGAGGTACCCAGCGCCTCGGCCATGCACGCCATGGTGGAGGCCGTGCCCATCGTGTTGCATGTGCCCGCCGAGCGCGACATCCCCGCTTCGGCAGAGAGGAAATGATGCAGATCGATCTCGCCCGCCTTGAGCGATTCGTGCAGTTGCCACACGGCGGTGCCCGAGCCGATGTTCTTGCCATCGAGCTTGCCGTTGAGCATTGGCCCGCCCGTCACCACGATGGCCGGCACGTCGCAACTGGCCGCGCCCATCAGCAGGGCGGGGGTGGTCTTGTCGCAGCCGGTGAGCAGCACCACCGCGTCGATCGGGTTGCCGCGAATGGCTTCTTCGACATCCATGGCCGCGAGGTTGCGCGTGAGCATGGCGGTTGGGCGCAGGTTCGATTCGCCGTTGGAGAACACCGGAAACTCCACCGGAAACCCGCCCGCCTCAAAGATGCCGCGCTTGACGTGTTCGGCCAGCTTGCGGAAGTGCGCGTTGCAAGGCGTCAGTTCCGACCACGTGTTGCAGATGCCGATGATTGGGCGCCCGTCGAATTCATGATCGGGAATGCCCTGGTTCTTCATCCAGCTCCGGTACATGAAGCCGTTCTTGTCGGCAGTGCCGAACCATTGGGCTGAGCGCAGCTTGGGTTTTGTTTCCGACATGGGTGCGTGTGACGGACGTGCGGTGAGCGCAAGGCATGCACGCTAGCCGGCTGCGTGGCAGGTCGCCGCGCGGCACGTCCGTGGTCTCCGGTGTGGTTGTGGTTTTGATCGGCCCGAGTGTACGGAGCGGCCTGATATCCTTCCAATGAAATATTGGTCTTCATTGATATCCAATCCGGTATCTCAGGGAAACCCCCATGTCGAACTCCAGCCCCTGGTATGTCCGTGCGCGCCTCAAGACACGGCAATTGCTGCTGCTGATTGCGCTGGCCGAAGAAGGCAACATCCACCGCGCGGCGGCGGTGCTCAATATGACGCAGCCGGCGGCCTCCAAGCTGCTGCGCGAGCTGGAAGCGATGCTCGACGTGCCGCTGTTCGAGCGCATGCCGCGCGGCATGCGGCCCACGCGCTATGGCGACGCGTTGATCCGCCACGCCCGGGCGGTGGTCGGCAGCCTGAATCAGGCGCAGGAAGAGGTGCTCGGGCTCAAGGCTGGCCATCTGGGCCACGTGGCGGTCGGTACCATCACCTCGCCGGGCGTGCGACTGCTTCCGCCCGTGGTGGCGCAGGTCACGCGCGAGCATCCGGGCCTGCGCGTGTCACTGGAAATCGAGAACAGCAATGTGCTGCTGGAGCGACTCGCGCAGGACAAGCTCGACCTCGTCATCGGCCGGCTGTTTGCCGAGCACGACAAGCTGCACCTGCGCTACGAGCCGCTTGCCGACGAGCCAGTCGTTGCGGTGGCGCGGCCAGGGCATCCGCTGCTGGCCGAGCCGACGCTGACACTGCACGACGTGCAGGCGGCCACGTGGGTGGTGCCGCCCATTGGCAGCGTGCTGCGTCACCGGTTCGACCTGATGTTTCAGCGGGCCAGCCTGACAGCGCCGACCAGCGTGGTGGAAACCTCCGCACTGCTGTTTCTCACGCGCATCCTGCAGCAGAGCGACATGCTGGCCGTGATTGGCGTGGATGTCGCGCAGTACTACGCGTCGTATCGCATGGTGGAGATCCTGCCGCTGGCCATGCCGTGCCAGATGGACGACTTCGGCATCATCACGCGCACCGACCGGTTGCTCTCGCCAGCCGCCATGCATGTGGTGGAGGCGCTGCGGGTGGCGGGGCGCACCGCCTACGACAGCCAGGGCTGACACGGCGCCGCATGCCGGATGGCCGAAACGAAAAGAGCCCGCAACTGCAGGCTCTTCTCCATGGCATGGCAGCGATTGCGCTCAGGCTGCCGGCAGCGCACCTTGCGGCGTGAGGTGGTTCACCGCTTCCGGCAGGCCTTCAGCGAGTTGGTTAGCCAGATCGCTTTCATTGATGCCGAAGCTGGACGCCAGTTTGGACACTTCCTCCAGCGCGCCCGTACCGCTCAGCGCTTGCGTGATCTGCTCGCCCGACACCGGCAGGTTCTGGCCGGTGCCGATCCACGATTTGACCTGTTCGCCCAGACCGGCTTGTTCCAGGATCTGCTGCAGCGGGCCGAGACCGCCTGCTGCAGCCTGATCGGCGTTACCGCCGCCACCGAGCAAGCCGCCAAGCAGACCGCCCAGGCCACCCGCACCGCCGAGCAGGCTGCCTAGCGCGCCTGCACCGTCTGCCGCGCCCAGCAGACTACCTAGCGAACCAAACAGGCCGCCGTCCTGTTCTTGCTGCGGTTGCGCGGCGGTGCCGGCGTCTGGCGTTTTGCCGTGCTTCATCGCCAGATAGGCCAGCACGCCCACGGCGAGCAGCACTTTCTTGTTGCCCAGCAAGGACGGTTGCGCGCCGCTGGCGTCATTGCCGCCGCCGAGGATGTCGAGTAGACCCATGATGAAGCTCCTATGGTCAATGGCGGGAGATAGGGGAAGTCCCCGCCGGTTGGGGATCAAACGGTCGGTGTTTCGTCGTCAGAACACGGAACTCAAAACTCGCCGAGTACGGCGTGCAGCGCGGACACGGCAACGAGCGCCGCCGATTCCGTTCTCAGAATACGTCGCCCGAGTGTCAGCGGTAAGAAACCTGCGGCCTCGGCCAGCGCTTCCTCGTCGGCGGACAGGCCGCCTTCGGGGCCGATCAGCAGGACGATGCCGCGGCCTTCAATCCGCTCGCGCGATTGCACGGCCCACTGCGTGAGCGATTGCGTGCCACGCGGTGACAGCAACACGCGCGGTACGTCGGTCGACTTGGCTGCCGCGAGCCATTCGCGCAGCGTAGCGACGGGCGCGACCCCCGGCACGCGTGCACGGCCGCATTGCTCGCAAGCGGCCTGCACCAGCGCCTGCCAGTGCTGCACGCGCTTGGCGGCGCGCTCGCCGGAAAGGCGTACCACGCCGCGTTCTGTCTGCAGCGGGGCGATGGCATGTACGCCCAGTTCCACCGATTTCTCGATCAGCCAGTCCATCTTGTCGCCGCCGGCAATGCCCTGGGCGAGGGTGATGGCGTAGCGGGCCTCGGTGTCAGGCTGGCTGGCATCGGCAAGGTTGGCGGTGGCGTCGCGCTTGTTGATGGCGTCCAGGCGCGCGCGGAATTCGTCGCCGGAACCATCGAACAGACAGACTTCATCGCCAACGGCCAGGCGCAGCACGTGGATGTGGCGCGTGACGGACTCCGGCAGCGTGATGGTCGTGTGTGGGGCAAGTGGGGTGTCGACGTAGAAACGGGGGAGCCCCATGACAACAATCCTTGTGGTGAATCGGGTGGGGCGATCAGGCCGTGGCGGCAGGGCGGCAGGCCAGGCCCCAGCGGTAGCCGTCGGGGTCGCGGACGGCGGCGTAGCGCTCGCCCCAGAAGGCATCGTGCGGCGCCATGATGGACGTGGCGCCTTGGTCGAGCGCTTGCTGGTAGACGGTGTCGACGTTGTCGCAATACAGGTGGAAGCTCTGCGGGCATTCAAAGCCCGCGCCGGCCGGGGCCTTGGCCGTGGAGCCGAATACGCCTTCGGGCGCGAACATCAGCATGAGCTCGCCCTGGTACGTCATCTCGACGTGGATTGGCCGGCCGTGGTCGTGCACTTCGTCCTGCACGGCAAAGCCGAACGCGTTGCGGTAGAAGCCGATCGCGGCAGACGCGTCGCGCACCGTCAGGTAGGGGACGAGCCACGGGGTATTGGCGGGGCGGGGGAAGCTCATGGCGGGCTCCTTCTTCAAGCGGGACAAGCCGGTACAGACAGGGACGATTAGTGTAGAGCGCTTGCCACGCCACAATCAAAAAGAAATCAAAACACCTCGCCCGGCGCCTGCAGATTGCGCGCGCGGCCGGCGCTGCGCGCCACTTCATCGATGAGCCATTGCCGGAACAGCGCGAAGCCGGCGTGCTCCTCCGCTTCGCGCGGGTGGATAAGGTAGTACGACAGCCGCAGCGAGGCTTCCGTCGCGAGCGGCCGCACCAGGCGGCCGGCAGCGATGTCGTATTCGACGAGGATGCCCTGGCCGAGTGCCACGCCCTGGCCGTCAATGGCGGCTTGCAGCGCCATCAGCGCCTCGGAAAAGGCCGGCCCGCGTGTGGCGTCGATCTGGCGTACCCCGACCTCGTCGAGCCATTGCTGCCACGTCGGGTGATGGGCGAGGTGGCGTCCGCCGCGCTCGTGCAGCAGGGTGTGCGCGGCTAGGTCTTGCGGCACACGAATGGCGCTTTGCAGGGCGGCATTGCACACCGGGAAGAAATCGGTGGAGGTAAACCATTCGACACGCAGATTGGCTGCGTTGACCTGGCGATCATCGATGCAGAGGTCGAACTGGCCGTGGTCTTGCACATCGGCGGTAGAGACCTCGACGCGCACATGCGGGTGCTGGTTGAAGAAGCGATACAGGCGCGGCACCAGCCATTTGGCCCCGAAGGTGGGCGGCACGGCCACGCGCAACGGCGTGTCAGCGGTGTCCATCAGCAGGTCGGTGGCCTGCTCGAGCGCGCGCAGGGCATCACGCACGCGGGGGAGGTAGTTCTCGCCGGCGTCGGTTAGCGTGAGTTGGTTGTTGCGGCGGGCGAAGAGCTTCTTGCCGAGATGATCTTCGAGCTGCTTGATCTGGTGGCTGACGGCGGCGTTGGTCACGCAAAGCTCGTCGGCGGCGCGGCTGAAACTCAGGTGGCGGCCCGCAACTTCAAAGACGCGCAATGCGTTAAGGGGAGGAAGGCGTCGCGCCATGCGTTCTCGTTAAGTTAAATTTAACGTACCGCGAAGAATTTGTAGTTTGCCACGTTCTTCACACTGCGACTACAAATGCGCCTGGGGACGGTTTGCGCTCGCCTGGTGTCTGCCTCCAGCGATCTCAAACCACGCCACGCGCCGGACCGGCCCCGCCTACAAAAACATTCAGGAGACGTCATGAATCGAACCACCGCTATTCGCGGGATGTCGGCGTGCGCGCTTGGGCTTACGTTCGCGCTCGCTGGCTGGACCGCTCCCGCCCTCGCTCAAACCAACGTCACGCTATACGGCCGGGTAGTTTCCGGCATCGACTACCAGAACA
>CBJMVH010000043.1:0-37478 GCA_966433195.1 uncultured Ralstonia sp.
GCCCATCCGGGAGGCCCGTGCCCATGTGCTACTCCGCTCAAATCGAGGCCGACTATCGGCGGTTCGTCAACGAGTACGGCGCAATCATGTCCTTGGACGAATTCACCCGGATGGTGGTCGCGTACTTCGACAATCCGAAGATGCGCGTCCCTAAGGCCCTGACGGCGCCCTTCCTCGAATCACCCGAAACCGACGAGGAACGCAAGATTGCCGAAGTGATACGTGCCCGCATGGCGGCCGACGAGCTCGAGCTGCTGCAGGAACTGACGAAGCAAACAGAACGCCTGGAAAGAGCCCAGCAAGCCCTTGCAGTTAAGGCGACCAAGAAGGCCTCAGAAGACGTGCGGATCGCCACCAACAAGATCGCGTCGATCAAAGGCAAGCTGGAAGAGCTGAACAGCAAGGAAATCACGCCACGCGACTCGCGCATCTTCCCCGGCTGGTATGCCCCGGTGATGGTGATGGAGAACGGCCGGCGCGTCGTCAAGCCGATGCGTTACCACTGCCGCCCGGCCGGCAAACCTGCCTTCTACGACACGCAGTTTCCCGGTACCTACAACGCCCGCAGAGACAATCTGCGCGGCTTCTGGAAAGGTCAGTACGGCCACACGCACGGCTTGATCCTGGTCGACGCGTTCTATGAGAACGTGACGCGACCAGACGGCAAGAACATCGTCCTAGAGTTTCGACCGGATCCACCGCAGACATTGCTGGTCGCATGTCTGTGGTCGCGCTGGACGAAGCCGGGCGAGAAGGACCTACTGTCGTTTGCCATCATCACCGAAGATCCGCCGCCGGAAATTCTGGAGGTCGGGCACGATCGCTGCCTCATCCCCATAAAGCCAGAGAATATCGACGCCTGGCTGGATCCGGACCCGACGAATCTGGAGGCGTCCGACGCGATCTTGAGTGACAAGCTGCCGGTGTACTACACCCACACCACTGCATCGTGAAGCAGCCACCCGCCAGGGGACATTCATATCAGATGAAAATCAAAAGAAACGCAACAGCACCCGCCCCGGCATTTTTCAAATACCTTCATTGATATAATTCCAGCAATTATCCTGGCATTTTCCACATTTACCGCCAATTATTAACTGGAATTAATAAATGTCGCGCTCTGGTGTTTTGGTCGGAGACCCCACGACGTCCGGCGGAGCCGTTCTCACGGGCGACCCGTTCATGACGGTCGACGGTCGAGCCGTCGCTCGCTGGGGCGATACAGCAAGCTGCCGCGCCTGCAAGTCCGTAGGAAAAATCACGGGCCACGCCTTTCCCATTCAAAAGGTCAACGGCCGCGCCATCGCCCGGCATGGGGATATTGTTTTGTGCCAGTGCCCCAAGAAACCAACAGTCATCGGCACAAGTGGGCCGACATGGACTATTGCGGACGATGTTGGCGGCAAGGGACCTGGCAACTTTGTCTCGCCAGCACAGACCCTAGCCGGCAAGCCCATATTCGATCAGCACGCGCAGGTTATCGACCATCTCTCCGGAGAGCCACTGGCCGGCACCCGATACCGCCTCGAGTGGTCGGGCGGCTCCGTCGAAGGCGTAACCAGCGCCACGGGGCACACCGAGCGCATTAGCGCAGATCAGGCCGAGACGGCAGTCATCCACATCCTCTCCGACAACGAATGAGCCCAGTCCACTCAGCCAATCTACAGCTCACACCTGCAGAGGATCGTGAGCCAATCAAAGTCATCGTGCTCCGACCGAGAGGTACCCTGTATTGGGGCGGCGCGGGCTTGGATGGCGCATACCTTGTACCTCAGATCAACGCGTTCAAAGCGGCGGGCATTCAGCACTGCTTCGTCGGCCTCACGAATTCTGGGACTGCAAAGTATCCAGGCATTCCGGGGACGTTTATCGACGCAATCCGTTCAGGATTGGTCGTGCGCTACCGGGACGACGATGAGTGGACCATCTCGAGCGGCATGACCGGCGAGGCAAAGCAATTCAACCTGATCGGCTACAGCTACGGCTCTCTGCTGGCGGCTCAGACGGCGTGGAGCTACGCTCGAAACGGCCATACGATCGACCACCTTGTCCTTGTCGGGTCACCCATTGACGGGGACTTCCTGAAGGACTTGAAGGGCCACAGAAACATTGGCAAGGTCACCGTGATTGATCTGACGGACCACGGCGATCCGATCTACGCCGGCATGAGCGAATTGGAATTGCTTGCCAGCGCTCCCCGGCTGGCGAAGCAGTTCGCCGGAGGCAAAGGCGAAGGGCACTTCTACTATGCTCACGTCGTGAAAGACAGCCCCGAAAGGTGGGCCAGTCTTGCCAAAAGAATCGCCGCAGAAGGACTGAAATGAAATCACGCGCCATTCGGTGCATGGATGCCCTGGCCGGCTTGCAGATTCTCTGCGGCCTGGCCTTGCTCATCTACGTGCTCTTTTTTGCCAACATCACCCTCGACGAAGTACGTATGGGCAAGATCGCCGTGGCCGGCGGTGGCGCGGCGATCGTCGCGATCCTGGCGCTGGTGCTCCAGTTGCCTGTGCTGGCCTTTGCATTGTTCAAGCGGCGAGACGCTCGCTGGCGAGTCGTAGCGTCCATGCTCATCGGCGTTGTAGCCTTCGTCGGGCTGTTTGAAGCCGCAGATTCCTGGGTGGTTCGGAAACTCCCCTATTTGCACACCATTCCCCTTCCTTCGGATGCCAGCCAGCAGCGGTAACGCGGTCCACCGTGCTTTCTTCCCGTATGGAGCAAAATTCAGAGGCGCGCATGAGTGACAGTGTTGATTGGATTGTGGACCTGGATGCTTCGCCCAGCGAACTGGAGCATCTCTCCAACAAGGTTCAGGAATGGCTCATTGAGCGCGGCATCATCGCGGCGCGGGTCAGCGCGGCCCCCGCGTACAGCGGCCGCCCGCTGTTGGCGCGCGGTCCTCGTGCGGCGGAATGGGACAACAGTCCTGTCGAATGGTTGCCGGCTCTATGCGGCCTTGAGGTCGTAAGAGAGCGCACGGTGTTCCACACGGGTGACAACGGCATCCAAGAGCTCCAGTGCCCAGCCTGCGGCCACCAACATGACCCTGAGAGCGTGCCGTGGAGCGACGCTGTTGGCGCGTGGTTCGCAGAGGAAGGCGAGCACAACCTCCAATGCCCAACGTGTGAGCAACGGCACAGCATCGTGGACTGGCGCTTTCTGGAATGTGAGTGGGGCTTTGGCTACCTGGGATTTGGCTTCTGGAACTGGCCAATCAGTGACCGCTTAGTCGATGAACTCGCGTCACTGCTAGGACACCGTTGCCGGCTTGTCCATGAGCACATTTGACACACGGCGCAACAGGTCGTGCCAGCGTTGGTCCAACAGGGTCGGCCAGAACCTTCTGCCGCGCTACGCCGATCTCTAGACGCGGCGGTATGTGTCGAGCGGTCGACGGGCGCCCAGCACCGCTACGTGCCCAAGAGCAAACACCGGTGCGGCTCGCTAGCAATGTACATTCCAGCGTGCTGGACATTTGAATGTGCGGCCACTATTTTTTTTGGAAAGCGCGGCAAAAAGACCGCGCAAAAAGCCATCGGGCGGGAGTCATTTAACGGGGATTCTCATGGAACTGATAGTCGCAGCAAAGAATGGTCACATTGTGGTCCGGACTGCACGGCGGGCCGATTGCAGCTGGACCAGCGAATATCGATACGTGCCCAAGGACGGCCCATCATCTGAGTGGCAATCTGCGTGCGCGTCCGAGGGTTTTATTTCCGAAGGAATGGCGTTAAGCGCTGCCATCATGCTGGGCAAACATGCCGCAGAGGAAGTGGCAGAAGCACGGTAGCGCGCCATCGGAACTAGGATGCGGCCGCAAGTGAGTACGGCGCAAATCGCACGACCTCCTCCCCTACCCATTCATTGATCGCCAGAAGTCGATCCTGCAGCGGTTTGACCTCATTTCGAGCGAAAACCATTGCGGCCTTTTCCACGTCACCAAAACCACCGGTGTTCGACGGAATGATCCCCATGAGCTGCGGCGGCACGCGGTGCGCGGCAAGCTGGTCGTCCCGCGTCACGTTCTTGACGTTCCAGAACTCATCTTTCGCCGCCACCTCCGACACCGGCAAAAGCTGAATCCCATCCTTCTTGCCGTTGGGCGCGTACATGAACAGGTTGCGGAAATTGCCCGGCCCCTTCGCGCTCTTCATCGCCTCGCGCAGCTTGTCCACATCCTCCTGTCTTTGGGATGCGTCGGTCATGTACAGGATGAAGCCTGCGTGCGATCCGTTCTTGTAGTAGCGCCGGCGGAACAACGTGGCCGATTCGTTCAGCCACGTGGCGTTGAGCGCTGAGAGGTATTCCGGCAAGCCGTACACCTCCTGGTTGATATCAGGCTCCTGCAGGTGAAAGATCGTGCCGGGGGCGAACTCGTGCGGCTGCTGCCAGCTCTGCACGAAGTAGTAGGTCGAGAGATCCAGGCCTCGCCGCATGTACTTTGCCAACGCCGGCTGCAGCCCTGTGCTGGTGCCGGCCCTACTGACGCGGTTCTCCAGGTACGCATTGCCGAACACCTGCCAGTCGAGCACGAACCGCTCAAATGCCTGGCGCGACAGCAACCGGTGCGGAACGAACGTGCTCACCAGGATGTTGCGCTTCACGTAGATGGCAGAGCTGTGGTGCGCGGCCGCCCGGAACGAGCGCGCCAAGCCATCGAGCGGCATGGGTGGCTCGAACCACTTGCCCATCCGCATGCATTCCACGTAGTCCAGCAATTCCCGGCGGTCCAGCACCTCGATCGGATCGCCAAACGAGAACGCCTCTGCCTGTGTTGCACGGTCGGCATGTCGCGCTTCCGGCACCCGCGCCTTGTTGCTACGCACATGCGCAGTGTTCGCGCCGGCGCCGCGGCGATTCTTGTTTCGGCTCATGAGAACTCCAGAATGCTTGAATTGGTTGAGGTGGCACCTTCGAGCGGTTCGTGCGAAAGCGCATGCATGCAGGCCCACGCCATGTCGGCGTGGCTGGTCTCTTCCGATCGGCCGGCCTGGTACGTGACGCGGCCACCGGAAGCGGTGACGGTTTTCTTGATGGACATGAAGGACGCGGCAAAGTCGGTCCAGCCGGCGTCGAATTCCAGGCGGCCTTTGCTGATGACGTCGAAGGCCTTCAGCACCAGGCGCGTCTTCACTTCCACCGAGTAGGTGTAGCCGCGCGCGTCCGGACGCGACTTCGTGACGAGCTGGTACACCGCATCGCCGATGCCGGTGCGGTCAATGCCGATGAAAGCGACGTTGTAGCGCTCGCACACGCGCAGGATGGCGGTGGCCTGCTCTTCGTAGTCGATGCCCCGGAACTGGTGACGCTCCAGGACACGGAACTTGCCGCCCGCAACTGCAGGCGGTGCGACCACCACCAGCGCAGCGCTGTCCCCGCCCCCGCCGTTCGGGTCATAGCCGACCCACACGTCGCGCATGCCGAATGGCCTTGGCGCGAATGGCCGGAAGTCCAACCACACCTCCCAGCTGTCGACCATGCCGCGCATGAGCATCGAGAGCGGGAACACCGACGCGGTGTCGTCCACAAACTCGCACATGAGCAAGTTGGCGTAGTCCAGGTCGCTGTACTCACGCAGCAGTTGGTCGAGGTCGAACAGGTTGCAGCCGCCGCGTAACGCGTCCTCCACCGTCACGATCTGCCGCCACTGGCCGTCAGCGCAGCGCATGCCATCGCGCAGCGCGGCGTGGCTCACGTCGATCTTGAGTTGCTTGTCCTTCGGCTTGCCCCGATTGAACAGCGTGCCTGACCAGAACGGATAGGCCTCGTGCGCTAGGCTGGAAGGCGTCGAGAAATACGTCTGCCGCCAGTGCTTGTGGATCGCCATACCCGAGGCGACCTTACGCAGCTCCTGGAAGCGCGGCACCCAGAAGTACTCGTCGAAATAGAGGTTGCCGTGATAGCTCTGCGCGGTGCGCGCGTTCGTGCCAAGGAAGTACAGCGTGGCGCCATTGGGCAGCACCATCGGATCGCCCCTCAGCTCCACGCCGGCGGCGTCCTTGGCGAACTGCACCATGTATTGCTTGAAGACGTGCGCCTGCGCCTTGCTGGCCGAAAGGAAGATCTGGTTGCGGCCCGTGGTCAGCGCATCAATGAACGCCTCACGTGCGAAGTACCAGGTCGCGCCGATCTGCCGCGACTTCAGGATGTTGCGGATCCGCTCTGCCTGGCCGGCGCGGTGCCACACCTCCTGATACCCGAACAATGAGTCGCGGAAGGACTCGACAAGCTGCTTCTGCTCTTCCGGGCTCACGGCGTTGCGCTCGGCCTTCTTGCGCGGCCCCGCATTGCGATTCGCCACCTTCGGGTTGAGGTCGGTCTCGTTGCCGCCGTCGCGGTAGCGCTCACGCCGCGCCACGCTGTTGAGCTGGCGATTCAGCAAGTCGATCTCTTTGAAGTCGCGCCCTTCCTTCTGCTCCTTCGCCACCAAGCGCATCAAGCGCTCTTCGATCGTGAGCGCAACGCGCTCATCGGGCGTCGTATCCGCCCACCCGTCGCGCCGCTTCCAACTGTGGATCGTCACCGCTTTGACGCCGAGCATTTCGGCGATGCGCGCCACACGGTAGCCCTGCCAGTACAAGGTGCGTGCGATGCGTCGCGGGTCCTTTTCCGGGTCGATCGTGAGGGAGGCAATGGGCGGCAGCGTAGTCATGCCGCAACGCTACCGGCCGCGCGCGCGCGTGCCACGCGGTGCCTGTTGTGGCGCGGGTTTCCACAACATCAACGCGTTGTCCGCGCGACCCCCAACGCAGGAAGATGGCATCACCACCGAAGCACCGGGACACGACCACAGAGGACACCATGCCCACCAAGTTTTTCCGCATTGCAACCGAAGGCGCGACAAGCGACGGCCGCGTGATCGACCGCGAAACTCTGGTCCAGATGGCAAAGAGCTACGACCCGAAGGTCTACACCGCGCGCGTCAACCTGGAACACATCCGTGGCTATGACCCTGCCGGCCCGTTCAAGGCCTACGGCGATGTGGTCGCGCTCAAGACCGATGAGGTGGACGGCAAGCTGGGACTCTTTGCGCAGATCGACCCCACCGACGAGCTGGTGGCCATGACGAAGGCGCGGCAGAAAATCTTCTCGTCGATGGAAGTGCAGCCGAGTTTTGCCGACACCGGCGAGGCCTACCTGGTCGGCCTGGCTGTCACGGACAACCCCGCGAGCCTAGGCTGCGACGTGCTGAAGTTCAACGCGCAGGCGCCGGTCAATCCGCTGGCCGCGCGCAAGCTGGATCCGGCCAACCTCTTCACGGAAGTGGTGCCGATCGAAGTCGATCTCTCGCAGTCGGTTGCCGCCGAGCCCGCGCCTGTGCCTGCGCGCTTTGCCGAGAGCATCAAGGCCCTCTTCTCCAAGCAACGCCGCACAGACCACAACACCGACGCGCGCTTCGCTGACGCACAGGAAGCGATTCAGGCCGTCGCCACCCAGGTGCAGACCATGGGCGAACAGGTTGTTTCGAGCTTCAAGAGCATCAACGACCAGCTTGCCGCGCTCAAGACGCAGGGCGAGCAGCGCGACCAGGCCTTCAACACCTTGAAGGGCGGCCTGGAGAGCACGCAGGCCTTCACCTCGCGCCCGCCGGCCACCGGCGGCGACAGCGCGGCAGCCATCAAGACCGACTGCTGACCCGGCCACCGGACCCAGCATCACCCCAAGACCACCCACCGGAGTCATCACATGCGTAACAACACCCGCCGCCTCTTTGACGCCTATACGGCCGAGGTCGCCAAACTCAACGGCGTCGACCGCGTGGACGTGAAGTTCTCGGTCGAGCCGACCGTACAACAGCGCCTGGAAGACAAGATCCAGGAATCGAGCGAGTTCCTGCAGAAGATCAACATCCACGGCGTGACCGAGCAAGAAGGCGAGAAAATCGGCCTGGGCATCTCGGGACCGGTGGCGAGCACCACCGACACAACAAAGCAGGACCGCCAAACCTCGGACATCACGACGCTGGACGGGCGCCGTTATCGCTGCGAGCAGACCAACTCGGACACGCACATCACATACTCCAAGCTGGACGCCTGGGCCAAGTTCCCCGACTTCCAGACGCGGATCCGCGACGCCATCATTCGACGCCAGGCACTGGACCGCATGATGATCGGCTTCCACGGTGTGAAGCGCGCAGCGACTTCCGACCGTGCCGCCAACCCGATGCTGCAGGACGTCAACAAGGGCTGGCTGCAGACGATGCGCGAGGAAGCCCCGCAGCGCGTCATGAAGGAAGGCAAGACCGCCGGGAAGATCATCGTCGGCGGCGCAGGCGGCGACTACGGCAATCTCGACGCTCTCGTCTTTGACCTGGTGAACCACATGATCGACCCGTGGTACGCCGAGGATCCGGAGCTGGTCGTGGTGTGCGGTCGCCAACTGCTGGCCGACAAGTACTTCCCGATCGTCAACCAGCCCAACCGCCCCACTGACGCGCTGGCCGTCGACATGATCGTCAGCCAGAAGCGCATCGGCAATCTGCCTGCGGTGCGTGTGCCCTACTTCCCGGCCAATGGCCTGCTGGTAACGCGCCTGGACAACCTCTCGATCTACTTCCAGGAAGGCAGCCGCCGTCGCACGATCGTGGACAACGCCAAACGCGATCGCATCGAGAACTACGAGTCGAGCAACGACGACTACGTGGTGGAAGAGCTGGGCTGTGCCGCTGTGGCAGAAAACATCACGGTGGCCGCGTAATGAGCAGCCCGGCCCGCAATCATTTCTTGCGGGCCTCCGCCGCCCTCGCGGCGCAGGCCCAGCAGGACGCGAACCCGCTGCGACACGCAACGGGCTACGAGCTCATGCTCGCGCAGCTCGGCGAGCACAAGCGCGCGCTCAAGCAGGTGCAGTCGGTCGAGCGCAAGGCGGAGGCCAAACGCAAGATGCTGCCCGAGTACGCCGCCTGGGTGGCCGGCGTGTTGGAGGCTGACAGCGGCGCGCAGGACGAAGTCTTCATGACGGTCATGGTTTGGCACATCGACGCTGGCGACTTCGCCGCCGCCCTGCCGATGGCCGCCTATGCGATCCGTCACAAGCTCTCCATGCCCGACCAGTACCAACGGACGACGGCGTGCCTCATCGCGGAAGAGTTCGCCAACATGGTGCTCAAGGCACCCGAGGCAATGCGACCGGAGCACGCCAGCGCCCTGGTGGAGCTGGAAGCCCTGGTCAGCGATGAAGACATGCCGGACGAAGTGCGCGCCAAGCTTCACAAGGCCCTCGGCTACGCGATCAGCCAGGCCGGCGCCGGCATGGACGCCGGCACCTTTCGCGAGCTGCAGACCCAGGCGCTTACGCACCTGCGCCGCGCCCTGGAGCTGCACGACAAAGCCGGCGTGAAAAAGGACATCGAGCGCATCGAGCGCGAGATCAAGAACGCAGCACCGCCCGGCGCCCAGGAGGGCGACGGGAAGCGCTGACCCCGAGCGTGACCCCGCGCATCAGGCGGCACGGGGCAGCCTTCCGGCGTGCCGCGAAGCCTCGCCCCGTCCACCGCCTCCCAGCCTACTGAACCCATGTCTTCTTTCATTGCAGCCGCACCCGTACCCGCGCCGGCACAGCCAGGCGGCGCCCCTGTCGTCAATGACGGCTTCTTCCCCGATATCGACGTCGACCAGGCGTACGCAGCCATGCGTCTGGACGGCACCGTCACGCCGCAACGCCTGCGGGCTTCGCTGGTGGAGGCCGTCATCTCGGTCAATGCCGAGCTGGAGGCCTGGAAGACGGCGCAGGTGGCCTTCGGCCGGTTGACCCTGGCCGATGTGCCGGCGCCGAAGATCGACGGCAAGAGCGCCCACCTGCACCGCTACCACCGCGCCGTGCACTGCATGGCGGCCGCCTGGCTGATCGAGCGGTACCGGACCATCGACGCCACCGCCGCCGGCGACCGCAAGGCCGACGCGGAAAACCTGGGCGTTGACGACCTGCGCCGTGACGCACGCTGGGCCATCAGTGACCTGATGGGCGTCGCTCGCACAACCGTGGAGCTCATCTGATGCGCGTACGGGCCATCCAGGGCGACACCGTGGACGCCATCTGCCTGCGGGTCTACGGCCGCACGGCAGGCGTCACCGAGGCCGTTCTGTTGGCCAACCCAGGCATTGCCGATCTGGGGCCAATCCTGCCCCATGGCACCGAGCTCGACATGCCCGACATTTCCCCGCAGCCGGCCGTCGCGATGGTCCAGCTCTGGGACTGACCCAAGGAACCCATATGGCTGAACCCATTTCCACCAGCACCACCGCCACGCTCGCTGTCACGAGTGTTGGCGCGCTGTCCATCTTCCTGCCCGGCGTGGACCCCGGCGCCGTGCTTGGCGCCTTCGCCGGCGCGGCCGTGTTCGTGCTGAACAGTGGCGAGCTCGGAACCGTCAGGAAGCTAGGCTTCCTGGTTGCCTCCATCGTGGCCGGCCTGCTCTCTGCACCGCTGGCCGCCGCGCTCATCGCCAAGGCCCTGCCCACCAACACCGAGGTGAGCCAGGCTGTGGGCGCGCTGGTGGCCTCTGCTGTCGTGGTGAAGCTGCTCTTGGCGCTCATCCGCCTGGCCGACAACGGCGACCGCCTGGGCGCGATCTTCAAGGGCATGCCTGGCAGCAACGACAAAGGAGGCAACCAACCATGAAAGCCCTGTTCATCGTGCAAGCACTGTTGTGCGCGCTCATCGCCCTGCGCCTCCTTCTATTCAAGCGCGACGGTGCTGCGCATCGTCCGTGGGCTGCGCGCCTGGCTTACGGCCTGGTGGTACTGACCGGCGCCGTCACGATCGGCGTGCTGTTCGGTCGCTACGACTGGGCCTTGGCCGCACAGAACGGCATCACCGCCATGCTGTGTATCGCCGTCTTCGCCGTGCGCGGCAACGTGGTCGAGCTCTTCCGCATGGATGGGGCTGACCAGTCCTGGTTTGTTCGTTTTCTTCGGAGGTCTACGTGAACATCCTGCGTGAAGGCATGATCGGGGCAGAGGTGCACGAGCTGCAACGCCTGCTGATCGCCGCCGGCTTCAACGCCCCTGATTCGTGCGTCTACTGCCCCGACACCGCTGCTGCCGTGCGCGCCGTCCAAAAGCGCTACGGCCTGGTGGTTGATGGCATCGCCGGCCCCAAGACGCTGGCCGCGCTGCAGGCCGGCTTGCGCAGCCCGCGACACCTGACGGCGGCAGACCTGCAGGCAGCGGCGGACACCCTCAACGTGCCGCTGGCCGCTGTGCGCGCCGTCAATGAAGTGGAAAGCCTGGGCAGCGGCTTCCTGGCGGATGGCCGGCCGGTGATCTTGTTTGAGCGTCACGTGATGTACGACCAGCTCAAGAAAGCCGGCAAGGATGCCGACGCACTGGCGCTGCAGTTTCCGAACGTGGTGAACAAGCTGCGCGGCGGCTACGTTGGCAAAGCCGGCGAGTACATGCGCCTGGCACAAGCGATCCAGATCGATGAAACCTGCGCCCTCTCCTCCGCGAGCTGGGGCCTGTTTCAGATCATGGGCTACCACGCGCGGCGCCTGGAATATCGCGATGTGCAGGAGTTCGTCACGGCCATGCGGACAAGCGAGGCCGCGCAGCTCGAGGCGTTCGTACGTTTCATCGCTGCGGATCCTGCGCTGCAGAAGGCGCTCGCCGGTAGAAAGTGGGCGGCGTTTTCAGCCGGCTACAACGGCCCGGCCTACAAAACCAACCTGCACGACGTGAAGATGGAGCGGGCATTCGAGCGCTACCAGGCGGAAGAACAGGTGGCGGCATGAACCGGGCCGTCGCCATCGTCCTGTTGCTGTCAACGACCGCAGGCCTCGCCTGGTGGGCCACCGACAGCTACAACGCCGCCGTCGACCGCGCAGACAAAGCCGAGACCACCGCCGGCCAGTTGCGCACGCAGCTCAACAACACCAAGAGCGCCACCGTCACCCTCACGCAGTACGTAGACCGTGAGCGCGTTATCCGCCTCAAGGGCGACACGATCATCAAGGAGGTGCCCCGCTATGTCTCTGTCCAAGCTGACGCTGCCTGCGTCGTTCCTCGCGGCTTTGTGCGCCTGCACGACGCCGCAGCCGCCGGCACCGTGCCAGATCCAGATACCGGAGATGCTGATGCGGCCGCCTCGGGCATTGCGCTCTCTGCCGTCGCCAGCACAATCGCCAGCAACTACACCGACAGCCACGCCAACAGCGAGCAGTTAAGCACGCTGCAGCAGGCGCTGCGCGACCAGGGCGTGACGATCATTGGCGAGGGTGCTGGGTCATGATGAAGGCCACCAGCCTGCGCGAAGCCTTGACGGTGGCCGTGCCCCACCTGGCGGCACACCCTGAAGCGCTGCACGTGTTTGTAGATGAGGGGCGTGTGGTCGGCACCGGCGCGCGCTCGCTGGGCTTCGAGTACCAGTACACGCTCACGCTGATCGTGACTGACTACCCGCACAGCTCTGACACGATCGTTGTGCCCACCTTGGCCTGGATGCGCACCAACCAGCCCGACGCCTTCACCGACCCAGACAAGCGCCTGGATGCTTTCAAGTTCGAGGCGGAGATCCTCAGCCACGAGACGGTCGATATCTCCATCAAGCTGCAGCTCACGGAGCGGGTGACGGTGAAAATGGCCGGCCACGGCTACCAGGTGGAGCACCACCCGGAGCCCATCAACGAAGAAGACGACCCGGCGACCTGGAGGCCTGCGTGAGCGGCTTCCACGAGCTCGACGCCTACCTGGCCGGCTTGCTCGCCAAGCTGGAAGCGCCGCAGCGCCGGGCGCTGGCTCGCGCTGTTGCCGTGGAGCTGCGCCGCCGGCAGTCAGCGCGCATTGCCGCGCAGCGCAACCCGGACGGCACGCCGTATGAACCGCGCAAACCGCAACTGCGCCACAAACGGGGCGGTATCCGCCGCAAGATGTTCACGCGTCTGCGGATGGCGCGTTACATGCGCATCGAGGCGGATCCCAACACCGCCGTTGTCACTTTCGCGAACACCGCTCTGCGTATAGCCGCAGTGCACCACTTCGGGTTGCGCGACCGCGTCAACAAGAGCGGTCTGATGGCGAGGTATCCTGCGCGTCAACTGTTGGGATTGGATGATGGAGATGTAGAGATGGTCACCAAAGCCATGTTGTCTCTGCTTTGATCTGGTGACCGGTAACCGAGAGCAGGGCAAGGCGCAATTCTTGCGTCATCCGTGGCAGCGGTACAAGCGACAGGTCCTTCCTGTCTCGCCGTCCACGTGGTGACAAAATGCTGAAATGGATACACGAAAACTATCGCGGTTACGGTGTATCTCTTCACCTCAACGGCGACGACAACTCTTTTACCGTGAGTACCACGATCTCGTCGATTGGCAGCGTCCCCTCCGTGCTCGCCTCGTGGATCGAGGTAAGAAACTGCTCGCCCCAAGAGGCGCTGGATTGCACGCTGGCGATGGCGAAATCAGTGGTGGATCGCTCCTACGAAAAACACTGAAGATGCGGCGCAAATCACTGCGGTAGAGCGCGAGACCAATGGTGCCTTCGAGCGCCTCGTCGACGTTCTCCAAGGAGCGTCGCTAGGGCCGGACAAATCATGTTTGTATGAATTGCAGGACGTGTGTAAAGCGAGCGCGCTATCCGGTCATGCAGCCGGGTGCGCGGCCGACCACAATCCACCCAGAATCGATAGTAAGCACAACGCACTCGCTCTGCCTTCTCACCAACGAGCACAGAGCCTCCTCCGTATTCGCCTCGTACCACTGCGCGAAGTGTTTCGATCGCCAAAATACTCATCCTGCTACGCACGAGCGAAGCCTCCTCTTCCGTCCGGGAGCGAAAATTATTATAGAAACGGATCGCACAACTTCCACCCCACAGAACAATGCGAACAGAACCCTAGGTAAGTCGTATGCGGCCGACGTTGTAACCGTGCCTCCGACAACACCAGGAACGTGACCCCCACGCGCGCGCACGGCACTCTGCAGGCATGGACCTCGCAGAACTCGCCCGCCTCCTCGAAAACCTAATCCGCATCGGCATCGTGGCCGACGTGCGCCACAGCGCGCCGCCGGCCGTGCGCGTCTCCGCCGGCGGTATCACCACCACCTGGTTGCCCTGGTGCGAGCATCGCGCCGGCGGCACGCGCACCTGGAACCCGCCCACCAAGGGTGAGCAGGTCGTGTTGCTGTGCCCGAGCGGCGACCCAGCCAACGGCATCGTCCTCTGCGCTATCCCATCGGCCGCCAATGACGTGCCCAGCCATGCGCCGAATGAAACCCTCACGCTCTACCCGGACGGCGCGCAGGTGAAGTACGACCACAGCGCCGGCATGCTCACCGTCCAGGGCGTCAAGACCGTATTCCTGGAGGCCGCCACCAGCGTGCTGGTGAAGTGCCCGGACACCACCTTCGATGGCTCCGTGACGGTCAAGGGCTTGCTGTCGTTCATGAATGGCATTGCTGGCCAGGCCGGCGAGAACGGCAATGTCATCCGTGGCGACGTGAAGCACGAGGGCGGCAAGCTGTCATCGAACGGCGTCGTGGTGGACGACCACGACCACGGCGGTATCAAGCCTGGCGACGCGTGGACGGAGGGCACGCGATGACGGGCATGAACGCCGCCACCGGCCGCGCGCTGGAAAGCGCCGCGCACATCGCGCAATCCATGCGCGACATCCTCACCACGCCCATCGGCTCGCGCGTCATGCGCCGCGACTATGGCTCCCAGGTGCCTGACCTCATCGACCAGCCGCTGAACCCGGCCACCCGCCTTCGCACCATGTCGGCGGCCGTGACTGCCATCGTGCGGTGGGAGCCGCGTGTGCGCGTGAGTTCCGTGCGCTTCTGGATCGACGCCGGCGGAAAGCCAGTGCTCGATGTGGAAGCCGATCGCATCGACGGGCCGCGCCGCGAGTCGTTGGGCGAGCTCAGCATTCCTCTGGGAGTCTGACCATGGGCACCCTGATCGACCTCTCGCAACTGCCGCCGCCCAACGTGGTGGAGGCGTTGGACTACGAGACCATCCTGGCCCAGCGGAAGGCCGCGCTGATTGCCCGCTACCCCGTTGACAAGCAGGCCGACGTGGCGGCCGTGCTGGCGCTCGAATCCGAGCCGCTGACCAAGTTCCTGGAGGAATCGTCCTACCGCGAGCTGCTGCTGCGCCAGCGCATCAACGAAGCCGCGCGGGCGGTGATGCTGGCCTATGCGCAAGGTGCGGACCTGGAGCACATCGCTGCGCTGTTCGGCGTGTTCCGCCTGGTCATCAAGCCGGCGGACCCGATCGCCGGCACGCCCCCGGTGATGGAGAGCGACACCGACCTGCGCCAGCGCGTGCAGCTCGCGCCGCAGTCGTTTTCCGTTGCAGGGCCGGAAGGCGCCTACCGATCGCACGCGCGCGATGCGGACGGCCGCGTGCTGGACGCCTCCGCCACCAGCCCCGCGCCTGGCGAGGTCTGTGTCACGGTACTCGCGCGCGAGGGTGACGGTACAGCCCCGCCCGACCTCCTGGCAAAGGTCGAAGGCGCCCTGCGCTCGGACGATCGCCGCCCCCTGACGGACTACGTGACGGTGCAGTCGGCTGCGATCCTGCCCTACGACGTGGTGGCGATTCTTCACCTCTTCCCTGGCCCCGATTCCAGCGTTGTGGTGACCGAAGCGCTCCGGCGCCTGGCGATCTACGTGGCGGCATGTCACCGCCTGGGCCGAGTGGTTGCCCGGTCGGGCCTGGATGCCGCGCTGCACGTGGCAGGCGTCGAGCGGGTCGACCTGCAGTCCCCGGCCGACGACATCCGCGCCGACCTGACCCAAGCCCCGTATTGCATCGGCGTCAACGTCAAATCCGGAGCCCAGCGTGCGTAGCCTGTTGCCGCCCAATGCCTCCGAGCTCGAGCGCAACGCCGCGGCCGTGGCCGGCGCCATCAGCGATCTGCCGGTGCCGCTGCGCTCCCTGGTAGATCCGGACACGATCCCCGCGCACTTGCTGCCGTGGCTGGCGTGGCATCTGGGGATCGACGCCTGGAAGGACTACTGGCCCGACCAGGTCAAGCGCGCCCGCGTGCGTTCTGCCATCTCGATCGCCCGCAAGAAGGGCACTGCCGCTGCGGTGCGCGAAGTCGTGGCTTCGTTCGGCGCCAACATCGCGCTGCGCGAGTGGTGGCAAATGGAGCCCAAGGGGCCGCCGCACACCTTCGAGCTGGTGATGACGGTCAGCGAGCGCGACGACATCCCGTCGACGGCGGACTTTGTGGCCGACATCGTGGCCGAGATCGACCGCACGAAGCCCGTGCGCGCCCACTACACCTTTACCCAAGGCTTCAACCGGCGGGGCGGCCTCGGCGTTGCCGCAGCGATCCGCCCCGCCCTCTTTGTTCGCCTCTCACTCACGGACGCCTGACATGGCAGGAACCACCCTCAACATCACCGACGCCGGCCGCGCGGCCCTCATCGCCGGCGACCACACCGGCACCACCGCGCGCAAGGTCGTACAGGTCGGCTTTGCAACCGCGCCGTTTGACTTCACTCCAGCCCTCCAAGTACTGCCGAGCGAGCTCAAGCGGGTGTCCACCATCGCCGGCGAGAACATCGCTTCGGACACCATCCACGTCACGATCCGCGACGATGGCGCGGAACAGTTCAAGCTGTACGGCTTCGGGCTGTATCTCGACAACGGCGTGCTACTCGGCACGTACTGCCAGGCTGAACCCATCATGGAAAAGTCGCCGGTGGCCATCCTGCTGTTGGCCGTCGACGTGGTCTTCAAGTCGCTGGACGTGACGGCACTGAGCTTCGGCGAAACCAACTTCACGAACCCACCGGCAACCACAGAACGCCAGGGCGTGGTGGAGCTGGCCACCAACGAGGAAACGCAGGACGGCACCGACAAGCTGCGCGTGGTCACGCCCGCAGCGTTGACGGCCCGCACCAGCACGGAGGCCCGTACAGGCCTCGTGCAGCTCGCCACCGATGCGGAAGCCGGGACGGGCAAAGATGACACCAAGGCAGTGACCCCAAAGAAGCTCGCCGCGCAGCTCACGAAGAAGGCGGAGCTGGCGGGGTCCAACAAGCAGGCCTTCGCCGTCGCCGTAGCCACAACGACAGAGCAAGCCATCCCACTCGGCCAGGCCGACGAGCGCTACGCCACGCCGGCGGCAGTCAAGGAGGCGAAGGACATGGCCGGCCGCGCGCTCAAGACGGCCGAAGCGGCGCTGCCGTCGAGTGGTGGCGACATGACCGGCCCTATCAACTTGAAGGGACAGTCGGTTGAACTCCAGCTCACCGACACGCAGCAGGCCATCACGCAGGGGCGCTTTCGCATGGTGTCAGCCGGCGGGCAGCTCGTCATCGATCGCAACACAGCGGCGGATGGCGGGTTCTCCACGTTCGTGCGTGTGTGCGCCATCGAGGGCAACGGCAACGTCACCACGCCCGGTACCGTCACCAGTGGCGGCATCAAGACCCAGGCCAACCTCAACCTGCCACCGTACAACAACGACGGCAAAGGCTTCCTGGAATTTGGTGGCGATACCGTGGCTTGGCGCCTGTTCAGTGTCGGTGCGTCGGGTGATCTGCAGATCAATACCTACAACACCAATGGAACCGTCAAAGCACAGCCGTTGAGCATCAATTGGACGACGGGCCAAGCGGCGTTTTCCGCGCGCCCGACTTTTGCTACGGCAGTTCCATGGGACTCAAGCAATCTGAAGGCGCCGCTCACCGCTGAGGGCGGCCCGCTGAACGCGCATAAGGGGCTCAATTTTTCTGTGGGCTACGGGCGCACCGCGCTCACGGTGTCACCGGTGGGTAGTGACAGCATCGGCGGTGCGTGGGTCGACTGGAACGGCAGCCGCACGCCCGCCTTGCAAATCGATTGTCCAAACAGCGGGGCCGCCTACATGGGTCTGCGCTGGACACAGTGGGGCGTGCGGCACCTGGCGGCAATTGAGGCCCATGCGGGTGGCAATGACCGGGCCACGCCCGTCGTGACGATGCATGTGGGTGGCCGAACCAATGCGTTCACGTTCAACGGCGACGGCAACTTGGGACTCCAGGGCGCTGTCACCACGGGCGGCGGCGGCGTCCTTGGCGCCGACGGCAATGTGTACATGCCGTGGGCAGGGCAATGGCTGTCCACGTATCTGACCAACCTGAACAACAGCATCACCAACGTCAACAACAGCAAGGCCGGCGCGGGCGCGCAATGCCAGCGCGCCGGCGCCACCCAGTCGTTCGGCGTGGTGTCTGGCAACCCAGTGCTGCCGCACCCTTGGGTCGTCGTGGGGCTCACCGGTCCGGGCAATGGTACGGCAAACGCCATCACCGTCTACGGCGACTGGCTGCGCAATCAATAAGGAGACATGGACATGATGACCGTGGAACACCTGGCGTACGTGCTCGCGCAGGCGTACCCCCAGCTCACGCGCTGGAAGGACTACTGGGTGTCGCACCCGGTGGACAGCACAACCCTGGAGCAGATCGGTCCGGCCTGGATTCCCGAATGGCTACCGACTGACCCGCCCAAGCCCAACGAGGACGAAATCGCGCACCTTTGGGCCACCTACGGGGAGGCGGCAAAGCGGCACGTACTTGGCTCGGAGATGCGTGCCAAGCGGGATGCCCTGCTGGCCGAAGCCGACCGCCTAGTGCTGAAAGCCGAAGACGGCGAGGATGCCGAGGGCATCGTCGCGGCACGTCGCTATCGCAAAGCGCTGCGAGACATCCCCCAACAAGCGGGGTTTCCGGAGGTCGTTGACTGGCCCGAGGCGCCAGCGATCCTGGCTGAGTAGGCAACGCGCGGGCGGTTGTTGTAGCCGCCTGCTGCACAACAGTTCCCGCGCGACTTTCGCGCGCGTGCACAGCATCCTGCAGGTACACCCATCCACCTGCTGGAGCTTGCATGCCAACCGACTATCACCACGGCGTACGCGTCGTTGAAATCAACGAAGGCACCCGCCCCATTCGCACCATCGAGACCGCCGTGGTCGGTGTCGTATGCACGGCCGATGACGCGGATATCGCCACCTTCACGCTCAACAAACCGGTTCTGCTGACCAACGTGCAGGCCGCTGTCGGCCGTGCCGGCACCAAGGGCACGCTGGCACGCACGCTGCAGGCTATCGCCGATCAAACCAGCCCGCTGACCGTCGTCGTGCGTGTCGCAGAGGGCAAGGCCGAGAACGAGACCAACACCAACATCATCGGCACCAGCACAGCCGAAGGCCGCTTTACGGGCCTCAAAGCCCTGCTGGCCGCGCGCAACCAACTCGGCGTCACGCCGCGCATTCTTGCGGTACCGGGTCTCGATACCCTGCCCGTGGCCACTGAGCTCGTCAGCATCGCGCAGAAGCTGCGTGCGTTCGCCTACGTGAACGCCGCCGGCTGCGCCACCAAGGAAGAAGCCACCGCGTACCGGCAGAATTTTTCTGCTCGCGAGCTCATGGTGCTGTGGCCGGAGTTCCTCGGCTGGAACACCGCCGCCAACGCCGAGCAGACGCTGTGGGCCACCGCCCGGGCCGTCGGCCTGCGCGCCAAGATCGACAACGAGACCGGCTGGCACAAGACGCTCTCCAACGTGCCGGTGAACGGCGTGACCGGCCTCTCGCGCGACGTGTATTGGGACCTGCAGAACCCGGCCACCGATGCCGGCTATCTCAACTCGCACGACGTCACCACGCTGATCCGCCAGGACGGCTTCCGCTTCTGGGGCTCGCGCACCTGCAGCAGCGACAAGCTGTACGCCTTCGAGAACTACACACGCACGGCGCAGGTGCTGGCCGACACGATGGCCGAGGCGCACATGTGGGCGATCGACAAGCCCATGACGCCCTCCCTGGTGCGGGACATCCTGGAGCAGATCAACGCGAAGCTGCGGAACCTGGTGCGCAACGGCTATCTGCTCGGCGGCGAGGCCTGGTACGACCCGACCGTCAACGACAAGGACACGCTCAAGGCCGGCAAGCTGGCCATCGACTACGACTACACGCCGGTCCCACCGCTGGAAGACCTCACCTTCCGCCAGCGCATCACCGACCGCTACCTGATGCAGTTCGCTGATGCCGTGAAGGCGGCTTGAGCGCCCGTTATCTGACAAGGAACCCACATGGCACTCCCCCGCATCCTCAAGCACTTCAACGTCTTCGCCGATGGCGTGTCGCACGCCGGCGAGGTGGAAGAAATCGACCTGCCCAAGCTCACGCGCAAGGTGGAGGAATACCGCGCCGGCGGCATGAATGGCCCGGTCGAGATCGACCTGGGCAACGACAAGCTGGAGCTTGAAACCACGTACGGCGGACTGATGCGCGAAATCCTCCAGCAGTACGGCACCACCACCATCGACGGCGCGATGTTGCGCTTTGCCGGCGCCTACCAGCGCGAAGACTCCAGCGAAGTCGACTCGGTAGAAATCATCGTGCGCGGCCGCCACACCGAAATCACCTTCGGTAAGGGTAAGGCAGGCAGCAAGGATCCGTTCAAGGTCAAGTCGTCGCTCACGTACTACAAGCTCACCGTCAACGGCGAAGAGTGGATCGAGATCGACCACGTGAACTTCATCGAGCGCGTGTTCGGCAAAGATCGCCTGGCCGACCAACGCAAGGCCATCGGCCTCTGACACTGGTAACCGCATCACGGCCCGCCTGGCGCGGGTCACTCGCCCCTACAGGGCATCCCATGTCTTCTCACAGCCAATACCACCATGGAACAACAGACCACCACCATCACACTGGACACGCCGATCAAGCGCGGCGAGCAAACGATCGAAGCCATCACCGTACGCAAGCCGGGTTCGGGCGAGCTGCGCGGTGTGAGCCTCATGGACTTGATGCGCATGGACGTGACGGCGCTGCACACGGTGCTCCCGCGCATCACCACCCCGACGCTGACCACAGCGGACGTGAGCAAGCTGGATGCGGCCGACCTGGTGAAGCTCGCCAGCGAGGTGACGAGTTTTTTGCTGCCGAAGGAGGCCAAGGAGGACGGCTACCCGACCGAATCGAAGACGCCGCAGCCGACGTTGCAGTGATTTTCGGATTCCGCCTCGAGGAGCTGTACGCCATGGGCGTCATGGAGCTGATGGAGTGGCGCGAGCGCGCCCGCGAGCGTAGCGAGGCGCAGGAATGAGCGACGCACGGCGCCTGCGCCTGGAGGTCGTTCTGCAGGCTGTGGACCGGGCCACCCGCCCGTTCCGCAACCTGCTGAAGACCAACACCGACCTCGCCCGCTCGATGAAGGCCACGCGCGACCAGATGAAGGCGCTGGAGCGCGCGCAAGGCTTGACCGAGCAGTTTGGCAAGCTGCGCGGCGGCATCCGCGAGACCGTCACAGCTCTGCGGGAAGCCCGCGAGCGTGTCGGTCGCCTCACGCAGGCGATGCAGGCGGCCGAGTCGCCCAGCGCCAGGCTGACGCAAAACCTCGGCAAAGCCACGGCAGAGGCCGAACGCCTGACCAGGAAGTTCCAGGCGCAGCGCGCTCAGCTCGTGGAAGTCCGCCAGGGCATGCAGGACGCCGGGCGTGGTTCCAAGACGATGGCGCAGTACCAGGAGGAGCTACGGACCGCCACGGCGGCCGCCACGCGCGCCTTGGCCGAACAGGACACCCGCCTCAAGGCCCACAACGCGCGCGCCCGCGCGCAGTCCGCTGCCCAGCAGACCGCAGACAGGATCCGCTCGCGCGCCGGCAACCTGGCCGCCGCCGGCGCAGGTGCCACCGCCGCTGGCATGGCCACCGGCGCGCCGATCTGGAAAGGCCTCGGCGAATCGAAGCACTACGAGCTGGAGAAGGCCCGCATGGGCGCGCTCGGCCTGGGCGATGCCGCGACCAAGGAATCCATCGAGTTCGCCAAGCAGATGAAGGCCTACGGCGTCAGCCAGGTCGAGAAAGCCGAGCTGATGCGCGACGCGCTCTCCGTGTTTGCCGACGCGCACCACGCCGAGATGGTGCTGCCCACGCTCGCCAAGATGAAATTCGCCAACAAGGCCGTGTTCGGCCAGGCGCAGGGCGAGGACAACGAGCGCATGTTCATGGACTTGCTCAAGGTCGTGGAGCTGCGTGGCGGCCTATCCAGCCCCGAAGAGTTCAAGAAGCAGGCCGACATGGTGCAGCGGGTCATCACCGCCACCGGGGGCCGCGTGCAGTCCGACCAGTGGCTGCAGGTCATCAAGCGCGGCGGCCTGGCCGCCAAGGGCATGGAGAACGAGTCGTTCTACTACGCGCTGGAACCACTGGTGCAGGAGATGGGCGGTAACACGGTCGGCACGGCCATGATGAGCGCGTACCAGAACCTGTACCAGGGCAAGACGACCAAGCGCACGCTGGGCAACCTGGATCGGTTGGGCCTCATTGCCGACCGCAGCAAGGTCAAGGAAGACAAGGCCGGCCAAATCTCGTTCATGGACCCCGGCGCGCTCAAGGGCGCGGACGTGTTCCGTAGAAGCCAATTCGAGTGGATGGAAACGGTGCTCCTGCCCACGCTAGCGGAGAAAGGCATCACCGGCAAAGACCAGGTGCTGGACGCCATCGGCGGCATCTTCTCCAACCGGACGGCGTCCAACCTGATGTCGCAGATGTACCTGCAGCGCGATCAGATCCACAAGAACATGCGCCTCAACCAGGGCGCGGACAGCATCGACCAGCTCGACGCACGGGCGAAGGGGCTGCCGCAGGGCCAAGAGGCGGACGCGCTCTCCAAGGTCCGGGACCTGCAAAAGGAGATCGGCGAGAAGGTGCTGCCTCTGTACGCCAGCGCCCTGGAGTGGGTCGCGAAGGCGGCCGATCGCGTGACCAAGTTTATGCAGGAGAACCCCGGCATCGCCAAGGCCATGGCGATCGGCGTCGCTGTGTTAGCGAGTGCCCTCCTGATTCTCGGCCCGATCGTGCTCGCCATTGCCTCCGTGCTGGGGCCGTTCGCCATGCTCTCCCTCGTCATGGGAGCTGTGGGCGGCGCTGGCGGCATGTTGTCGGGCGTTCTGCAGGGCCTGGGGACCGCCTTTACGTGGGTGATGCGTGCAGTCGGCTTGCTGGGCCGCGCCTTGCTGATGAACCCCATCGGCCTGGCGGTGACCGCCATTGCCGTGGCGGCCTACCTGATCTACGAGTATTGGGAGCCGATCAAGGGCTTCTTTGTGGGCCTGTGGGGCCAGGTAAAAGCGGCGTTCGACGGCGGCATCCTTGGCGTGAGCGCGCTGGTGCTCAACTGGTCACCGCTCGGCCTCTTCCACGCCGCGTTGGCTACCGTGCTGCAGTGGTTCGGAATCGACGTGCCGACCAAGTTCACCGAGTTCGGCGCCAACATGATTCAGGGCCTGGCCAAGGGCATTACAGGCGCCATCGGCTGGGTTGTGGACGCCGTGAGCGGCGTGGCCGATCGCACCATCGGGCTCTTCAAGGAAAAGCTCGGCATCCACTCGCCAAGCCGGGTGTTTGCCGCGCTGGGCGGCTTCACCATGGCCGGCCTGCAGGAGGGCCTTGCCGATGGCGAGGGTGGGCCACTCGCCACAGTGCAGCGCATGGCATCGAAGCTCGCCGGCATAGGCGCCAGCATTGCAATCGGCAGCGCCCCCGCGATCGCCGCGCCCGTGTCGTTCGACACCCGGCCGGCGCTCACCGCGAGCAGCGCCGGCGCAGCCGCGGCGCCTGCTGCAGCGGCACCAATCACCATCAACATCTACCCGGCCGCCGGCGCCGATCCACAGGCGATCGCCCGCGCGGTGCAAGACGAACTGCGCAAGATCGACAACCAAAACGCCGCGCGGGCGCGCTCGCGCTACACCGATAGGGATTGACCATGATGATGGCACTGGGCCTGTTCGTGTTTAGCCTGGACACGGCCCCCTATTCCGAGTTTCAACGCCAGGTCGGCTGGCGCCACCCGGGCAACAGCCGCGTCGGCCGCCGGCCGTCGCACCAGTTCATCGGGCCTGACGACGAAACCATCACGCTGTCTGGCAAGCTCATGCCGGAGCTGACCGGCGGTGACCTGACGCTAGCCGTGCTGGAGCTCATGGGCGACACCGGCGAGTCGTACACGCTCATCGAAGGCACCGGCCGTTACTACGGCCAGTTCGTCATCGACAGTCTGGACACCAAGAAATCGGTGTTCTTCCAGGACGGCAAGGCGCGCGTGTGTGACTTCACTTTGAAGCTGACCCGCGTGGACGACGGCTTGTTGTCCAAGGTCCTCTCCACCGTCACCAAGGCGCTGCTGTGATTGAAGAGCTCTTGAGCGGCGGCCGCGAGCCGCGCCCTATCTACCGCCTCAAGATCGGCGACAAGGACGTCACGCGTCGCTTTCAGGATCGGTTGATTGAACTCACGCTCACCGACAACTGCGGCTTCGAGGCGGACCAGCTCGACATCGAGCTCGACGACACGGACGACAAGCTGGATCTCCCCGAGAAAGGAGTACGCCTGTCGCTCTCACTCGGCTGGGCGCATTCGGGCGTGGTCGACAAGGGCACGTACAAGGTGGACGAGCTGGAGCACACGGGGCCACCCGATCGGCTGACCATCCGCGCGCGCAGTGCAGTGATGGACGGCGGCCTCACGACCCGCCGCGAAAACTCCTATGTTGGCAAGACGCTCAGCGAGGTGGTGCAGGCGATCGCATTACGCAACAGGCTCCGGTGGCTGGTGGGCAAGAAGCTGGCCGACCTGGTGATTGCTCACGTCGACCAGACTGGCGAGTCGGACGCCAATTTTCTGTCGCGCCTGGCAAAGGAGTTCGACGCGATAGCCACTGTGAAAAACGGCACGCTGCTCTTCATCCCAGCCGGCGAGCCGACCAGCGGGTCAGGCCTGGTGCTGCCCACGGTCAGCATCACGCGCGCATCGGGTGACACGCACACCTTCAGCATCGCGGACCGCGAGAACTACAACGGCGTGAAGGCCTACTACCAGGACACGCGCGCCGGCGTGCGTGGTGAAGTGGTTGTCGATGCGTCCAACGCCACGGTCACGAAAGAAAAGCCGGACAACGGCAAGGGCAAGGGCAAGAAGAAGCCGGCGACGGTGGAGGCCAACCCGAACCCAGAGAACGTGAAAGTGTTGCGCCACACGTATGCATCGAAGGCCAATGCCGAGCGCGGTGCCCGTGGGGAGTGGCGCAAGATGCAGCGCGGCGTCGCCAGCTTCACCATCACGCTGGCGCGCGGCCGGGCCGAGCTATTCCCTTCCCTGCATGCGCAGGTGAAAGGCTGGAAGCAGCAGATCGACAACACTGCCTGGACAATTGGTCGCATCATCCATCGACTGAACAGCAACGGCTTCACGACGACGATTGAACTTGAAATCAAGCCGGACAGGCTGGAAGAATTAGGTACGCCGAGCTTCTAATGTAGAAAAAAAAAAGCGCCCTGCACACGCGGGCGCTGCGCCTTTCCTCTCTCTTGAAAAGACAGCTCAAACGCAGGGAGCACCAAGCATCTGCGTCGAATCAGTTTGATCCATTTGGGCGGAAAGGTCGAGCACCACTGAAGGGAGAAATTGCCTCTCACCTCGGAGTGCTGCATGGATGCGCGGGCTCGATCTCACACCGCCCGGCAGGCACTCAGAGATGCTTGTGGCGGCATCGGAGTGTGCACCTGCGAAACGTTTGCAGCGGCCGCAAAAAAAAGCGCCCATGCACACGTGGGCGCTGACGCCTCTGCCCTCGGAAGAGGCATCGGAAACGCAGGAGACGCAATAGTAGGGACCGTTGAGCTTCCTGCGTATTCCCATTTTCGGCGACTCACACAGAAACTGAACCACCGAATAGAGGGGGGAAACCCCGTCAGAAAGGATAAAAGCTTGCTGGGCTGAGAAACAAATCAGTTAAACGTCAGCCACGAAAGTGTCCAGCCACCCAAGTTTCCTAGGTTTTGCCAGCCGGTACCGTTCCACTTTCCGGTATTGCCATCTGTGCCGACACCCCACATCGCGCCGCTCTTGTCGAAGGTCAGCATTTTCAAGGTCCAGCCACCCAAGTTACCTTCATTGGTCCAGGCCGTGCCGTTCCATCTTCCAACGTTGCCGTCGGTGCCTACACACCACAGTGCTCCGTTTGCGTCGAAGGTGAGCATTTTCAATGTCCAGCCGCCCACATTTCCTTGATTGTTCCATCCACTACCGTTCCAAATTCCGACATTCCCATCCGTGCCAACGCACCACATTGTTCCACGCGCAAAGGTCAGCATTTTCAGTGTCCAGCCGCCCAATCTCCCTTGATCGTCCCAGTTCAAGCCGGTCCATTTTCCGACATTGCTCTGCGTGCCCACGCTCCACATGGTTCCACTTGGGTCAAAGGTGAGCATCTTCAGTGTCCAGCCGCCAACATCCCCTCGGTTGTCCATACTGAAGCCATTCCATGTTCCGACGTTTCCATCGGTTCCAACGGCAATTAGGTTTCCTGCCACGCTGAATTGCGTGGTCTCTTGTGCGCTTTCTAGCAGGTGCAGTCTGTCGTTCATGTTCGTCTCCTCAGATGAGCAATGCACAGAATTGAAATCAGTTGGGCCTACCAACGGGGGCGCCTGGCGCCGCGTCACTACTGTTTAGGCATTCGCCGTTGGGAAAACCACAAAGGAATCTTTCAATCTGATCTGCATCCAGACGGACAACGTGAAAGCGGAACGGAAAGCTGGTCGATTCAAAGCGCTGTGAATGCTCAACAAGACGCAAATCAAGACCACACTGGAGCTTGAGATAAAGCCAGACACGCGGGAAGAAGCGGCGTAGCGGGCCAATAGCGCTTTGCGCGCGCAAAAAAAAAAGCGCCCTGCACTGGGCGCAGACGCCCCCCCTTCATTGGCGTCTAAAACGCAGGTGACAGGAGAGGACCGGGCAACCCTGCGTGGTTTCAGTATTGTTGATTTGGCAGGCTGTTGAATACGTCAATAGAGGGGGATGGCACCGGCATTTCAAGGAAAACAGTTTAAGCCTGCGTCATGCAAACGCTTGCACGCCGTTGTCGAACCTGTCTCTACAACATGCCCGGGGTGAAATTTGGCGCGCGCACGGCTACTCTGCCGCCTCGTTGTAAGCAGGACGTAGTACATGCAGGACATCCGATGCGGACAGTGTTTCCGCAAACTCGGCGCAGGACAGTATCTGCGCCTCTCCATCAAGTGCCCGCGCTGCGGGACATTCAACGTACTGAGGGCCGAGAGCCCCGCACCAGAGAGCCGTCGAGCTTCGCAACGTGGAGACCCCACTCATGAGCACGACCGCTCGCGCCCACGCGCAAATCAATCACCTTCACCGCGCTGACGCCATCACCGTACTGCGTGACCTGCCCGACGCCAGCATCGACCTGGTGTTCACAGATCCGCCTTATTCGTCGGGCGGATTGCACAGCACGACACGAGCCCAGGCGCCCGGGCAGAAATACATCCGGGACAACAGCAAGACTCAGTACGCCAACTTCAGCCACGACAACAAAGACCAGCGCTCATGGACGTTCTGGTGCATGACCTGGCTTGCTGAGGCCTACCGGGCCACGAAAGACGGCGGCTACCTGGCGTGCTTCATCGACTGGCGGCAACTGCCCAGCCTCACCGACGCCATTCAAAGCGCCGGCTACATCTGGCGCGGCGTGGCCGTATGGGATAAGACCCCGGGGCGCGCGCGGCCGCGTGCCGGCGGCTTCTCGCAACAAGCTGAGTTCCTGGTGTGGGCAACGAAAGGCCCCATGCCGCCGAACGCGAGCGCGTACCTGCCCGGCGTGTTTCCGGACCGACTGGCCTTCCCAAAGCAGCATATGACCGAAAAGCCGATTGGCATGGCCCGCGAAGTCGTCCGCCTGGTACGACCAGGCGGCATCGTCTGCGACCCGTTTGCTGGCTCGGGCACGTTCCTCGTTGCCGCGAAGGAGGCAGGCCTACAGTGGATTGGGTGCGAGCTGGAGCCCGCGTATCACGAACTTGCGTTGCGGCGCTTGGCGGTTTCCTCGGCAGGCTCCCAGGAAGCAACACCGCCTTCCGCCGCCGGCGCGCAGACGTAGAGCTGGCTGTCTGCCATCCGCGCGACACCACCAGGTGAATGGGCCTTGCCCTCGTAGTGGCACAAGCTCCCCTGCATGGTCTGTGCAAGGTCTGGAGCTTGTCCGCCCGCTATTGCCGCATAGGCGGCGACGGTACAAGCCACCAGCGCCAACACGCCGGTGACGATCAACCATTGGCGCATACGCGCGTTGTGTTGCTGTGTGTCGGCGCAGCTTGGGCATGGCGCCGGGCGATTCATGCGACCTTCCATCGTGGGGGACCTGGCATCGTTCATGGCAGCGCCGTGGTGGTGAATGTTGATCACGTTGCGCATCTGGTTGTTGGCTGTTGCCCCGTCGTGCGTGGCATCGCCAGCAACAACCTGACCTGCATCCCCCTGAACTGAAATTTGCTTCTCTTGCATCGATTGTTGTTGTCATAGACCGCCCTGTGGCTAGGCGATAGATACCTCCTGTAGAAACGCTCCCCAAAGACAAATAAAAAGGCCCGCCGTTGGTTTCATGTGTGGCGGGCTTGGTTCTGTCAGTACCTGATCAGCAAATCCGAAAGCGCTGGCCTGTGTGCCGATTGGTACGCCAGCACGTTTCACCGCGGGCTTTCTTGGCTGCGTGTGCCTTGCTGTAGCCATGACTGTTCTTCTTGGCGAAAGCCACAGTTGGTGAGGCCGTCATCGCAGTTGCAATCAGCAGGGCGGCGATCTTTTTCATGTTGATTCTCCTTTTGATGAGGATGCCTGCGGCGCGCGTCCGTTCCAGCAGGTCACCTTATGCCTTTGCAAAAAATCTGGATACCGTAGCGCATTGGTGGTGAAGAACGGGCTCCGCGCCACCAACTTTTCGCCACGTCGTTCAAACAGGATTTGCAGCTCGACGGGTTCGCCGGTGTCTATGCGCTTGAGCGTCGGGAAATACTGAATGGCGAAGTAGGCCCCCTTTTTTGGATCGCTGAGGTCCCAGGCCCACTCCGCGCCATCCATCGCCGTAAACCCTCGTGCACACAAGCGCATGAAGTCATACAGGCTCTGTCCATTCGCAAGCTGGATTTGCTTTGCGAAATAGAGCCCCTGAAAAAAGCTCTCTTTGCGGTTTTCTATGAGCTCGCGATCAGACGCCTCCTCGCTACTTGCGCGATAAGACACGCGTGCAATGTCGGGAAAGCGCTTGAAGATGTATTTTCTGAACCGCTTCGCGCCGTAGCACTCGCTTTCATCGAAGCAGCGTCCGCCATCAAGATAGAGCTTTTCGTCGGCGCTCCGCGGCAGATCAATTTCCGCCACCTTGGGCCAGTTCTCGGCGGCCGGCGCGCTAGGCAGACCTGAAAATGTGGCAGGCATTTGCGCCATTGCGGCACTTGCGGCGGAGCCAATGGCGCTATCAGTTGACTTGCCCTCGCCGATAGCTTTGTCACTTGACTTGCCGCTCATGCAACTGGCAACGATGCCACCGGCCACTATCAATACCACCAAGCCGGCCAACACTTCCTTAGCCTTGACCCCCGGGTTCTTGATGCCACAGTAGGGACACACCTGGGCTCTTGTCGATACTTCCTTTTTGCATTCCTTGCACGCGGTCAGCGCCACGGACAACCCTCCCACTATCACCCCACCTGCGGGTTAATGTAGACCGCATGCCCCGCTCCCCAGCGGCTGCGGTTCTCATCAGGTCCGCTTCTTACGGCCCTTGCTCATGTCGATGTTGACGGCGCCCGTTTGGTCGCCCTCGAAGTACTGGCCGACGTTCCCACCCACACGAACAGACGCGCTAGCGGGCGACTGCATTCCACTGATGAGAGCGAGCACGCCAGCGCGGCCCCGCGCGTCGAGCTGACGATAGCCAGCCAAAACCATCTGTTCTTCCGGCGCCATGTCAGCCGAATCGCGACGGCCCGTAACTACGTAGAGGACGTCGACACCGATCCGCGCAACCTCGTACAGGAATTCTGCGTTGGGCGTTGCCGTGCCCTTCTCCCACGAGATCTGCGAACCCTTCGAAGCGCCACCGATTGCGGCGAATGCCGGTTGAGAGAAACCAAGGCGTTCGCGCTCTTCTTTCAGGCGCGCACCAATAGAGGTACGTTTTTCTGCGCTTTCGTCGTTGACTGGTTCAGTTTTCTGTACCATACTTGCTGTGTAGTGCATCACTAACCCAGAAATGTATATCGCCATGGGTACCCCAACAACCCAACCAAAGCGGGCGCCGCGCGGCGTTTGCTCTAAGAAGCGGATTCAGGCGGGCCTCATGCCAAATGAACTGAAAGCCTTTGACGCTCGCCGGGCGCCTACCAACCTCACCCGCGCGGCGTTTGCCCGCGTGCTGATCCTGCGGGCGATGGAAGCTGACGAGGACAAGCCTACGCCCGCTTCCGCGCAACGTCACACAACTTCGATTGCGGAGGATTAAGCAGTGCGCCCACCTCAACTGATCGAACACGCGCTTCGTCGTGCGCTGTCCGGCCCGAAACGTCAGGAAGTGGCACAGGCGCTCGGCTGGGATAACTCGGCCATGAGCCGATTCCTGAACGGTGACCAGGGCGTCACCATCGACAAGATCGACACCCTTGTCCGCTTGGTGGGTTACATGCTGGTCACCTGCAAGTACCTCGACGCCATCGCCGTCCTTGGCGAAGTTGGTATGTCATGTGAATGCGCCAGGCAGGGCCTGGGCGAATGCGGGAGGACCCTGGAATGATGATCAAGTGCCCGCACTGCGGCTCGCGTATGCACGTCCGCACCAGCCGCGAGGTGACCCTGCTCTCCCGCGAGTTGTACGTGCAATGCCCCAACGTGGAATGCGCTTACACCTGCAAGGCCATTCTCTCTGCGATCCATACGATCGCGCCCAGCATGAAGCCGAACCCCAAGGCTTACCTGCCTGCTGGCCGCTCTCGCTTGCTGCCCGATAACTCGCTTCAGCTCGACTTGCTGAACGGCTGACGGGCTAGCCCTTTCCCTCCCCTCGCGTCTGTTTCGCGCCTTTCAAGGCGCGAGGGGCTTCTTTTGCCCAAAAACAGGAGTTTTCACCATGCAACACCAGCCAGAAGCCGCCGTCCTAACCTTTGAAGACATTGAGCTTGATGTGGTCGATCTGCATAACGTGCCGTGGCTAAGGGGTCCCCAGATCGGGGACGCCTTGGGTTACGAAAAGGGGCGCATTTCGATTCACAAGCTCTACGAGAGCAACGCCGACGAGTTCACCGACGAAATGACCCAGGTGGTCGAATTGCACACCGTCGGCGGACGCCAGCCGGTCCGCATCTTCAGCCCGCGCGGCTGCTACCTGCTGGGCATGCTGGCCCGCACGGAGCGAGCAAAGGCGTTCCGTGCCTGGGTACTGGACGTACTAGAAGGCAGGCTGCTACCCCGCAAGGTAGTCACGCTCACAGTGCCGCAGCACCTGGCAGCCCTGCGCTACCGTGGCATGTTGGTAAAAGAGCTGGCTGGCGTGCGCTCGCTGCCGGTGGCCATGGAGCTGTACGAAAACCTCCTGCATGTCTCCCGCCTGTTGGGTATTCACCCAATGACTATCACAGCGCTAGCGCCCATCGCGCAGCAGCCCTGCCTGCCAGGCATGGCTTGAGGGGGCGGCCATGTCATCCATCACCACCTCGCTCTGCGAAGCAACCCGCATTGAAGTCGGCCCGGTGAGGTTTCTTAAGGCCGTGGACACCACCGGTCCAATTGTTTTCGCGACGCAGAAACTCTACGTCACGCTGCACGATGGAAATCGCTTCGCGCTGTCGATCCACCTGCAGGAGGGCGTTACCGCGCTTGCCGTTGGCGAAACCGTCGTGCTCCCCACGCTCGACGAGGTGCCGGCATGAAAGCCTTCCTCGTTCACGTTCGTGCAGACGGCCGTCGCCTGTCGGTTCACACGGTCGCCACCTCGAGCTTCGACGCACTCATGAACGTGATGGGTGCACTCGAAGCGCAAGGGATGTCTGCCTGCAGCGGGTCGGCTCGACCGGTCCGGAGGATTGCGTGATGCTCGCTCTCGTCAACCTGTGGATGGTCCTGACAGCGATGATGTCAGTGGCACTGCTGAACTACGACGCCCGCACACAGCGGTGGGGCGCCTTGGTCGGGCTCCTCGGCCAGCCCGCGTGGCTATATCTCACCCACGTGACCAACGAGCCGGGCATGTTCACCGCTAGCGTGTTCTTCCTGCTGTGCTACGGCCACGGCGTGTGGCGCGGCTTCTTCTCGCGGAGCCGGCGCCATGGCTAAACCAACGATCACCGAAGCGGACGTGCGTTGGGCTCACCGCTTCATGTGCCTAGCCACACCTTTCGACGCCATGCCGCCGCTACTGCGTGCGGCAGTCGAGACCGCCGCCGCCGTGCTTGCGCCCAAGTACCGCCACTGCAACGCCCCGCATTCCTCCGTCGACCTCAAGCGCCGCGCCGCCGGCGATTTTGACGACTGATTTTCCTTTCTCACAACACCATGAACGACCGCTTCCCTTTCAATCTCAACACTGACGACCTTCCGCGTATGACCGACCAGGCCGTCGCCATGGCTTGGTACATCTCGCAGACGTGGCCTGGCCCTTTTGGCGATGCCGCCCTGTGCGACCTCGTGGAGCGCATCGGCCACGAGATCGTCAATCGATGGCTGCGCGGCGCACCTATTCCCGTCTGGCGCCGGTCGGGCCGCGACTACTACTACGCGGAGCTCTCACGCTTCGCCCGCTGGAATGGCGTCGAATGGGTGGCACACGCCGGGCCCCTCGCTGACAGCACGCCAACGACCCACTGAGCCCATCACCACGCTGCAACACCATGAATCCATCCCTCGCTGCCGACATCGTTGCCCGGCTACAGCACGACTACGGCTTCAAGGAGCGCCACAACAAGCTGGAGGCCGGCACCTGCCCCTCCTGCGGCAAGCGCTCGCTGTGGGCCTTCTCTGAGGCGCCGTGGGTTGTCCGCTGCAACCGTCTCAACAATTGCGCTTCCGAGTACCACGTGAAAGAGCTGTATCCCGAGCTCTTCGCGTCCTGGAGCGATCGCTACGTGCGCACTGTGGAGGCGCCAAACGCTGCAGCCGACGCCTATCTCCGCGATGCCCGGGGCTTTGACCTGGCGCGCATCGCTGGCTGGTATGTCCAAGAGAGCTATTACAGCCACGAGCTCAAGATCGGCAGCGCCACGGTGCGTTTCCCTCTCGCCGCCGGCGCGTATTGGGAACGCATCATCGACCAACCCGAGCGATTTGGCGATCGCAAGGCGACCTTTCACGGTCAGTACGGCGGCACCTGGTGGCAGCCGCCGAGCCTGCCAGCCGACACCCGCGAGTTGTGGCTGGTAGAGGGCATCTTTGATGCGATCGCACTGCTACACCACGGCATCGCGGCTGTGGCGCTGCTGTCGTGTGTGAACTACCCCACGACGGCACTGGCCGCACTGGCAGAACAATGCCGTGTGGCCGGTAAGAAGCGTCCGCGCCTGGTGTGGGCACTTGATGACGACCGCGCCGGCCGACGCTACATGGCCAAGCACATCGAGCGCGCCCAGGCGGACGGCTGGACGGCGTGCGCCGCGCTTCCAAAACAGGCTGGCAAGCTGAAGCTCGACTGGAACGAGCTGCACCTGCGCGATCGGCTGTCCGCACACGACCTGCAGGAATACCGCTACCTGGGCGACCTATTCACCGCCGGCAGCCCTTCGGAGAAGGCCCGGCTCATCTACCACCGGAGCGGCGACGCGCAATTCCCGTTCGACTACAAGCAGCGGCTGTACTGGTTCAAGTTGGAGCTGGACGCGTTTCAGCGGGAATCGTCTGCAGTGCGCGAGGTTTATCCCGACATGTCGGACGATGAGGTGCGTGAGCATGCCGTCCAGCGGGCGTGTGTCGTGCAGATGGTGGCCAACTGCCAGCCCACGGCCCTCTACTACCAGGCAAGCCCGCAGACCGACGAGTCCTGGTACTACTTCCGCGTGGCATTCCCGCATGATGAGCAGCCCATCAAGGCCACCTTCACCAGTGCGCAAATCGCCAGCAGCAGCGAGTTCAAAAAGCGCCTGCTGGGCGTCGCACCTGGCGCCATGTACACCGGCAGCGGGCAGCAGCTCGACGGCTACCTGGCTCGCCAGCTCGCGCGCATCCCGACCGTGCAGACCATCGACTTCGTTGGCTACACCAAGGAATACGGCTGCTATGTGTACGGCGACGTGGCCGTGAAAGGCGGCAAGCTCTTTCGGCTCAACGACGAGGACTTTTTCGACATCGGCAAGCTCTCCGTCAAGACCATCAGCCAGGCCGCCACGTTGTCCCTCAACACCGACGTGCAGGGCATGCAGACGACCTGGTTGCCGCTGCTGTGGCAAGCCTTCGGCGCGAAGGGCCTGGCCGCGCTGGCGTTCTGGTTCGGCAGCCTGTTCGCCGAACAGATCCGCCAGGAGCACAAGAGCTACCCCTTTCTGGAGCTCGTAGGCGAACCCGGCGCTGGCAAGACCACGCTGATCGAATTCCTGTGGAAGCTGTGCGGCCGGCGCGACTACGAAGGCTTCGACCCGAGCAAGTCGTCACTGGCCGCTCGCGCCCGCAACTTCGCCCAGGTGGCCAACCTGCCCGTCGTCCTCATCGAGGGCGACCGGGGCGACGAAGGCGCCAAGCAACGCGGCTTCGATTGGGACGAGCTCAAGACCGCCTACAACGGCCGCAGCACCCGCGCGCGGGGCATGAAGAATGGCGGCAACGAGACGTATGAACCGCCCTTTCGCGGTGCCATCGTCATCAGCCAAAACGCCGAAGTCAGTGCCAGCGACGCCGTGTTGCAACGGATCGTCCATATCTACTGCGACCGTTCGGCGCAAACGTCGGCGACGCGGGCGGCGGCAGAAGCGCTGGAGCGCATCCCCGTGGAGGATGTATCGGCCTTCCTGCTGGCCGCTGTCATGGCAGAGGCCCGCGTGCTGGAGACCTTCGCCGCCCGCGTGTCCGCTCACGAGCACGCGCTGATGGCTCGGCCTGACATCAAGACCGTGCGGATCGCAAAGAACCACGCGCAGATCATGGCCATGGTCGACAGCTTGCGGCACGTGCTGCCACTCACCGACGAGCAGCATGCCGCCGCCCTGGACGAGCTGGTCCGCATGGCAGCCGCCCGTCAGCAGGCGATCAGCGCAGACCACACGCACGTGCAGCAGTTCTGGGAGGTCTTCGACTACATCGAATCCGCCGACGATGACCACCCGATCCTCAACCACGCGCGCGGCAACGGCGTCATCGCCATCAACCTGCAGCACATGGAACAGGTCGCCGGCGAACGCCGCATCGAGCTGCCGCCGATCGCGGACCTCAAGCGCGTGCTCAAGACCTCCCGCCATCGCAAGTTTGTCGACATCCGCGCAGTGAACAGCGCGATCAACGCCCAACACAACCGTGAATACCTGCACCTGCCAAAGCGGCCTGAGACCGTCAAGTGCTGGGTGTTTGAATGCAATACGAAGGAAGCCAGAGTATGAACACCGTGACCCCATACGCCCAAGGCGATGCGACGCCAGAAGATTTTGCCCGCCTGGTTTCAGTCCTACGCAACGTCCTGGAGGCCGTACCGGTATCCGATCAACTGTGGGACGCTGCGGCCATTGGCAGCTGGATGCGCCTGTCGGCCGAGACCGTCACGGATGCGGTGGTGGTGCGCGAGGGATTCCCTGCGCCCGTGCAGCCGACTGACGCCCGCCACGGCAAACGCTTGTGGTTTGCCGACGAGGTCATCAAGTGGGCACGAACCAATCGTGGCCGGCTGCCGAAAGGACGCGGGCGCCGACGCCCCGCTTAAGCTGATTTCACAACGCCGTCGAGTTGGTCCGCCAGCTCTTCGGCGGTCGGGTTGTAGTACACCATCAAGCTCTTCAAGTCCCGATGCCCAATGATGCGTGCCAGCGAAAGCACATCCACGCGCTTTGCCAACTGCGTGCACGCCTCATGTCGTGTGTCATGAAAATGTAGGTCCTTCAGCCCCGCTTTGACCACGGCTCGGCGGAACAGCGTGTCAGCGGTGCCAGCGCTCAACCGGAAGAGCCTCCCCGCCTCGTCGCCAGGCAATAACTTCAGCAGTTCAATTGCGCGTGCGGTAAGGGGTACTTCACGCCGATCGCCGTTCTTCGTCCGGGGCAGAATGGCCCGCCGCTCACCCAAGCGCGCCGTTGTCTTCGTCAAGCCGAGAATCTCGCCCTTCCGCATCCCAGTCTCCAGCGCCACTAGGAACGCAATCGCGAGCTCTTGCTGCATGGACGTCGGCGCTACTCCGTCTTGAAAATCGAGAGCTTTTGCCATGGCTGCCTGCTCCTTTGGAGCCACGCGGCGGTTCCGTGGTGGCGGGTCGATGGGCCTGCGCAGGCCGTGGGTCGGATTGTCACGAATCCATTTCCACTCCGTCCGTGCGATCTCGAAGACGGCGGACAGTAGGTTCAGCTCACGATTAACTGTGCTGGCCCCGACAGGTTTGCCCAAACGACCGGCAACCTTGCCTGCCAAGCGGGCGTCGCGCCACTTCCCCATATCGTCGCTGGTAATGTCACCGACTAGCAGATCAGGCAGACCAGCGGTGTCCCTCAGAAACGCTGTGAGCCGGATCGCCTCCCAGCGCGCGCCTGGCTTGGTGGGCGCGACCTCTTCGATATAGCGTTCGATGACCTGGCGCAGCGTGCGTTTGGCAGACTTGCCGCCGCGCCCCTGGTTGGCCAGGATGTCAGCCTCGCGCTCCGTTGCCCACGCAGCGGCCTCAGCCTTGGTGTCAAACGTACGGCTGTCTCGCACTCCCAGTCGAGCAACCTCTGCTCGCCAGACAGTGCCATCTTTGGTCTTGCGCTTCGTGAATGTGGCCATGGTGGTAGGCGTAAATTTGGCGTAATGGCTACCGGCTTTTTACACCAGAACGCCAGAATTTACCCGCCAACTGACCCCACACAATGGTCAGGAATGGCTATGTGGCGCGGCTTTACGGGTGATTTCCCGCTTTTACGGACGTTTCCCGAAAACGACGCGATTCCGGTCAGCGGCACCAGAATTCAAAAAGCCCAGTCTTCTGACTGGGCTTTTTGCTTTTGGGCTGACCGAAACGATCAGGCCGCCGGAATGCGCAGCTTCTGCCCCGGATAGATTTTGTCCGGGTTCGACAGCATCGGCTTGTTGGCCTCGAAAATCGTCGGGTACTTGTTGGCATCGCCGTAGAACTTTTTGGCGATGGCCGACAGCGTGTCGCCACGCTCCACGGTGTGCCACTGCGACTCTTCCGATTCGGTATTCACCGACATCTGGTCATCCACCGATTTGATCCCCTCGACATTGCCGCAGCACAGGATGATCTTTTCGCGCGTGGCTTGGTCCGGCGCTACGCCAAACACCTTGGCGGCATCGCCCTCCACTTGCACGGACAGCGCGGTGGCGCTCAAGCCTTGCTGGGCGATGTAGTCCTGAATCGCCTGACCCTTCGCATCGTCTGCGGCCTTGGCGGCGTCAGCATCGGCGGATGCGTCGGCTGGGGCGGCAGCGTTGCCGTGGAAGAGCTTCTCGCCAGCTTCTTTGATGAAGTCAAAAAAACCCATAACGACCTCCATAAGTACACAACGGGGAA
>CBJMVH010000044.1:0-37383 GCA_966433195.1 uncultured Ralstonia sp.
GGTGGGCGATTGCGCGGCATTCGCAATCCGCTTGCATGGCACGAAAGCGATGCGGTGCGCTCCAGCCCGGTGACTCCGCCGCCAGACCTGATGTTCAGCAAGTCGTTCCGGCAAGGTGTCAGCGCGCTGGAACGCTATCACCTGTCGCTCGATGCCTGGGTCTATCACACACAGCTCGACGCGTTGTTCGACCTGGCGAGTGCGATGCCCGGGGTCACGATCGTCATCGACCACTTTGGTGGGCCGGTTGGCGTCGGCCCGCACGCCGGGCAATCCGCCGCTGTGTTTCAAGACTGGCGCCAGGCACTGGCTCGGCTGGCGAGCCTGCCCAACACGCGGATGAAACTGGGCGGCGCAGGCATGACCGTGTTTGGCTTCGATTTTGCGTCCGGCGAACAAGCCCCCGCATCGGAGACGCTCGCAGCCGCGTGGAGGCCGTACTTCGAAACCTGCGTCGAACTCTTTGGCGCAGACCGGTGCATGTTCGAAAGCAACTTTCCGGTCGACAAGGGCATGTTCAGCTACATGGTGCTTTGGAATGCCTTCAAGCGATGGGCCGCAGCTGCGTCGCCTGACGAGCGGGCAGCGCTGTTCAGTCGTACGGCTGCATTGACGTACGGATTACACGTACCAGGAGACAAAACATGAAGGTTGTCAGTGCCGAAGCACAGACGGGGAACATGGCAAGCCGCAAGGCAGCGGACACACGGCGGATTACCGGTGCGGAGTGGCGTTCGCTGTCATTGGCTGGGCTGGGTTGGGCGTTCGAGAGCTATGACTCGTTTCTTCTCTCGTTGCTGTTGCCGACGCTGGCGCTGCAGTTTGGCCTGAGCAAGACGCAACTGGGCCTCTTTACCAGCATCACGGCGGCTGGGCAGATCATCGGTGGCATCTTCTTCGGTTACGTGTCGGACCGTATCGGAAGGGTTCGGACCGCGATGCTCTGCATCGGCATCTATTCGCTGTTCTCCGGCTTGCTTGCCGTCGCGCCGAACGAGCACTGGTTTGCGGCGTTGCGTCTATGTGGCGCCTTGGGAATGGGCGGGATGTGGACTGCCGGCGCTGCCCTCATCGCCGAGACGTGGCATGCGAGCCGCCGCGGCAAGGGTGGGGCGTTGATGCAGATGGGCCTGCCCATTGGCGCAATCATTGCAATCAGCGCGGCAGGGCTGGTCAGCAACCTGAACGATGGCTTGGTCGGCAATGGATGGCGCGCGCTCTTTCTCATTGGGGCGCTGCCGTTCTTTATCCTGTACTGGGTAGCCCGTCGCACGCCCGAGTCGCCGATCTGGCTTGAGCGTCAAGCTAAAACGGCGCGCACCGCCGCCCGGGCGCAAGCCACTCCGGCGAGCCTGAACGTTCGCGGGTTGTTGACGGCGTTTTCCTTCATCTTCTTTTTGCAGTACCTGTACTGGGGTGTCTTCACCTGGACACCGACCTTCCTGATCACCGTCAAGCATCTGGATTTCGTGCACAGCCTGAAGTTCGTGCTCGCGCTGCAGTTCGGGGCCATCACAGGTTTCTTGCTGTTTTCCGCACTGGTCGACCGGGTAGGCCGCCGACCGATGTTCATTGCCTACCTGCTCGTGGGTGCCGCAGCCGTGGGTGTTTACATTCTGTCGGCGAATCCGTTGCTGTTGATGGTGGCGATTTTCCTGACGGGGTTCGGTGTGAACGGCATCTTTGCCGGATCGGGCCCGTTTCTGGCAGAGGTCATCGGAAACACGACCTCCCGTGGGTTTCTCATGGGGCTGGCCTACAACGGCGGACGACTCGGTGGTTTCATTGCGCCGCTGTTGATTGGTGCGCTTGCGTCAACGTCGGGTGGTTTTGTTCTCGGGTTGTCCACCACGATCGTGGCATTTGTGGCCGCTGCGATTGTCGTTCTCCTTGCTCCCGAAACCCGCGGCAAGGCGCTCGGGTGATCCCCTGTCGTTCCACAACTGATTTCGCCTCAGACGGCCCCTAGAGAGCGCCCAATGGCATCCGGAGACGTGTATGCAACAAGCTGGCATCCCTGAAGTCACTGATCTCGAACGGCGGACCCTGCGCAAGGTGGTCTGGCGGCTCGTGCCATTCCTCATGGTCTGCTACCTGCTGGCCTTTATCGACCGCGGCAACGTGGGCATGGCCTCGCTGCAGATGAACCATGACCTTGGGCTGACAGCCAGCGTGTTCGGGTTTGGCAGCAGCCTGTTCTTCGTGTCGTACTTTTTCTTCGAGGTGCCGAGCAACCTTGCGCTGCAGCGCTACGGTGCACGCATCTGGATCGCGCGGATCATGATCACCTGGGGGCTGATCTCGGCCGCGACGGCACTGGTGCGCGGCCCGGCTTCGTTCTACACGCTGCGGTTCCTGCTCGGCGCGGCAGAGGCGGGGTTCTTTCCCGGCGTGCTGCTGTACCTCTCGTACTGGATTCCGGCAACGCACCGTGCGCGCATCGTGGCGACGTTCATGGTGGCGATCCCTGCGGCCAGCTTTATCGGCTCGCCCATCTCGGCCGCGTTGCTCCAGATGGATGGGTTTGCCGGGCTGCGTGGCTGGCACTGGCTGTTCATCCTGGAAGGCATTCCGACTGTGCTGCTCGGCATCGCTTGCCTTGGCTTGCTGACCAATCGTCCGGAAGAAGCTCGGTGGCTGTCGAGCGAGGAGCGCCAGTGGCTCACCAACACGCTGGCCGGTGAAGCCCGCGGCCCGAAGAAGGTCGCGCAGATGCCGCTGGCCAAACTGTTCTGCAATCGCTACGTGCTGTGCCTGGCGCTGGTGGATGTGTGCGCGTCGGCCGCCGGCAGCACGCTGTCGGTGTGGCAGCCGCAGTTGCTCAAGTCGTTCGGGCTGACCGTCATGCAGACGGGGCTGCTCAACTCGGTGCCATATGCGGTGGCATCCGTGCTGATGGTCTACTGGGGCCGTCGTTCAGATCGCCTGAAGGAGCGTCGCTGGCACACGGCCATTCCGATGCTGCTGATCGGCCTCGGCCTGCTTGGGACGTCGCTCAGCGGGTCGTTGATGCCCACCATGGTGATGCTGTGCGCGGTGCTGGTGGGGGCGTATTCGTTCAAGGGACCGTTCTGGGCGCTGGCGTCGGGCATGCTCTCCAACAGTGCGGCGGCCGCCGGCCTGGCGACGATCAACGCGATCGCCAACCTCATCGGCGGTGGCCTCATGGTGAACGTGTACGGCTGGGTCAAGCAGGCGACCGGTAGCTACGCGCTGGCGCTGATGCCGCTGGCGGCGCTGACGCTGGTGAGCGTGGCGACGCTGCTGCTATTGAGCCGCGGCAAGCCGGAAGGGCAACTGCTGAGCAAGACGGAAGCCGCCTGACCATGCGCACATTCAACAGAAGAGCGTTCCTGCAACTCGCGGGCGCCGGCGCCGTGGCTGCAGCCATGCCGGCGTTTGCCGACGCAGAAGAGGTGTGGTCCAGCGGCAGCGACGCGCCGACGTTCAAGCTGCCAGCCGGTGCGGTGGACTGCCACATGCACATCTACGACGACCGTTTCCCCAGCGCGCCGGGCACCACGCTTCGGCCGCCCAACGCGAGCATCGAGCAATATCGCAAGGTCCAAGCGCGCCTGGGCGTGCAGTGCAATGTGGTCGTTACGCCATCGACGTATGGCACCGACAACCGCTGCACGCTCGATGCGCTCAAACGCTTTGGGCCCAACGCGCGCGGCGTTGCCGTGGTGGATACGTCCGTCACCGAGGCGCAGCTTACGGAAATGCACGCAGCCGGCGTGCGTGCCATCCGCTTCAACCTGAGTTACCCCGGGGCCACCACCGTCGACATGCTGGCACCGCTGGCGTCGCGTATCAGCGCGTTGGGTTGGCATATTGAATTGGTCGTGCAGGGTGCAAAGCTCCCAGGGCTGGAGCCGCATCTGCTTGCGTTGCCATGCCCGCTCGTGATCGACCACATTGCGCATGTGCCGCAGCCCGGTGGCGTGCAGTCCGACGCCATGCGCACCGCACAGCGGCTCGTCGACAAGGGCAACACGTGGATCACGCTGTCTGGTCCGTACGTCGATACGAAGAGCGGCGCGCCCGCTTATGCCGACGTCGAACCCGTGGCCAAGGCGTTCATCAATATGGCGCCGGAGCGGATGCTCTGGGGCACCGACTGGCCGCACCCGACGGAGAAAGCGCGCAAGCCCGACGATGCGTCGCTGGTCGACACGATTGCCGCGTGGATCGGCCGGACGGATTGGCAGGAAAGGATCTTCGTGACCAATCCGGCGAAGCTCTACGGGTTCGTCTGAAACGCGAATAAGCAAAGACAAAAACGGTCGTTCGCGGGTCAAGTGGCTCGCCATATGCTCGCCGGATCAACCACCGGAGACGCAACCATGACGCAGCCCGCTCTGAGCACCACACCCGCCTGGAAACTCGACACCGTGGCCGTCCACGGCGGCTACAGCGCAGACCCGACCACGCGCGCGGTGGCGGTGCCGATCTACCAAACCGTCGCCTTTGCGTTTGACGACACCCAACATGGCGCGGATCTGTTTGACCTGAAGGTGCCGGGCAACATCTATTCGCGCATCATGAACCCGACCAACGATGTGCTGGAGAAGCGCATCGCGGCGCTGGAGGGTGGCATCGGGGCGTTGGCACTGGCATCCGGCCAAGCGGCTGTGACGTATGCGATCCAGACGATTGCGGAGGCGGGCGACAACATCGTTTCGGCCAGCACGCTGTATGGCGGCACCTACAACCTGTTTGCGCACACCTTGCCGCTGTCCGGTATCACCACACGGTTTGCGGACCCACGTGACCCCGCATCGTTCGAAGCGCTGATCGACGACCGCACCAAAGCCGTTTTTGCCGAAACGGTGGGCAACCCGCTCGGCAACATCACGGACATTGCCGCGCTGGCGGAGATTGCCCATCGCCATGGCGTGCCGCTCATCGTCGACAACACGGTGCCCACGCCGTATCTGACACGGCCCTTCGAGTACGGCGCCGACATCGTCGTGCATTCGCTCACCAAGTACCTGGGCGGACATGGCACCAGCCTGGGCGGGGCGATTGTCGATTCAGGCAAGTTCCCATGGGCGAAGCACAAGGCGCGCTTCAAGCGCCTGAACGAGCCGGATGTGAGTTACCACGGCGTGGTTTATACCGAGGCGCTAGGGGATGCAGCGTATATCGGTCGCGCGCGTGTGGTGCCGCTGCGCAATACCGGTGCGGCGCTGTCACCGTTCAATGCATTCCTGATCCTGCAAGGCATCGAGACGCTGGGTTTGCGCATTGATCGCATCACGCAGAATGCGGCGCGCATCGCGCGACATCTGCGCGATCACCCGAAGGTGGAGTGGGTCAACCACGCCAGCCTGGAGGACCACCCCGACCACGCGTTGGTGCACAAGTACCTGTCAGGCAAGGCGCCCGGGCTGCTCACGTTTGGCGTGAAGGGAGGGTTGCCGGCAGGCGCGCGCTTTCAAGACGCGCTGCAGTTGTTCACGCGGCTAGTGAATATTGGTGATGCCAAGTCGCTGGCCACGCATCCGGCATCGACTACGCACCGGCAGCTTTCTGAAACGGAGCTCGCCAAAGCGGGCGTGCGGCAGGAGACGATTCGGCTGTCGATCGGCATTGAGCATATTGATGATCTGTTAGCCGATCTGGATCAGGCGTTGGCGTGAGGTATGTGTACAGGGCGTCCGTAGCTGGTCAGCTTCGGACGCCCTCGTGCGGACGACCACATAGGCGTTGATCATTAGCATGCCTTGGTGCTGCCGTGCAGAGGGTCTGGATCTCTGCTTTCGGTGCTGCACTGATTTGCGACGCCCAGGGTTCATGGCAAGCGAAGCTTGGCCGAAATGAGCGACTGTGCTGTCAATCGTACGTTTTGGCGCAGCGGCTACTGTTCGAGCAATAGTCGGCGTAGTCGGACAAGCCAACTTTCAATTTGACAAGCCCCAGCCCCACTACCGTAAGGTCGCCGCTGAGGTCTGCGCGAATCGACGCATGCTGGCTCCTAGTGGCGCTCGCGGTTGAGGTGGTGTTTTGCGCGTTGAGCGTGACCGAGCCCTTCATGCCGACCGTGGTGGGCAAGCCCAGCACGGTCACCGTAATGCTGCTATCCACGGGCAACGAATAGTTTGGCGGTATCGGGTTCGGCAGCGCTTGGACCTGTCCGCTGATCGTTAGGTTGTCGATGGTGGAGCTTGATGTGCACGTCGGCGTTGTGGCACCGTTGACCAGCCCGCAAGTGAACGCCTCTTGCACGTTCTGCGCGTTGGCCAAACCGCCGATCAATTGCACGCTGCTCGCTGCGGTGTTGGCTTTGAGTGTGGTAGCTGTGGGCGACGCGGTGTATTCGACATGAGACACAGGCGTCTGAATGGTGGCAAGGTTGCCTAACTCAATGCTGCCCAGGAGTGGTAGTTGCAGTTGCAGCGTTGGAACGTTCACATTGGCGGCGGTCTGGTCGGCCGTGCCGGGCGTGCTCTGTTCGGCCTGGTTCAGGCATTCGATGGGTTTCGTAACCAGAGGCAGCCCGGCAAGGGTCAGGCTGACCTGCCCTGTAACGGCACACGCTCTCATGCTAGGTGTCGTCGATGTTTGGGCCAGCAATCGGCTTGGTGGCGTCAACGTCAGTAGAGCCAGCCCCGCAATTGCAAATAGCGAAAACAAACCGCGCCGGCCAATTGCCGGAGCACCATGTCGCGAATACCAAAAATGCCTGTTCATGAAGCACCTCCGTGGTAACGCATTTCAGTAGGTTAGGGCGGCCGCCTTTTTTGGCGCGCACGAAGCCGTTATGGCAAAGCCATCATCATCGCCAGAAAATGGCCCGGTATGAGTGGGAATACGGGCCGGCCATGTCGATGCCGGCCCAGAAACGAGCCTAGGAAACGCCCTGTGCGGCCGCAAGCAGAAAAATGCTGATATGGCGTTCAGAAAGAACGGTGGTGGGTACGATAATTTCGGTGATCTTATGATAATTAAATCGAGATTATTGTTTTTTTTAATGGTGCGCGCCATGCAAGGTGTCGTTCATATTCAGTTTGGTTTTTGCGTTTAACGTACGCGCGCGGCGTATTACCGTCGGCCACGCACCCATCCAAACACCACCGCCATCACCACCAAAAACGGCACACCCACCACCAGCGTCATCCGAAAGTCCGCCATCCACGCCGTGCTGGCGATGATGGTCACCATGGCGACGGCGCCGATGGTGGTGAGCGCCGGGTAGCCCCACATGCGGAATTGCAGCGTGCGGCCTTCGCGTTCCGCCGCACGTCGAAAGCGCAGATGCGTGATGAAGATGACGAGCCACGTAAACAGCGCGCCGAACATCGCCAGCGACATCATCAGCAGGAACGAATGGCCGGGTAGTACCACGCTGAGCACGGCCGCCAGCGCGGCACCAGAACTGGACACGGCCAATGCCCGCAGCGGCACGCCGCGTTGGCTGACAACCCCTAAGGCCTGAGGCGCTTGTCCGCCGCGCGCCAGGCTGAACAGCATGCGTGTGGACACATACAACTGCGCGTTCATCGACGATAGCGCCGCAGTCAACACCACAAAGTTCATCACGCCTGCGCCGCCGGCAATGCCCAGGATTTCCATCACACGCACGAACGGGCTCTTGCCGGTGCCCGCCTGCTGCCAGGGCACCACGGCCAGCATCAGCGTCAGCGTGCACAGGTAGAAGAACACCAGCCGGAACAGCGTGGAGCGGAACGCGCTTGTGGCCGCAGCTTCCGGCTCGCGGGCCTCGCCGGCGGCCACGGCAATCAACTCAATGCCGAAGAAGCTGAAGATGCTGACCACCGTCCCAAACCACACGCCGTGCCAGCCGTGTGGCAGGAAGCCTCCCGCATCCACGTAGTTGTGAAAGCCGATCGGGCCGCCTTCCGGCGCGCGATAGATGGCATAGCTCGCCACCACCAGAAACGCCACGATGGCCACCACCTTGATCATCGAGCACCAGTACTCCGCCACGCCAAACACATCGACGCTGCTGGCGTTGATCCACACCAGCACGGCTGAAAACCCGACGATCCATACCCACGCAGGGACCCCAGGAAACCAGTACGCCATGTACACGGCCACGGCCGTCACTTCCGCGCCGATCACGAAGACGACTGCGGCCCAATACGCATAGCGCACCAGAAACCCGGCGAGCGGGCTAACGTAATGCTCGGCATACGCGCCGAATGAGCCGGTGGTCGGGTGGGCAACGACCATCTCGGCCAGGCAGCCCATCAGCAACAGGGCGATGGCTGCGCCAATGACGTAGCTCACGATGACGCCCGGGCCAGCCAACTGGATAGCCGCACCGCTGCCCAGGAACAGGCCGGTGCCGATCGCACTGCCGATGGCGATCATGGTGAGTTGCGCAGAAGAAAGGCGATGCTGCAGGCCGCCTTCGCGTGCGGCCAGCGCTTCAAAGCTGCCGGTGGCCTTGTCCATGGGAAGTTCCAGACGGGAGAAAAGGCCCGGATGATACGCCCATCCATGCAAAACGCCCCGCGCTGGGCGGGGCGTTCAGTTGGGCAAGGGGGCAATCAACGTACCACGGGTTTGGCGTATTGCACGGGAACGTCCACGCGCGCCTGTGGCAGCAGCTTCTTCAGTTGCGTGCGCGCGTCCACAGCCTCTTGGAACGATGCAAACCGCAGCGTGCTGAGGTTCATATGGCCGTAGTACGCCGCTGATACGGGCGCCGTCGAGAGGCTCGCAACCGCCTGGCGAGTGCTCTCTACCGGCACTTGCGAGACGACGACCTCGTTGCGGCTTTCGCCCACCACACCGCGTTCGTTCGCGACCTGCGTGACGGCCGTGGAGGTGGCGCCCGCGCTCTTGGTGCGCGTGCCGCTGGACAGCACCTTGAACGACTGCGATTCCACTTGCACGACCGGTGCGCTGGCGTACTGCGAAAGTTCTTGCGCCGACAGCCGCTTGCCGACCACCAGGTCAGCCGCCACAGCTTGGCCCGCCACGGCCGCAGAGACGACTGCCACCGCCAGGGTATTGAAAACAGAAGACATGATCATGTTGAAGATTCTCCGAAAGGCTTACTTGGCCGCGATGACGCGGTACTCAACGGCCAAAGGCGTCGCCAGCGTCACCGTGTGCGTTCCGCCTTGGGGTTGGTACGTCGAACACGCATTGGTCGGCACACCGCTCACGGCGTAGACCTCCCACGTGCCGGCCGCGTTCTCGCCATAGAAGGCGTAGCTGCCCAGACCGTAATTGCTGACCGCGTTGACGCCGTTGTTGTAATAGCCGTTGTACGGCAGGGACAGCGCTGATACCGTGCCCGACGGCGATTTCACAAAGAAGCCAACACTGCCGATACACACCGAGCCCGATACGCGCAGTTGCAGCGCGTCGACCTTGTCCGAGCCCGTCACGTTGAACTGGCCAAGCTTTTGCACCGCGCCGTAGTTGAGCTGGTTGACGTTGCCAAAGGCGGCCGCAAAGTTCGGCACCGAGAGCGCGGCGGGCTTATAGGTGGTGGTCGCCTTGGCCATCTTCACGGCGGCCGAAGCGTCGACCAGACCAAAGCCGTACCAGGTCGAGTACGCATAGCCGGCGCCGTTGGTCTGCCAGCCGTAGTCCAGCCGCGCGGTGGTGGCACCGTCGGTGAGCGTGGTGCTGGTGTCCGTCGTGGCCGTGCCCGTGGTCAGGTCGATCTTGACGTTGCGGCCATCGCGGCTGCCGTAGTCCGCGTCGATCTTGCGCGAGGTGGCGCGCAGGATCTCACGCACGTCACGCCAGGTCAGCTTGGGGTTGGCGGCCAGCATCAGCGCCACCACGCCCGACAGCGTGGGCGTTGCGGCTGACGTGCCGTTCATGCTGGAGTAGTTGCAGTTGGCGTTGTCTTTCGTGTTGGTGGCCGAGCCGCCCACCGCAAAGTCATTGGGGCCGGTGATGCCGTTGCGGCTGTAGCCGCGTGCGCAGCCCGACAGGTCGGTCGAGAAGATCATCGGGCCGCTGCCCACTTCACCGTACTTGCCGCCGTTGCCGAATTCACCGCCCAGGCCGGTGACCCAGTTGACTGCGCCCGCGTTCGAGTAGCTCGACTTCACGCCCATGGCGTTGGCCGCGCCGACGACGATGACGCCGGGTTCCAGCGCCTCGGTGTCATTGGCGGGGTTCTCGCAGCCGATCATGCCGCTGGCGCCGACAGTGGGGCACGTGCGCGGCGGCTGGTTGGGCCCGTCGTTGATGCTTTCGTATTCGTTGCCCGAGGCCTTCAGCATGACGAGGCCAAGCCCATTGCGCAGGTTGGGGAAGGCGCGCACCGCTGCCTGTGTCGAGGTGCTCGTGTCGTACTCCGTGGGCGCGGGCGGGTTGGCGCCATACGACGCGTTGATGAGGGAGGCGTTCTTGGACCAGTCTGCACCACCATAAGCGGCATTGGTGTCCGGATTGGCCGCACCGATATAACGCGCGCCGCCCAACGTTGCACGCGGCGCAATGCCCATCACGCCTTTGCCGTTCTGTGCGGCAGCGATGATGCCCGCCACATTCGTGCCGTGGGCGTCCTCAATGTTGGCGGGCGTGTTGGCCGGCGTGGGGTTGGTCGTGCCGTCGTCAAAGTTGAACGTCATCGCTCCATTGACGTTGCCGGACAAGTCTTCGTTGCCGATGTCCACGCCATCGTCGAGCACCAGCACATTCACGCCCTGGCCCTTGATGCCGGCGGCGTGTGCCTCTTCCACGTTCAGGTCGGTCGTGCCGTTGGCAACGAGCCCGAAGGCCGCGAAGAAGCTCGTGGCCTGCTTGAGCGCCCATTGGTAGGCATACAGTGGTTCGGTAGCACCGGTCTGGCACGCATACTTGGCGTCGACGCCGGTTTCTGCACAGTTGGATGTTGGCGTAGTGCCGCCGTTGCTGCCGCCGCTATTGGTTGCGCTGGTGCTGGATGAATCCCCGCCGCCGCAGGCGGCCAGGGCCGCGGCTGCGAACAGCGTCAAGGCCAGCGTTTTTCCCGTCACGATCTTCACGAGACCCCCGTTTTGTCGTTGTGTGGTGTGCAGCGGACGGTGTGTCCGTCTGCCCTTTGACCCGGCGACGAAGAGAACGCACGAGGGCCGTGCACGCCGCTGGCACATGCGCGCCAATCAGGTCGGGCCGGATGCTCGCACGCACACTGTGGAGGTTTCAACGAAGAACGCGCGGCCAGCCGCGGATCGGTGCGGCTGTCGCGCGAACCTGTCCGCGCGTCTCAAGTCGCGCGCGTTCAGGTGGCTGGGTAGAGGGAGGTGTTGACGTGTGTGGGGCGCGGCAGCGATGCGCGTTACCGCATCTGCATCACCCAGCTGCGCCAGTCCTTGTGCTGCACGAAGGGCAGGGTGGCGGCGCGGCCTTCGAGGGCCAGCATGCGGGTCTCCCGGGGGGACATGCCGGATGCGCGGCGATACGCGCGCGTGAAGTTCGACGCATCGGAAAAACCATACGTCAGCGCAATCTCCGCCACCGAGCGGTGTGTTTGCGAGCGATCTGCCAGGATGGCGTGGCATTGCCGCAGGCGTTGCGCACGCACGTAGTTGACGAAGCCGCCCTCCTGCTCGAACAGGCGGTACAGCGTTGCGCGCGAGATGCCAAAGTGCGCCGCCACCCCTTCGGGTGACAGTGCAAGGTCGGCCAGGTTGTCGCGGATATGGCGGCAGATGGCGGCAAACAGGCTTTCCCGCACGGCGGGTGCGTTGGCTTCTGTCACCTGGCAATTGATGGCCGCAGCGGCCAGTTGCAACGTGCCCGGCATGACGGCCTGAACTTCCGCAGCCGTCAGTTGCCCGGCCGATCGGTAGAGCGAACACAGGTGATCGCGCAGTAGGCCGATCATCGGGTTTTCGCCGCGCAGCACGCGCATGCTGAGTTCATCGGGTGAGCGCAGCAGCGGCGCCAGCAACCGACGCGGCACGGCCAGGCTCAGGAACTGGCTGTCGGTCGTGCTGGTGGCCAGCGGTTGCGCGGCATCCACGATGAACAGATCGCCCGGGCGCGTGGCGGTGCCGGTGGCGCCGTCGCGTTGGCCACAACTGCCGGCCAGGTAGTACTGCAGGATGAAGACGTCCACGCCATCGCGGCCGAGCTTGGAGCGCGAGCGGTCGTAGTGCTGCGCCTGCGTGTGGATCATGCCGAGGCCGGTTTCTCCGCACAGATACGCATCCACGCTGGCCTGGAAGCCCTGGGTTTCCGGGGCCGCGGCGCGAATGTCGAACAGCACGTTGATGGCCTCGCGCCACGCGGCAAACTGCTGCTCGCGCGGCACGGCACGCGTATCAAAATGGGAGTGGGGTGTTTTGCTCACGATGGGCTTCAGAAGACCGCCGTTATTGTGCAGAGACAACATGACAGCACGGCATGCCCCCGAAGAGGGGCAGACCGCGCGGTGTAAGAAGGGGAAAAGCCTCGCATCGGCGCCGGTGCAGCTGAGTTGATGGCCGCGCTTACACCACCGCCAGCTTGGGACGTTCCTGCCGGGGAATGACCGTGTTGCGCCCGGCGGCCTTGGCTTCATACAGGCGCCCATCGGCCAGCCGTATCAGGTCTTGCGGGGTGTCGTCGGGCGTGGTGGGGGTGCCCGAGTGCACGGCCACGCCAATGCTCACCGTCAGCTTGCCGTGCGCGCTACCGGCGTTGGGCTCATCACTGGCCAGCACGGCGGCACGGATGTTTTCAGCCACGCGTATCGCGCCGGGCAGGTCGGTGTTGGGCAGTAGGGCGCAGAACTCTTCGCCACCGTAGCGCCCGGCAAAGTCGCCGGGGCGCTTGATGCTGTCGTTCACACAGCGCGCGACATTGCGCAGCGCGGTGTCGCCGGCGGCGTGGCCGTAGCGGTCGTTGTAGTGTTTGAAGTCGTCGACATCGATCATCAGCACAGCCAGCGGCGTGCGCGTGCGGTTGGCGCGGCGCCATTCCACATCGAGCGCGGCGTCCAGCGCCCGGCGCGTGCCCAGGCCCGTCAGTCCGTCGGTATTGGCCAGCCAGTGCAGTTGCTGTTCGATCTCCAGCCGCTTGCGCAATTGCCCGGCAAACAGGATCGACAGCGTGATGAATATCGCATCGAGCACGAGCACGATGCCGCCAATCACCCACGTGCGTTGCCACCATTCCGCGTAGATGTCCTGCGTGGCCAGGCCCACCGCCACGATCAACCGGTGCTGTGCGATATGGCGGAAACTGAACAGGCGCTCGATCCCGTCAATGGCCCCGTGGTCGACGTACGAACCTTCAGCCGCCAGCAGTCGCTTCTGGAAGGCGGGGCTATCGGCCACGCTTCGGCCGATGAGCTGCTCGTCGTACGGGCGGCGCATGAGCAGCGTGCCATCGGAGCGCGCCAATGTCACCGTGGCATGCGGCCCGAGGTTGATGCCTTCGAATAATCGGTGGAAGTAGTTCAGCCGCAGCGTGCCGACCACGATGCCGTTGAACTCGCCATGCGGCCCGTTCAGGCGCCGGCTCAGGCCGATGGACGTATCCGCACCGTTGATGCGTGGCGAAAACGGCTCGCTGATGTACAGGCCGACATCCGATGCGCCTTGGTGGACCTGGAAGTAGTCCCGATCGCCCACATGAATATGCCGTGCCGGTACCGAGCGCGAATCGATGATCACGTCACCCTTGCTGTCCGTGACCAGCAGCGAGCCGACGTCGCGCGCGGTGGTGGACCGGTCGAACAGCACGAACTGGCGGACTTGCGGCGACAGCGCGACGATGTTCGGGTCTTGCATGCCATCGGTCACGGCTTGCAGGGACAGGTCGTACAGCTCGATGTTGCGGGCAATGTCGCGCTGCAGGATCAGCGCGAGGTTGTTGGCGGCGTCGCGTGCGCGATCCATCGCGTCGGTGCGCATTTCCCATAGCGACAGTGCCGTCAGCGCGGCCAGCAGCAACGACAGGACCGACGCACCGGCAATCAACAGAGAAGGGTTTCGCAGGAAAGCGCCGCTGGCGCGCTGTAAAGGCATGCGCGTAATTGTGAAAAGATTGAAAACTGCCGCCTAGACTGTGTACCGGACTCCACCTGCCTATGCAACGAAGTCTAGAGGTTTGGTCGGATTCGCAATCGTTTGCCTGTTGGAATTGCGCTGATTTTTCTCGGCTGCACCACGCCTCGGGCGCATGGCTTGCTGAGGACCGGCTGAGTGGCGCCCACGTGGCACACGGCGCGCAAGCCAAAGCGACATGGGTCCGTGCCACCCTATCGGACTCGCGTGCCTATGCTGGTCCTGCACCCCAGAATCTGGAGAACGCCATGCCCGACGATCGTCTTTCGCCTACCCCGGCGCCCGCTAACCCGCATCCGCCAGTGCCGGATTCGCACGACGAATCGTTGCTGGACGAGGGTTTAGAAGAAACCTTCCCGGCCAGCGACCCCGTGTCGGTGGATGCCGGCAAGCCCGATGTGGCGCCAAAAGCGCCGGAGGCCGCGCCCAAACCGTAAAATGCAACGGCGTGTCAACTAAACGGCTGCCTTGGCCGTATTACGTGACACCTGAAACAACGTGCCGATCCAGCACATGTCGATGGTTTGAGGGAAGCCCGCCGCCCGTGGCGCGCACTCTCCCATCGCATGCTGGATCACGCTCTTCTTCCGTTTGACCACGCTGGATGGCGCACCCCGCCCAGACCAGCCGGACTTTGTTTGCACCATGTCTGACGCAGCGTCCAACGACGCCAGTCCCAATTCCCGCAGACCACCGGTCAGCCCGAGCGCGGCCAGTGCCGCGCCTGCCAATCCTCCGCGTTCCGAAACCAGCTTCGGCCTGGGAGGCTGGTCCCTGATCGGCATCGTGCTGGTTCTGGGCGCGCTGGTGTTCGACAGCTTGTACGCGTTGCTCGACCACGTGCACTACGCCGACATGGTCGCGGCGCTGCAGGCAACGCCGCCTGGGCATGTGTGGCTGGCCATCCTGGCCACCGCGCTCAGCTATGCCGCCCTGACGGGCTATGACGCCTCCGGCTTGCGCTATGCCGGGGCGGAGGTGGCGCGCGGCACCGTGGCGACCACCTCGTTTATTGCGTACGCACTGGGCAACACGGTGGGCCTCGGTGCATTCACCGCCGGTGCAGTGCGCACGCGCCTGTACGCGGCAGCCGGCGTGGATGCCGCCCGCGTAACAGAGGCCGTGACTTTTGATGCTGGTGCGCTGGGCGTGTCCACCACGGCATTCGGCGCGGTCGGGCTGCTGTGGGGCGCGCAGCATATCGCCGCCATCACGCATTTGCCGGCTGCGCTGCTGGAGGTGATTGCGCTGCTGGTGCTGGCCGGCGTGGTCGTGCTGCTGGCGCTGTGCATGCGCCGCCGCCACGTCATGGTGCTCGGGCGGTGGGAGATCCGCCTGCCGCCGCCGGGTCTGGCTGCCCGGCAGTTCGTGATTTCGGCGGCGGATCTGAGCGCCGCGGCGGCAGCGCTGTGGGTCTTGATGCCGGCTGGCGCTGTCGATCTGCCAACCTTTGTGGCGTTCTATGCGCTGGCGGTCTCGCTGGGTGTGCTGAGCCAAAGCCCGGGCGGGCTTGGCGTGTTTGAGGCTGTCATCCTGCTCGGCTGCAGCGGCCAAGCGGCGCCTGCGGAGGTGTTGGCCGCGCTGCTGTTCTACCGGGCGATCTACTTTCTGCTGCCGCTCGTGGTGGCGGCGGCCATGCTGGGGGTGTTCGAGCTGCGCTCCGGCGCAGGCGCGCCGTTTGGCCGGGCGGCGGTCAAGCTGTCGCCGGGGTTGCTGGCCGCGTTGACCATGGTGGCGGGCGTGATGCTGCTGGTCTCGGGGGTAACGCCCGCCAGCGACGAGGCAGAAGATCTCCTGCGCATGCACGTGCCGTTGTTCGTGGTGGAGGCCTCCCACATGATCGGCAGCGTGGCCGGGCTCATCATGCTGTTCGTTGCGCGCGGGCTGCTGCACCGGCTGGATGCCGCCTGGTGGGCGGCGCTGGTGCTGTCGCTGCTGACCGGCGTGCTGGCGCTGCCCAAGGGCATCGCGGTGTCGGAGATGATGGTGCTCGTCACGCTGGCGGTGCTGCTGGTCATCTCGCGGCGGCAGTTTGATCGCCCGTCGTCGTTGTTCTCGCAGCGGCTGGAGCCGGGTTGGATGATCGCCATGGTGTGCGTGTTTGCCGCCTGCGTGTGGATCCTCTTCTTCGCGTATCGCGAGGTGGCCTACGCCAACCAGTTGTGGTGGCAATTCACGTTTGACGGCGATGCACCGCGCTCCATTCGCGCGCTGATGGCAGTGGCCGTCACGGGCCTGGGCTGTGGCCTGTGGCAGCTCTTTCGCAAGGAGCCGGGCGCCACGACGTTCCCCAGCGACGAGGAGCTGGCCCGCGCCGCCGAGATCGTCCGCAAGCAGCCCGCCGCCGACGCCGTGCTCGCGCTGATGGGCGACAAGAGCCTGCTGTTCTCGCCGTCGGGTAACGCTTTCATCATGTATGCGAAGCAGGGCCGCTCGTGGGTGGCGTTGTCCGACCCGGTGGGCGCGCAGCAGGATTGGCCCGAACTGATCTGGCGCTTTATCGAGATGGCCGATGCGCATGGCGGCCGCGCTGCGTTCTACAAGACGCGCCCGCAAACGCTGCCGCTGTATCTGGACGCCGGTCTGCGCGCCTACAAGCTCGGCGAAGAGGCGTATGTGTCGCTGCCCGAGTTCAGCCTGAAGGGGTCCCGGCGCGCCAACCTGCGCCATGGCGTGACGCGCGGCGAGCGCGAGGGCCTGTCGTTCGAGATCGTGCCGCCGGAGCGCGTGTCCGCTATGCTCGATGAACTGCGGGCCATCTCCGATGAATGGCTGCGCAACCAGAACGCGCGCGAGAAGGGTTTCTCGCTCGGCGCCTTTGAAGACCGCTACGTATGTAGCCAACCCGTGGCCGTGGTGCGTCGCGAAGGCAGCATCCTCGCTTTTGCCACGTTGATGTGCCCCGACGTGCTGCGCATCGAGGCGAGCGTGGACCTGATGCGCCAGCGCGCCAATGTGCCGCCGGGCACGATGGACTTCCTCTTCGGCAAGCTGATCCTCCACTTTCAGGCGGAGGGGTATCAGCGTTTCGGGCTAGGCATGGCGCCGATGTCGGGCATGGTCGAGCATCAGCTTGCGCCACGCTGGCATCGGTTCGGACGGATGATGTTCCGCCACGGCGCGCGCTTCTACAATTTCAGAGGGCTGCGCAATTTCAAGGACAAGTTCGAGCCGGTGTGGGAACCCCGCTACCTGCTCGCACGCGGCGGGTTTGCGCCGCTATTTACATTGACGGACGTTGCCGCGCTGATCGGCGGCGGGCTGAAGGGAGTGATCTCCAAATGAGTGGGCAAGCACCGCGCACGCCAGAGGCGCGGCTCAGGGGAGTGCGTATGGAAGTGCAGCGCAAGGGCTGGCGATGGGCCGCGCATGCCAGTGCCATCGGCTTGGCGCTGGCCTCTGCCTGGGCTGTGGCGGCCAATGCGCCCAAGCCGGCGCCAGTGCAGGGCCCCGTACTGGTGCCGCCCGTTGGTATGACGGGCGCCAGCGGTGTGGTGGCGGTACCTGCGCAAGGCGATGCGCCGCCTCGGCTGCAGATGGGCGCAGCCGCCGTCACTGCCAACAAGGCGGCCAACGGCGGTGTGCTGTCGCTGCCCGTGGTGGCTCCGGCAACGGCTGTCGCTGCACCCGGTGCGGTGGAGTTCGTCTCGCATGGCCGTTTTCGTGATGTGCCAGTCTACAAGCCCAAGGGCGAGATCCGCTCGGTCGTGCTCATGCTGTCGGGTGATCTGGGTTGGACGCCGGCCACGTCGCGCATGGCGCAGGCTTTGGCGGAGCAAGGCGCGCTTGTGGCCGGGTTGTCGACCCCCGCGCTGTTCTCCAGCCTCGAAGCCGATTTTGGGGACTGCGCCTTCCCCGATGGCGACCTCGAAAACTTCAGCCGCTTCCTCCAGGCCTACGAAAAGGTGCCGGGCTACTACCCGCCCATCCTCGTGGGAGACAACGAAGGTGGTGCGCTGGCTTACGCCATGATTGCGCAGGCGCGGCCGAACATTTTTGCCGGCGCCATGTCGATGGAGTTCTGCCCGGTGCTGGAGCTGCGCAAGCCGCTGTGCAAGGGCGAGGGCATCCACTTCAGCCGCCGCCAGAGCGAGAGCCGCACCACCGCCAAGCGCACCAAGCCGCCAGAGAACGCTGGCGTGGTGCTGCTGCCGGCCACCAAGCTGTCGGCGCCGTGGGTGGCGCTGCAATCGGGCACGCTGACATCGTTTGCGCGGCGCTCGGGCCCGCTGTGCGAAGGGCGCGCCACGCAAACCTTCATCGATACGATTTCCGGTGCGCAGTCGGTGGTGTTACCGCCGGCAGCGGGTGCCAACGCACCGCCCGTCACGGCCAGCGAGCCCTTCAAGACCGCGTTCGCCAAGCTGGTGGCACAGCGCAAGCCTTTGCCGCCGCCACCGCCAGCCGCTGTGTCGGACTTGCCGATCATCGAAGTGCCCGCGCAGCCTGGCACCTCTTCGGAACTCTTTGCCGTGTTGCTGTCGGGTGACGGTGGCTGGGCAGGTCTCGACAAGGAAGTGGCGGCCGCGCTGTCCAAGTCGGGCGTGCCGGTGGTCGGCATCGATTCGCTGCGCTATTTCTGGACGCCGCGTACGCCGGCTTCGGCCGCGGCGGACATGGACCGCCTGGTGCGCTTCTACGCTGCGCGCTGGAAGAAGCCCAAGGCGCTGCTGATCGGCTATTCGCAGGGCGCGGATGTACTGCCCTTCATCGTCAACCGCCTGCCGGCCGCATCGCGCGAGCACGTTGCACTGGCCGTGATGATGGGCCTGAGCAAGCGCGCCGACTTTGAATTTCACATGACCAACTGGGTATCGAGCAGCAGCACGGGTCTGCCGACACTGCCCGAGGTGCAGAAGCTGCCGGCGGGCTTGGGCATGTGCATCTACGGCAAGGAAGAGAAGGACACCAACTGCCCCGGCCTCGACCCGAAGCAGATCCAGCTCGTCAAACTGCCGGGCGGCCATCACTTCGATGGCGACTACGCCAAGCTGGCGCGCATCATCCTCGATGGCGCGCGCGTGGCGGGCAACGCTGCACGCTGATTGGCTCGCTCTGTCCCCCGTGGTGCCCGTGTTACTGCAGCGTAACGTCGGGCACCCGATGGCGCGGCATAATGCCCTGCGCCAACAACACGATCGGGGGTCGGATGGCGGTGTTCGGGACGTTTTTTGGGCTTGCTGCAGCGGTGATCTCGGTGCTGGTTCTGGTGACGATGCTGGGCAATCTCCGGCGCGGCCGGCGCGAAACCTATATCCGGAACTACGCCTGGCCGCCCGGATTGCTCGAACGCTTTGCCGAGAAACATCCGACGCTGAGCCCCGCAGAGCGTGAGCAGGTCGTGCGCGGGCTGCGCCAGTTCTTCATTGTCCATTTGCGCAGCGGCTGCGATTACGTGTCGATGCCCTCGCGCGTCGTCGATGACCTGTGGCACGAGTTCATCCTGTACACACGGGAATATCGAGACTTCTGCAGTCGTGCGTTCGGCAAGTTCTTGCATCACCTGCCATCGGCGGCGTTGTCGCCGGTGCGCAAGCAATCCAACATCGGGTTGCGGCGCACGTGGTGGTGGGCTTGCAAGGATGAGTTGATCCATCCGCGCAAGCCTACGCGCCTGCCGCTGCTGTTTGCCATCGACCATCAACTTGCCATTCCCAAAGGCTTCTATTACGTGCCGGACTGCGCCACGATTCTTCCCGGTGGCGAGGTGATGCAATGCGGCGCGGATTTCGGCAGCCGCCGCATCGACGGCAGTACCGAGGGCTTCGGCACCGCGACCAAGAGCGCAAACGGCGGTTGCGGCAGTTGCTCTGGTGGTTCGAGTTGCTCGAGCTGCTCCAGTTGCAGTAGCTGTAGCGGTGGAGGCGGCGGCGACTAGGCAGGCTGTGCACTGTCCGCCAGCGACTGCACGCACTCGTCCACGCTCAGCTCGTGCAGCATGCCGGGGCGTAGCGTCTCGTCGGTTGCGCGTTGCAGGGCGGTGAGTGCCCGCGGTTTGAGCCGCACGAACATCAATTGCAAACCGCGCGCGGCACATTCCGCGGCAAAGATGCGGAGCGCTTCGATGGCGGAGCCATCCACGTCGGGCGTTTCCTCCAGGCTGAGCATGATGGTGTGCAGCGCCGGTTCGGGCTGCGCTTTCAAGAGCGCCCGCACCTTGCCGAGCACGCGTTCCGTGTTGGCAAAGAACAGGGGCACCTCGGGCCGCGCGATCAGCACACCGGGCAGCGGCTTGGCTTCCGGGTGCAAGGACACATCGACAAAGTCGTGGCTGTTGCGCAGGCGGCCGAGCACGCTCACGTTGGGTTCGGACAGCTTGCGCAGCGTCAGCAGCAGGCTCACGCCAATGGCGGCCAGCAGGCCGTGCAGCACACCCAGCACCAGCACGGCCAGCAGCGCCGCGATGACGACCAGCCGATCACGGTGCCATGTCCAGTAGGGCTTGAACACGCTCGGGTGCAGCGAGTGGCTGACCGCAAAGATGACGATGGCTGCCAGCACCGGCTCGGGAATGCGCGCCAGCTGCGGCAGGAACAGCCACACGATCAGCGCCACCACGGCCGCCGCGCACAGCCCGGCCAGGCGCGATTGCGCACCGGCCGCCTCGTTGGCGGAGGTGGCCGAGTACCCCGCGCCCACCGGCATGCCGTGCAGCAGGCCCGAGAGCAGGTTGGCGCAGCCCAGGGCGACGAGGTCACGGTTGGCGGAAATGCTGTCGCCGTGTTTGAGTGCGAAGTTGCGGATCGAGCCGTACGACTCAGCGTAGAGAATCAGCATCAACGCAAAGCCGAGTTCTGCGCTCTGCATCCATTGCGCGCGGTTCAGGTCGGGCACGCCCACGCTGATGTTCTGCAAGTCGATGTGGCCGACCACGGCGATGCCGTAGGCGTGCCAGTCGACCCAATAGCCGCCGGCAATGGCCAGCACGATGACGACCAGCGTGCCCGGAATGCGGCCGCCCCAGCGGCCCAGGCCAAACAGTAGGGCCAGCGCCACTGCTCCCAGCGCCGTGCTGTACCGGTTGGCATTGGCGGCCGTGGTGATGAGCTCCAACGCAATGCGTGGCGTGTCGCTGTGGTGGATCGCCACGTCGAGGATTTTCGGGAGCTGCTTGACGGCAATCGTCAGCGCCAGCCCGAACGTGAAGCCGCGCAGCACGGGCCGTGCGATGAAATCCGACATGCCGCCCAGCCGTGCGGCGCCCGCCAGGATGAACAGCACGCCCGTTGCGATGATGAGCGCTGCCGCCAGCGTGAGCGCCGTCGCGCCATTGGTGCCGGGCTCGGAGAGCACCGTCGCAAACAGCACCGCCGCCGATGAGGAGGTGGCCGAGACGATCGCAAAGCGGCTGGTGCCGATCAACGAATAAACCACCAGGCCGCACAGCAGCGCGATCAACCCGGCTTGCGGCGGCAGGCTGGCGATGCCTGCATAGGCCACCGCTTCGGGCAACAGCAAGCCTGCAATCGAGAAGCCCGCGATGACGTCGCGCAGCACGCGTTGCTGGGCGGGCAAGGGCGGGGTGCCCAGCGGTGCGAAACGGTCGGGGTGTTGCAGCGCGGTGGCGGGGTGTTCGTAGCGGGGAGGCATGCAGTGCGACGGTCGGGCTGTGAAACCGTGATACGGACAGCAAAAAAGGAAGACGCCGCGACCCGTGCGGGCCGCGGCGTGCGAGCTTGCGTATAGGCGTGGCTTACTTGGCGCAGCCCTTGCCGTGGCTCGGGCGCATGCCCTGGGCCTTGGCGTCGGCCTCGCTCAGGTATTCGCCCTGCTTGGTCTTGCCGTAGTAGCGGTCGCCCGGGCAGTGATAGACCTTGGTGGTGGAGTTTGCCCACACCTTGTCAGCGCCGCCGCCCGGGGCGACGGTGGCTGGTGCCGCTGCGGCCGGCTTGGCAGGGGCAGCGGCTGCAGGCTTGGCTGGGGCGGCAGGTGCCGCGGCTGGGGTCGCCGGGGTTGCAGCTGGGGTCGCGGGCGCAGCGGCAGCCGGTGCTGTTGCGGGCGCGGCCGGAGCGCTGCCCGCGCTGGCTTTCTTGTCGACGCCGCCATGGCCACGGCAGGCACCCTTGAGCGTCGCACCGCTGTAGGGCGTGCCGTCCTTGCAGACAGCGTGGACGGCAGCCGGAGCCGCCGCCGGTGCGGTGGCCGGTGCAGCGGTGCCCTGTGCAAACGCCGAGCCCATCATCAGTGCACCCACCGAAAACATCAACGCAGACAGTTTCACATCGAGACCCTCAACGAGGCACGGAATACGTGCGTGATCGAATAACGCCAGCCGGCAGCGCGCGTTGACCAGACCGAGGGTTTGTCTGAGGACAAAGCGCTCGGTGTTAATGATTGCGCAACGTTCGGGCGTGCGATGTAAGCGTCATCCAGCATAGGCGAGATCACTCCGCAGGGCGAACCCGCCGGTGGCGCGCCGTCACGGGTTCGGCGCGATCTTGCGAATCAGGTGGTTGCTTCTTTCTGCGACATACAGGTTGCCGCTTGGGTCAACGGTGATGCCGGACGGCTCATTGAACGTTGCGATGCTGCCGTCGCCGTCAGTGCTGCCTGCTGTGAGGGAGCCGGCCAGGGTCACAACCATGCCAGCTGGGGTGACCATGCGGACGAGGTTGTTGCCATCATCTGCCACGTACAGCACGCCGTTGGTGCCGATCGTGATTCCCACCGGAAGCGCAAATGTTGCTGCTGCGCCCATGCCGTCATCGCTGCCGCAGGCGCCGGAGCCGGCCAGCGTCGTGACGACGCCCGCCCCCGAGATCTGCCGGACATCGCAGTTGAACCACTCTGTTACGTACAGCGTGCCTGATGGCGCGACGGCGATCCCTGACGGGCCGTTGAAGGTGGCGAGCGCCGCTGCGCCGTTGTTGCTGCCCGCCGTTGCGGAGCCTGCGAGCGTGGTGACCATGCCGGCGGGCGTGATCTTGCGGATCATGTTGTTGCCGTAATCGGCCACATAGACGTTTTCGTTTGCATCCACCGTGATCCCCAGCGGGGTGTTGAACGAAGCGCCCGCGCCGATGCCGTCGGTGCTGCCGGCCGTTGCTGAACCGGCAAGCGTTGTCACGATGCCGCCGGGGGTGATCTTGCGAATGTCGTTGCCGTAAAACTCCGCGACATAGACGTTCCCGCTGGCAGCCACGGCAATACCGACCGGGGTCAAAAACTTGGCGCTGTTCGCCATGCCATCAACATGGCCCGGGCTGCCCGTGCCAGCCAAGGTCGTGACGACGCCGCCCGGCGTGATTTTGCGGATGACGTGGTTGCCGTAGTCCGCCACATACAGGTTGCCCGAGGCATCCCGCGCGATACCGCTGGGCTGGCGGAACAATGCAGCCGAGCCCGTGCCATTGACATAGCCCGCTGTGGTGGACCCCGCGAAGGTCGACACCGTCGACGGCGCAACCGCGCACGTTACGTTGACGTCGTTAACGTTGCCATTGGCCAGTCCGCTGCCGTTTGCAACGGAGCAGGACTGCCAAAGTGGTTCGGCACTGACCGAGACCGAATAAGCGCCGCCCGCTGCGATGGGGACGGAAAAGCTGAAGTTGCCATCGGCGGCTTGGACGACCGGATCGGCGCCGTTGTTGAGCAACGTGAGACTTCCATAATCGAACAGGCCTGTGAGGGTGCCCGCAATGGTGTAGGTCGACGGAGTCGTTGGCGGCACGGGGCCGGGCGGTGTGCCGACGGGGGCCGTCGGCTGCGCTGCGCTGGGCGGCGGATTACTCGCTGTGTCGCCGCCACCACCGCATGCGGCGAGAGTCAGGCAAATCGGAATCGCTTTCAGAAGCCGAGCGCAAGCGGAAGTCATGAATGTGGCGGGGGAAAAGAATCAGGGGAAGCTTGGTCTCTCTACCCGCCGCCGCACGACGATGGGTTGCCTGCATAGATGCAAACGTCAAACCAAGCGCGTTAAAGCCATCGCTTAATCGCTTTTGCGCGTGAACGTTTGGCAGGAAATGGAAGACCTGGCAATGAATCGGCATCGTGTTGCCGATCTGTAGGCTTCGTTTGGTTTCCAAACGTTTGCACTGGGGTTTCTTCCGTAAAGCGTCGTGCGCCGCCTTAAAAGTGGCGAGTGACGCGCAAGGCAAGCGTCCGGCCAGCCTGCACAGGGATGAAGTTTCCGGACTGCGCGTTGCCATACGCGCGGATGTTGAAGAGGTTGCGCGCGAAGACATCCACGCTCCACGATTTCTGATGCCAGAAGAGGCTGGCGTCGACGCGCACGAAGCCGGGCATGCGAAACGGGGTGTCGCCGTAAGACGGCGCACCGCGCTGCCCGGTGATGCCCAGCCCAACGCCGGTGCCTTTCCACTGACCCGCCTGCGTGGTATACGTCGCCCAAAGCGATCCGCTCAGGAATGGCGCCTGTGGCAGGAACCCCGTGCGCAGCGTGCCGGATACGCGAGACAGTGCCACCCACAGCGATGTGTCCAGTCCTGGCATCACGGTGCCCTGCATGGAGGCTTCGAGTCCTTCGCTGCTCTGTTGCGCAATTTGCGTGTCGAAGCCGGCGGGCGCCACATCCACCAGCCTGACGTTGTGCGCATCGATGCGATACAGCGCGGCCTGCATCGTCAGCGCGCGGTTCACATCTGCCCAGCGCAGCCCGGTTTCGACCTGACGACTCCGCTCGGGCTGCAACGCTTCGCTGAGGTCAAAGTAGCCGGTGTTGATACGGAAACCGCGCGAATAATCGGCAAACCATGCGGTATGCGGCGTCAGCTTGTACAGCAGGCCCAGAGACGGCGTCCACGCAGAGCCCTGAAGCTGCGCGCGCGGCAGTTTGGCGATGTAGTCATTCACGTACAGGGCGCCGGACAGTTCCCAGCGCTCGCCGATTGCAATCTGGTCGCGTACGCGAAACACCGATTGCCGTACCGATTCCGAGACCTGAAAGCCTTCCACAAAGGTGGCCGGTGGCAGTGGGACTGGCGCGAATGGGTTCTGCGGCATCACGGCAGCGGGCACGGAAAAGGCCATGTCCTGCCGCTCGTGAAACTCGTCCCAGCCGAGCGTCAACGCGTGTGTGAACGGCCCATGCACGAACTTGCCCGTCAGTTCGTTTGAGATGGCCCACGCGGTGTTGTCGTTGCGGTTACCAAGATTGAACGTTGACGTGGGCGCCGTGTTGTTGATCACCGGTGCCAGATGCCATTGCGCAGTCTGTTCGGTGAGCGTTTCGTACATGCCGCGCGAGTGCAGGGCCCAATCATCCGTGAGACTGCGCGACACCTTGTAGTAGGTGCGGCTTGCGCGGGCGCGCACGCTGTCGTCGGCGTTGCCCAGCGGGCTCTGCATGGGCAGGCGGACGGGCGCGCCATCGAGTGCAAACGTAGCCGGCGTTATGGGCTGGTTGCTCTCGGCAGATTCGAGCCCGACCGTGACTTCCGCGGCGGCATCGCGCCACCCGAGCGCCGCGAGCCCGTAGCGCTTGCGGCGGCCGGCGTATCCCGAATCACTGTTGGCGGTGGTGTCCTCCAACGCGACCGCCCTGTATGAGAGATCGGTCGACCCGATCGGCCCGGCCAGATCCGCCACGGCCTTGCGCTCGGCATGCGAGCCGATCTCCACCGAGACGGTCCGCTGCGGCGTGACCATCGGTGCCCGAAGATTCGCGTTGATGGCGCCCACGGCAGTTGGCACGCCGCCGATATCCGCATGCGCTCCCTTGATTACCGAAACATCTTCCACTGCTTCGACAGGCCGCAGTGAAGCCATCTTGTCTGGCTGACCATCCACGGAGATCTGGCCCGTCATGAAACCCCGTGTTGCATACCGCGGGTTGGCTGTGGGGTCGAGCGACATGGACGAGACACCGGCCAGCGCCAGCGCATCGCCAATCGAAGGGGCATTCTGGCTGGCGAGCAGATCCCTTGGGAGCGTGGTGACGGCATGGGGCACCGTCGTGATGGGCATCTCGATGTGCGTGACCGAGCCCGTTGTGAAGACCGCAAAATCGCCGCTCGCCCGTGCATGCACCTCGGCTGGCGGGAGGGTTCCGATGTTCTGCGGCGCGTCGGTTGCGCGCACGATGGTCAGCGTGTGGTCGGGCAACGTGGCGAGTTGCAGGCCGCTGTCTCTGAGCGCCTGCCGGGTCGCCTCTTGGGCTGACATGCTTCCCTCGATCGGACCGGCCAGCAGGTCTTTTGCGAGACCGGAGGGAAACGATATGGGCTGCCCGGTTACGCGGGTGATCTCCATCAGGACATGCTCCAACGGGGCACGTTCGATGGAGAAGTCCCACGTGCTCGGCGCTGCAGCGTGGGCCGATTGCACCGCATGCACCGCGAACAGCGCGACAAGGCCGAGCAGGCGCACTGGGTGCAACGCGCGGTGCATGCGTGACGCGAGACAACCCTGTATCGCGCCGCACGCAATCGCGTTGGATAACCGCACGTTGGCGATGCCCGCGAAAACGTGGCCGATGCTGCAAGCGATGCAGCGGCACTGCGTATGCATCTTGCCTAAGCGATCAGGCAGCCTGGCTTGCGGTCACCCTGGCGTGCGGGGCTCCGTCTCGGTCTTTGTGGTGAGCCCGGAAAGGGCTCCGGTGATGAGCGCGCGGCGTCGTGTCAATTGCCGCGCACATTGCGCTTGCTGAGCGGAGTGCTCTTACGTAGTGCACCTTCATGACGCGACTCCCCGATCATTTTTTGTTGGTACGTCGCATGGTAGGGTGCAGGAACCATGCCATGCGCGGCCTTTACAAGAGATGACGTGTTTTGCCGCGACGTCTGACACGATGCGTCGTCAAGCTTCAATGAACGGGCAGTTTTGATGAGCTTTATTCAGGATGCATTTTGACCGTCACATCCGATGTTTTGCCTGTCATGAGCTTTGTTGAGTTTTGCGTGCGCGGCAGAGGCGTGCAGTACAACGCGCTTCAGACGAGCCCGAACGCCTTGCGCAGGCTGGCATCGACGGGGCCTGCCGGCATGAAGCGGCGCAGCCGGCTCAGCAGAGATGCTTCGCCTTTGGGCGTACGGCGCATCTTCCACGCACCCAGTGCGGCATCGACGATCGTGCTCGCGACGCCATCCGGGTCCGGTGCCTTTTGGATGCTCTGTTGAATGGACTGCGAAACGACGCGCCGCTCCGCGTCGTAGGCCGATATCGTGGCAGCCGCATGGGGCGCATTCGCATCCAGGCTTGTCTTGGTGAATGACGGTTCGACCAGCGACACGCGGATGCCGAACTTGCGCACCTCGTGATCCAAGGTCTCGGACAGGCCCTCCACTGCATGCTTGGAGGCCGAATACAGGCCCATGTATGGCGCTGGCAAAAAGCCGAGCACCGAGCTGATGTTGACGATGCGCCCCGAGCGTTGCGCGCGCATGTGTGGCAATACGGCGCGCGTGGTGCGCAAGATCCCGAATACGTTGGTGTCGAACAGCGTCTGCGCTTCGGCAATCGACGTCTCTTCGGTCGCGCCGAGCAGGGTCACGCCGGCGCTATTGACCAGCACATCGATGCGCCCCGCTTGCGCGATGATGGCCTCCATGCCTTGCTGGACAGAGGCTTCATCGCGGACATCCATCTGGACCAGTTCAACACCGGCGATCGGCTGCGTGCGTGCGAGGTTGCGTACGGTGCCGAATACGCGGTATCCGCGCAGGGCAAACTTTGCAGCGGCGGCACGGCCGATGCCTGAGGACACGCCGGTAATCACAACAACTTGGGAATTCGACATGGCAGTTTCTTTCTGTGTGGGTGAGTGGGTGCTGCGGTCAATCGGTGCTTTAGGGCGCGCGGCTGGTGCCGGCAACGGTGGTCGGTGCATCGGGCTGCCAGCCGCCGCCCAGTGCCTTGAAGGCGGCTACGGCAGCGCGTGCCGATTCCGTTTGCGCTTGAGCGCGCGCGTCTGATGCACGCAGCAGGCTCTCATCGGCTTGCAGCACTTCGATCAGGCTGACGACGCCTTTTTGGTAGGCGGCAAATGCGGCGTTCCGCGCCCGGTTGAGTGAATCGACGCCTTGTGCGAGCACGACCGCTTGCTCCTCGTGCTTGACCAGGGCGGAGAACGCGTCTTCCACGTCTTCGGTGGCGCGCAGCACGGCGAGGCGGTATGCGGCCAGCATTTCCGCCTCTTGCCCCTTCGCCTGATCGATCTGGGCGTTGATGCGGCCGAAGTCGAACAGGCGCCAGCGCAAGCCGAGTACGCCAGCAAACTGGCTGGCGCCACTGCCGAACAGGCTGCCGGCGCCCACCGACGTGGCGCTGCCCAGCAGACCGCCCAGCGAGAACTTCGGGTAGTACTCCGCAATGGCGACACCGATGCGCGCGTTGGAAGCCGCCAGGCGACGTTCAGCAACGATGAGATCAGGCCGGCGCCGCAGCAATTCGCCCGGTGATCCGCTGGCGGCGATTTGCGGCGCGGCTGGAATGTCCGCGTCTTGCGCAAGCTCGGCGCGGTGCGTGCCCGGTAGCGCGCCGAGCATTACGTCGAGCGCGTTCATTGCTGCGTCGAGGCCCGCTTCAAGCTGCGGAATGGACGCACGCACCTGCGCGAGCGCGCCTTCGGTCTGCCGGACCTGCAGTTCGGCTGCCAAGCCCTTGCCGTAGAGCAGGTTGATGGTGGAGAGCAGTTCCTCCTGCGTCTGGACTTGATGGCGCGCCACTTTCAAGCGCGCCTGCAATCCGCGGATGGTGATGTAGGTGTCGGCCGTCTGGGCGGCCACGGCCAGCCGTGTGGCGACAGCGCCCGCCTGAGAAGCCTGGTAATCCGCCAGTGCCGCCTCTCGGCCACGACGCAGCCCGCCGAACACGTCCAACTCCCAGCTTGCGTTGGCGTCGGCCTCGAATGCGTTGCCGTACCGGTCAAAGCCGGGCCTTGCATTCAATACGCGGCCCAAGGGCGTTTCAACGGACTGGTATGCACGTGCCGCTTGGCCCGTGACATTGCCGGACGGCAGTAACGCGGCATTGGCGGCGCCCAGTCCGGCGCGCGCCTGCGTGACCCGGGCGAATGCTTGGGCGAGGTCCAGGTTCTGTTCCAGCGCGCGTTGGACGAACCGTGCGAGCTGAGGATCACTAAAGCCGGCCCACCACGCAGACAGATCCGCTGTTGCATTGACGGGCCGCTGGTCAACAGCGGTCTGCCCCAGGAATCGATCGGGAACCGGCACATCGGGCTTCACATAGTCCGGGCCGACGGCACACCCGGTTGCCAGGCTGGCGACAAAAAGGGCGGCAAGGGTGTGTTTTGGCAACATGGCGACGTCCATCGGAAAGTTCATCGAAGTTTTAGTGACTATAGTACAAATTGGTCACAGGTTGCTCGACAATATCGACAGGCGTAAGCTGGAGCCCATGAAAACTACCCCTTACCCCGTTTCCGCACGCGGCCCGGCGGACCACGACGTGCGAGACCAGATCGTCGCCGCCGCCACCGAGCACTTCAGCCGCTACGGCTACGAGAAGACCGCCGTATCCGACCTGGCAAAGGCCATCGGTTTTTCCAAGGCCTACATCTACAAGTTCTTTGAGTCCAAGCAGGCCATTGGCGAGATGATCTGCGCCAACTGCCTGCGCGAAATCGAGACAGAAGTGAATGCCGCCGTGGCCGAGGCTCAGACGCCGCCGGAAAAGCTCCGGCGCATGTTCAAAGCCTTGACGGAGGCCAGTCTTCGGCTGTTTTCCCACGACCGTAAGTTGTACGAGATCGCCGCCTCGGCAGCGACCGAGCGCTGGCAGTCGGTGATCGCCTATGAGGGACGCATTCAGCAACTGCTGCGCGATGTGCTGCAGGCGGGCCGCGAGACCGGAGACTTCGAACGCAAGACGCCCTTGGACGAGACGACGGCGGCCATCTACCTGGTCATGCGCCCGTACATGAATCCGTTGCTCTTGCAGTACAGCTTTGACTACACGGAGGTGGCACCGGGGCTGCTTTCCAGTCTCGTCCTCCGAAGCCTTTCTCCGTAACGCGCAGATTTTTTGCATGTGACCATTGACTAAATTGGTCACAAGAACAAGAATGAAAGCCCAGATCATCTCGTCGATGGGGCTTTCATGTTTTCGCGTCGCGTTGTTACCTCTACCGCTGTCCTTGCGTTGCCGCTGGCGTTGATCGCTTGCGGCGAAAAGGCCCCAGCCGACCCGCGCACCGAGGCACCGTTGGTACGTGCCGCGTTCGTCCAACCCGTCGCTTCTGCGTCCCGTTCCTTCACAGGCGTCGTGGCCGCACGCGTGCAGAGCGACCTCGGCTTCCGCGTGCCCGGCAAGGTGCTGGAACGGCTGGTGGACGCCGGGCAGACCGTCAAGCGCGGGCAGCCGCTCATGCGCATCGATCCGGTCGATCTGAAACTCGCCGCGCATGCGCAGCAGGAAGCCGTAACGGCCGCCAGGGCACGCGCGCAGCAGACCGCAGACGATGAAGCGCGCTACCGTGATCTGCGCGGCACGGGCGCGATTTCCGCCTCCGCTTATGACCAGGCCAAAGCCGCAGCGGATGCAGCGAAAGCGCAACTGAGTGCCGCTGAAGCGCAGGCCAATGTGGCGCGCAATGCCAGCCGTTACGCAGAACTCGTTGCCGATGGCGACGGCGTGGTCATGGAAACGCTGGCCGAGCCCGGTCAGGTCGTCAACGCGGGGCAGGCTGTGGTGCGCTTAGCGCATGCAGGCCGCCGTGAAGCGGTCGTGCAGTTGCCGGAAACGTTGCGGCCGGCGATTGGTTCGGTCGCGCAGGCCACGCTGTTCGGCAAGGAAAGTGGTGGCACGCCTGCCAAGCTTCGGCAACTGTCGGATGCGGCGGACCGGCTCACCCGCACGTACGAAGCGCGCTATGTGCTCGACGGCGAACTGGCCAATGCGCCGCTGGGCGCCACGGTCACGATTCAGATTCCTGATCGGCTGGCGACAGCGCAAGGCGATCTGCAGGTCCCCCTGGGCGCCGTGTTCGATGCGGGCAAGGGCCCTGGCGTGTGGGTCATCCAGGGCGAGCCGGCGAAGGTGTCATGGCGCTCCGTCACCATCGTGCGCATCGGCGACGAAGGCGCGCGCGTTGCCGGCCAGATCAAGCAAGGCGACCGGATCGTCGCGCTCGGCGCCCAACTGCTGCGCGAGGGACAGCAAGTCCGCGTAGCGGGGCAGGGCCGTAGCACTGCCATCGCGGGGGTGCGACTGTGAGCCAAGGCCGCTTCAACCTATCCGCGCTGGCCGTGCGTGAGCGCGCCGTCACGCTGTTCCTCATCTGCCTGATCTCGCTGGCGGGGCTCATCTCCTTCTTCAAACTGGGGCGTGCGGAAGACCCGGCATTTACGGTCAAGGTGATGAACATCGTCACCGTGTGGCCCGGCGCTACGGCGCAGGAAATGCAAGACCAGGTCGCCGAGAAGATCGAGAAGCGCATGCAGGAACTGCGCTGGTATGACCGCACGGAAACGTATACGCGGCCGGGTCTGGCGTTTACCACGTTGACGTTGCTTGACAGTACGCCGCCATCAGCCGTGCAGGAGGAGTTCTATCAAGCGCGCAAGAAGGTCGGCGACGAGGTGGGGAACCTGCCGTCTGGCGTGATCGGGCCGATCGTCAATGACGAGTATTCGGACGTGACCTTTGCCCTGTTTGCGCTCAAGGCACAGGGCGAGCCACAACGTGCGCTCGTGCGCGATGCGGAGACGCTGCGGCAGCGCTTGTTGCACGTGCCTGGCGTGAAGAAGGTCAACATCATCGGCGAGCAGTCGGAGCGCATCTACGTCGAGTTTTCGCATGATCGGCTGGCGACGTTGGGGGTAAGCCCGCAAGAGGTGTTTGCCGCGCTCAACAGCCAGAATGCGTTGACGGCCGCTGGGTCCGTAGAAACGAAAGGGCCGCAGGTGTTCATCCGCCTGGACGGTGCATTCGATGAGCTGCAGAAGATCCGCGACACGCCGGTGGTGTCGCAGGGCCGCACGTTGAAGCTGTCGGACATCGCCACCGTCAAGCGCGGTTATGAAGACCCGGCCACGTTTATGGTACGTAACGGCGGGCAGCCGGCCTTGCTGCTCGGCATTGTCATGCGCGAAGGCTGGAATGGGTTGGACCTGGGCAAGGCGCTCGACAAGGAAGTCGGCGCCATCAATGCGGACATGCCGCTTGGCATGAGCCTGACCAAGGTGACGGACCAGGCCGTCAACATTGCCGCGGCTGTCGACGAGTTCATGCTCAAGTTCTTTGCCGCGCTGCTGGTGGTGATGCTGGTGAGCTTTGTCAGCATGGGCTGGCGCGCAGGCCTGGTGGTGGCCGCGGCCGTGCCGCTTACGCTGGCCGTGGTGTTTGTGGTGATGGCCGCCACCGGCAAGAACTTCGACCGCATCACGCTTGGGTCATTGATTCTGGCGCTGGGCCTGCTGGTGGATGACGCGATCATCGCCATCGAAATGATGGTGGTGAAGATGGAGGAGGGCTACAGCCGGGTGGCCGCGTCGGCCTATGCATGGAGCCACACAGCGGCACCCATGCTGTCGGGCACGCTGGTGACGGCCGTCGGCTTCATGCCCAACGGCTTTGCGCGCTCCACTGCGGGTGAATACACGAGCAACATGTTCTGGATCGTGGGCATCGCGCTGATTGCATCGTGGGTGGTGGCAGTGGTGTTCACGCCGTACCTGGGTGTAAAGATGCTGCCCAACTTCAAGAAGGTCGAAGGGGGCCACGATGCGATTTACGACACGCCGCGCTACAACCGTTTCCGTCAGTTGCTTGGGCGTGTGATCGCGCGCAAATGGCTGGTCGCGGGTGCGGTGGTGGGCCTTTTCACCCTGGCCATCGCGGGCATGGCGGTGGTCAAGAAACAGTTCTTCCCGATTTCCGATCGCCCCGAGGTGCTGGTCGAGGTGCAGATGCCCTACGGCACGTCGATCAACCAGACCGACGCGGCCACCGCCAAGATCGAAGGCTGGCTCGCCAAGCAGAAGGAAGCCAAGATCGTGACGGCCTACATCGGCCAGGGCGCGCCGCGCTTCTATCTGGCGATGGGGCCGGAGTTGCCCGATCCGTCGTTCGCCAAGATCGTGATCCGCACCGACAGCCAGGAAGAGCGTGATGCGTTGAAGCAGCGCCTGCGCCAGGCCGTTGCGGATGGCATCGCCCCCGAGGCGCGCGTGCGCGTCACGCAGCTCGTGTTTGGCCCGTACTCGCCGTTCCCGGTGGCGTACCGCGTATCCGGCCCGGATGCGGAAACGCTGCGCCGTATCGCTGCTGATGTTCAGCACGTCATGGACGCCAGCCCGATGATGCGCACCGTTAATACCGACTGGGGCACGCGCGTACCCACGTTGCACTTCACTTTGCAACAAGACCGCTTGCAGGCGGTGGGGCTGACCTCCAGCGCCGTCGCGCAGCAACTGCAATTCCTGCTCAGCGGCATTCCGGTGACTGCGGTGCGCGAGGACATTCGCACCGTGCAGGTGACCGCGCGTTCGGCCGGTAACGTTCGGCTCGACCCCGCCAAGATCGGCGATTTCACGCTGGCCGGCGCTAATGGGCAGCGCATTCCGCTCTCGCAAGTCGGCAAGATCGATGTGCGCATGGAAGAGCCCATCATCCGCCGGCGCGACCGCATGCCCACCATCACGGTGCGCGGCGATATTGCCGATGGCCTGCAGCCGCCCGATGTGTCGACCGCCATCAGCAAGCAGCTTCTGCCCATCATCGAGAAACTGCCTGCCGGATACCGCGTTGAACAAGCGGGCTCCATCGAAGAATCGGGCAAGGCGACCAAGGCCATGCTGCCGCTGTTCCCGATCATGCTGGCGGTCACGCTGCTGATCCTCATCTTCCAGGTGCGGTCGATTCCGGCGATGGTGATGGTGTTCCTGACGAGCCCGCTCGGTTTGATTGGCGTGGTGCCGACGCTGATTCTGTTCGGGCAGCCATTCGGTATCAACGCTTTGGTCGGCCTGATTGCACTGTCAGGCATCCTGATGCGCAACACGCTGATCCTTATCGGGCAGATTCAACACAACAAGGACGAAGGGCTGGACCCGTTCCGGGCCGTGGTGGAGGCCACCGTCCAGCGGGCGCGGCCGGTGATCCTCACGGCGCTGGCCGCCATCCTGGCCTTCATCCCGCTGACGCACTCAGTGTTCTGGGGTGCACTGGCGTACACGCTCATCGGCGGCACGTTTGCCGGGACGATCCTCACCCTGGTGTTCCTGCCGGCCATGTATTCGATCTGGTTCAGGATCCGGCCCGATTACGCGACCGATAGCCAGCGCGATCGGCACGAGACCTCGCAAGCTGCCGGACAACTGCTGCCCGAATAAGTTTTTTCCGCCTGCCCGCGTTACCTCCGTTCTCTCTCGATCTTGGGGCAGGCGTTTTTCTATCTGGCCGGCAGCAGCGCACTATCCAGCGCCCGGCAGCATGGTGTTGACGAAATGTCAGCAATTGACGTATCGTCAGCGCCATGAAACCTGCCGAAGAGAACCGCCTGCTGCTGCGCGAAGGCCGCAAGATCGTCGAAGCCCTGGGCAAGACGCTGGCCCCGCTGGTGGAGGTCGTGCTGCACGACCTGACCGACGCAGACCATTCCGTCGTCGCCATCGCCAACAATCTGTCGGGCCGACAAATCGGCGATGCCGCCACCGAGATGGGCTTGGCGCGCATGGCCGACCCGGGTTTCCCGGAAGTCATCGAGAACTACGCCAACCGCTTTCCCGATGGTCGGCCCGCCAAGAGCACGTCGATCGGCCTGAAGAACAGCCGTGGCGAGTACGTGGCGGCTATCTGCCTGAACATGGATGTGTCCATGCTGAGTGCCGTGACCACGGGCCTCACGCAATTGATGCGCGTGGACGTTGCGGCGCCGCCGGTGGCCGAATCCCTCGCGCCCCGCCGGGTGGAAGACGTGCGCACCGCGCTCGAGCACTTTGCCGCTGCACGCAACACCACGCCCATGGCGATGACACTCGACCAGCGCCGCGAAGCCATGCGGGATTTGGCCGCCAGCGGCCTGTTGAACCTGCGGCGTGCGCTGTCTGAAGTCGCGCAGACGCTGGGCGTGGCGCGCTCCACCGTCTACACCTACCTCCCTGAAAACACCCCAACCTGAATCCCGCCATGAGCCTGCCGATTTCCTACGACGACGTTGTTGCCGCTCACGCGCGCCTGCAAGGCGTGGCCCACAAGACGCCGGTGCTGACGTCCGCTACCGCCAACGCCATGACCGGTGCCGAGCTGTTCTTCAAGGCCGAGAGCTTCCAGCGCATGGGCGCGTTCAAGTTTCGCGGGGCGTACAACGCGCTGTCGCAGTTCACGCCGGAGCAGCGCAAGGCGGGCGTGATCACGTTCTCGTCGGGCAACCATGCGCAGGCGATCGCGCTGTCGGCCCGGCTGCTCGGCATGCGTGCTGTGATCGTCATGCCCAAGGACGCACCGGTCATCAAAGTGGAAGCCACACGCGGCTATGGCGGCCAGGTGGTGTTCTACGACCGCTACACCGAAGACCGCGAAGCGCTGGGCCGCAAGCTGGCCGAAGAGCAGGGGCTCACGCTGATCCCGCCGTACGACCATCCGCATGTGATGGCCGGTCAGGGCACGGCCGCCAAGGAACTGATCGAAGAGGTGGGCCAGCTCGACGTGGTGCTCGCGCCCCTGGGCGGAGGTGGATTGCTCTCAGGCACCGCCACGGCCGTGCGCGCGCTGAGCCCCGCATGCAAGATCATCGGCGTGGAGCCCGAGGCCGGTAACGACGGCCAGCAGAGCTTCCGCAAGGGCGAGATCGTCCACATCGACACGCCCAAGACGCTGGCCGATGGCGCGCAGACGCAGCACCTGGGCAACTACACGTTTGCGGTGATCCGCGAGCTGGTCGACGACATCATCACCGTGAGCGACGCCGAGCTGGTGAACACGATGCAGTTCTTCGCCGGCCGCATGAAGGCGGTGGTCGAGCCCACCGGTTGTCTGGCGGCGGCTGCGGCGCTGACCGGCAAGGTGGATGTGCGCGGCAAGCGCGTCGGCGTGATCCTTTCGGGCGGCAATGTGGATCTGCAACTGTTCGCCAAGCTGGTATTGGGTGCCGCATGAGCGAAGCGCGCTATTTGAATGCCCCCGATCTGCGCCCGCCTGCCGGGCACTACTCGCACGCCGTCTGCGCCAATGGCTTCGTGTTCGTGGCTGGGCAGATTCCCGTGACGCCGGCGGGCGAAAAGCTCGTCGATGCATCATTCGAGACGCAGGTGCTGCAGGTGCTGGCCAATCTTGACGCTGTGCTGGCTGCGGCGGGCACTGACCGTTCACGCCTGGTGCAGGTGCGCGTGTACGTGACGGACATGGAAACCCACTGGCCCGCATTTGACGCGCTCTATCGCGCATGGATTGGTGAACTGCGTCCAGCGCGCGCCGTGGTGCCCGTGCCGACATTGCACTACGGGTTGGCAGTCGAGATCGAAGCCACGGCGCTGGTGGGCTGACGCAAACGCTTGAGGTTGATACGTGTCAGACAAGCCGCCACGCGCACGCATGCGCGGCTACCGGTCGGTTGGCCGTTGTTGCAGAATGGATGCAGTTCCCTGCCAGGGCATGCGCCCGGCTTCCAACAACACGACATCGCGCGCCCCATGAGCCAACCCTCGCGGCAACTCACGCAGGAAGATGTACCCATCGGGCAGCCGCTGCCCTTTGCGCTGGCCGACGGCGTGGGCCGCCTGCTGTTGCCGGCGGGCGCTGTGGTGCCGGTTGCCGAAGACGCCCGGCTACTGTTCCACCACGGCCCCGTGCTGGCTGCCGACCCGTCTGGCGATGCCGGGGCCGGCCCCTCGCCCGTGCCGCCGGAAGGCAAACCGCGCCTGGGCGCAACTGGCTTATCGATCGGCACGGTCCTGCAGGTGCAGGAAAAATCGGCGCCGCTGCGTGCCGCGCTGCCTTGCCGCCTGATCGGCTATATCGAAGGCGAGGCGCTCTTCATCACGCAACCCGCCGATGCCAAGCGCACACTGCGGCCGGAAATTCGGGATGTGCTGTTGTTGCGCGGTTTTTCCGGGCGTGCCGTGGTCAGTATGCTGTGCAGCGTCGTAGCCGCAGGGCAATTTCCGGCGCCGTATCTGGTGCTGGCGATGCCCACCAAAGTGCACAAGGTGCAACTGCGCAAGGCCAAGCGCGTGCAGGTCCGCATTGGCGCCACCATGCGCGCGGAAGGCGAAAGCGCGTCTACCGCCAACCGTGTTGCCGTGATCCGCGATATCTGCCTGAACGGCGCGCTGGTGCAGAGCGTCGATGCGTCGTTCCACCCGGGCGATCGCCTCTGCCTGGATTTCAGCGCCTATGTCGATGGGCAGCAGGAAGACTTCTCCATCACCGGGCGCGTCGCCAGTGGCTCACCTGCGCTGGGAATGACAACCTCGGCGTTTCCGTCGTTCGGGGTGGAGTTTTCGCTGTCGAAAGAGCAGACCGCGCGGCTGTCGCGGCTGATCAT
>CBJMVH010000045.1:0-37314 GCA_966433195.1 uncultured Ralstonia sp.
CGGCCAGCAGCTTGGCCACCGACAGCGCGGGGAAGATGTGACCGCCCGTACCGCCGGCCATGACGAGAAGGGTGCGCGGTGGCGTACCAACCGTCATACCTTGCCCCCCCGCATCAAGACTCGGTTCTCATAGTCGATCCGCAGCAGCAGCGCGATCGCCACGCAGTTCATCAGGATGCCCGAGCCGCCGTAGCTCACCATCGGCAGCGTCAGGCCCTTGGTGGGCAACAGGCCGAGGTTCACGCCCATGTTGATGAACGCCTGCCAGCCGATCCAGATGCCCAGCCCCTTGGCGACCAGGCCCGCGAACGTGCGGTCGAGTTGCAGCGCGGTGCGGCCGATCTCAAATGCACGGCGCACCATCCAGTAAAACAGCAGGATCACGATCAGCACGCCGACAAAGCCCAGCTCCTCGCCAATGACGGCGAGGATGAAGTCGGTGTGCGCTTCGGGCAGGTAGTGCAGCTTTTCGATGCTGCCACCCAGGCCAACGCCGGTCCACTCACCCCGGCCGAAGGCGATGAGCGAGTGCGTGAGCTGATACGCCTTGCCTTGCGCATATTCTTCTTGCCACGGATTTAGGTACGCGAAAATCCGCTCGCGCCGCCACGGCGACGCCACGATCAGCAGCGAGAAGGTGGAAATGGCCGTCAGCACCAGCCCGCCAAACAGCTTGCCGTTGACGCCGCCTAGGAACAGGATGCCCATGGCCACAGCCGCGATCACCAGGAACGCGCCCATGTCGGGCTCCAGCAGCAGCAGCGCGCCAACGAAAGCCACCGCCAACCCCATCGGCAGGAAGCCCTTGCGCACGCTCTGCATCCAGTCTTGCTTGCGCACCGTGTAGTTGGCGGCGTACAGCACCACCGCGAGCTTCATCAGCTCGGAGGGCTGGAAGTTCATGATGCCCAGCGGCAGCCAGCGCCGCGCGCCGTTCACGCCCTTGCCCACGTGTGGGACCAGCACCACGATCAGCAGCACCAGCGCGATGATGAAGAGCTTGGGTGCGTACTTGTCCCAGAACTTGATTGGAATCTGAAACGCCACGACCGCGCCAATCACGCCGATCAGCAGCGAGAACATGTGTCGCGTCAGAAAGTGGCCATTGCTGTAGTTCGCATACTTGGGCGAATCCGGCAGCGCAATCGACGCCGAATACACCATCACCAAGCCGAGCCCGAGCAGCACGATCGCCACCCACATCAGCGGCTGGTCGTACTCCATCATCTTGGAGCGCGTGGGCTTGACGCCTGAAACGGCGTCGCGCAGACCGCCCCACGCGTTGCCGATGGTCGCGCCGATGAAGCCGCTGCGCTTGATCTGGGTGTCGCTCATAGGAGGACTCCCCGGTCGGCGGCAAGCGCCACCACAGCTTCGTGGAACACCTGCGCGCGGTGTTCGTAGTTACGGAACATGTCGAAGCTCGCGCATGCCGGTGACAGCAGCACGGCATCGCCCGGCTGGGCATGCGCTGCGGCTTCCTGCACAGCGGCTTCCATGGTGGGGGCGTCAACCAGCGTGACGCCGGTGGCTTCCAGCGCAGCGCGGATCAGCGGCGCATCGCGGCCGATCAGCACCACGGCGCGCGCGTACTGCGCCACGGGTGCAGCCAGCGGCGAGAAGTCCTGGCCCTTGCCCTCCCCGCCCGCGATCAGCACCACGTGCTTGGACAGGCCCGACAGCGCCGCCACAGTCGCACCGACGTTGGTGCCCTTGCTGTCGTCAAAGAATTCGATGTCGTCAAACGCGGCGATCAGCTCGACGCGGTGCGGTTCGCCGGCGTAATCGCGCAGGCCGTGCAGCAACGCGCTCACCGGCAGGCCAATGGCGCGGCACAGCGCCAACGCAGCCATCGCATTCGTGGCGTTATGCAGGCCGCGAATGCGCAGCGCGTCGGCAGGCATCAGGCGCTTCAGCCGCACGGGCACCGGCGCGGCCGGCGTGGTGTCACCCTTCTTGCGGCGCGTGGGCTTGGGCAGATCGTCTTCATCGGCTTCGGCCAACACGAGCCACGGCATGCCGCCTTCGCGCAACAAGCCAAGCGCATCCGGCGTGGCCGGTTCATCGGTGCCGAAGGTGATGTCGCCACCGGATTTGCTCGCGAATGCCATCACCCCCGCATCCTGGCGATTCAGTACCCGTGTCGTGTTGGCACCGAAGATACGGCCCTTGGCGGCGGCGTAGGCGTCCATCGAGCCATGCCAATCCAGGTGGTCTTGCGTGATGTTCAGGATGGTCGCGGCATCGGCATCCAGCGTGTGCGTGGTTTCCAGTTGGAAGCTCGACAACTCCAGCACCCACACGTCGGGCAACGTGCCGGCGTCCATGCATTCGGTCAATTTGTCCAGCGCCGACGGGCTGATGTTGCCCGCCACGCCGACCGTCTTGCCGGCGCGCTGGGCCAATGCGCCCGTGAGCGCCGTGGTGGTCGTCTTGCCGTTGGTGCCGGTGATGGCCAGCACCCGCGGCGCGTAGCCTTGCGCGGCCTTGAGCCCCGCCAGCGCACGCGCGAACAATTCGATCTCGCCCCATACGGGAATGGCGCGCTCGTTGGCGGCGGCCAGCAGCGCGCCGACGTGTGCGTCCAGCGGCGATAGACCCGGGCTGATCGCCGCCAGCGTCACACCGTCGAGCAGCGACACGGCAAACGGGCCGCTCACGAACTCGGCGTCCGGCACAGAGGCGCGTAGCGTCGGCAGATTGGCTGGCGACTCGCGCGTATCGGCTACGCGCACGCGTGCGCCATGGCGTGCGCACCAGCGCGCCATCGCCAGGCCAGATTCACCGAGGCCGAGCACCAGCACGAACGGCGCATCGAAGTCGCCGAACATGCGCGGCTCCTGCGCGATTTCCGCGGCGGGCATCGGCTCAGCGGAGTCGAACGTGGCGGCCACAGCCTCGGCCGCGGCGTCCGGCAGCGACGCCATGTCGTCGTCCTCGGGTGCGGTGGGTTCGATCATGTCTGTCATGTTCGTCACCGCAGCTTCAGGGTCGACAGGCCGATCAGCACCAGCATCATGGTGATGACCCAGAAGCGCACGACCACCTGCGTTTCCTTCCAGCCGGACAGTTCAAAGTGGTGGTGCAGCGGCGCCATGCGGAACAGGCGCCGGCCTTCGCCGTAACGCTTCTTGGTGTACTTGAACCACGTCACCTGCAGCATCACCGAGAGCGTCTCGGCCACAAAGATGCCGCCCATGATGAACAGCACGATTTCCTGCCGCACGATCACGGCGATGGTGCCGAGCGCCCCGCCCAGCGCCAGCGCGCCGACGTCCCCCATGAACACCTGCGCCGGATGCGCGTTGAACCACAGGAACGCGAGCCCCGCCCCGGCCATCGCCGAGCAGAAGATCAGCAGCTCACCCGCGCCCGGAATGTGCGGGAACAGCAGGTACTTGCTGTAGACGGCGCTGCCCATCACGTAAGCGAAGATGCCCAGCGCGCTGCCCACCAGCACCACCGGCATGATGACGAGGCCATCAAGGCCATCCGTCAAGTTCACCGCATTGCTGGAGCCGACGATCACGAGATACGTCAGGATGATGAAACCGAACACGCCCAGCGGGTAGCTGACTTCCTTGAAGAACGGCACGATCAGGTGCGACTTGGCCGGCAGGTTGAGCGACAGGCCACTGCGTACCCAATCCAGGAACAATTCCAGCACGCGCATGTTGCTGGTCTCGGACACCGAGAACGCCAGGTACGCCGCCGCAAACAGGCCGATCACCGTCTGCCAGAAGAACTTCTCGCGCGAGGACATGCCCTTCGGGTCGCGATGCACCACCTTGCGGTAGTCGTCCACCCAGCCGATGGCGCCGTAGCCGAGCGTGACCAGCAGCACGATCCAGATGAAGCGGTTGCCCCAGTCGGCCCACAGCAGCGTGGACACCGCGATGCCAATCAACACCAGCACGCCGCCCATGGTGGGCGTACCTGCCTTGACCAGGTGAGTCTGTGGGCCGTCTGTACGCACGGCCTGGCCCACCTTCATTGCCGTCAAGCGACGGATCACAGCCGGCCCGAACCCGAGGCCGATCACCAGCGCCGTGAGGGATGCCATCACGGCCCGGAACGTCAGATAGTTGAAGACGCGCAGGAAGCCGTAGTCGTTCTGCAGCCATTGCGCCAATGCCAATAACATGGGTTCTTACATCCCTCTAATGCTTCTGTTGCGTGGAAGATCCGGCAGCTGATGCAGCTGCCGGGTCTTTCAAGACCAGCGCTTCGACAATGCGTTCCATCCGCATAAAGCGCGAGCCCTTCACCAATACCGTTGCGCCCGGTGCGATGGCCGGCACGCCGTGTTCAATCAAGTCTTCAGCCGAGGCGAAATGCTGTGCACCGGCACCGAAAGCGTCCACCGTGTGACGAGCGAGTTCGCCCGTGGCCAGCACCGCATCGATGCCGCGCTCGCGCGCGTATGCGCCGATCTCCTCGTGGAAGGCCGGGCCTTGTGTGCCGACCTCGCCCATATCCCCCAGCACCAGCCAGCGCGGCGCCGGCAGCGTAACCAACGCATCGATGGCTGCACGCACGGAATCCGGATTGGCGTTGTAGGTGTCGTCGATGACGAGGCCGCCATGCGCGCCGGGCTTGCGCTGCAACCGGCCCTTGACCGGCGCGAAGCTACCCAGCGCCTGCGCAATCACCTCGGGCGCGATGCCGGCCGCCAGCGCGCAGGCCGTCGCCGCCAAGGCATTGCGCGCGTTGTGCAAGCCGAGCAGCGGCAACGTGATGACGAAGTGCTGACCGGGCGCCTGCACATCGATGCGCTGGCCCTCTGCGGTATCTGTCACTGCACCCGTCACGGCACCGGCCTCGATACCGAAATCGAGCACGCGACGCGAGCCCGCAGCCGCTTGCCATACCGCTGCGTATTCACCGCCGTTGGCCGTATCGCGGGGAAACACCGCCACGCCGTCGGCCGGCAGCGCGGCCAGCACAGCCGCGTGTTCTTCGGCCACCGCTTCCACGCTGACCATGAACTCTTGGTGCTCGCGCTGCGCGTTGTTGATCATCGCCACGGTAGGCTGGGCGATGGCGGCCAGCACGGCCGTCTCGCCCGGATGGTTCATGCCGAGTTCGAGCACGGCCAGCTTGTGCTGCGCGCTCAAGCGGAACAGCGTGAGCGGCAAGCCGATGTCGTTGTTGAAATTGCCAGCGGTCGCCAGGCGGGCATCTTCGCCCACCGCCTGCGCAAAGATCGCGGAAATCATCTCCTTGACCGTGGTCTTGCCATTGCTGCCTGTCACCGCCACGACCGGAATCGGGAACTGGCGGCGCCAGCCAGCGGCAAGCTGGCCCAGGGCGATGCGCGTGTCGGCAACGGTCAGCACGGCGACGCCCGACATATCCAGCGTGGCAGCCGGTGCACGCGAGACCAGCACGGCAGCGGCGCCACGCGCCACCACCTCGGGCAGGAAGTCGTGCGCGTCAAAGCGCTCGCCGATCAGCGCAACGAACAAGTCGCCAGGCTGCACGGCGCGGCTGTCGGTCGTCACACGCAAAATGGCGGCGTCGGGGCCGGCCAAGTGGGCGCCGGACATCCAGGCAGCAGCGTCAGCAGCGCGCATCATCACGGGGCTCATGCGTTCACCCCTCGGGCGGCCAGCGCCAGCCGCACGTGCTCCTGGTCGGAAAACGGGCGCTTGCGGCCAGCAATCTCCTGCGTTGACTCATGTCCCTTGCCGGCCACGACGATCACATCATGCGTTTCGGCGTGCCGCACCGCATGCAGGATGGCAGCAGCGCGGTCTTCGATCTGCGCCGCGGCGCGCGGGTTGTCCATGCCGTCAGAAATATCGTCGAGGATGTGCTGCGGGTCTTCGCTGCGCGGATTGTCGGAAGTCAGCACCACGTGTTGCGCCAAGCGCTCGGCGATGGCTCCCATCTGCGGACGCTTGCCGGGGTCGCGATCGCCCCCGCAACCGAAAACGGCCCACAGCTTGCCGCCGCGCGCCTCGGTGATCGGCGCGAGTGCACGCAGCGTCTGCTCCAGCGCATCGGGCGTGTGGGCGTAGTCGACCACCACCAGCGGGCCATCCTCGCCGCCGAAGCGCTCCATGCGGCCGCTCACAGGCTGCAGCTTTTCCAGGCGCGCGACGGCGTCTTGCCATGGCACACCCGCCGCCAGCAGTGCGCCCAGCACGGCCAGCAGATTCGATACGTTGAACTGGCCGACGGTTGGCGCATGCACGGTCGCGTGTCCGAAGCTGCTATCCACGTCGAACGTCGTGCCGGTGCGATGCGCACGTACGTTGGTCGCACGCAACCAGTGTTTGGCACCGTGCCGCGCAGCAGCTTCTCCATCAATGCCGTATTCGATGGTTTCGACATCGGTGCGAGCGTTCTGCAGCAGGCGCACCCCCGCCGCGTCGTCACGGTTGATGACGGCCGCACGCAACCCCGGCCAGCCGAACAGGCGTGCCTTGGCGAGCTCGTACTCGGCCATGGTGCCGTGGTAGTCGAGGTGGTCCTGCGTGAGGTTGGTGAACACCGCGATGTCAAAGCGCGTGCCGTCCACGCGGCCTTGTTCCAGGCCATGCGACGACACTTCCATGGCGATGGCACGAGCGCCGGCGCGGTACAGATCAGCCAGGCTGCGCTGGAGTTGGATGGCGTCTGGCGTGGTGAATCCCGTCACTTGCAACGCGTCGACAAAGCCGGTGCCAAGCGTACCCACCACTGCGCAACGCTCGCCCTGCTTGGTCAGTGCCTGGGCAATCCACTGCGAGCACGACGTCTTGCCGTTGGTGCCCGTCACGCCAATCACCCGCAGCGCTTCCGGCCCCGGCACGCCGTACCACTGCGCCGCCAAGGGGCCGGCCAGTTCCGCCAGGCCGTCCACGGCAAGAATGCGTACAGGCGCATCGACCGGCATCGCATACCCATGGGCCTCGGCCAGCACGGCCGAAGCGCCGGCCTCGATGGCCTGCGGAATGTGCGGGCGACCATCGCCGTGCTGACGCACGTTGCCCAGCACATAGGCGACAAACACATCGCCCGTCTTCAGCTTGCGCGTGTCGCTGGTGAGATCGGCGCCCGCCGGCACTTGCGCGCGCAGCCAATCCATCACGGGCGTGAGGCGCGCTGCGACCGCCGGGCGAGCGGACGTCGGCTTGGCTGTCATTGCAAGCCCCCCACCGGTTCTTCCGGTACATCCGGCGTCATCACGAGCTGACGTACGGGCGAATCGGGCGGCACGTTCAGTGCGCGCAGCGTGCCACCGGTGATCTGCGAGAACACCGGGCCGGCCGCCCCGCCGCCATAGCGGTTGCCTACCGTGGGCTCATCCACGCTCACCGCCACGATGATGCGCGGGTTCGACATCGGCGCCAGGCCGATGAACGAGGCGCGATATTTGGAGCGGTCATAGCCGCGCCCGGTGTGCTTCCAGGCCGTACCGGTCTTGCCTCCCACGCGGTAGCCCATCACCTGTGCCTGGGGCGCCGTGCCGCCAGGCGCCGTCACCGTCTCGAGCATCTGACGCACCTGCCGCGCCACCTCCGGCGAGATCACCCGCTCGCCCTGCGGCGGCTGGCCATTGGTGCGGTACATCGTGATGGGGATCAGCTCGCCGTCGTGCGCAAAAATGGTGTAGGCATGCGCGATCTGGAACAGCGACACCGACAGGCCGTAGCCATACGACATGGTCGCCTGCTCGATGCGGCGCCATTTGTTGGCCGGCCGCAGCCGCCCTGCAACCGCGCCCGGGAAGCCGATCTTGGGCGCCTGCCCCAAGCCGACGCTGGTGAACATGTCCCACATTTCCTGCGGCTTGAGCGTCATCGCGATCTTGGTCGTACCGATGTTGCTCGAGTGCTGGATGACCTGCGCGACCGTCAGCGTGCCGTAGTTGCTGGTGTCCGAAATAGTGGCGCCTTCGAAGCTGAATTTGCCGTTGGTCTGCACCAGCGTATTCGGCGTCACGCGCTTGAGTTGCAGCGCCAAGGCGATGGTGATCGGCTTCATCATCGAGCCGGGCTCGAAGGTGTCGGTCAGCACGCGGTTGCGCAGTTGCTCGCCCGACAGGCGGCTGCGGTCGTTCGGGTTGTACGTGGGGTAGTTGGCCAGCGCCAGCACCTCGCCAGTCTGGGCGTCCAGCACGATGGCGCTAGCGGCCTTGGCGCGTGTGCGCTCAACCGCAGCCTTGATCTCGTTGAACGTCAGGTACTGGATCTTGGCGTCAATGGAAAGCGTCTGGTCGTGCCCATCACGCGGCGCCTTGAGCACGCCCACGTCTTCCACCACGCGGCCCAGGCGATCCTTGATCACCTGGCGCTGACCCGCTGCCCCCGCGAGGTCGGACTCGCGCGCCAGCTCCATGCCTTCCTGGCCCTTGTCCTCGACGTTGGTAAAGCCGACGATGTGCGCCATCGCCTCGCCTTCCGGGTAGAAGCGTTTGTATTCGCGCGTCTGATAGATACCGTCGATCTTGAGTGCGGCAATCTGGTCGGCAATCTCCGGCAGCACCTGGCGCTTGAGGTAGACGAAGCCCTTGTCCTCGCCCAGCTTGCCGGCCAACTCCTTGTTGTTCATACCAAGCAGCTTGGCGAGCTTCTGCATGTCCGGGGTGGGAACATCGTTCGGCACGTCTTCGGGCACGGCCCAGATGGCCTTGACCGGCAGGCTGGTGGCCAGCACCAGGCCGTTGCGGTCAAGGATCTTGCCGCGCGTGGCGGGCAACTCAAGCGTGCGCTGGAAGCGCTTCTTGCCCTCGGCCTCATAGAAGCGGTTACCCGGACCCTGAATCCACAGCGCGCGGCCAATGAGCGCCACGAATGCCGCAAACATCAGAAACACGACCAGCTTCGAGCGCCACATCGGCAAGCGTAGGCCCAGTACCGGGCTGGCCGAGAACTGACCCGGACGCGCGCGCGCCGTGGTGCCGTTCGGTTTGCGTACTGCGCTCATGGCTGAACTCCAGAAGCCGTGGGCGCGCTGGCCGCCGCGGAAGAAGCCTCCGGCGACGGCAAATCGGCAAACCCCTGCAGATATTGCGTACGGCCCGCCTGCGCGGGCGCCATCTTCAATTGCTTGCTCGCAATATCGGCAATGCGAGCGCTCTTGCCCAGCGCGCTCTGCTCATATTGCAAGCGCGACCAGTCGATATTCAGTTGCTTCTCTTCCGCCTGCGCGCGATCCAGCGCGACAAACAATTGCCGCGCCTGATGCTGTGCGTTGACCAGCGACAGCGCGCACAGCACCAGCGCAGTCAGCAGGAACATGTTCAGGCGGTTCATCTCAGGCGGCCCCGTCGGTCAGCAACGTTCAGCCACGCGCATGATGGCCGAGCGCGCACGCGGGTTGGCCGACACCTCGGCCTCCGACGGCTTCACGCGGCCGAGCAGGCGCAACTGCGGCGCCGGCAGTTCATGCGCACGCAGCGGAGCCCGACGCAGCTCCGGCGCGGCGGATTGCTCCGGGCGCGCCAGGGCCTGCATGAAGCGCTTGACGATGCGGTCTTCCAGCGAATGGAAGCTGATCACGACGAGACGTCCCCCAATTTCCAGGCGATCAAAGGCGGCCTTCAGACCGGTTTCGAGGTCCGCAAGCTCTTGATTGACGTGAATCCGTAAAGCTTGAAAGGTGCGGGTCGCAGGGTCTTGACCCTTCTCGCGTGTTTTGACGGCTTGCGCCACGAGCGCGGCAAGCTCGGATGTGCGATCGAGAGGACCTCGATCCCCGGATTGGCCCCGGCGAGCAACAATCGCCTTTGCAATCTGTACAGCAAACCGTTCTTCCCCATAGTCCCGTATCACCCTCGCAATGTCGCGCTCATCAGCCTCGGCCAGCCATTGGGCTGCGGTGATGCCGCGCGTGGTGTCCATCCGCATGTCGAGCGGGCCATCCATCCGGAACGAGAAGCCACGTGCGCCTTCGTCGATCTGTGGCGAGCTGATGCCCAGATCGAGCAGCACGCCAGCCACCCGTTCAACGCCGCGCGCATCCAGGGCCGAAGCCATCTGCGCGAAGCTGTCATGCTCAATAGCGAAGCGGGCATCCTCTACGGTGCCCGCTTCGGTGATTGCTGCCGGGTCCTTGTCGAAGGCGACAAGTCTGCCGCCGGGCCCCAGCCGTTCCAGGATGCGCCGGCTGTGCCCGCCTCTCCCGAAGGTTCCATCTATATAGATGCCGTCGTCGCGCCAGATCAGCGCGTCGACCGCTTCGTCTAAAAGCACCGTTTGATGGCGCAGTCCCGTACTGGCTTGGGTTGTCATTTCGCGTCATCAAAAGGAGAAATTCTTGAGGGCGTCGGGCATGCCTTGCGCCATGGCGGCCTGCTCCTTCGCGGTGTACGTGGCGGCGTCCCAGACTTCGAAGTGGCTACCCATACCAAGCAGCATCACATCGCGTTCCAAGCCAGCAGCCATGCGCAGTTCAGGGGTGATGAGAACGCGGCCGGCGGTATCGAGCTCCACGTCGGCAGCGCTGCCCAGGAAGATCCGCTTCCACCAGTGGGCTTCCATCGGCAGCGCAGCGATGCGCTCGCGAAAGCGTTCCCACTCCGGGCGCGGAAACAGCATGAGGCAACCGTCCGGGTGCTTGGTCACAGTCACCCGGCCCTCGGCCTGCAGCTGAAGCGCTTCGCGGTGCCGCGACGGAATGGACATCCGCCCTTTGGCATCCAGCGTCAGCGCCGACGCACCCTGGAACACGTTGGATTCTCTCTCCGGACAGTGGGGTTACCGCTGTCAACTGGCCCACAAAACGGCCTCTTCAAACCACAAAACTACACTTTCTGACACTGTTTCCCACTTTAGAGGAACGATTTTGGGCGGTCAAGGCTTGTGGCGGCCTGCGAGAAGGAAAATTTGCAATCAGAACAATGACTTAGCGTGACACCGGAACGGGCTCGCAGGACTTTTCCCAATCAAATGAAGGAGATAGCGTGGTTTATGGAGAAACCACGTGAGAGAACGGTGCGCGGCCACCGTCCTTGCGGCGCGCGAAACACCGCAACGGCAGGACTCGGGCGAACGGAGGAGCGCAGCACGCCGTCGAGCGACGGCGTGGGCATCAGATGCGGTAGGCGGTGCTGGTCATGACGCGCGACGCGGCACGCATCGCTTGCCGGATCGGTGCGGGCAGATCGATGCCCCCGGCCTGACGCGCGTTGTCGCCATGGCGGATTTCGTCGTCGCGCATCTGGGCGACGATGGCGCGCGAGCGGGTGTCCTGTTCGGGCAGTTTGTCGAGATGACCATCGAGGTGGTGCTCGACCTGGCGCTCGGTTTCGGCAACGAAGCCAAGGCTGATCTTGTCGCCCAGGCGGCCGGCCAAGGCGCCGATGGCAAAGGCACCGGCGTACCACAGCGGGTTGAGCAGGCTTGGGCGGTCGTTCAGTTCCTGCAGGCGTTGGGCGCACCAGGCGAGGTGGTCTTCCTCTTCACGCGCGGCTTCGTCAAGTTGGGCGCGGATGGCGGGGTCCCGAGCGAACAACGCCTGGCCCTGATACAGCGCCTGCGCGCAGACCTCGCCGACATGGTTCACGCGCATCAAGCCGGCGGCGTGGCGGCGATCGGCCTCGGAAAGCTTGGCGCCATCGTCCGCCGACGCTGTGGACGCAATGACGGCATCGGCAGGGTTCGGACGGCTGGCACGGGTGACGCCGGCCACGGCGCGCAGGGCGCGGTCGAATTCGGGGAGGAAATGATCGAGCATGCGGATCGAGCCTGAGAACGCGCCGCGGCAACGGTGCGGCGCAGACGTCATTGTAAGGCCGCCGCCGGGCGCAGCTTCGCTCGCGATCAGACCAGCGATGACCAAACACAACTGTACGGGATAACCCTGTTGGCGCGCGGATCGCCTCTAAAACCGCAAGGAATCGGCCCCGCCAGTCGTGCTTCTATTTCTGATTCGGAAACAGCCTGTTGCCCGGATCAGACAGCAAACGCGCGTTTACGAACATTCGTTCGCAAATTTCGACCGAGCCCTGTAACGCATTGCTACATTAGTCAGCGACTTCGTTTGAAAGTCATGGAGCAGGAAGACAGGAACGGAGGGTCTGCCTGCCACCGAACCCAATAAATAAAGATCTGGAGACCGACCGATGAAGAAATCGCTGCTGGCATTGGCCGTGCTGGGCACGTTTGCGGGTGTTGCGCAGGCTCAGTCGAGTGTGACGCTGTATGGCGTGGTCGACGCCAATATTGAATACGTCAACCACGCGCAAGCCGTGACGGCAGCGGGGGTTGCGATTCCGGGCAGCACCGGGTCGCGCCTGGCGATGCAAGCAGGCGGCCTGTCTTCCAACCGCTGGGGCTTGCGCGGCGTTGAGGACATCGGCGGCGGGCTCAAGGGCCTGTTCGTGCTGGAATCGGGCTTTGGCATGGATACCGGCACGTTGCAGCAAGGTGGCCGTCTGTTCGGCCGGCAGGCATTTGTGGGCTTGCAGGGCAACTGGGGCAAGGTCACGCTGGGTCGTCAATACACGACCATCTTCGACATGATGGCGAACTTCTCGCCGACCGGTTATGCCACGCAATACGAACCGGTGGTCGGCCAGCTCGGCGCGAACTTCCGTGAAGACAACGTCATCAAGTACACCGGCGCCTTCGGCCCGCTGACGGTGGAAGGCCACTGGGCGTTCGGCGAGCGCGCCGGCAGCCAGACCGCCAACTCAGCGTACGGCCTGGGCGCGAACTACTTTGCCGGCCCGTTCGGCGTGGGTATCGCCTATGACGAAGTGAAAGTGCTGACGGCTGCCGAAGCCCTGGGCGGCCCGGGCAACGAGTACGCCCGCGACAAGCGCGCCGCCATCGCGGCCAGCTACACGGTGGGCCCGGTCAAGATCATGGGTGGCTACCGCTACGGCAAGACGGACAACGCCGCATCGGGCGCTACGCTGGCACTGCTGCCGCACCGAGACGACTACTACTGGGCCGGCGTGAACTATCAGGTGACGCCCGCCCTGGGCCTGACGCTGGCGTACTACTACGACAACATCAAGGAAGCCACCATCGGCGGCGCGACGGTCAATCCGCGCAACCCGCAGCAGTGGCAGTTCATCGCCGACTACAACTTCTCCAAGCGCACCGACGTCTACCTGAGCGCGGCGTATGCACGCAACGCGTCGCTGAACTGGGACTCGATCGGCTATGTGACGAACCCGGCCACGGGCGCGCAGACCTCGGTGGGCTACCTGCCGGCGGCATCGCAGACCTACTTCATCACGCCGAACTCCGACAGCCAGGTCGGTGTGGCGATCGGCCTGCGCCACAAGTTCTGACGCGCATTCACGTTTGGTTTTTGCCCGCCGCCCCTCTCCTTGGCGGGCGCAGGAAGGCACCTTCGGGTGCCTTTTTGCATGGGCCGCCGTTGAGCGCGCCTGCAGGCCGGCGCACAATGGGCGGCCTTCATAACGACAACAACGCAACCCTTACCGGAGACCCTATGCCCTCTTCGACTTCGTCAACCCTGGCCGCCCCCGCCGCAGAAGCTGGCAGCCAGACAAGCCGCTCGCGCATCGTATTTGCGGCGTTCATCGGCACGGCCATCGAGTTCTACGACTTCTACGTCTATGCGACGGCGGCGGCGCTGGTGATCGGGCCCGTGTTCTTTCCGCATGGCTCGGCGACCGCGCAAGCGTTGTCGGCGTTCGTCACATTCGGCATCGCCTTTATTGCGCGGCCGATCGGCTCGTTCCTGTTTGGCCACTTTGGCGACCGTATCGGGCGCAAATCCACCCTGGTCGCTTCACTGCTGGTGATGGGTGTGTCCACCACGCTGATCGGGCTCGTGCCGGGCTACGACAGCATCGGCACGCTCGCGCCCGTCCTGCTGTGTGTGCTGCGCTTCGGCCAGGGCATCGGCCTGGGCGGCGAATGGGGTGGCGCGGCACTGCTCGCCACCGAAAACGCGCCGGCCGGCAAGCGCGCGTGGTTCGGCATGTTTCCGCAATTGGGGCCGTCGGTGGGCTTCCTGGCCTCGAACGGGCTCTTCTTCGGTTTGGCGATCGCCCTGTCAGATGAGCAATTCCGCAGCTGGGGCTGGCGCATTCCGTTCCTGGTGAGCGCGGTGCTGGTGGCGTTGGGCCTGTACGTGCGATTGAAGATCGCCGAAACGCCGGCCTTCCAGGCTGCCATCGACCGCCAGGAGCGGGTGAAGGTGCCCGTCGCCACGCTGCTGGCACACCACTGGTGGCCGACGCTGCTGGGCGCGCTGGCCATGGTGGTCTGCTACACGCTGTTCTATATCTCGACGGTGTTTTCGCTGTCGTACGGCGTCAGCACGCTGCACTTCTCGCGACCGAGCTTTCTGGGCCTGCTGTGCCTGGCGGTGGTGTTCATGGGGCTGGCGACGCCGCTGTCGGCGTGGGCGTCGGACCGCTTTGGGCGCAAGCCGGTGCTGATCGTCGGCATCCTCGCGGCCATCCTGTCGGGCTTTACGATGGCGCCGCTGCTGGGTAGCGGGCAGACGCCGCTGGTGGCGCTGTTCCTCATCATCGAGCTGTTCCTGATGGGCGTGACCTTCGCTCCGATGGGGGCGCTGCTGCCGGAGCTGTTCCCGACCAACGTGCGCTATACCGGCGCAGGCGTGTCGTACAACCTGGGCGGCATTCTGGGCGCGTCGATTGCGCCGTATATCGCACAGCTGCTGGCGGCGCAGGGGGGCTTGAGCTGGGTGGGGATGTATGTGTCGACGGCGGCTGTCGTCAGCCTGATCGGCGTGCTGTGCATGCGGGAGACGCGCGACGCGAGCTTGATGTAGGCCGCATTAGTCCCACGAACGACCGCCGGAGCGCCCGCGCTTGATGTCGCTACGCGCGCGCTTGCCCTCCAAACGGCGGATCTTGGAAGCGCGTGTGGGCTTGGTGGCAATGCGCGACTTGGGCACCGAGAGCCCCGTCGCGATAAACGCCGCCAACCGCTCACGGGCATCCTGGCGGTTGCGGTCTTGGGTCCGGAAGCGCTGCGCGTCGATCACGAAGACGCCCTCGTCGATCAAACGGCGGTCGCGCTTTGCCAGCAGGCGAGCGCGCACCGCTTCCGGCAACGAGGGCGATTGGGCGATATCAAAGCGCAGTTCCACCGCCGTCGATACCTTGTTAATGTTCTGACCACCGGCCCCGCTAGCGCGCACGAAGCGCTCGACCAGTTCCGATTCCGGAATGGACAAATGGGGCGTGATTTTGAGGTCGGCGCTGGGCATGGCGGGATTGTAGTTCGCCCGACCGCGCATCTACCGAGTTCGCTTGGAGAGATCAACGCATGTATCACGGAGAGCGTTTCAACGGCTTCAGCCACTTGGTGGGGGCCATTCTCGCGGCTGCAGGCATGGCCGTGCTGGTGACATCCTCGGCGCTACACCACGATGCCTGGAAGGTGGTCAGCTCTGTGGTCTACGGCACCACGCTGGTCCTGCTCTACACCATCTCGACGCTGTATCACAGCCTGCGCGGCCCGGCCAAGGGCGTGTTGCAGCGGCTGGACTATTGCGCCATCTACCTGCTGATCGCCGGCAGCTATACGCCGTTTGCATTGGTGACGCTGCGCGGCCCGTGGGGCTGGACGTTGTTCAGCGTGAACTGGGCGCTGGCCGCCATCGGCATTGCGCAGGAACTCTGGATCGGCCGCCGTACGCGCGTGTTCTCACTGCTGATCTACGTGGTGATGGGTTGGCTGGTGCTGATTGCCATGGGGCCGCTCACGGCCGCGCTGCCCGCGCCAGGGCTGTGGTGGCTGGTGGCAGGCGGCGCGCTCTACACCGTGGGCATCGGCTTCTTTCTCTTTGATGAGCGCGTGCGGCACTTCCACGGCATCTGGCATTTGTTTGTGCTGGCCGGGAGCGCGTGTCAGTTTGTGAGCATCCTGCTGTACGTCGGCTAGACGACCGCAACAAACAAAAAAAGCCGCGAGGGATCGCGGCTTTTTCCTAACAGCTACGCGGACTCAGGCGCGCTTCTTCATCGCCTCATCCCGCAGCTCGCGGCGCAGAATCTTGCCGACATTCGTCTTGGGCAGCTCGTTGCGGAACTCAATGAACTTCGGGCGCTTGTAGCCGGTGAGCTGCTCCTTGCAGAACTCCTGCAGCTTTTCTTCGGTGAGCGTGGGGTCGCGGCGCACCACAAACAGCTTGACCACCTCGCCCGAGTGCACGTCCGGCACACCCACGGCGGCGACTTCCAGCACGCCCGGGCACATCGCCACCACGCCCTCGACCTCGTTCGGGTACACGTTGAAGCCCGACACCAGAATCATGTCCTTCTTGCGATCGACGATCTTGGTGTAGCCGCGCTCGTCCATCACGCCCACGTCGCCGGTCTTGAAGAAGCCATCGGCGTACATGACCTTGGCGGTCTCGTCCGGGCGCTTCCAATAGCCAGCCATGACCTGCGGGCCGCGGATGCAGATTTCGCCCGCTTGGCCGATCGGCAGATCGCGGCCTTCGTCGTCGCGAATGGCCACTTCCGTACCCGGGATCGGCAAGCCGACCGTGCCCGAGAACTGATCCGTGTTGGTCGGGTTGCAGATGGCCGACGGCGAGGTTTCCGACAGGCCATAGCCCTCGATGATTGGGCAGCCCGTCACCTCCAGCCACTTCTTGGCCACGGCCTCTTGCACCGCCATGCCGCCGCCGTTGGCCACGCGCAGGTTGGAGCAATCGACGTTCTTGAACTCGGGGTTGTTCAGCAGCGCGTTGTACAGCGTGTTCACGGCCGGGAACATGTGGAAGCGGTACTGCTTGAGCACCTTGATGAAGCCCGGGATATCACGCGGGTTCGGGATCAGCACCGCCAGCCCGCCCTTGCGCATCGACAGCAGGCAGCAGACGGTGAGCGCGAAGATGTGATACAGCGGCAGCGCGGTGATGGTGACGATCTCTTCGTCGGCGGCCAGCATGCGGCCATCGCGGCCCGGCTTGGTGAGCGCGGGGTTCATCCACGCTTCGGACTGCAGCACGTTGGCGACGATGTTCCGATGCAGCAGCGTCGCGCCCTTCGACACGCCCGTCGTGCCGCCGGTGTACTGCAGGAAGGCCACGTCATCCGGGCCGACGGAGGTGGGCTTGAGCGTCTGCTTGGCGCCCTCTTGCAGCGCGGAGTTGAAGCGGATGCAGTTGGGCAACTCCCACGCCGGCACCATCTTCTTGACGCTGCGCACGACGAAGTTGACCAGCCTGCCCTTGAGGCCGCCGAGCATGTCGCCCATGCTGGCCACCACGATGTGCTTGACCGGCGTATTCGGCAGCACCTGCTGCAGCGTCGTCGCGAAGTTCTCCAGGATGATGATCGCCTCAGCGCCGCTGTCCTTGAGCTGGTGTTCCAGCTCGCGCGGGGTGTAGAGCGGGTTGACGTTGACGACCACATAGCCGGCGCGCAGGACGGCGGCCAATGCCACCGGGTACTGCAACACGTTCGGCATCATCAGCGCCACGCGTGCGCCCGGCGCCAAGCCACGCGATTGCAGCCATGCCGCTAGTTGGCGCGAGTGCGTATCGATCTCGCCGTAGGTGAGCACCTTACCCATGCATTCGAACGCACGGCGGTTGCGGTTCTTCTGAAACGAATCCTCAAGCAGATGGGCCAGCGATCGATACTGCGATGCATCGATCTCGGCCGGCACCCCGGCGGGGTACTGCTTCAGCCACGGTTTATCCATGGGTGTGTCTCCTGGGCGATTGTCGATTTATTCGAATTTGCGAACTTGCGAATTTTGCGAATGGTCGTTCGTTTTTTTCGGCATCCTACGCGGATGTTTGTGTCAAAACAATAACTTAGACAGTTCCCTCGGGCCCTTGAGGGCGCTTAAAACTGGTGCATCAACCGCCGCTTACACCACTTTCCGCTGCCGGGGCCAAGGCCCGCAATGCGGCTTCGCGCTCCGGCTTCGGCTTGCCTGCCAGGGCTTTGACATCGGCATAGAAGCGCGCCCAGTCGCCGCCATCGCGGTGGTACAGCGCCGTGAATGCGGGTACCCATTCCAGGTAGCTCGCCACCGCACCCAGGTGCGCGTTCGACAGCGGCTGCGCAAACCATCGGTCGTAACCGGTATAGCCGCCCCAGCTTGCCTTGAGCTTGGCGTAATCCGCCTGCAGGCTCGCGAAGGTGGCGCGCTTGCCGGCGCGTTTCTCATCGTCGGAGACCGGGCTCGCGTACAGCTTCTCCAATCGACTGCGATACGCCAGCAGCAGGGCGCGGAATTGTACGCGGCGGGCGTCATATGTGGCGTATTCCGCGCGGATTTCCGGGGTGGCGGCATCGGCCAGCCAGTGCTCGACACCGATCGTCTCCACCGTGGTGGCAAAGGATTCGTTGAACGCCGTATCGCCCTTGGCGTAAGCCACCTGGTGGGCCAGCTCGTGGAAAATCAGCCGCGCCAGCTCCCCTTCAGGCAGGCCGACAAACGTGTTGAGCAGCGGGTCGTCGAAATAACCCAGTGTCGAATACGCAGGAATGCCGGCCACATCCACGTCCAAACCCTGGGCGCGTAGCGTATCGGCATAGGCCTCTGCAGCATTGCGGTCGTAGTAGCCGCGATAGGTCACGCAGCCGACGACGAGGAAGCACCACTCCTTGAGCTTGACCGACAACTCCGGCGCGGCAAACACATTCCACACCGCAAACGGGCGCTTCAGGTTGGCGTACACACGGTAGCTGCCGTTGTCCGGCAAACCGAGCTCGCGCGAGGCGTAGATACGAATGCTGCGGGCATCTTCCAGCCGCTTGGCGAGCTTGTCGTTATGCGCGTTGCGGGCATCTTCGATGGCCTTGTCGATCGACTCCCGCTGCGCCATCAGCGACAGGTGCCCGGCGACCGACTGGTAGTAATAGCCCACCGTGTCGCAGCCACCGAGCAGCGCCAAGCCGGCCACCGCCAACGCCAAACCCAGTGCGCGAACACCCCGCATGGCGATCACGCGTCAGGCCGCCACGGGCGCGACCTCGACCAGGCAGTCGTAGAAGGTGGGCGCGCGGCCCATGTCGGTCAGGCGCTGGCTGGTCAGCTCGTTGGCGTTGGTGCCGTCGGGCGCGAGCTTCTTCCACCAGATCGACAGGCCGACCACCACGCCGCGCCGGGCGCGATCCGTCACGCGGGCGCGCGCCTGCATCGTGCCGCGGTCGTTGAAGATGCGGACCAGCTCGCCATCGGCCACGCCGCGCGCCTGGGCATCGTCAGGGTGGATGTCGAGATGCGGTTCGCCTTCGGTGCTGCGCAGGCTATCGACGTTGACGAAGGTGGAGTTGAGAAAGTTGCGCGCCGGCGGCGAGATCATCGACAGCGGGTAGCGCTTGGCCAGCTCCGGCGTACTGATGGCCGATTCATACGGCGGCACGTAGCCGGGCAGCGGGTCGAGGCCATCCTTTGCCATCTGTTCGGAATAGAACTCGCAACGGCCCGAGGGCGTGCGGTAGCCACCGCGTGCGAGCGGCGCAGCCGGGTGCGCCAGCTTCTGCCAGCCTTCGCGCTTGAGCGTGACCCAGTCGATGTGTGCGGCGGCCGGGTCATCGCGGCGGATGGCCTGGGCGGCGATGTCGTCGTCGGACTCGGCAAAGCATGCGTCGGTAAAACCCATGCGCTGCGCGAGGCGGCGGAAGATCTCGGTGTTCGGCAGCGACTGCCCCATCGGCGCGATGGCGGCGTTGTTGGCGAGCACGTAGGTGTGGCCGTAGGCCTTGTGCACATCCACGTGTTCGAGCTGCGTGGTGGCTGGCAGGAGGATGTCGGCGTAGTCGGCGGTGTCGGTCTGGAAGTGCTCCAGCACCACGGTGAAGAGATCTTCGCGCGCGAAGCCGGCGGCGACCTTGCGCGAATCCGGCGCCACGGCCACGGGGTTGCTGTTGTAAACAACCACCGCCTCCACCTTCGGGCCGAACGAGGCATCGCCTGCGTGCAACAGCGCATCGCCGATGGTGCTCATGTTGATGGTGCGCGGCAGTGCCGGCCAGTTTGGCAGCAAGTCCGGCCGCTGCAGCTTGGCGTTGTCGACGGGGAAGAAACCCGACGTCGACAGCTGCAGCCCACCGGCCGCATCACGCCACGCGCCCACCAGCGACGGCAAGCACGCCACCGCACGCACGCCCTGCCCGCCACCATGCGCGCGCTGCATGCCGTAGTTCAAGCGAATGGCTGCGGGCTGCTTATCGCGCACGACGGTCGTGCCATATAGCTTGGCGAGCCATTCGATGTCCGCTGCGTCGATGCCGCAGAGCGTGGCCGCATATTCGGGCGTGTATTGCTGTGCGCGCTCGCGCAGCGCCTCGAAGCCCAGCGTGTGGTTGGCGATGTAATCGTGGTCGAGCAAGTCGTCGCGGATCAGCACGTGGATCATCGCCAGCGCCAGCGCCGCATCGGTGCCCGGGCGCACCGCCAGGTGGCGATGGCACTTCTCGGCCGTCAGCGAGCGGTATGGGTCGATAGCCACCAGCGTGGCACCGCGCCGCTTGGCCTCTTGCGCCCGCGTCCAGAAATGCAGGTTCGATGCGATCGGGTTGGCGCCCCAGATCAGGATCAGCTTGGCGTCCTGCACGTGCTCGATGTCCATGCCGAGGCTCGCGCCATACGTATAGCGCAGCGCCGTCGCCCCAGCCGATGCGCAGATCGTGCGATCGAGCAGCGACGCGCCCAGCTTGTGGAAGAAGCGCGCCGCCATGCTCTCGCCTTGCACCAGGCCCATGGTGCCGGCATAGCTGTACGGCAGGATGGCCTGCGGGTTGCGCGATGCGATCTCGCCCAGGCGCGTGGCGATGGTGTCGAGCGCCTCATCCCACGTGATCGGCTCAAACTTGCCCTCGCCCTTGGCCCCCACGCGCTTCATCGGCGTCAGCAGGCGGTTGGGGTGATACGTGCGCTCGGTGTAGCGGTTGACCTTGGTGCAGAGCACGCCGGCGGTGGTCGGGTGGTCCGGATCGCCCTGCACGCGGGTGGCGCGGCCGTCTTCCACGGTGACGAGCAAGGCGCAGGTGTCGGGGCAGTCGTGCGGACAGGCAGCACGGATGACTTGGGTGGACATCAGGGGGCTCCGGAGTGGGGTAGCGGCCACTGACGTCAACATGCGTCAACATGCACCCGCGCGGCCGCGATGATCCGGAAATTGTAATCGCCCGCTAGATGCCACGCAGCGGCGTCGAACCCCGTGTGACCAAGCGCCCCGTCAGCAAAACGCGGCGCGTTGGCAGGTCAGGCTGCGCCAGACGGTCCTGCAACATCGCCATCGCCATACGGCCGATGTCGTACACCGGCTGCTCGACGACGGTGATGCCGGGGCCAGCCAGCTCCGTCCACGGCTCGTTATCGAACCCGGCCACGGCGATGTCGCGCGGCACCTCCAGCGACAGCCGGCGCAGCGCGCGCAGCACGCCGAGCAGCGATTGCGCATTGCTGGCGACCAGCGCATCGGGGCGCTCGCCGGAGGATAGCCATGCCATCGTCTCGGCCTCGGCTGCCTCGGCAGTGGGCAGGATGAAGCGGGCTTCGGCAGTCAGCCCATTGCGCGCCAGTGCCGAGGCAAACCCCGCCTGGCGCTCGGCGCCCGTGCTGCTCGTGCGCCCGAACAGCCCGCCGATGCGGCGATAGCCCTGCGATGCCAGGTGCTCAGCCAACCCTTGCGCGGCCTGCTGGTTATCGAGCACCACCGCATCCACGCCGCACGCTGGGCCCGCGCGGTCGATCAGCACCACGGGGTAGCCGAGGTCCACCGGTTGTTGCGCCTCGGCAATGCCGCGCGTCGGCGAAAGGATGACGCCGGTCACACGCTCCTCCGCCATCAGGCGCAGGTACATCGCCTCCTTCTCGGGGTCTTCATCGGAGTTGCACAGGATCACGCGAAGGCCGGCGGCATACGCGGCGTCTTCCACCGCTCGGCTGACGCTGGTGAAGAACGGGTTGCGGATGTCCGACACGATCAGCCCGACCGTCTGTGCCTGCTGCGAGCGCAGGCGCCGCGCAGACAGGTTCGGCCGATACCCCGACGCCGCCACGGCCGCGTCGACGCGCTTGCGCAGTTCCACGCTCACCGGGCCGCCGGCCAGCGCACGCGACACGGTCGCCACCGACACGCCCGCCGCCGCCGCCACGTCCTTGATCCGAACCGTCATGCTGAAATCGTTTCCAGTAAAAATTGCATGATAGCGAAAGGCGACACCACCACCAATGCCGAGACTCTCCAGGGAAAACCCGGTAAACAGCGGAATACGCGTCACTTTACGTGGCAGTGCACATTGACACCCCAACTGTAATCGATTTCAATTCGCCATCATCGATGACACGTATGCCGGGCCGGACGAGCCCGGCAGCCGCAGGAGACCCCGCCGCATGGCTTCCGCCCTGATCTGCGCCGAACGCATCCGCTTGCAGCAGCACGCCACCGACAAAGCCAGCGCCATCCGCGCCGCCGGCCAGTTGCTGGCCGATTCCGGCTGCATCGACCCCGCCTATATCGACAGCCTCCTGCGCCGCGAAACCGTGGCCAACACGTTTCTCGGGCACGGCGTCGCTATCCCGCACGGCATGGGGGAAGACCGCCACCTGATCCGCCAGACTGGCATTGCCGTACTGCAGTTTCCCGAGGGGCTGGAGTGGCATCCCGGGCAGACGACGCATCTGGTCTTCGCCATTGCCGCGCAATCGGATGAGCACATCGCGCTGCTGCGCCGGCTCACGCGCCTGCTCAACGATGACGCACGCCTGCGGCAGCTCTTCACCACGCGCAATGCCGAGGACATCGTCGCCGCGCTCTCCGGCGACGTGCCGCCGCCGGTGGTCAGCACTCCGGGCACGGACCTCGCCGAGCAGCGCACGCTCACGCTGGAGTACCCCAGCGGCCTGCACGCCCGCCCCGCCGCGCAGTGGGTGGAAGCGGCGCGCCGGTTTGCTGCGCGCATCCAGGTTCGCCATGGTGACGAGACGGCCGATGCCAAGAACCTTGTTGCGCTGCTCCAACTGGGGCTGGCTGCGGGCAGCACGCTCACGCTGTCGGCTGAAGGTCCGGACGCGGCAGCCGCACTCGACAGCCTGCAGCACACCATCCGCGGCCTGACCGCGCAGGAACGGGCCCAGGCTGAGCGCGACACGCAGGCCGCCCGCGCACGCCAGACCACCCACGGCTGGCAAGCCGATGCCGCAGCGCCCGCCATCGGCGGCATTGCGGCGAGCCCAGGGCTGGCGATCGGCCCCGTCCATGTTTTGCAGCATGGCGCGGCAACGGTGCCCGACCACCCGGTCGCGCTGACCACGGGCGGCGACCTGCTGGACAAGGCCTTGGCCGACACACGCGCCGAACTGGCCGCACTCGCGCACGACACCGCCACCCGCATCGGCGAGGCAGAAGCCGGCATCTTCAAGGCCCAAGCGGAATTGCTGGGCGACACCGACCTGATGACGCTGACCTGCCAGGCCATGGTCGAAGGCCACGGCGTGGCGTGGTCGTGGCACCAGGCGGTGGAGCGGCTGGCTGAGCGGCTGGCCGCGTTGGGCAATCCGCTGCTGGCCGCGCGTGCGGCTGACCTACGCGATGTGGGCTGGCGCGTGCTGGGCCATATCGATCCGTCGTTGCGGGGCACGTCGCAGACGCTGCCGGACACGCCGTGCGTCCTGGTTGCGGCCGATCTGTCGCCGTCTGACACGGCCGCGCTCGACACGCACCGTATCCTCGGCATTGTCACCGCGCAAGGCGGGCCGACTTCGCACACTGCCATCCTGACGCGCACGTTGGGCATTCCCGCCGTCGTGGCCGCTGGCCCGGCGGTACTGGATGTGGCGCCCGGCACACAGGTCATCGTGGATGGCACCGGCGGTCGGATGGTGCTTGACCCCGACGCCGCCACCGTCGCCAGCGCGCGTGCCTGGCTGCAAGAAGACGCCGCGCGCGCACAACGTGAACAGGCCGAACGGGGCCTCCCCGCCCGTACCCGCGATGGGCACACGGTGGAGATCGCCGCCAACGTCAACCTCCCCGCGCAGGCCGCCGAAGCCATCACGCTGGGCGCGGAAGGCGTGGGCCTGATGCGTACGGAATTCCTCTTCCTCGAACGCGATCACACGCCCGACGAAGACACCCAATACGCCGTCTACGCCGAGATGCTAAAGGCCCTGAACGGCCGTCCGCTGATCGTCCGCACGCTGGATATCGGCGGCGACAAGCAGGTGCCACACCTGAACCTGCCCACCGAAGACAACCCCTTCCTTGGCGTGCGTGGCGCACGGCTGCTGCTGCGTCGCCCTGACCTGATGGAGCCGCAATTGCGCGCGCTGTATCGCGCCGCGCGTGATGCCGGCGAGCATGGCGACAGCAGCGCCCTGTCGATCATGTTCCCGATGATCACATCGGAGAGCGAGGTCATCGCCCTGCGCGCCGCATGCGAGCGCATCCGCACGCAAATGAACGCGCCGCGCGTGCCGCTCGGCATCATGGTGGAGGTGCCCGCCGCTGCGCTGCTGGCCGACCGCCTGGCGGAGCATGTCGATTTCTTCTCCATCGGCACCAACGATCTCACGCAATACACGCTGGCGATCGACCGCCAGCATCCGGACCTCGCCGCCGAGGCCGATAGCCTGCACCCGGCCGTGCTGCGCCTGATCCATCAGACCGTGCAGGGCGCGGCGCGCCAGAAGCGCTGGGTGGGCGTGTGCGGTGGCTTGGCGGGCGATCCATTTGGCGCCCTGCTGCTGACCGGCCTGGGCGTGCACGAGCTGTCGATGAGCCCGCGCGACATCCCGCCCGTCAAGGCGCGGCTGCGAGAGGCGGATTTCACTGCGCTGAGTGCGCTGGCGAATCGCGCACTTGCCTGCGCATCCGCCCAGGACGTGCGCGCGCTGGAAGCGACCATGCCCAAGGCCTTCGGCAAGGAGCAGGCCGCAGCATGAGTACGAATACAAGCGCACGCATCGTCACCGTGACCCTCAACCCGGCCATCGACATGACGGTCGGGCTGGACCACCTCGAACGCGGCCGCGTCAACCTCGGCCGCAGCGTTACGCACCAGGCCGGCGGCAAGGGCGTCAACGTGGCCGGCTGCCTGGCCGACTGGCAAGTGCCCGTGGTAGCCACCGGCCTGCTGGGCGATGCCAATGCCGAGCTGTTCGAAGCGCTGTTCGCGCGCAAGGGCGTGCTCGACGGCTTTTGCCGCGTGCCGGGCAGCAACCGCACCAACATCAAGATCAGCGATGCCTCCGATGGGCAGACCACCGACATCAACCTGCCCGGCATCGAGGCCACGCAAGCGGATGTGGAAGCCCTGTGCAAACGCATCGACGCGGTTGCTGATGTAGCAGGCATTGCGCTGTGCGGCAGCCTGCCGGGCGGGCTGCCCGCCGATACCTATGCACACCTGATTGCGCGGTTGAACCAGCGTGGCGTGCGAACCCTGCTCGACACCAGCGGCGCACCGCTCGCGCAGGCGCTGGCCGCACCACGCGATGCCCTGCCGACCGCCGTCAAGCCGAACCGGCACGAGCTGGAACTGTGGGCTGGCACCACGCTGCCCACGCTGACAGACGTTGTAGACGCCGCCCGCGGCATCCATGCGCGCGGGGTCGCGCAGGTCATCGTCTCGCTGGGGGAAGACGGCGCGCTGTTCGTCACCGCAGATGGCACGTGGCAGGCCAGCCTGCCGCCCGTACGCGCCGCCAGCACCGTGGGCGCGGGCGACGCCATGGTGGCCGGCGTTCTAGCCGGCTGGCATGCCGGCGCGAGCACCGAAGACACGGTGCGCCTGTCGGTGGCCTTTGCCGCCTGCAAACTGCAGCGCCTCGGGCCCCACCTGCCGGCACCCGCGCAAGTGCGCGAACGCGCCGCCGCAGTCCGCATGCAACGCGTGGCCTGAGCGCCCGCAGTCAACCTCATCAAGGAGCCGACCATGGCAAACCTGTTGGCAATTCTCGGCGCGGACGGCCGCACCACCCGCGCGATGCTCGCCGGAGCCGCGCTGCGCCACGCCGCGCGCGAGTCCGGCTGCAAGCTGGACGTGGACGTGCGCAGCCCGGACACCCTTCCCACGGTCGATACCAAGGCGCTGTCGACCGCCGATGCCGTCGTGTGGGCGGGCGTCAGCCCAGACAACGCCGCGCGCCAGGCCAACCCGCGCACGATCGAGGTCACCATCGACGAAGTGCTCGACAATGCGCGCGCCGTGCTCGAGCGCATGGTTCACGGCAGCCCGACCGCGCCCGTGGCCGACGCCAAGCCCAAGCGCATCGTCGCCATCACCTCGTGCCCGACCGGTATCGCGCATACCTTCATGGCGGCCGAGGCGTTGACGCAGGCCGCTGCCGCGCTCGGTCACGCCATCCATGTGGAAACGCAAGGCTCGGTGGGTGCGCAGAACACGATGTCTGCCCAGGCGATTGCCGATGCTGATCTCGTATTGATCGCGGCGGACACCCAGGTGGACGTGTCGCGCTTTGCCGGCAAGCGCATCTTCCGCGCCGGCACCAAGGCGGCCATCCACGACGGACAGACGCTGATCCGCCGCGCACTGGATGAAGCCGTGGCGGAAGCGGCCTCGGCCCAAGCCCAGTCGGCCAACGCTGCCGCGCCCGCCCAACAGCAACGCACCGGCCCGTACAGGCACCTGATGACTGGCGTGTCCTTCATGCTGCCCTTCGTGGTGGCGGGCGGCATCTTGATTGCGCTGTCTTTTGCGCTCGGCGGCATCTATGTCACGGAGGCGTCGGCAAGCGGCACGCTGGGCGGCGCCCTGTTCCAGATCGGCGCCAAGTCGGCCTTCGCGTTGATGGTGCCGACGCTGGCCGGGTACATCGCGTATTCGATCGCCAGCCGGCCAGGCATTGCGCCGGGCATGGTCGGCGGCATGCTGGCGGCCAGTCTGGGCGCGGGCTTTCTTGGCGGCATCGTGGCGGGCTTCGTGGCGGGCTACGGCACCGATGCGCTGAACCGCTGGCTGAAGCTGCCGCGCAATCTGGAAGGTCTCAAGCCCGTGCTGATCCTGCCGGTGCTCGGGTGCCTGCTCACCGGGCTGGTGATGCTGTATGTGGTGGGTACGCCGGTCGCTGCATTGCTGGGTTCGCTCACGCAATGGCTGCGCGGCATGCAAGGCGGGAACGCCGTCCCGCTGGGGGCGCTGCTGGGCGGCATGATGGCATTCGACATGGGCGGCCCCATCAACAAAGCTGCCTATGCATTCAGCACGGGCCTGATCGGCGCCCAGGTCTACACGCCAATGGCAGCCACCATGGCCGCCGGCATGACCCCACCCTTGGGCATTGCGTTGGCGGCGTGGCTCTTCCCCTCGCGCTTTACCACCGATGAGCGCCAGGCCGCCCGCGCCACCGCCGTGCTCGGGCTGGCCTTCATCAGCGAGGGCGCTATTCCGTATGCGGCGCGTGACCCGCTGCGGGTGATCCCCGCCCTCGTGATCGGCTCGGCGTGCGCGGGCGCGCTGTCGATGCTGTTCGGGGTGGAGTTGCGCGTACCGCACGGCGGCGCCTTCGTACTGCCGATTCCGAATGCCGTTACGCATCTGGGGGGCTACGTGATCGCGCTGGTGGCCGGCACCGTCATCACGGCGGTGCTGCTGGCGGTCATGAAACGCCGCGTTGCCGAAGCCAACTGACGCGCCATCGCCCGTTGTTCGAACAAGAGCCGCGCACATCACGCGGCTTTTGTGTCTCAAAAACGCTCAAAAGCGCTGCAAACGGCCCGATTTGGTTTGCCTGCCCAGCCTGTTTCGCTATGATGCGGGCAATTCAAATGTAACTTTCTTCGGGGGAAGAGCCATGCAGGCACGCAGCATCACGCGGCGGCTGGCGGCGTTCGTAGTCAGCGCCATCGGCATCACAACAATGGCAGCCACAGGTGCGGCGCGGGCGGAAACCGGCGTCACCAACGACACCATCGTCGTTGGCCAATCGGCGCCGATGAGCGGCCCGGCCGCGCAGCTCGGCCAGCAGATGAACCGCGGCGCCCAGCTGTACTTCAACGCCGTCAACGCGGCGGGTGGCGTCAATGGCCGCAAGATCCAGCTGAAGGTGCTCGACGATTTCTATGAGCCCGACGCCGCTGCGCGTAATACCAAGACGCTAATCGACGACACCAAGGTCTTCGCCCTGTTCGGCTACGTGGGCACGCCGACCAGCCTGGCGGCGCTTAAGGTGGCGAATCCGGCAGGCGTGCCGTTCTTTGCGCCGTACTCGGGTGCGTCGGCGCTGCGCGAGCCCTTCGCGCGCAATGTGTTCCACGTGCGTGCCAGCTACAACGACGAGACCGCCGCCATCGTGCAGCAGATTCACACCACGGGTCTGAAGCGCATTGCCGTGGTCTACAACGATGACGCCTACGGCAAGGCCGGTATCGAGGGCGTGCAACGTGCGCTGAAGCTTCCCGCGAGCCAGGGCGTGGCGCTGGTCGCGCAAGCCAGCGTGGTGCGCAACACCACCGACGTGAAGGCCGCCATCAACACCGTGCTGGCACAGAAGCCGGACGCCATCGTCGTCATCAGCGCTTACCAGACTGTGGCCGCGCTCGTGAAGGGTGCGCAGGAACAGGGCTATGCGGGCCAGTTCTACAACGTGTCGTTTGTGGGCACCAAGGCGCTGGCCAACGCCCTGGGCAAGGCCGGCGGCGGCGTGATCATCTCGCAGGTGATGCCGTATCCGTATAGCGGCGCATCGCCGCTGGTGCGCGATTACCAGAAGCTGCTCAAAGCTGAAGGCATCACCGATTTCGACTACGGCAGCATCGAGGGCTACGTGGCCGCCCGTGTGTTCGTGGAAGGTCTCAAGCGCGCCGGCCGGGATCTCACGCGGGAGAAGTTCATCGGGGCGCTGGAGTCGATGGGCAATTACGACGTGGGCGGGTTCAACGTCAACTTCTCGCCGAGCAACCACGTCGGGTCGAAGTTCGTCGAGATGACGATCATCAATTCGAGCGGGCAGGTGATTCGCTGAGCGTGAATCGCCACATAAAAAAGAACCGGGCCATGTGCCCGGTTTTTTTGCGTCTATGCCGGCAGCAACTGCGGTTTGCGCTGCGCCAGCCGTCGCATGAAGGCCTCGCATTGGGCGATCTGCGTCAGCTCGATGTATTCGTTCGGCTTGTGAGCCTGTTCGATATTGCCGGGGCCGCAGACCACCGTGGGGATGCCCGCGCGGGAGAACAAGCCGGCCTCGGTGCCGTAGTCCACCTTGCCTGCCGAGCCCCGGTTGTCCGCCAACGCCTGCGCCAGCGCAACGAGTTCGTGCGAGGGCGCGATGGACAGACCGGGTGTGTTGGCCTTGATGGCAAAGCTGATGTCGGCGTCGCTGGCGATGCGGCGCATCTGCGGCAGCAACGTGTCGTGGGCGTAGCGTTCAACTTCGCCAAACAGTTGATCCGGGTCGGTGCCGGGCAGATAACGGAAGTCGAAGGTGAATTCGCAATCGCGGGGCACCACATTGGTGGCAATACCACCCTTTATCGTGCCGGTGTTGAGCGTGGTGTGCGGAACAACAAAAGCACCGTCGCGCGCCTCTTCCGCTTCAAGCCGCGCGGCCAATGCGCGGATATGCGCGATCAGCAGCGCGGCAAATTCGATGGCATTCACGCCCTGCGGTGTCAGCGCCGAATGCGCTTCCTTGCCGCGCACGCAGCAGCGGTATTCGCGCTTGCCCTTGTGCGCAATGATGGCGCGCATCGAGGTGGGTTCACCGACGATGCAACCGGCGGGCTGGATGCCGTTGGCTTCCAGATCGCGCAGCAGGCCGCGTACGCCCACGCAACCGATCTCTTCGTCGTACGACAGGCTGAGGTGAACGCTGGCGTCGCCTTCGGCAGCCATGAAGTCGGGCACATGCGCCAGCGCGACGGCAATGAAGCTCTTCATGTCGGCGGTGCCACGCCCATAGAGGCGACCATCGCGCAGTTGTGCGTCGAAGGGGTTGGACTCCCACGGCTGGCCGTCGACGGGTACCACGTCGGTGTGACCCGACAACACCAGCCCCGGTTTGCGCCCGGGTGAGAGCGTGGCAAACAGGTTGGCCTTGCCACCGGTAGCGTCGTACGTCAGGCGGCACTCAGCGCCTTGCGCACGCAGCCGGTCACGCACCCATTCGATCAGACCCAGGTTGGAGTTGCGGCTGACGGTGTCGAACGCCACCAGCGTACGGATCAGTTGCAGAACCTCTTCGGACGGCTGCTGGAGGGCGGCGGACATGTGAGTGGGCGCAGGGTGCTCAGGCTTGATCGTTCAGATGGCACGCTGAAAACCGCAGCGGCGCGATCTCCTTGAGCACCGGTTGCTCGGTCTTGCAGCGCGGCATCGCATGCGGGCAGCGCGGGTGGAAATGGCAGCCGGTGGGCGGATGCAGCGGCGAGGGAATCTCGCCCGAAATCGCCACGTAGGTCTTCTTGCGGACTTCCAGTGTAGACGCTTCGGCAAGCAATGCCTGCGTATACGGGTGGTTGGGCGACGCAAAGATCGCTTCCGTGGGCGCGGACTCCACCACCCGGCCGAGGTACATGATGACCACACGATCGCTCACGTGCTTCACCACGCCCAGGTCGTGGCTGATGAACAGGTACGTGAGATTGAGTTGTTCGCGCAGGCGGATGAACAGGTTCAACACCTGGGCCTGGATCGACACATCCAGCGCGGCCACCGATTCGTCGCACACGAGAAATTCAGGCTTGACCGCCAGTGCGCGCGCAATGCCGATGCGCGCGCGTTGCCCGCCGGAGAACTGGTGCGGAAAGCGCCGCATCACGGTCGGGTCCAGGCCGACGCGGGTGAGCATGTCGGCCACGTAGTCGCGTTGCGCAGCCGCATCCACCATGCCATGCACGACCGGCGCCTCGCCGACGATGTCCTGCACGCGCATGCGCGGGTTCAGGGATGCATACGGGTCCTGAAAGATCATCTGGATGGCGAGCTGCTTCTCGCGGCGGGGCTCGGGCGGCAGACGATCGAGATCCACGCCCTTCCACAGCCGCGTGCCGGCGGTCGGCTTGTGCAGACCCACGGCCAGGCGGCCGAGTGTGGATTTGCCGCAGCCCGATTCGCCGACCAAACCAACGACTTCGCCCGCAGCGATCTCGAGATCCACATGATCGACCGCGTGCACGACCTCTTCCTGCACGCCCGCGCCAAACAGGTTGGCGATGCGCGCCGAGAGGTCGAGCCCCTTCACGAAGCGCTTGGACATGCCCTGCAACGACAGGATCGGCACACGCACCGCCGCCTCGGTGATCGCCGCGGCATCGTGTTCAGGATGCTTGGCGTTCATGCGGCGGTCTCCTCGGGGCGGGCGGTTACGGGGTGGAAGCAACGCAGTGCGCGACCATCATCGAGCACATCGAGTGTGGGCGTCTGTTTGCAGATGTCAGTGGCGAAGGCGCAGCGCTCGCGGAATGCACAGCCGCTGGGCAGCGCCAGCAGCGACGGCGTCATGCCGGGAATCTGCCGCAGCGGTGCGCCACGCGGGTTGCGCGACGGCGCCGACGCAATCAGCCCGAACGTGTACGGGTGGCGCGGCGCTTCCAGCACCTGCTGCACGCTGCCCTGCTCAACGATGCGGCCGGCGTACATCACGCACACGCTGTCGGCCAGGCCGGCCACCACGGACAAGTCATGCGTGATCCAGATCAGCGCGGTCCCGCTCTCGCGGCACAGGGTCTGCACTTCCGAAAGGATCTGGCCCTGGATGGTGACGTCCAAGGCGGTGGTCGGCTCGTCGGCGATGATCAGATCGGGCTTGTTGAGCAGCGCAATGGCAATCGCCACACGCTGGCGCATGCCGCCCGAGAACTGATGCGGATACGCCGTCAGCCGCTCGTCCGGCGACGGAATGCCGACCCGCGCCAAGGCTTCGCGCGACATCTCACGCGCCTGCGCCTTGCTGACGCGCTGGTGGGCGAGCACCGCCTCGATCATCTGCGTGTCTACGCGCAGGACCGGGTTCAGCGTCATCATCGGGTCCTGGAAGATCATGGCGATGCGGTTGCCGCGCATATCCCGCATCTGGCCGGCAGAGAGCTTGCGCAAGTCGTGCGTCTTGCCGTCGCGCCCCGTCAGCTCGATACGCCCGCCGACCACGCGGCCCGGCGCATCCACCAGCCCCATGATCGAATAGCCCGTCATCGATTTACCAGAACCGGATTCACCGACCAAGCCCATGATCTCGCCCCGGCCGACGGTGAACGACACGTCATCCACCGCGCGTGCAATGCCGCCGCGTGTGACGAATTCGGTTTTCAAGCCGTCGACAACGAGCGTCGGTTTGCTGCCAGCGGGCGTCGTCATAGCGTTTGCAGGCGTGGGTTGAGCACGTCGCGAAGCTGGTCCGACACCAGATTCATCGACACGATGGTGAGCAGCAGCGCCAGCCCCGGGAAGAAGCTGATCCAGTACTTGCCCGACAGCATGTACTGAAAGCCGTTGGCGATCAGCAAGCCCAGCGACGGCTGTGTGATCGGCACGCCCAGGCCAAGGAAGGACAGCGTCGCCTCCAGCGTGATGGCCGATGCGACCTGCAGCGCGGCAATCACGATCAGCGGCGGCAGGCAGTTTGGCAACAGGTGCCGGAACATGATGCGCGACGGCGGCAGGCCGAGCACCTGCGCGGCCTCGATGTACTCGCGCCGGCGCTCGACCAGCGCGGCGCTGCGCGTGGTGCGCGCGTAGTAGGCCCACTGCACCGCCACCAAGGCGATCACGATGTTGGTAATGCCGGGCTTGAGCAGCGCAAGCAGGATCAGCGCCAGCAAGATCGGCGGAAAGGAGAGCTGCAGATCGGCAATGCGCATGATGAGCGACTCGATGCGCCCACCCGCAAAGCCAGCAATCAACCCAAGCACCGTGCCCAGCACCAGCGCGAAGACGGTGCTCACCACGCCCACGCCCACGCTGATGCGCAGGCCGTACAGGATGGCGGAGAGGATGTCGCGGCCCTGGTCATCAGAACCGAGCAGGAACGTCATGCCCTCACCGGATTTCTCACCGGGTGCGAGGCGCGAGTCGAGCACGTCCAGCTTGGCGAGGTCATACGGGTTCTGCGGCGCAATCAGCGGCGCGGCAATCGCCACGATGATGATGATGACCAGCACGATCAACCCGATCACGGCGATGCGGCTGGCGCAGAACTGGCGCACGAAGCGGCGCAGCGGTGTTTCTTCGGTGGCCGGTGTGGCAGAGGTTGCAGCGGATGTCGTCATGTCAGCCCCGGCTCTCAGACAGGCGCACGCGCGGATCGAGCACGCCATAGACGAGATCGACCACTAGGTTGATGAGAATGAACAGCGCCACGATCACCAGCAGGTACGCGACGATCACAGGGCGGTCGAGCAATTGGATGGAATCGATGATCAGCTTGCCCATGCCCGGCCACGCGTAGATCGATTCGGTGACGATGGAAAACGCGATGACCGAACCGAACTGCAGCCCCACCACCGTCACGATCGGTATCAGGATGTTCTTGAGCACATGCACGCCGACGATGCGCGCGTTGGACAAGCCCTTGGCGCGTGCGAATTTCACGTAGTCCTGCAGCATGGCCTCCTGCGTGCCGGCACGCGTCAGGCGAATCACCATCGCAATGTTCAGCAGCGACAGCGTCACACCCGGCAGGATCAGATGGCGGATGCCGTCCAGCGTCAAAAAGCTCACGGGAATGCCGAACAGCAAACGCGTCTCGCCGCGTCCGTTCGAGGGCAGCCAGCCCAGTTGCACCGCAAACACCATGATCAGCATCAGCCCGACCCAGAACGTCGGCAGCGAAAAACCGAGAATCGAGATCGTCATGATGGTGCGGTTGGCCACACCATTCGGGCGCAACCCGGCCCACAGCCCGAGCGGCACGCCCAGCACGATCGCCAGCAGGATGGCAAAGATCGCCAGCTCGAACGTGGCCGGCATGCGCTCGAAAATCAGCTTGAGCGCCGGGGTGCCATGCGCAAATGACACGCCCAGGTTGCCGCGCAACGCGCCGCTGAGGAAGTACAGGTATTGCTCCCACAGCGGCTTGTCGAGCCCCAGCGCGGCAATCGTGCGCGCAATGTCCTGCTGGTCGGCCTGCGGGTTGATGAGGATGTCGACCGGGTTGCCAATGGCGTACACGCCCAGGAACACCAGGATCGACATCACCAGCAACACGGCAATGGATTCCAGCAGCCTTCGGATCAGGAATACCAGCATCGGAGGCTCGTTCTTTGGTGAAGGTTATTGCGGCTTGAAGCCGTGTGCGTACGTGCGCTCATCCGTGCGCGGCGTGTAGCTGATGCCCTTGCGCGTCGCCCACGTCGTCACCTGGAAGTGGATGGGGATGATACCGCCGTCCTCCACCACAATCGCAGTCGCCTCCTGCAGCAGCCTGGAGCGCGCCGCGTCGTCCATGGTGTACAGCGCTTTGTCGAGCACAGCGTCCATCTTCGGATTGCAGTACTGGCCCCAGTTGACGGTGCCATAGCCCTTCTTCGAATCCTCGCACGCCACCAGCGCCCGCAGCGGCGAACTCACTTCGCCCGTCTGCGCGCCCCAACCCACCAACCCGAACGAATATTCATGATGGCCGCCCTTCGCAGCATGGGTCGCCATCGGCGCAGCTTCCACGCGCGTCGCAATGCCCACGCGCGTGAGGTTTTGCGCGATGGTCTGCGCAATCTTCTCGTCGTTCACGTAGCGGTTGTTGGGCGTGTGCAGCGTGATGCCGAAACCATCGGGATAGCCCGCCTCGGCCAGCAGCCTCTTCGCGCCGTCCGGGTCGTACTTGAGCGTCTTCAGGTTCGGGTTGTGACCGAACAGCGACGGCGGCACAAGGTTGTTGGTCGGTTCCGACAGGCCCTCCATGATGCGGTCCTTGATGCCCTGCCGATTGATGGCCAGGCTCATCGCGCGGCGCACGCGCGGATCCTTCAGCGGATTCTTGTCGAGCGGCTTGCCATCCTTGCTCGTCACCTCGGGCGTCGGGTCCCGCTTGTCGTCGGTGTACAGATAGATGACGCGGTGCGAGATCTTCGAGAAGAAGTTCAACGAAGCATCCCCACGCACACGGGTCAGATCCGGCGTCGGCACGTTTTCGATCGCCTGCACATCGCCGGAGAGCAGCGCTGCAATACGCGTTGCCCCGTTCGGGATAAAGCGCAGCGTGACGTGCTCCCACGCGGGCTTCGGGCCCCAGTATTGATCGTTGCGCACCAACTCGACCCGATCATCCCGCGCGTAGCTCACGAACTTGAACGGCCCCGTGCCGACCATGCCCTTGCCCTGCGCAAAGTCATCGCTCGACAGGCCTTGCGTCGCCTTCTTCTGCACGATGAACACCGACGTCAGATCCGACAGAATCAACGGATACGGCTGCGAGGTGGTGAACTGGATCGTGTACTTGTCGACGATCTTCTTGTTGATGATCGCCTTGGTGTAGGTGTCGAACTTGCCGGGGCTGTTGACGATGGTGGCGGGCCGGTCGATCGACCAGGCCACGTCTTCAGCGGTCAGCTCACTGCCGTCGTGGAACTTCACGCCAGGGCGCAGCTTGAATTCCCACGTGAGGTTGTTGACCATCTTCCACGACTCGGCCAAGCCCGGAATGATGTGGCTGTCGGCATCCATCTTCACCAGACACTCGAACATGTGCTCCGACACGTTGATGTTGGAGAACAGGTTGTAGAAATGCGGGTCCATCGAAGTCGGCGGCGAACTCATGCCGATCTTCAGATCCGCCGCCAGCGCCTGCGGGGTCGCCCCCACCATCACGCATCCCGCCACGCACATCACTGCGGCCACGCGCCGCAAAGTCCGAATCATGATCACGGCTCTTCTCCCCAAAATAGGAATCGGCGAATCAACTTCGCTGGCGCGTCGATAACGCTTCTGCAGAGCGCTCGCGCTGACGATCGTGGCGCCCATTGCGCGACGCCTCTTTATGCCCGGCAATGCACAACGCCACAAATTGGTGCATACCCGCACGGCCGACGCCGGGAAAATGGCCCCACAGCCCCGCGGGCGGCGGTAAAAAGCAGGAAGCATTCCATGCCGACGGCGCGTGCCCCGCCAGCGAGGACGCGCGCCGCATCAACTCCTGACCGGCCCCGAATCGCCCTTCGGCGTATCATCGGACGTGATTGCGAACTTTCCGTCAGAACACGACCGCATCCCATGAAGCTGATTCCAGAAATCCAAGCCGCGCAGCCCGAAATCCAGGCGCTGCGACGCGACATCCACGCCCACCCCGAACTCTGCTTCGAAGAACAACGCACCTCAGACCTGGTCGCCGCCAAGCTCACCGAGTGGGGTATTGAAGTGCATCGTGGCCTAGGGAAGACCGGCGTCGTGGGCGTCATCCGCAATGGCGAAGGCAAGCGCATCGGCCTGCGCGCCGACATGGATGCCCTGCCACTGGCCGAGGCCAACCAGTTCGAGCACCGCTCGAAACACGACGGCAAAATGCACGCGTGCGGCCACGACGGTCACACCGCCATGCTGCTCGGGGCCGCGCATTACCTGGCCAAGCATCGCAACTTCAATGGCACCGTGCACCTGATCTTCCAGCCTGCAGAAGAAGGCGGCGGTGGCGCGCGCGAGATGATCAAGGACGGTCTGTTTGAGCGCTTCCCGTGTGATGCCGTGTTCGGCATGCACAACTGGCCCGGCGTGCCGGTGGGATCGTTCGGTACACGCGTCGGCGCCCTCATGGCGTCGAGCAATGAATTCCGCATCACGATCAAAGGAAAGGGTGCACACGCCGCACTGCCGCATAACGGCAATGATCCGGTGTTCGTCGGCGCGCAGGTGGTGTCGGCGCTGCAAGGCATCATCACCCGCAACAAGCGCCCCATCGATGCGGCCGTCCTGTCCGTCACGCAGTTTCACGCAGGGGACGCTACCAACATCATCCCGAATGAGGCCTGGATTGGCGGGACGGTGCGGACGTTTTCCACCGAAGTCCTCGATCTGATCGAGCGCCGCATGGAGGAAATCTCCAAAGCCATCGCCGCCGCATACGATTGCACGGTCGACTTCGCTTTCCACCGGAATTACCCGCCCACGGTCAACACGGAAGCGGAAACGCAGTTCGCCGCAGAAGTCATGCGCGAACTGGTCGGTGCAGACAACGTCGATGCCAACATCGACCCGACCATGGGCGCCGAGGATTTTTCATTCATGCTGATTGAGAAACCCGGCTGCTTCGCCTTCATCGGTAATGGCGATGGGGATCACCGGGAGCAAGGCCATGGTTTAGGCCCCTGCATGCTGCACAACCCGAGCTACGACTTCAACGATGAGTTGCTGCCGTTGGGCGCGACATACTGGGTCCGTTTGGTGGAGAGGTACCTGGCGCGGCGCTAGCTGGGTTTTCGGTCTGCAAACGCAAGAAGCCACCGCATTGGGTGGCTTTTTTGCTGGTGTTGTGGGGGTGATTTGGCGTTGCTGAGTAACGCACA
>CBJMVH010000046.1:0-34255 GCA_966433195.1 uncultured Ralstonia sp.
AGATCATGATGTACACCTCGGGGTGCCCGAAGAACCAGAAGATGTGCTGGTACATCACCGGGTCACCACCACCGGCGGCGGAGAAGAAGCTCGTGCCGAAGTGGCGATCGGTCAGCACCATGGTGATCGCGCCTGCCAGCACCGGCATCACCGCGATCAGCAGGTAGGCGGTGATCAGCCACGTCCAGCAGAACATCGGCATCTTCATCAGTGTCATGCCGGGCGCGCGCATGTTCAGGATGGTCACGATGATGTTGATCGCGCCCATGATCGACGAGGCACCCATGATGTGCACCGCGAAGATCGCCATGTCCATGCCCGGGCCCATCTGCACCGACAGCGGCGCGTAGAGCGTCCAGCCGGCAGCCGTGGCGCCGCCCGGCGCGAAGAACGAACCCACCAGCAGAATGGCGGCCGGCGGCAGCAACCAGAAGCTGAAGTTGTTCATCCGCGCGAAGGCCATGTCGGATGCGCCCACCTGCAGCGGGATCATCCAGTTCGCAAAGCCCACGAAGGCCGGCATGATCGCGCCGAACACCATGATCAGGCCGTGCAGCGTGGTGAATTGGTTGAACAGCTCCGGATGGAAGAACTGCAGCCCGGGCTGGAACAGCTCGAGGCGGATCAGCAGTGCCAGCGTGCCGCCCGAGAGCAGCATCATGAACGAGAACAGCAGGTACAGCGTACCGATGTCCTTGTGGTTGGTCGCAAACAACCAACGGCGCCAGCCGTGCGGATGGTCGTGCGCGTGGTCGTCTCCATGACCGTGCGCGTGATCTTGCGGGTGCGTAACAGCGGTGCTCATCAAAGAACTCCTTGGATTCGTTTCGTCACGCAGACGATCAGCCAGCGTTGCGGTCTTGGGCCGCATTTGCTTGTTGGGACGCCACCTTGCCGGCGGGTTCGGTTGCAGCGGTCTTGGCGCCGCCGCCTTCAGGCATCTTGCCGCCGCGCGCGTCCTTCACTTGCGACGGTTGCAGCAGATCACCGGTATGGTTGCCCCAGTTGTTGCGCTCGTAGGTGATGACGGAAGCGATTTCCACATCGTTGAGCGCCGAAGCCCAGGGCGGCATCGCGGCCTTGCCGTGCAGCACGATATCCACGTGGCCGGCCAGCGGGCCGTTGGCGATCTTCGAGCCGTCGAGCGCCGGGAACGGACCGCCGCCCTTGCCGTTCGGCTGGTGGCAAACCGCGCAGTTGGCGGTGTAGACCTTCTCCCCGCGCGACTTGAGTTCATCCAGGGTGTAGGTCTTGTTCGGGTCGTCCGCCTTGGCGGCCATTTCCTTCTTCTTGCCGTCGACCCACTTGGTGTAGTCGTCTTGCGAAACCACGCGCACGACGATCGGCATGAAGGCGTGTTCCTTGCCGCACAGCTCGGCGCACTGGCCGCGATACACGCCGACCTTCTCGGCCTTGAACCACGTGTCGCGCACGAAGCCCGGAATCGCATCCTGCTTCACGCCAAACGCGGGGATCATCCACGAGTGGATCACGTCATTGGCCGTGGTGACGATGCGCACCTTCTTATTGACCGGCACGACCACCTCGTTGTCGACCTCAATCAGGTAGGTCTCGCTCTTGGGCGCCTGGTTGTTGATCTGGTCACGCGGGGTGGTGAGCGTGGAGAGGAACGAGATGCCCTCGCCTTCGCCCTTCAGGTAGTCGTAACCCCACTTCCACTGGTAGCCGGTGGCCTTGATGGTGAGGTCGGAATTGGTGGTGTCCTTCATCGCGACCACAGCCTTGGTGGCCGGCAGCGCCATCCCGATCACGATCAGGAACGGCACGATGGTCCAGATGATTTCAACCGTGGTGCTTTCGTGGAACGTCGCCGGCTTGTGGCCGACCGACTTACGGTGCTTGAAAATGGAGTAGAACATCACCCCGAACACGCCGATGAAGATCACGATACAGATGATCAGCATCATCCAGTGCAGCCAGTGAATCTCGGCGGCGATCTTGGTGACCGGAGGCGCGAGATTCAGTTGGCGTACTGCGGGGCCGCCCGGCATGTCTTCCACTGCCTGGGCCGTTTGACTGAGGGCGAGGAGAGAACCTGCCGCCAGCAAACTTGCCAATGTCTTATTCAACATTTTCATTTTTGGTTGTCCCACAATTTACAGATTCCACTCTGCCCCGGTGCGAGGCTCACGGAACATGGGGTGGCGACCCAAGCTCCAAACACCGGGAAAGCTCGTTCGCGAAACGCCGTCGGCCAGCCGGGTCAAGAAATCTGCCCACTCGCACAACGCGCCCGCTCGAACACAGCGCGACCTGCTCTCGCAGCGGCCCCTTCAGCTCCACACGCACCCAGCGCGGATTGAACACGTGGCGTACCTGTCGGCTGGCATAGACCTGCTCAACCACCAGCGCATCCGCGTCCAGCCAGATGTGCTCGTAATCGGCAGCGTGCCGGGCATGGTACAGCAACGCCCACGCCAGAGCCGCGACCTCCAGACCGGAGAACGGCAGCACAAACCACGCCCCTTGCCACGCAAAGAACGAAGCGATCGCGAACGGGGGAATGACAATCGAGAGAGTGAACCAGCCAAGCTGGCGAGGTGAAAGCGAGCAGTTTCGCTTCATCAGCCAGTTCTTCCGCGGCGATTCCGGGATGGTGGAGGCGCCGCACGCTGGCTGGAGCGCAGTACCAACGCATACATTCGCGATGTCATGCATTGAACCACTCCTGCCTCGGATGCATACCCGATCGGTTCGCCCGCGACAATAACGGGATAGGCCTTTGGGGACTGCTGCGACAAACCGGCACAGTATATGGCCGCATTTGACCCCAAACAAGGTAAAGCGCCTTTATGCAAGTCCCGGCTTGACAAGGTGCGGTTCAATACCGTTGATGCACCGGAATGGGCCTCAGGCGCGCGGTTTGCGGCCGATCTGGTCCACCGGAATCATCGCTCGCCCTTGTTCGTCGAGCGCCTGCCGCGGGTTGGGCGCCAGCTTCCAGGCATGGCCGTAGACGACCTCGAACGTGAGCGGAATCAGGCCGTCGGCGTTGCGCTGCGCGTCGAGTGCATCGATCAGGTGCTGGCGCCAGCGGGGCGTATGTAGGCCCGCCCCGGCCAAGCTGCGGCCATCGCCATCCGTCAGACCGGCCATGCCGCCCAGCAAATGCACGTCGGCCAGCAGCGCTTGCGGCGTCTCGTAGGTGATGGTGAGTTGCTCCATGTCCATCACAGGCGTAGACCAGCGGCTATGCACGAGCATGTCGCCAATGTCGTGCATGTCGACAAAGCGCAGGGTATGGACGCCCGAGTCGATGCCGGCCAGGGCGCTGCGCAGTTCGCGCAGGGTGTCCGGGCCGAACAGGCTGAACATCAGCAGGCCGCCCTCGGCGGTAATGCGGTGCCATTCCGGGAAGATGGCGTGCGGTGACGGGTCCCAATGCAGCGCCAGGTTGGACCACAGCAGGTCAAACGTGGCATTGGCAAACGGCAGCGCGCGGAAATCCGCCTGCGCAAAATCGAAAACCGGGCGCTTCCTGAGCAAGCGGCCGAGCCAACCGGCGTCGGTGCGCTGCGGGTCGAGCTGCTGCGCCCGGGTCAGCATGGCAGCCGACCAGTCCACGCCGCAGATCTGCGCGTCGGGATACTGCGCGCGCAGCACCGCCAAACCTTGCCCGAGACCGCACCCGAGGTCCACCGCGCGCGTAGGCGCCAGCTTGATGTAGGTGAGCCGGTCCTGCATCCGGCCCCCCACCTCGCGCAATAGAAAATCCGCATCGGCAAAGCGCGCGGCGCGGCGGTCAAAGGCGCGCCGCAAAGCGGCAGGATGGGCGAGGATGGGATCGGACATCAGCAAGACAGGGCTGGAACAGCGGTCGACAAGTATACCGGCGGGCTGTTCAGGGCGTTGTCTGATGGTGTTCGGGCCGGAAATCGGCTTGGATTGCAGCTTTTTCCATGCATCGACATCGCCTGTCCACGTGGTTCCGCGCCGGCCTGCGGCAGTTGCTGCCGTGTGCCTGCGCCGTCTGTGGCGCCGTGCAACGCGATCTGGTCTGCGCCGGCTGTATGGGCGATCTCGCCCCGTTGCTGCATCAGCGGCGCTGTATCCAATGCGCCATCCTGCTGAAGGCGCACCATCGCGCGCGGCATTGCCCAGCGTGCTTGGCGGGGCCACCCGACTTCGACGCCACCGTGGTCATTGCCGACTACGTCTGGCCGCTCGACCACATCGTCACGGGCTTGAAGTTCCGAGGCGAACTGCCCCTGGCAGCTTGGCTGGCCGAGCGCCTGGGCGATGCCCTACACGCCGCGCCCGGCGGCTTGCCAGACATGCTGGTGCCCGTGCCGCTCTCCGCCGCCCGCCTGCGTTCGCGCGGCTACAACCAAGCGTGGGAAATTGCCCGCCGGTTAGGCAAACAGATGGGCATTGCCGCCCAGGCCGGCGGGCTGCGTCGCGTGCGCGACAACGCCGCCCAGGCAACGCTGGACCGCGCCGAACGTCTCGCCAACCTGCACGGCGCCTTCGCGGTGACGGACGCAGCCAGCATCGCCGGGCGCCACATCGGCCTTGTGGACGATGTGATGACCACCGGCACCACCCTCGGCGAAGTCGCCACCCAGCTCAAACGCGCGGGCGCAGCGCGCATCACCAACGTGGTCGCCTTGCGGACGCCTTGATCGCGTGCTTATGCGACATTCCGCCGCACCGTTAGCAAGCAGCTGTGGCGGGATGACAACCCTGCGCAATGTGGATAAGCTCGCCGCCGACATTCTTTTGCCGCCGCCATGTTCAACGTCGTCCTCGTCGAGCCAGAAATCCCGCCCAACACTGGCAACGTGATCCGCCTGTGCGCCAACACGGGCGCACAGTTGCACCTGATCGAACCGCTAGGCTTTCCGCTGGAAGACGCCCGCATGCGCCGCGCGGGGCTCGACTATCACGAATACGCGACGATGCGCGTGCACGCGGATTGGGATGCCTTCCTGCGTGATGCGCAGCCCGATCCCGCGCGCATGTTCGCACTCACCACGCGCGGCTCCACGCCGTTTGCGAGCATGGCGTTCCAGCCGGGCGACTGGTTTGTGTTTGGTTCGGAGACGCGCGGGTTATCAGAAGAACGGCGCGAATGGTTCCCGAGTTCGCAGCGGATTCGCCTGCCGATGCGACCCAATAACCGCAGCTTGAACCTGTCGAACACCGTGGCGGTGGTCGTATTTGAAGCGTGGCGGCAAAACGGGTTCGCGGGCGGCGCCTGAGCGCACCGCCCCCTTCCCCGAACCCGATCGATTAGCGCGCCGATTCCGACTTGGCGTCGCGCTGCAACAGGCGCTCCACCGCGCGCGCCGGGGCAAGCCCATCAAACAGAACTTCGCACACCGTAAAGGTGATCGGCATATCCACGCCCTTGGCGCGTGCCAGCGCGGCAACGGCCCGCGCACAGCGCACGCCTTCAGCCACATGGCCGAGGCGATGCAGGATGTCATCCAGCGTGCGGCCCTGCGCGAGCTGCATGCCAACGGTGCGGTTGCGCGATAGATCGCCCGTGGCCGTCAGCAGCAGATCGCCCATGCCGGTCAGGCCCATGAACGTTTCCGGCCGGCCACCGAGCGCCAAGCCCAGGCGGGTCATCTCAGCCAACCCACGCGTCACCAGCGCGGCGCGTGCGTTCAGACCAAGCCCCAGGCCGTCCGCCGCCCCCGTGGCAATGGCCAGCACGTTCTTGACCGCACCGCCCACTTCCACGCCGACGAGGTCATCGCTGCCATACACGCGCATCGCGTGGTGATGAAAGCCCTGCTGCGTGAGCTTGCACAGCGCGTCGCTGGTCGATGCAACCGTCATGGCGCACGGCAAACCCTGGGCCACTTCCTTGGCGAAACTCGGGCCAGACAGCACACCCACCGCCAGATCCGTGCGTCCGGTTTGTTGAAGCACATCGGCGACGATGGCGTGCGGCAGCGCGCTGGTTTGCGGGTCAAAGCCCTTGCACAGCCAGATCACGTTGCGCACAGCGCCATGCGCTGCTATCGCGCGGGTCAGGTCTGCCAGCCCAGCAACCGGCGAGGCAATGACGGCCAGTGCATCGTCCCCCGCCGCATGATCGAGCGCGGCTTGCAGATCAGCGGCAAATTGCAGCGACGGCTGCAGCGCAATGCCCGGCAGATAGCTGGCGTTGACGTGCGTGGCGGCCATCTGCGCGACAAGCCTGGCGTCACGCCCCCACAGCACGACATCGTGCGATTGCGCGGCATGGCTGGCCAGGGCAGTGCCCCATGCGCCGGCACCCAGAACGGAAATTCGCATGCGCTTCAGTCTCAATCGGTCAGACAAAAAAAGCCCGCGCGAGCATATGGCCAGCGCGGGCTTCTGGCGCGAAGCGCCTCGTATTTAGTGCGTGGCCTTCGAGCCGTCCGGCATCACCAGACCAGCGTTGCCACCAGCGGCTTGCGCTTCTTCCATGGCGGCAGCCAGACGTTGCTCGTACAGCGCCTGGAAGTTGATCTCGGCCAGGTGGATCGGCTGGAAGCCTGCGCGGCCGATGGTATCGGCAATATTCGAGCGCAGGTACGGGTACACGATGGTCGGGCAGGCGATGCCCAGCAGCGGGTCCATCTGCTCGGCCGGCACGTTGCGGATGTCGAAAATGCCAGCTTGCTTGGCTTCCACCAGGAAGGCGACCTTTTCCTTGACCTTGGTCGTGACCGTGCCGATGACAACCACTTCAAACACGCCCTCGGCCAGTTGCGAAGCCGACACGTCCACCTGCACTTCCACCGTCGGTTGTTCCTGCTCGAGGAAGATGTGCGGCGAATTCGGCTGTTCCAGCGACAAGTCCTTCAGGTACACGCGCTGGATGTTGAAGAACGGCTGGCCGTCCTGGCCCGGTTGCTGTTGTTGCTGGTCGCTCATGACTCGCCTTCAAATAGATGTGTGGTCAGTGCGCCGCGAGGTTGCCCCGCGCGCAAGACGCGTATGGTACATGACGCAAAGGGCGCGGCCATGAGAGCCGGCCTAAAAGGGCAACGCCCGGTCAAAGCCGGGCGTTTTCGTGTGGCGCGCAGGTCGCCGGATCAGGCTGCGAGCAACGGTACGAGACCACCTTCGCGGTCCAGCGCGGACAGATCATCAAAGCCGCCGATGTGGCGGTCATCGATGTAGATCTGCGGCACGGTGCGGCGGTTCGTGCGCGTCATCATCTCTTCGCGCTTGCCGGGTTCGCGGTCGATCAGGATCTTCTCGATCTGCTCGACGCCGCGCTGCTTCAGGAGTCGTTCCGCTGCCACGCAATACGGGCAGACGGTGGTGCTGTACATGACCACGTGCGCCATAACTTCAAACCTCGTTTCTTTATTTGACGACCGGAAGGCCTGCCTGCTGCCAGGCCACCAATCCGCCCTCGAGCGAATAGACCTCACTGTAACCGGCCTGCTTCAACACTGCTTGCGCCCGCCCGGCACGCTGGCCGGTCTGGCATACGAGGATGATGGGGGTCTCTTTGTTCTTTGCAAGGCCAGCCGCCTTGCTTTCCAACTCACCAAGCGGCGCATGCTTGGCTTGCGGCAGATGGCCGGTCGCGTATTCACCGCTTTCACGCACATCCACGACCACGGCATTGCGACGGTTGATGAGCTGGGTAGCAACGGAGGCACTCACCTTGGCACCGCCCCCGCCGGCAATTCGGCGCTGGACGGACGACCAGACCAGCAGACCGCCCGAAACAATGGCGACGGCGAGCAGTGCGAGGTTGTTGTAATCGGCGAAGAACTTCACGATATCGGTTTCCTGGATGGGTCGGCAGGGCCTCATCCGAACGGTTCGGAGGGCCAACGCCGGCGGCATTATAAAATAGCCGGTTTCGGCGGCAGGATCACGTCACAATGGGATGTCACATCCACGTGCAGCCGCGTGCAGGTTTTCTCACTTCTCATCATGGCAGTCATGCATAAGCTCGTCCTCATCCGCCACGGCGAATCGACGTGGAATCTGGAGAACCGTTTCACCGGCTGGGTCGACGTCGACCTGACCGACACGGGCGTCGCCCAGGCCCGCCAAGGCGGCAAACTGCTGCGCGAAGCCGGCTTCACCTTCGATCTGGCCTATACCTCGGTGCTCAAGCGCGCGATCCGCACGCTCTGGCACGTGCAGGACGAAATGGATCTGATGTGGATCCCGACCCGCAACGAATGGCGCCTGAACGAGCGCCACTACGGCGCGCTCTCGGGTCTGAACAAGGCCGAGACCGCTGCGCAGTATGGCGACGAGCAAGTGCTCGTCTGGCGCCGCAGCTACGACACGCCGCCGCCGGCGCTGGAGCCCGGCGCCGAGAACGATGCCTTCGGCAACCCGCGCTACGCCGGCCTCACGCGCGAGCAAGTGCCCCTGACCGAATGCCTGAAGGACACGGTGGCGCGCGTGATGCCGCTGTGGGAAGAATCCATCGCCCCGGCCATCCAGAGCGGCAAGCGCGTCGTCATTGCCGCGCACGGCAACAGCATCCGCGCGCTGGTGAAGTACCTCGACGGCATTTCGGATGCGGACATCGTCGGCCTGAACATCCCCAATGGCACGCCGCTTGTGTATGAGCTGGACGCCAACCTGAAGCCGATCCGCCACTACTACCTGGGCGACCAGGAAGCGATTGCCGCGTCGCTCGCTGCAGTCGCCAGCCAAGGCAAGTCGAAATAAGGCGTAACAAGGCGCGGGGCACCTCAACGCCTTTATACTGTCGAAGCCTGTAGCCCGGGATGCGCATTCGCCACCCCGGGCCATGTTTATCTACTGTTCCCACGTCCACGCTCGACACATGCGAACTTCGCTCAAGAACATCAGCTTGATCGCCATCGGCCTCGTCACCGGGGTGCTGGCGACGCTCCAGCTCTCCGCCACCGCGCAGAACGCGACGGTCGGGCCGCTTCCGCTGGAAAAGCTTCGCTTGATGTCTGACATCTTTGGCCAGATCAAGCGCGAATACGTCGAGCCCGTGGACGACGACAAGCTGCTGACCGAAGCCATCAAGGGCATGGTCGCCAGCCTTGACCCGCATTCGGCCTACCTGGACAAGAAGGACTTCCAGGAACTGCAGGAAGGCACCCAGGGCCGCTTTGCCGGGTTGGGCATCGAGATCTCGCAGGAAGAAGGCCTGGTCAAGGTCATCAACCCGATCGAAGACACTCCCGCCTTCCGCGCTGGCGTCCAGCCCGGCGACTTGATCACCCGCATCGATGACAAGCCGGTGCGCGGCATGCCGCTGGAGCAGGCTGTGAAGCGCATGCGTGGCGCGCCGGGCACCAAGGTCACCCTCACGATCTACCGCAAGAAGGAAGAACGCACCTTCCCGCTGACGATCACCCGCGCTGAAATTCAAGTGCAATCGGTCAAGGCGAAGATGCTGGAAAACGGCATCGCGTGGGTGCGTATCACCAGCTTCCAGGAACGCACCGTGCCGGACCTGGCTAAGAAGCTCAACGACTTGGCAAAACAGGACGGCCACCTGAAGGGCCTGATCCTGGATCTGCGTAACAACGGCGGCGGCGTGCTGCAGGCCGCCGTGGGCGTGTCGGCTGCGTTCCTGCCGCCGGACGTGACGGTGGTTTCGACCAACGGCCAAGTGCCGGACGCCAAGCGCACGTACAAGGCAAGCTTTGCCAACTACCGTTTGAGCAACCTCGATTCCGATCCGCTGGTCGGTCTGGACCCGGAGTTCAAGACCGTGCCGATCATCGTGCTGACCAACGCGTACACGGCGTCGGCATCGGAAATCGTGGCCGGTGCACTGCAGGATCATCACCGCGCCAAGACGATGGGCAAGACGACCTTCGGCAAGGGCTCGGTGCAGACGGTGCGCCCGCTGTCGAACGACACCGGCATCAAGCTGACGATCGCGTATTACTACACGCCATCTGGCAAGTCGATCCAGGCCAAGGGTATTCGCCCGGATATTCCGGTTGACCAGAACCCGGACGGCGACCCGGACGACGCGCTGATCACCCGCGAAATCGACACCGAGCGCCACCTGCACAACAAGCAGGAATCGGAAGAAGCCGAGATGACCGAGCGCGAAAAGCGCCGCGTTGAAGAGCTGCGCCGCCTGGAAGAAGAAAACGCCAAGAAGACGCCCGAGCAGCGCGAGAAGGAACGCAACAAGAAACCGATCGAGTTCGGTTCGGCCGAAGACTTCATGCTGCAGCAGGCCATTGCCGACCTGAAGGGCCAACCGGTCAAGCGCTCGAAGTCGGTGCTGGAAACGGCCGCAGCTGCGGTGCCGGACAAGGCGGTGAAGTCGCCGGCGGCCAAGGAATCAAGCGCACCGGCCAAGCTGCCGAAGGGCAAGGCCGCACCGGCTTCCGAACCGGCCGCACCGAAGCCCAACGGCCCGGCCAGCGGCGTGCAGCCCGCTCCGGAGCCGACTGGCGCTCGTTAAGACGCCGGCCGGCAAACGCTGGCAAACTTACAAGGCCGTGCACTGCACGGCCTTTTTCATTGCACTGCCATGAACGACGATCAACTGCTGCGTTACTCCCGGCACATCCTGCTCGACGAAATCGGTATCGAAGGCCAGACGCGCCTGCTTGAAGCGCATGCGCTGGTGATCGGCGCAGGCGGGCTCGGCGCCGCAGCCCTGCCCTACCTGGCGGCCGCAGGCGTGGGCACGCTCACCATCGTCGACGACGATACGGTGGACTTGACCAACCTCCAGCGCCAAATCATCCACACCACCGAGTCGGTTGGGCAACCGAAGGTGGAATCGGCGCGGGCGGCCATCGCGCGGCTGAACCCGGACGTACGTGTGCATGCCCTGCAGCGCCGACTCGATGCCGATGCCATCGGCGCGTTGCTCGATGGGACCAATCCGGGCGTAAGCGTGGTGCTGGATTGCTCAGACAATTTCGCCACCCGCCAAGCGATCAACCAGGCGTGCGTGCGCGCAGGCGTACCACTCGTGTCCGGTGCCGCCATCCGCTTCGACGGGCAGATCAGCGTGTTCGACAGCCGCGCCGGCGGCCCGTGCTACGCCTGCCTGTTCCCGCCCGACGAGCCCGCGCCGGAAGTCGCCTGCGCGACGATGGGCGTGTTCTCACCGCTGGTCGGCATGGTGGGTACGGTGCAGGCGGCTGAGGCGCTCAAGCTGATTGCCGGTATTGGCCATTCTTTAGCGGGGCGTCTGCTCATGCTCGACGGCCTCTCGATGGAATGGACAACCATGCGGGTGTCACGTCAGCCGACTTGCCCCGTCTGCGGCGCACAGCACTGACGCACAAATAAAAAAGGAGGCCGAGGCCTCCTTTCTTTTTGCTCACCGACCGGCTTACTCGCCCTCCGGCTCCATCTGCGATTGCAGGTAATTCTGGATACCCACCTTGTCGATCAACTCCAGCTGCGTTTCCAGCCAGTCGATGTGCTCTTCGGTGTCGTCCAGGATGTCGACGAGGATTTCGCGGCTGACGTAGTCCTTGACAGACTCACAGTAGGCGATGCCCTCGACCACCGTGCCGTGTGCAGCGCGCTCGAGCTTCAAATCACACTCGATGATTTCCTTCGTGTCCTGGCCGATGTAGATCTTGCCGAGGTCCTGCAGGTTCGGCAGGCCATCGAGCATCAGGATGCGTTCGATCAGGCGATCGGCATGCTTCATCTCGCCGATCGACTCCTTGTATTCGTGGTCCCCGATGCGCTTGAGCCCCCAGTGGCCGTACATACGCGCGTGGAGGAAATACTGGTTGATGGCGGTCAGCTCGTTCTTGAGCTGGGCGTTCAGATATTGGATGACCTTCTTATCGCCTTTCATTCTTGGGGCTCCAGCAAAGTGCAACTGCGGTGATGGACGCACGCACGCGTCCGTTCAAGGCGAGCCCGGAACCTGACCCAACAAACAGCACATGCCGCCAAGGCTAAACGCCCGGGCGGCAGATCGCGGCGAAAACAGACAGGGGAAAACGGGCGGAGTCAGGCAGCCAACGCGCTGGCCGAGACGGCTTGGTCGTTGGCGACGGGCTCGTCGCGACGCTCGATTATGGCATGCGTACTTGCGCGGCCCAACACTTGGTCGACGGGGATGCAGCTCACGGCTTCGGCGAGCACCTGCTTGGCGCAGTCCCGGCATTGCCCGCAGCACGTGCCCACGCCGAGCGTTTCGGCGAGTTCGTCCATCGTCGACACGCCCAGACGGGCGGCGCCATGGATTTCGCGGTCGGTCACTTGGTTGCAGATGCAGACGTACACGGGGTTCCTCCGCAGCACTTAAAACGCGCTGTAGAACCCAGAATAACAGAGAATGGTAATGAGAACAATTCTTGTTCGACCCCATTTCGCGGACAGGGGCATGCGGGTGCCCGGGAACCGTCATTTGACGAAAAGACGTGCAATTTCAATCACTTAGGTGAGGCTTTTACGCCAGAAAGGCGACGCGCCGGCGCAACGGCCGGCGCTTAAAAGATGGGCAGATCAGGCGCGAGCGAGTGCGCCGAGTGCGTCCTGGATTTCGGTCGGTTCGCAGCTTTGCAGCAGGCGGTCGACCTCGCGCATCAGGCGCGGGCGATCCGAGCGCAGGATCTCCTGCTTGACTCGCAGCAGTTGCGACGGATGCATCGAAAACTCGGTCAGTCCCATGCCGAGCAGCAGGCGCGTCATGGTGGCATCCCCAGCCATTTCGCCGCACACCGACACCGGCTTGCCAGCTTGGTGCCCCTCGCGGATCGTGCGTGCGATCAGCTGCAACACCGCTGGGTGCAGCGGGTCGTACAGATGCGCCACCGCGTTGTCGGCGCGGTCGATGGCCAGCGTGTACTGGATCAGGTCGTTCGTGCCGATCGACAGAAAATCCATGCGCTTGAGGAACACCGGCAGGATCAGCACCGCAGCCGGAATCTCGATCATCGCGCCGACCTTGATGGTCGGGTCGTAGGCCACGCCCTCCTCATCGAGCGATGCCTTGGCGCGTGCAAGCAGTTCCAGCGTCTGGTCGATCTCGCGGGCGTGCGCGAGCATCGGCACAAGAATCTTCACCGGCCCGAACGCAGACGCCCGCAGCAGCGCGCGCAATTGCGTGAGGAACATCGCCGGCTCCGACAACGACCAGCGAATCGCTCGCAGGCCCAATGCGGGGTTGGGCGCGGTCTCAAACACATCGTCGCGGATGTCGAGCGGCTTGTCGGCGCCGATGTCGATCGTGCGGATGGTGACCGGCAGGCCCTTCATCGACTCGATCGCCGTGCGGTACGCGTGGAACTGTTCCTCTTCGTCCGGCAACGCGCCGCGCCGGCCCATGAACAGGAACTCGGAACGAAACAGGCCCACGCCAACGGCGCCCGCCTTGACCGCCGTGGCCGAGTCTTCGGGCATCTCGATGTTGGCCAGCAGATCGATCTGCGTGCCGTCGAGCGTGACGGTGGGCGTGTGGCGCAGGCGTTCGAGGCGCTTCTTCTGCAGCTCGCTTTCGCTACGCCGGTGACGGTATTCCTCGAGGATGGCGGTGTTCGGATCGACGATCACGATGCCGTTGTCGCCATCAATGATGACGACGTCGTCCTGGCGGATCAGCGTGCTCGCGTTGTGCACGCCCACGGCGGCCGGAATATCGAGACTGCGCGCAACGATCGCGGTGTGCGACGTGCGGCCGCCCAGATCGGTGACAAAACCTGCGAAGGTCTGGCCGCGGAACTGCAGCATATCGGCCGGCGCAATGTCGTGCGCCACGACAATCATGCCGGCATCCGGGTCGCAGCCCACAGCCACGGGCGCGGGTGCGAGCGTCGGCGCGCCTGCCAGCACCTTCAGGATACGTTCGACCACCTGCTCGATATCCGCCTTGCGCTCGCGCAGGTACTCGTCTTCGATTTCGCCAAACTGGCGAATCAACTCTTCAAGCTGTGTGGTGAGCGCCCACTCGGCGTTGTAGCGGCGCGTACGAATCAGCGTCTCGGGCACCTGCGAGAGCAGCGCGTCATCGAGGATCATCGCGTGCACGTCGAGGAACGCGCCCATCTCTTCGGGCGCATCAGCGGGCAAGTCGCCTTTGAGCGCGACCAGCTCGGCGCGCACAGTGGCCCGCGCGCTGCGCAAGCGCTCGACTTCAGCATCGAGCTTGTCTTCGTCGACGAGGTAGTGCGACACATCGAGTGCCGCACGCGCCAGCATGTGGGCGCGGCCGATAGCAATGCCGCGCGAAACCGGAATGCCGTGCAGGGTGAAGGGCATAGAAAGCGCTGGCTAAGAACGGCGGTTGAACTGGGTTACTCGCCTTCGCCGAAGCGGTCGTTGATGAGCGCGACCAGGCCGTCCATGGCGGCCTGCTCGTCGGGTCCATCGATCTCCAGCGACACCGTGGTACCGATGCCGGCGGCCAGCATCATCACGCCCATGATGCTCTTGGCGTCGACCTGGCGGCCGTTGCGCGACATCTTGATCTGGCTATCGAACTTGCTGGCGAGCTGCGTGAGCTTGGCGGAAGCGCGGGCATGCAGCCCGAGCTTATTGATGATGGTGATATCCCTCTGCAGCATATTTGTCCGGATGGTTGGCAACCTGGTTCTGAACGGCTGTCGAGCCGACCTGCAGTACCCCTTGCGAGCCGCCAGCCAGGGCCTTGGCGGCAAGCTGATCCAGCTTTTCTGTGCGATAGCAGATGGCGCGCACCAGCATCGGCAGATTCACGCCGGCCAGCACACGCACGCGGCCAGGGTCGGCCAGGCGTGAAGCGATGTTGGCGGGCGTGGCACCGAAGATGTCGGTGAGCACCAGCGCGCCATTGCCCTCAATGAGCTGGGCGAGCTTCTCGCGCGCCTGGGCCAGCACGGCAGCCGGCTCGGCATCGGGCAGGACGTCGATCGCACCCAGCCGCTCAGGCTGGCCGCAATACACGTGTGCAGCGCAATCGCGCAATGCGCTGGCCAGCGGCGCATGAGCGATGATCAGAATCCCTGCCATGGTCGAAAAGCGAATCGGTGTGGATCCGATTGTATCAGGGCCATTTACCGCAACCGTGCGCCGATGTGGCCCAACTCCCCCGAGCGGAGGACCCCCGCCGGGAGGGTCCGGCGAAGTCTCTAGGCTGGCTTGCGCCCCAGAACGCTCGATTTGCCGACCGCACGCTCCAGCGCATCAATGAACATCCCCGCGACATTAAAGCCGGTTTGCTGTGTGATTTCCTGGAAGCAGGTGGGGCTAGTGACATTCACCTCGGTCAGGTAATCGCCGATGACGTCTAGGCCAACGAGCAGCAGACCGCGCTGCCACAGCACCGGTGCAAGTGCATGCGCAATCACCTGATCGCGTTCGGACAGCGGCTGCGCGCGGCCCGTGCCGCCAGCCGCCAGATTGCCGCGCACCTCGCCCGCCATCGGCACGCGTGCCAGCGAATGCGGCACGGGCGATCCACCAATCAACAGGATGCGCTTGTCGCCCTCCCGGATGGCGGGGATGTACTGCTGCGCCATGATCGTACGCGCGCCGTTGTCGGTGAGCGTTTCGATGACAGCGCCCAGGTTCATGCCGTCCGGCCCGACGCGGAAAATGCCAGTGCCGCCCATGCCGTCGAGCGGCTTGAAGATGACGTCGCCCTGCTCGGCGTGGAAATCGCGCAGGCGCTTGGCGTCGCGCGACACGATCGTCGGCACGGTGAACTCGCGGAACTGCGCAATCGACAGCTTCTCCGAATGGTCGCGAATCGCCTGCGGCTTGTTGAAGATACGCGCGCCCTGCCGTTCGGCGATCTCCAGCAGCCACGTGCTGGTGACGTACTCCATGTCGAACGGCGGGTCCTTGCGCATCAGCACGGCGTCAAAGCCGGTCAGCGGCAGCAGGCGCGCGTCGCCGGCGCGGTACCACTCGTGCTCGTCGCCAGTCAGGGCGATGGGCGTGGCCACCGTTTCGACCACGTTGCCCGACAGCGTCAGCTGCGACTGCAAACACGTGTAGATGGCGTAACCACGCGCTGCCGCCTCGCGCATCATCGCAAAGGTGGAATCCTTGTAGATCTTGAACGTCGACAGCGGATCGACGATGAACAGGATGCGCATGGCGGTTCCTTCTACCTTCTGCAGCGTGGTACGGCTGATCAGATCAGCGGGTTCGGGTCGGTCTTCTCAAGTTCGAGCGACGCGGCCAGCAAGGCCAGGCGCGCCACCACGCCATACATATAGAAGCGGTTCGGCTCGCCGGCGCCCGGCTTGGCGTGGCTGTCCGGCAGCGAATTCGACGCAAACGGCAGCGGCACGAAATGCATGCCCGGTGCGTTCAGATTCTCGTCCACGCCACGGCCCGTGTGAACCCGGTAGAAACCGCCAACCACATAGCGGTCGATCATGTAGACGACGGGCTCAGCGACGGCCTCGTTGATCTTCTCGAAGGTGTGCACGCCTTCCTGCACGATCACCTCGGAGACCTCCAGGCCCTCCTTCACCACGCTCATCTTGTTGCGTTCTTTCCGGTTCAGGCCCTTGACCTCAGAAGGATCGCGCACGGTCATCACGCCCATGCCATAGGTGCCGGCATCGGCCTTGACCACCACATACGGGGTCTCGTTCACACCGTATTCCTTGTACTTCTTGGCGGTCTTCTTGAGCACGGTCTCGACGGCGTGGGCGAGCTCTTCCTCGCCCGCACGCTCGTGGAAGTCAAGCCCGCTGCACTTGGTGAAGTACGGGTTGACCATCCACGGGTCGATGTCGATCAGCTTGGCGAACTTCTTGGCCACTTCGTCGTACGCGGCAAAGTGGTTGGTCTTGCGACGCTGCGACCAGCCTGCGTGCAGCGGCGGCAACAGGTACTGCTCGTTGATGTTCTCAAGAATGGGCGGCACGCCGGCTGACAGGTCGTTGTTCAGCAGGATCGAGCACGGATCGAAGTCTTCCATGCCCAGGCGGCGGCCCTTGGTGCCGATGCGCTTGATGGGCTCGACCACGAGGCGCTGACCGTCGGGCAGGTCAATCGGCGTCGGCTCGGTGATGTCTTCGGAGAGCGAACCCAGGCGCACATTCAGACCAGCCTGGCGCATGATCTGCGATAGGCGCGCCACGTTCTGCAGATAGAACATGTTGCGCGTATGGCGCTCGGGGATCAGCAGGAGGTTCTTGGCGTCCGGGCAGATCTTCTCGATGGCGGCCATGGCGGCCTGCACGGCCAGCGGCAGCATCTCGGGCGCCAGGTTATTGAAGCCGCCCGGGAACAGGTTCGTATCGACCGGTGCGAGCTTGAAGCCGGCGTTGCGCAAATCGACGGAACAGTAGAACGGCGGCGTATGTTCCTGCCACTCGAGGCGGAACCAGCGTTCGATGGCGGGCGTGGCGTCAAGAATCTTCTGCTCGAGCTCGAGCAGCGGCCCGTTCAGCGCGGTGATCAAGTGCGGAACCATACCCTTCCTATTGATGTTATTTATCGCCCACTCCGATTGTAGAGGAACAGGCAATAGCTTGCAGACAGCGTGCCAACGATGGCGGGCTATCGATATGCGGTCGTTAGGCCGTTTCGCAAGGGTGGGGAGGGGCATGCGTGCGGCAATGCACAAAACCACACACAAAAAACGCGGACAAAAAAAAGCGCGGGGCTGCCGCGCTTGGGGAATAGCCTGACAGATACGGGGAGCGTTCTGCAGGTGGAGGAAACCACGTCTGCAATGTAAGCGTCCGCATAACGAGAGGCAATTGAAGGTTTTTTACATCGGAGTTAAGGGCCGGTGGCTCAAGCGCCGCGCCAACAAAAAACCCGGCACGTGGCCGGGTCTTTTGCTTGATCAGGCAGACGATCAGTCTTCGTAGGCGGTTTCGCCGTGGGACGTGATGTCCAGACCTTCGCGCTCCTCTTCTTCCGGCACGCGCAGACCGATGATGGCGTCGACGATCTTGTATGAGATGAAGGCCACCACGCTCGACCAGATCACCGTGGTCAGCACGCCCTGGAACTGGATCCACAGTTGGCCACCGATCGAGTAGTCATCGGCCACCTTGTTGGCGACGTAATCGTAGATGCCGGTGCCGCCCAGGCTCGGTGCCGCGAACACGCCGGTCAGCAGCGCGCCGAGGATACCGCCCACGCCGTGCACGCCGAACACATCGAGCGTGTCGTCCATGCCGAGCATGCGCTTGAGGCCATTCACGCCCCACAGACACATCAGGCCGGCGATGATGCCCAGCGCGATCGAGCCCATTGGGCCGACAAAGCCGGCCGCCGGGGTGATAGCCACCAGGCCCGCCACGGCGCCCGATGCTGCACCCAGCATCGACGGCTTGCTCTTGCCGATCCACTCACCGAAGCTCCACGACAGCACGGCAGCGGCGGTGGCCAGCAGCGTGTTGACGAAGGCCAGCGCGGCGGAGCCATTGGCTTCCAGGGCCGAACCGGCGTTGAAGCCGAACCAGCCGAACCACAGCAGCGAGGCACCGACCATCGTCAGCGTCAGGCTGTGCGGCTTGAGCGCTTCACGGCCAAAGCCGATGCGCTTGCCGAACAGGAAGGCACCCACCAAGCCCGCCACGGCGGCGTTGATGTGCACCACGGTGCCGCCGGCAAAGTCCAGCGCGCCCTTCTGGAACAGCCAGCCCGACTTGGACGTCATCACCTCAGCCGCCTTGGCGTCGGTAAAGCCATCCGGACCCGGCCAGAACCAGACCATGTGGGCGATCGGCAGGTAGCTGAAGGTGAACCACAGCACCACGAACAGCAGCACGGCCGAGAACTTCGCACGCTCGGCGAAGGCACCGATAATCAGCGCGCAGGTGATCGCGGCAAACGCGCCCTGGAACGCGAAGTACGCGTACTCCGGCACCACCACGCCCTTGCTGAAGGTCGCCGCCACCGAATCCGGCGTCAGCCCCTTCAGGAACAGGCGATCAAGCCCGCCGAAGAACGCATTGCCCTCGGTAAAGGCAAAGCTGTAGCCGTAGATGGCCCACAGGATGATGATGAGCGAGAAGATGCCCGTGCACTGCATCAGCACCGACAGCATGTTCTTCTTGCGCACCAGGCCGCCGTAGAACAGCGCGAGGCCCGGCAGCGTCATCAGAATGACGAAGGCTGTGGAGACCAGCAGCCAAGCCGTGTCGCCCTTGTTGGGCACGGGCGTAGCAGCAGCCGGAGCCGAAGCAGCGGCGGGCGCGGCAGCCGCCGCCGCGGCCGGTGCAGCAGCGGCTTCCGATGCCGGAGCTGCCGCCGCGGAGGCGGCAGCCGGCGCCGAAGCCTCAGCGGCGGGCTTGTCCTGTGCGACAGCCGGCGCCGACATCACGGCGCCCGCGAGCACCGCAACAACGGCCCCTGCGGTCAGGAATCGTGTGAACCAGGTTTTCATGTTTTGACCTCTTCCTTGGCAAATTGGGGCTTATAGGGCGTCGCCGCCGGTCTCGCCGGTGCGGATGCGGATGACTTGTTCAACGTCGGCCACGAAGATCTTGCCGTCGCCGATCTTGCCGGTACGCGCCGATTTCTCGATGGCCTCAACGGCGCGCTCGAGCACGTCGTCCGGTACAGCCACTTCGATCTTCACTTTAGGCAGGAAGTCGACGATGTACTCGGCACCGCGATACAGCTCCGTGTGGCCCTTCTGGCGCCCGAAGCCCTTGACCTCGGTGACGGTAATGCCCGACACGCCCACTTCCGACAACGCCTCGCGGACCTCGTCGAGCTTGAACGGCTTGATGACAGCCATGATGAGTTTCATGCTGGATTCCTCCTCGATTCGCGGCGCCCGACTCCTAATGGGCGCCGCTTCGCCTCGTTAGCTGGTTAGAAAGTCTTGGTGACCGACAGCAGCGCCGTCGCCTTGCCCATGTAGTTGCCGCGCGTGTTGGTGTAGAACGCGCGCGCAGCATTGGTGTCGATGTACGCCAGCGATGCCGTCCAGCCGCTGCCGAAGTCCTTCGTCACACCCACCTTCCAATCCGCGTACGAAGCGCGCGGCGATTGGTGCGGGATCTGCTGATAGCCGAGGTGCAGGTTCAGCGTCAGGCCCCAGTAGCCGGTGTCGAAGTTGCCCGACAGGTCAAAGTACTGGCTGTGGTGCGAATCGGGCGTGCCGAACAGGTTCGAGAACGCGTGCGAATACTTGAAGGTGACCGGCCCGTAGCCGATCTGCGCGTAGCCTTCGGTCGTGTGCGGGCGCGTGAAGTCGCTCGGGTAGCTGCCCGGGTAGTAGTACTGCAGCACGCCCACGTCGATAGGCACGTCCTTGATGATCTCGGTCTTGTAGCCGCCGTAGAAGTCCATCTCGATCGGCGCGGAGACGTTGGAGTTGGAGTCGCTCAGCCAACTGATCGACGAGTTCCAGTTGCCGATGTAGAAGCCCTCGGGCAGCACGCCGCCCGGGATTGCGTAATCAAAACCGCCCTGGATGGCCGGCTTGTTGTTCGTCTGCATGAGCCCGCGATAGCGGTACTGACTAGCCAGCGTAACGTTGGCCGTGAGCGCAGGCGCCGGAGCAGGCGCGGCGGCCGGTGCATCGGCAGCAGGCGCGGTCTGGGCGACAGCGGATTGGCACACACCGGCAGCGGCACCGGTCAGCAGCACCACCGTGGCTGCGTACGCAAACTTCTTCATAACGGCTCCCCCCTTTAGAAGACGTACAGAACGTGAGAAAAAAGTCGCACCGGTTCTGCAACTGTCATGCCATGTTGCGGCGATGGGATTGGAGGGGTTCCTCGGCTTGCGGGCGCCGACTGCGTGGCGGCGCATCGGCCAGAAAATTGGGGACGGAACTGCTGACGCCGCCCCAGCCACCCGCAATGGGTTGCAACAGGCGGGGCGACCGACCATTCAGGCGAGCCGCCCTCGCGTGATAAAAACCATGTGATAGAGTGATTTCAGCAGTGTGTTGCAGCGTATAGATGGTCGGATTACCGCGTCGGCGCTTGATCTGTCCCCGTTTGATTGACGATGGCAATGCCGCATCGCAGCGAGAATCGCCGCATTTTGTGCCGTTGCAAGCGCTCAGCCGGTACCATCCCGCCTTGCGGCACCGAAAACACCCGCTCGGCGCCACGCCGCGCACCACGGCACAGCAGATTTCGCGCACAGAATCGGTGCATGCACCGGCTTGGCGCACCCCGCACGACCCACGGAGCACTCTCATGAAACCCACCGATCTCTTTTCCGACTTTCAGAACCGCGTGACCGAAGCGCTGCGCAACTCCCCCGCGGCCGATATCGAAAAGAACGTCCGCGCGATGATGACGCAGGGCTTTTCCAAGCTGGACCTGGTCACGCGCGAGGAATTCGACGTGCAGTCGCAAGTGCTGGCTCGCACGCGTGCACGGCTGGAGGAACTGGAAACGCGCGTGGCCGCGCTGGAAGCCCAGCTGAAGTCGGCAGCCCCGGCCGACCAGTAACTCACTGCCCGGTGTTGCGCCGGCCGCGCATTCACCGTGCCGCTGTGCCTGCCGCCGCACCCCTGCTGCGGCGCACAGCAAAAACCGCCTTGTTGCGGTTGGCGAACTGATCTAGAACTCCCTTATGGCCTGTTGACCGATAAGGCGCACGCTTGAGGAGAGAGATCATGCAGCATCGCCTCTACTTTCTATTGCCGGACGTGGTCAGCGCCCGGCGCGTGATGAATGACCTGCTGCTGGCGCGCATCACCGAGCGCCACATCCACTTCGTCGCCCGCGAAGGCGCCGATCTCACCGGCCTGCACGAGGCCAACCTGCTGCAAACCTCCGACATCGTCCACGCCACTCAGAACGGGTTGGTGATCGGCGGTGGCGCGGGCGTGCTGGCGGGTGTGGTGGCCGCGCTGTTCCCGATCATCGGTGAAGGGCCGCAGTGGGGCATGGTTGGTATCACGACCGTGGTCGGCGCGCTGTTTGGCGCGTGGGCCTCAAGCATGATCGGCAGTTCCGTGCCGAACAGCCGCCTCAAACCGTTCAAGCAGGCGGTGGAGGAAGGGCAGATCCTGCTGATGGTGGACGTGCCGCGCTCGCGCATGGCTGAAGTGCGCGCGCTGCTGCAGAAGACGCATCCCGAAGGCCGCTTCAGCGGCGAAGATACGGCGATGCCCGCATTCCCCTGATCGATCTGCCGACAACGCAACCGGAGCCGCGCGCTCCGGTTTTTTTTGCACTCAGACGACGCGTCAAATTTGGATGCAAGCCGAGTCGGCAACACGGCACGGCTGGCACAGTGGCGGGTTCCTCATTCGTTTCGCACTGACCGCCATGTCGCCCTGTCTCGCCCGCTTCCCTGCTTGTCATGCCAATCGGAGGGCCGCGCGATGAGCCTGGCCGTTCTGCGTTCACGCGCGCTGTCGGGCATTGATGCGCCAGCCGTGTCAGTGGAGGTGCATCTGGCGAATGGCTTGCCGTCGTTCACCATCGTCGGTCTGCCCGACACGGAGGTGAAGGAAAGCAAGGACCGCGTGCGGGCGGCCATCCAGAACAGTCACTTCGAGTTTCCCGCGCGGCGGATCACCGTCAACCTGGCACCGGCCGATCTGCCCAAGGAGTCGGGTCGATTCGATCTGCCCATTGCGCTGGGCATTCTCGCCGCCAGCCGGCAGATCCCGCATACGCACCTGGATGCGCACGAGTTTGCGGGCGAACTCTCGTTGTCAGGTGACTTGCGGCCGATCCGCGGCGCGCTGGCGATGGCGTATGCGCTGTCGCGTCACCCAGCGCCCACGGATGGTGAAGCCCCGCTCGCCCGCGCCTTCGTGCTGCCCGCCGAGAACGCCGCCGAAGCCGCGCTCGTCAGCGGCACCAAAGTGCTGCCAGCGCGCACGCTGATCGAGGTGTGCGATCACCTCAGTGCGCCGGATCGCAAACTGTCGCCCGTGCGGCCGGCGCCGGTCGATACCGACATCCGCTATCCGGACTTGGCCGATGTACGCGGGCAACCGCAGGCGCGGCGCGCGTTGGAGGTGGCAGCCGCCGGCGGCCATTCCATGTTGATGATCGGCCCACCCGGCACGGGCAAATCGATGCTCGCCCAGCGCTTTCCTGGCCTGCTGCCGGAGATGAGCGACGACGAAGCGCTCTCCGCCGCGGCCGTCATGAGCCTGACCACGCGCGGCTTCGATGCGAAGCGCTGGAAGGTCCGGCCGTTCCGCGCGCCGCACCACACTGCGTCTGCCGTGGCGATGGTGGGTGGCGGCAACACGCCGCGGCCCGGTGAAATTTCTCTGGCGCACCAAGGGGTGCTGTTCCTGGACGAGCTCCCCGAGTTCGAGCGCCGCGTGCTCGAAGTCCTGCGCGAGCCGCTGGAGACCGGCCACATCACCATCTCGCGCGCTGCGCATCAGACGGATTTCCCTGCCAGCTTCCAGCTCATCGCGGCGATGAACCCGTGCCCGTGCGGCTATCGGGGCCACCCGTTGCGCGCGTGCCGCTGCACGCCGGACCAGGTGGAACGCTACCAGTCGCGCATTTCCGGCCCGCTGCTCGATCGCATTGATGTGCAGATTGAGGTGCCAACACCCTCGCAAGAAGAACTGCTCGACGGCCCGCCGGGCGAACCGACGCTCAACGTGGCCGAGCGCGTATCCGCCGCGCATGAACGGCAACTCACGCGCCAAGGCAAACGCAACGCGTTACTGGCCGGCCACGAGATCGACCTGTACTGCGCCCGTACCGACGCGGCCGATGGGCTGCTGCGTCATGCGATGACGCGCTTTTCATGGTCTGCCCGTGCTTATGCGCGCGTGCTCAAGCTCGCCCGCACGATCGCGGACCTGGCCGGCGATGCACAGATCGACGCCGCGCATGTGGGCGAGGCGATTCAGTATCGGCGTGGGGTAAAGGCGGACTAAGTCGCGTCCGAGCGCTGCCCGTCGAGCGGTGGACGCAGCGCGTCAGGCTGAGGCTCAGGCCGTCTGCCGCTTCACGAAAAACAGCGCCGCACCGATGCTCATCAGCATGCCGCCGAAAAACCGGCTCTGCCAGCGCAGTGCGCGCGGATTGCGGAACAAGCGCTGCGCGCGCGAGGCGAGCAACGCATAACCGTGCATCACGATCAGGTCGACGAACACCATCGTCACCGCCAGGATGGCCAACTGCGAAAGCAACGGCTTGGCCGGATCGATGAACTGCGGCAGCACCGCCACCATGAAGAGGATGCCCTTCGGGTTCGTCAGGTTGGTCAGCAGACCGACAAGGAAGCGACGGCGCGCCCCGCTGCCCGACACCTTGACCGCATCCCCCTCCGCCGGCTTGCTGATCTGAATCGGCGTGCGCCACTGCACGATGCCCAGGTAGATCAGGTACAGCGCGCCGACGATCTTGATGGCGGTAAAGGCATGCTCAGACGCCACCAGCAGCGCTCCCAGCCCCGCGCCCGCAATGAACAGGACCACCACGATGCCCAGCTCCAGCCCGGCAATCGTGACGGAGGTGCGGCGTACGCCGTGCGTCAGGCCATGGCTCATGCAAAGGATGGCGCCCGAACCCGGCGAAATGGCGATCACCCAGGCGGCCAGAAAGAAGGCCAGCCAGACTTGCAACGTCATGATGGTTACCCCGTGATGTGTTGACGACAGCAGAAGATGGCGATTGTGCACCCGTTGCCTGAGACGCGCTCTCGCCTAGTACGGATGGAAGCTGGTGAGGAATTGGTCGACCTGCTCTTGCTGGCGCGCGTCGCGTGCGGCATCGCCCGATTCGAGCACGACGGCCTGGTAGGCGTGTTTGCCGACGGCGACCACACGGGCACTCAGGCGCCGTGGCGTGGGGTCATTGCCGCCCGTGCCTTGTGCGATCAGCTCCACGGCCGGCACGGATAGCGGCGGCTGCGCAGCGGTTTTTACGGCGATGTCCTTGGCGAGCACCTGCCCTCTCAAGTTGGCCGCCAAGCCCGTACGCAACGCCGCCACGGCTTGCTGACGCCAGACCGGGTCATTGGCTGGCAAGGTCACCACCCCGATGGCGAACAGCGTGCCGTCGATGCTGGCGGCCTGCATGGTCATCGGCAAGCGCTGGCCGTTGATGGTGATAGGGCGGGCATCGGCGGTGGGCTTGGCGGGGTAGTCGACGACGTACGCGCCTTCGTTGGACTGGACGGTGCGCCAATCGTACTTGGGCGAACAGGCCATCAGCAGCGCGCATACCGCCGCGCCCACGCCCCACTGCCAGCCGCCTGCTTTTGCCATGCGTGCCACGTCGTCTCCTCGATTGTTTCTGCTGGTTTGCGTGCCGCCTATTATCGGACAGAGACATCCGCGAGACCCCGAGGGTCTGTTGATATATAAACACCCGCCCGCAAGGAGCAGAAAGGCCGCAGGGCTAGGCGTGGACGGCGCCGCTTAGCCAGCTAAGCAAGCCGGCCGCAACACCGCCATGCGGCCTTTCTGCTCCTTGCCCTCCGGGTTGACCCGAACAGGGGCCATCTGCTTTGTCGGCCCGCCTTGCAAAGGGAACGGCCCTTTGCCGCGGCGTCCTTCGCGCATCTGGCCCCTGTTCGGGTCAACGGGCGGGCGTTTATATGCCAACAGACCCTAGAACTGCGCCATGCCGAGCCCAAGCCTCCTCCTGCGTGCCCTGCGCGCCGACATCACCACGTTGGACTGCGACGCCATCGTCAATGCCGCCAACAGTTCCCTGCTGGGCGGGGGCGGCGTGGATGGCGCCATCCACCGTGCCGCGGGGCCCGAGCTGCTGGAAGCCTGCCGCGCGCTCAACGGCTGCCGCACCGGCGAAGCCAAGCTCACCCCGGGCTTCCGGCTGCCGGCGCGCTACGTCATCCACACCGTGGGCCCAATCTGGCGCGGCGGCCGGCAAGATGAAGCGACCTTGTTGGCCGCCTGCTATCGCAACAGCCTGGAAGTCGCCCGGCAGCACGATGTGCGTACGATCGCCTTTCCGTGCATCAGCACCAGCGTCTACGGCTTCCCGGCACGCCTGGCCACGCCGATTGCGCTACGCACCGTCCGGGAGCACGGTGCGGGCTTCGACGAAATCACGTTCTGCTGCTTTTCCCCCACCGACCTCGCCCTCTACGAAGCTGCGCTAGCCGGTGCGAAGTGATGCAGACATCGCAATAGACAGAATGTCGCAGCCGACCGGCGGGTGCGATCGGGCGGGCCTACAATAGACGTTTCTTCACCCCTCCAGACCGTTGCCACCATGGCCTCGACCCTGACCCCTTCTGTTGCCGCCACGCCCGCCAAATCCGGCGGCCGACGCTGGCTGCTGCCCGTGATCGTGCTGGTGCTAGCTGTGGCCGGATGGTTCGGCTGGCGTGCGTTTTCGCCCGCACAGCAGGTGCCGGCTGCCACCTTCACGCTGCTGGATGGACAGAAGCTGTCCACGCAAGACTTGAAGGGCAAGGTCTACCTCGTCAACTTCTGGGCGACGAGCTGCACCACGTGCATCAAAGAAATGCCCAACATGGTCCAGACGTACAACAAGTACAAGGGCGAGGGGCTGGAGTACGTGGCCGTGGCGATGAGCTACGACGCGCCGATGTACGTGATGAACTTCAGCCAGACGCGCCAGTTGCCGTTCAAGGTGGCCATGGACGCCGATGGCTCCGCCGCCAAGGCGTTCGGCGACGTGCAACTCACGCCCACCACCTTCCTGGTCGACCGTGACGGGCGCATCCTCAAGCGCTACGTGGGCGAGCCGGAGTGGTCGTCGTTCGACGCGCTGCTCAAGCAGACGCTGGCCAAGCAAGCCTGAGCGCTCCGCCCTCACCCACACAACATGCCCGGTCGATGCCGGGCATTTTTGTGTCCGGACAATGCGCGTTCCACACTAGATTCACGCGGGCCTGCTGCAATGGTGGCCCGTCAATCCGTGAACCGATGGAGCACGCGCATGGCCAATACCTATTGCATGTTCAAGGGCAAGCTGAAATTCGGCGTGCCCTACCTTGAGGGCTACAACGGCAACCCGCATTACGCGATCGTGGCAGAAGCGCCGGATGGTTCCGAGTTCGTGGTGTTGGCCAACGTGAAATCCGATTCGACGATGCCCGGCGCGGGCGAGGCCGGTTACCACGTGCTGTATCAGTGGACGACGGATTTTCAGTTGCCGATGATCGCCCAGCTTGCGGCGCTGGCACCGGGCCTGTACCAGGACGGCTTTCCGCGCCTGGACTATGTGCGCGACGCCGGGCTGGTCGACTTTCCGAACATGCAGCCGATCGCGCTCGACACCGAGACCGAGCACAACGACATCAACGCGCTCGTCGACGACATGCTGACGCTGGACCGCACCGCCACGCCGATCGACTACGTCTACCACGGCAGCTCCGGTGACGACGACCGCAAAGGCTGGCCGCCGCGCACCGACGTCACCGTCTACGGTTTCGGCTTTCTGTTCGAGCCGCAGCAAAACGGCCTGCATGAGACGCACATGAACCAGGGCAACCCGGTCATGCACGGCCACGGCGTGAAGGACCACTCGCGCGAAAACGGCGTGCAGCAGGACGGCGCGATCATCGTGGAAATCGACGGCAAGTTCCAGGCGCTGCTGATCGCGTTTCAGACACAGCGGATTCCGACGGATGACCGTGGGTATCCGGTGGCAAACGCGCACCCGATTCTGAGTTGAGCATTAACGACAAACGCCCCGGTGGATGCCGGGCGTTCTTCTGTGCAAGGGCGATGCGTCAGAGCCCGTACCGCTTGATCTTGTCGTACAGCGTCGCGCGGCCCACCTGCAAGATGTCCGCCGCTTGGTGCACGGAGCCGCCCGTGCGCGCCAGCGTCTCGGCGATCACCGTGCGCTCATAGCGCTCGACGCGCTCCTTGAGCGGCATACCGTCTTCCGATGCATCTGGCACGACGGGCGTGCGGCCGACACCCAGTACGAGGCGGTCCGCCGCGTTGCGCAGTTCGCGCACATTGCCGGGCCAGTTCGATTGCATCAGCTCGTGGCGCTGACGCTCGGCCAGCATCGGCAGCGGGCGCTGGTAGCGCACGGCGGCTTCAAGCAGGAAGTGCTCGAACAGCGGGATGATGTCTTCGCGGCGCTCGCGCAGCGGCGGCAGGTCGATGGCAACCACATTCAGGCGGTAGTACAGATCGCGCCGGAAACCGCCCGCGTCGATCAACGCCTCCATATCGCCCTTGGCGGCGGCAACGATGCGCACATCGATACGGACGGACTCATTGGAGCCCAGACGCTCCAGTGCCCCCTCCTGCAACACGCGCAGCAGCTTCACCTGCAACGCAATCGGCATGCTCTCGATCTCGTCGAGGAACAGCGTGCCGCCCGAGGCGTGCTCCAGCTTGCCGATGCGGCGCTTGCCCGCACCGGTGAACGCGCCGGCCTCGTGGCCGAACATCTCACTCTCGAAAATCGCCTCGGGCACCGCGCCGCAATTCAGCGCGATGAACGGCTTGTCGTGACGCGGCGACAGCATGTGCAGGCTGCGTGCGACCAGCTCCTTGCCCGTACCCGTCTCGCCGTTGATGAGCACAGGTGCGTCGGTGGTCGCCACGTTTTCGATCAGCGCCCGCACCGCGCCCATGGCCGGCGAGCGCCCGATGATGCGTGTGCCCGCCGCCGGGCCCGCCAGCTCGCGGCGCAACGCGCGGTTTTCCAGCTCCAGCGCGCGACGCTCGACGGCGCGGCGCACGGTCTCGGTCAGGCGCTCGGCGGGGAACGGCTTTTCGATAAAGTCGAAGGCGCCTTCACGCATCGCCTGCACGGCCATCGTGATGTCGCCGTGGCCAGTCACGAGCACCACGGGAATCCCCGTCGCGAACGACTGGCAATGCGCGAGCACATCCAGGCCGCTCGCGCCCGGCAGCCGCAAGTCGCTCACCACCACGCCGGGGAAGTTCGCGTCGATCTTGCCGACGGCTTCTTCGGCGCTGCCGAACGCCTGCACATTGAAGCCAGCCAGCTCCAGGCTCTGCGCGGTGGCCTGGCGCACAGGCGGGTCGTCTTCGATGAAAAGAACGGTCAAGCCTTCGGACATGGGTGGTCTACGTAAAAAGGAATCAGGTGGATGCCACGGAGGTGACCTCCGCGCGTACCAGTGTCAGCGTAAATTGCGCCCCGCCGCCCGGCACGTTGATGGCCGACAGCGAGCCGCCAAAGTCGCGCGCGATGCTGGTGGAGATCGCCAGCCCAAGGCCCAGCCCCTGGCCGATTTCCTTGGTGGTGAAGAACGGTTCGAACAGATGCGGCATGGCATCGGGCGGAATGCCGGGGCCGTTGTCGCGCACGGCGATGGCGAGTTGCGCTGGCGCACCCTCTGCGGGGCCGATGTCGATGTCGATGCGGCCTGCATGCCCCGCCTCGTTGGCTGCAATGGCGTCCAACGCGTTGCCCACCAGGTTGATCAGCACCTGCTCCAGCTTCAACTCATCGGCGCGGACAACGGCCTCGGCTTCGGGGATGCGCCAGTGCAGTTCGAGCCGCACGTCGCCCAGGCGCGGGCGCAGCAGCGCCAGCGTGTGGTCGAGCGCGACGCGCACCTGCACGTCGCTGTGTTTGCGGCGCGAACGACCGGCGAACAGCTTGAGCTGCGCGGTGATCTTGCCCATGCGCTCGGTCAGGTCGGCAATGGCCTGCAGGTTATCCGTGGCGGCGCCATGCTGGCCGCGCTCCAGCAGGATGCGCGTGTTGTCGGAAAACGTGCGCAGCGCGGCCAGCGGTTGGTTCAACTCATGGGTGATGCCGGCGGCCATCTGCCCCAACGCGGCCAGCTTGCTGGCTTGCACGAGTTCGTCCTGCGTGGCGCGCAGTTCGGCCTCAGCGCGTGTGCGGTCGACGATTTCGTGCTGCAACTGCTCGTTCGTCGCCATCAGATCCGCGGTGCGGTCTTCAACGCGGCGTTCAAGCTGGTCATAGGCTGCCTCGAGCAGGCGCCGGCTGCGCAGCATTTCCATCATGCGCAGGCGACGCTGGCGCCAATAGAACAGGAGCAGGCACGCAAACGCGAAGGCAAACGCGGCGGCCACGGTGGCGCTGCGCGCGGCGCTCATCACCGGGTCCACGGGCGTGAGGTACATCAGTGTCCAGTCGGGCTCGACCAGGTCGCGCGAGACCTGCAGGTAGCGCGTGGCACTGGCCCGCTCGCCGATGCGGATGAGTTCGGCTCCCTCCGGCAAGCGCCCCGTCAAGCGCAGAAAGCCCGGGGCTTCGGGCTGCAACGGCAGCGGCTTGATCTCTTTGCGGTAGTACTGCCGCGTGGCTTCAAGTTGCGCCTGCAGCTTCGGCGTGAGCGGCTCAACCGTGTGGTACTGCCACGCCGGCACAGACGACAGGAAGATTACGCCGTTCTCGTCCGCCACCATCACCGGCTCGGAGGCATCGTGGCTCGCACGGCCAAACCATTCGAGGTTGAGCTTGACCACCGTCACGCCGATCACGCGGCCGTCCTGCATGACGGGCTGCGAGATGTAGTAGCCCGGCTCCTCGCGCGTGATGCCGATGCCATAGAAGCGTCCGACATGACCTTCAGCGGCTTGCTGGAAGTACGGCCGGAACCGATACACGGCGCCGACAAAGCTGTCGGGCTGGTTGTAGTTGGACGCGGCCAGCGCCTGCCCGCTCGGCGCGATCACATAGGCGGCCGCAGCGTGCGCGCGATCGTTGACCTCCAGTAGGTAGCGGTTTGCGCGCTCGACGTTGGCGGGCGTCGGATTGGCCAGCAGATCGTGGATGAACGGGTGCAGCGCCACCAGCGCCGGCAGGTATTCGTAGCGGTCAAGCGTGCTTTTGAGGTTGGCAGCGTAGCGGTCAACGCGACCACCGGCGGCCTGCTGCGCCTGTGCGAGGCCGCGGTTCCACGTCACCACAAAGGTGGTCGCGCACACCAGGGCCATCACCACCACGAGCCCGAGCGCCACCAGCCACCAGAAGCCGCGTCGCGAACCGGAGGCGCTGGCGAAGGGGAAATCGGGATCGGACATCGGCTGGAGATGGGCGGCGGGGGGTGTCGTCGCCTTGCTTTCCAGAGCCGTGCCGGCCGTCGTGTTTGTCACGAGGCGCTCCAAACAAGAAGCGGGGCCGTCTGGAAGACAGGCCCCGCAATCATACGCTTTCAGTAGGCGGCACCCGCAGGCGCCTGCCAGGTCGGGTGGATCAGGCCGCCGGGGTGGCCGGCACGCCCTCGTCGTTGCGGTTGCCCGACAGCACGCGTGCCAGCTTGGCGCGATCCAGCTCGCGCTCCCACGCCGAGATCACAACGCACGCCACACCGTTGCCGGTGATGTTGGTCAGCGCACGGCACTCGCTCATGAAGCGGTCGATACCCAGGATCAGCACCATGCCTGCTACCGGAATGTCCGGCACCACCGCCAGCGTAGCCGCCAGCGTGATAAAGCCCGCGCCGGTGATGCCCGACGCGCCCTTCGACGTCAGCATGGCAACGGCCAGGATGGTGAGTTGCTGCGTCCAGGTCAGCTCGATGTTCAGCGCCTGCGAGATGAAGATCACCGCCATCGTCATGTAGATGTTGGTGCCGTCCAGGTTGAACGAATAGCCGGTCGGAACCACCAGGCCCACCACCGACTTCGAGCAGCCCAGCTTCTCCATCTTTTCCATCAGGTGCGGCAGCGCCGATTCCGACGAGCTGGTGCCCAGCACGATCAGCAGCTCTTCCTTGATGTACGACACAAAGCGGAAGATGTTGAAGCCCACCAGGCGCGCGATGATGCCCAGCACCACCACCACAAAGATGATGGCCGTCAGATAGAACGTGCCAACCAGCTTGAGCAGCGGCACCAGCGAGATCACACCGTACTTGCCGATAGTGAATGCCATCGCGCCAAATGCGCCGATTGGGGCCACACGCGTGATGACGTGCACGATACGGAAGAACACGTGCGAGATCTGGTCGATGAAGTCCGTGACCATCTGCGCGCGCTCACCCATGGCCGAGAGCGCACCGCCAAACAGCAGCGCGATCAGCAGGATCTGCAGGATGTCGCCCTTGGCAAAGGCGTCCACCACCGTGCTCGGGATGATGTTGAGCAGGAAGTCGACCGTGCTGGCCGAGTGCGCCTTGGCAGCGTACTGCGCCACGGCCTTGGCATCGATGGTGTTCACATCGACGTTGAAGCCCGCGCCCGGGTTGAAGATGTGGCCGGCCGCCAGACCGATGATCAGCGCGAAGGTGGAGACGACCTCAAAGTAGATCAGCGCCTTGCCGCCCACGCGGCCCACCTTCTTCATGTCGCGCATGCCGGCAATGCCCGACACAACGGTACAGAAGATGATCGGCCCGATCACCATCTTGATGAGCTGGATGAAGCCATCGCCCAGCGGCTTCATCTTCACGGCCAGCTCGGGCGAGTAATGGCCCAGCAGAACGCCGATGACGATGGCCGCCAGCACCTGTACGTACAGGATTTTGTAGAACGGTTTTTTCATGTCTTCCTCGAGTGTCACAGACCGGCCGTGCGCTCGATTGCTCGCCCGGTCCGACCCGCCCTGATGTGGTCTCTCTCCTGCCTCGATACGCCGGCTTGTACCGATTCTTCCGGCGCTTCCCGCAGCAGGTCGCCCTTTATTGCAAGGGGCATGCCAATGTGTAATTTCCGTGTCAGCGCCCCGCCAGCCCTTGTGCCAGCTTGGTGTGACTACGATGGCACCCGCACCAGCCGTCGTCAATCCCGGAATCCGCTCACAGCACCGTCCGGACATCCGGAAAACGTGTTGCAGCGCAGCAGCGCGCGGCTTGGTCGCGGGGAAGCCTACCTTTAGGGCCGTATAATGCCGGCTCGTTACGCAAATCCACATGTGCGTGCAACGCCAGGAAGCCATTCACGTCCTGCATTGCGCGCCGCGCTCGCCCTCCGAGTTTTTCTCTCCGTCCGCCCATGAGCAGCCACTACAAGCACCACGTCTTCTTCTGCCTGAACGAACGCGAGGACGGCTCGCGCTGCTGTGCCGACTTTGGCGCCAAGGCCATGCAGGAATACGCCAAGAAGCGCTGCAAGGAGCTCGGCATCAACGGCGAAGGCCGCGTGCGCATCAACAAGGCCGGCTGTCTGGACCGCTGCGAACTCGGTCCGGTGCTGGTGGTCTACCCCGAGGCCGTCTGGTACACCTTCGTCGACAAGGAAGACATCGACGAAATCATCCAGAGCCATCTGATCCAGGGCAAACCGGTCGAACGGCTGATGGTCGATCGCCCCGCCTGAGGCGGCTTGAGCCCGCTTGAGTTTTTCCCGACCCGCTTTTCCATGAACGTGCATACGCAAGAACGCCTGATCGATGGCCCGGTCGGGCAGATTGATCTGTCCATCGACCAACCGGATGGCGCACCGCGCGGCTTGGCGCTGATCGGCCATCCACATCCGCTGTTTGGCGGCACCAAGGACAACAAGGTCGCGCAGACCCTGGCTCGCACCTTCGTCGGCCTCGGCTATGCGACGGTGCGCCTGAATTTCCGCGGCGTCGGCAAGACCGAAGGCACGCACGACAACGGCATCGGCGAGCAGGACGACATGCTCGCGGTGCTCGACTGGATGCGCACGCAAACCGAATGGTCGGCCGACGTGGCCACGCTGCCGCTGGCGCTTGGCGGCTTCTCGTTCGGCAGCTTTGTCGTGTCGCAGGTGGCGCGCCGACTGGCGGAAGCCGGCACGCCGGCCGAGCGCCTGGCGCTGGTTGGCACCGCCACTTCGCGCTGGGATGTCGCCCCGGTGCCGGCCGATACCATCATCATCCACGGCGAGCAGGATGACACGGTACCGCTCATCGACGTGCTCAATTGGGCGCGACCGCAGGAGTTGCCGGTCATCGTCATCCCCGGCGCCGATCATTTCTTCCATCGCAAGCTGCACCTGATCCGGCAGCTCATTACCGGCGCCTGGGCGCCACGTCCGTAACTTTCGCCCGTAGATTTCCCATACGCCGCGCCTTCCCCCGGTGCACGGCGTCATTGAACTCCAAGCAGACCGCAGGACCCGACATGCAGACCCGCTTTGCCCATTTCACGCCTTCCGCCCTCCATTCCGCCGCTGTAACCGCTGTGGCCGCTGCCGTGCTGGTCACCGCGTTGCCGGCTGCCGCGCAGCCCGTGCCGGCCCCGCAAGTCGCGGCGCGCTCCTGGATGCTGACCGACGTCACCAGCGGCCAGGTGCTCGGCGGCGCCAATATGGACGAGCGCATCGAGCCCGCTTCGCTCACCAAGCTGATGACGGCGTACCTAGTGTTCGAAGCCGTGCGCGACGGCAAGCTCAAGTACGACCAGATGATCACGCCCACCGAGACCGTGCGCTCCGTCAAGACGGATGAGTCGCGCATGTTCCTGCAGCCGGGCAAACCTGCCTCGGTGCGTGAGCTGACGCAGGGCCTGATCATCCAGTCGGGCAACGATGCAGCGCTCGTGCTGGCTGAGGCCGTGGGCGGCACGGAAACCAACTTCGTGATGCTGATGAACCGCGAAGCCGAGCGCCTGGGCATGAAGAACA
>CBJMVH010000047.1:0-33917 GCA_966433195.1 uncultured Ralstonia sp.
ACATCCTGCCGGGCAAGGACGGTCTGCTGCACATCTCGGAAATCGCCAACGAGCGTGTGAACCAGGTCTCCGATTACGTGAAGGAAGGCCAGGCCGTGCGCGTGAAGCTGCTGAGCACCGACGAGAAGGGCCGTATGCGTTTGTCGATCAAGGCCGCCAAGGCTGAGGAAGGCGACGTGCCGGCTGCTGCACCGCAAGCGCCGGGCGCTGGCGACGCTGCCTCGCAACAACAGCAGCAACAATAGCAGTAAGCGAGCGGTTTTCGCGACGAAAAACGGCTGGACAGTGTCCAGCCGTTTTTTTGTTTACACTGCGTCGCGAGTTCTCCTTCCGCGACCCATCATGAGCCGTCTGTTCGAGCAAAACCGCATCGCCGTCGTCTGGGATTTCGACAAGACGCTGATCCCGCGCTACATGCAAGTGCCGCTGTTCGAGCGTTTCAACATCGCCGAGCAGGGTTTTTGGGATGAAGTGGAAGCGGGTTCCAAAGACATCGAATCGCGTGGCCAAAAGGTCAACCGCGAAACGTTCTACCTGAACGTGCTGCTGCGCTACGTGCGGGATGGCCGCATGGCCGGCCTCAACAACGCTGCCCTGCGTGAACTGGGCGCGGAGCTCGAGTTCTTTCCCGGTGTCACGGAGTTCTTCGAACGCAGCAAGGCATGGGTGCGCGACAACGCCGCCTACCAAGCCTTCGATATCAAGCTCGAACACTACATCGTCAGCACCGGCCTCACTGAAATGATCAAGGGTTCGCCCATCGCCCCCTACATCGACGGCGTATGGGGTTGCGAATTCCTGGAGGCGTCTGACGCGAATGGCCGCCCCGTCATCTCGGAAGTCATCTACGCCATCGACAACACCACCAAGACGCGTGCGCTGTTCGAGATCAACAAGGGCGTCAACAAGCACCCCGAAGCCGTCAACGTGAACTCGTCGATTGCCGAGGACGAGCGCCGGGTGCCGTTCGCCAACATGATCTACGTGGCGGATGGTCCGAGCGATATTCCCGCGTTTTCGGTGGCGCGCAAGGGCGGCGGCCGCACGTATGCGGTCTACAACCCCGAGAGCCCGCGCTCGTTTGAGCAGGCCGACAACTTGCGTGCCGATGACCGCGTCGACATGCTCGGCCCGGCCGACTATCGTGCCGGCTCGCCGACCGAGATGTGGCTCAAGTTGCATATCAACAAGATTGCGGACGCCATCGTCCACGGCAAGCAGGAAATTCTGCGCGAAACCTCCCGCGGCATTCCGCAGCACTTTGTTGAACCGAAGCGCGTTGCGTCGTAACCCTCACCGATCTGATTTTCATGAAAGCGATTGAAATTACTGAGTACGGCGGCCCCGAAGTCCTGAAGCTCGGCGAGCGCCCGATGCCCGAGCCGAAGGCCGGCGAAGTGTTGATCCGCGTGCGCGCGGCCGGGGTGAATCGGCCGGATGTGTTCCAGCGCACGGGCAACTATCCGGTACCGCCTGGGGCATCGGACATTCCAGGTCTGGAGGTGGCGGGCGAGATAGTCAGCGGCGATCTGTCACACGCCGATAATCGCTATGGTTTGAAGGTGAGCGACCGCGTCTGCGCGCTGGTCCAGGGCGGCGGTTACGCTGAGTTCTGCACCGCGCCGCTGGGCCAAGTGCTGCCGGTGCCGGCGGGCTTGTCCGATATCGAGGCCGCGGCCTTGCCCGAGAACTACTTCACTGTCTGGTCGAACGTATTTGACCGCGGCTTGCTGGGGCAGGGTGCGCACGGTGCCGATGAAACGCTGCTGGTGCAGGGTGGCTCCAGCGGCATCGGTACGACGGCGATCCAGATTGCGTCCGCGTTGGGCCATCGCGTATTCGCAACGGCCGGCAGCGCTGACAAGTGCGCCGCCTGTGTCGAGTTGGGCGCCAAGCGTGCCATCAACTACAAGACCGAAGACTTCGTCGAGATCGTCAAGGCCGAGACCGGGCGCGGCGCTGACGTGGTGCTCGACATGGTCGGCGGCAGCTATGTCGCGCGTGAGATCGCCTGTACGGCGGACGACGGCCGGATTGTACTGATCGCATTGCTGGGCGGTGCGAAGGCCGAGGTGCCGCTGGGCGACATCCTGCGCCGGCGCATCACACTCACGGGCTCGACGTTGCGGCCGCGTCCGGTGGCATTCAAGGCTGCCATTGCCGCGCACTTGTACGAGAAGGTGTGGCCGCTGCTGGCATCGGGGCGTATCAAGCCCGTGATTCACGAGGTCATGCCCGCTGCACAGGCCGCACAGGCACATGCCCTGATGGAATCCAGTGCCCATATTGGCAAGATCATGTTGGTTTGGGATTGACTCGCAAGACGTCAAAATTGACCCTGTTTTTGTCGCCACGGTAGAATGCCGGGTTTATTTGACAGTCGACCGGGCAAAAACGTGAACGCAAGACCGAAGCTGGTGGTGGGCAACTGGAAGCTGCATGGCAGTCTGAGTGCCAATGCCGCGCTGCTTGAGCAGATCAAGGCCGCAGGCAAGACCAACGCCACGCTGGCGGTGTGCGCGCCGTTTCCGTACTTGGCGCAGTGCCAATCGCTGCTGGCAGGTTCGGCAGTGGGTTGGGGCGCACAAGACGTGTCGGCCGAAACGCGCGGCGCTTTCACCGGCGAAGTGGCGGCGTCGATGCTGTCAGAATTTGGCTGCGGCTATGTGATCGTCGGTCATTCCGAGCGTCGCACCTACCACGGCGAAACCGATGAGCAAGTGGCGACGAAGGCGCTGCGTGCCCTGGAACACGGCATCACGCCGATCGTCTGCGTGGGCGAAACGCTCGCCCAGCGTGAAGCTGGCGAGACGGAGCAAGTGGTTGGCCGTCAACTGGATGCGGTGCTGGAGGCGCTGTCGGTTGAGCAGCTTGGCCGTATCGTCGTTGCCTATGAGCCTGTTTGGGCGATCGGCACTGGCAAGACCGCGACAAATGAGCAGGCGCAGGCAGTGCACGCATTCCTGCGCGCGCGGGTTGCTGGTCGCGATGTCGGTGTGGCACAGCGTCTTGCAATTCTGTACGGCGGTAGTGTCAAGCCGGACAACGCGGGCGAGTTGTTTGCAATGGCGGACATCGATGGCGGCCTGATCGGCGGCGCATCGCTGAAGGCCGAAGATTTCCTGGCGATCGGCCGCGCTTAAGCGGCCTGTCGACGTTGCTGCATGCGGAATGCGTGCGGCTGCAACACATTATTGAGAGAAGCGAAATGGCAATTCTGAAGACTCTGCTGCTGGTGGCGCAAATTTTGAGCGCGCTTGGCGTGATCGGCCTGGTGCTGTTGCAGCACGGTAAAGGCGCTGACGTAGGTGCGGCATTCGGCTCCGGTGCTTCTGGCAGCTTGTTCGGTGCGACCGGTTCGGCGAACTTCCTGTCGCGCACGACGGCCGTGCTGGCAACGGTGTTCTTTGTGGCCACGCTGGCACTCACGCTGATCGGCACCAACAAAGGCAGTGTTTCGGCTGGTGTGATGGGTTCGGTGGCGCCCGTGGCCCCGGCAGCGTCTGCGCCTGCTGCATCGGCGCCGGTTGCTCCTGCTGCCGCCTCGGCACCGGCCGTGCCCAAGTAATTGAGTGTCATCCATCGTGTGCGTACTGCTGAGGTTGTCGGTGCGTCGCGAGGTATAAGATTTTTCTTTGTGCATTGAACAAAAGCTTCGCTTTGCGGTAGAATGTGAGGCTTGAAACAATACGGAAAACAGCAAGGGCGCTTAGCCTGATCTGGCTTCCTGATAAAGTTTCTTCCCCCAGCCGACGTGGTGAAATTGGTAGACACGCTATCTTGAGGGGGTAGTGGCGAAAGCTGTGCGAGTTCGAGTCTCGCCGTCGGCACCAATCAAATTTCGGGGTCTGTTCAACGGGAATTTCCGGGCAGGCCCCTCCGCAAGGCGATGCGCAGTTCTGGCGTCGTGAGGCTGCGGACCCGGCGCCTTTGATGGGGCGACAAGGCGCCGCCTGCGGGCTGTGCTGTTGAAACCATTCAAAAAGGCGGGCGTCCCTTGAACCTCGAAGCCTATTTCCCCGTTCTGCTGTTCATCGTCGTCGGTGTGGGCCTTGGCCTCGTCCTGATGGCTATCGGCCGAGTCCTCGGTCCGAACAATCCCGATCCTGAAAAGCTCTCGCCGTACGAGTGCGGCTTCGAAGCATTCGAAGACGCGCGCATGAAGTTCGACGTGCGCTACTACCTCATCGCCATCCTGTTCATCCTGTTCGATCTGGAGACTGCGTTCCTCTTCCCGTGGGGCGTGGCGCTGCGCGACATTGGCTGGCCGGGGTTCATTGCGATGGGCATCTTTTTGCTCGAGTTTCTCGTGGGCTTCGTCTACATCTGGAAAAAAGGCGCGCTCGATTGGGAGTGATGTGAAATGGCGATCGAAGGCGTACTCAACGAAGGCTTTGTCACGACGACTGCTGACAAGCTGATCAACTGGACCCGCACGGGTTCGCTCTGGCCGATGACGTTCGGCCTAGCTTGCTGTGCCGTGGAGATGATGCACGCGGGTGCATCGCGTTATGACTTGGACCGCTTTGGCGTGGTGTTCCGCCCGTCGCCGCGCCAGTCCGACGTGATGATTGTGGCCGGCACGCTGTGCAACAAGATGGCACCTGCGCTGCGCAAGGTGTACGACCAGATGGCCGAGCCGCGCTGGGTCATCTCGATGGGCTCGTGCGCCAATGGCGGCGGTTACTACCACTATTCGTATTCTGTCGTGCGTGGCTGCGATCGCATCGTACCGGTCGACGTGTACGTGCCGGGTTGCCCGCCGACGGCTGAAGCGCTGATCTACGGCATCATCCAGCTGCAGGCCAAGATCCGCCGCACCAACACCATCGCGCGCAAGGCCTGACATGACCGACAAGCTTGCCACCCTGAAAGCCGCGCTGGAAAAGGCGCTAGGCAATCGCGTTCAAAGTCTGACCGAGGCGGTTGGCGAACTCACTCTCGTGGTGAAGGCGGCCGATTATCTCGACGTCATGCGCACGCTGCGCGACGACGCATCGCTCAAGTTCGAGCAACTGATGGACCTGTGCGGCGTCGACTACGCCGACTACGGCGACGGTGCCTGGAATGGCCCGCGTTTTGCCGCGGTGTCGCATCTGCTGTCGATCATGCACAACTGGCGTCTGCGTGTGCGCGTGTTCGCACCGGATGATGATCTGCCGGTCGTCGCTTCCGTGGTGGATCTCTGGAATTCCGCCAACTGGTTTGAGCGCGAAGCGTTCGACCTGTACGGTCTGGTGTTCGAAGGCCATCCGGACCTGCGCCGCATTCTGACCGACTATGGCTTCATTGGCCACCCGTTCCGCAAGGACTTCCCGGTGTCGGGCTACGTTGAAATGCGTTACGACCCGGTGCAGCGCCGCGTGGTCTACCAGCCGGTGACCATCGAGCCGCGCGAGATTACGCCGCGTGTGATCCGCGAGGATCAGTACGGCGGTCTGAAGCACTGAAGGGCGCCCGACGATCATGGCAGATATCAAGAACTACACCCTGAACTTCGGCCCGCAACATCCGGCCGCACACGGCGTGCTGCGCCTGGTGCTTGAGCTGGACGGCGAAGTCATTCAACGTGCCGACCCGCACATCGGCCTGCTGCACCGCGCGACCGAGAAGCTCGCTGAGCAGAAGACCTGGATCCAAAGCGTGCCGTACATGGACCGTCTCGACTACGTGTCGATGATGGTCAACGAGCACGCCTACGTGATGGCCATCGAGCGCCTGCTGGGTCTCGAAGTGCCGCTGCGCGCGCAGTACATCCGCGTCATGTTCGACGAAATCACGCGGATCATGAACCACCTGATGTGGATCGGTTCGCACGCGCTGGACGTGGGCGCCATGGCGGTGTTCCTGTACGCCTTCCGCGAGCGCGAAGACCTGTTCGATATGTATGAAGCGGTGTCGGGTGCACGTATGCACGCGGCATACTACCGCCCGGGCGGCGTCTACCGCGACCTGCCTGACACGATGCCGCAGTACAAGGCATCCAAGGTGCGCAACGAAAAAGCTCTTGCGGCCCTGAACGAATCGCGTTCGGGTTCGCTGCTGGACTTCATCGAAGACTTCACCAACCGGTTCCCGAAGTACGTTGACGAGTACGAGACGCTGCTGACCGATAACCGGATCTGGAAGCAGCGCTTGGTCGGCATCGGCGTGGTGAGCCCTGAGCGTGCGCTCAACAAGGGTTTTTCCGGCGCAATGCTGCGCGGCTCCGGCATCGAGTGGGATGTGCGCAAGAAGCAGCCGTACGAAGTGTACGACCGTATGGATTTCGATATTCCGGTGGGCGTGAACGGCGATTGCTACGATCGTTACCTGGTGCGCGTGGAAGAAATGCGCCAGAGCAACCGCATCATCCGCCAGTGCATCGAGTGGCTGCGCAAGAACCCGGGTCCGGTGATCACCGATAACCACAAGGTGGCGCCGCCGTCGCGCGTGGACATGAAGACCAACATGGAAGAGCTGATTCACCACTTCAAGCTCTTCACCGAAGGGATGCACGTGCCGGAAGGCGAGGCGTATGCCGCTGTCGAACACCCGAAGGGGGAGTTCGGCATCTATGCGATTTCCGACGGCGCCAACAAGCCGTACCGCCTGAAGATTCGTGCGCCGGGTTTTGTCCATCTGGCGGCGCTCGATGAAATGGCGAAGGGTCACATGATTGCCGACGCCGTGACGATCATCGGTACGCAAGACATCGTGTTCGGCGAAATTGATCGCTAATCCGCGACCGCTGAACACGCAGGAAACAACGGTTTGACGCGCTGGCAAGCGCGGCTGTGAAACGAGGACGCACGCCGGGGTAAGGCAGTCAGGCAATACGCCCCGCGTCCCGCACCAATTGCAACGAACATGCTATCCGCAGAAGCTCTCAAGGAAATCGACCGGGCGGTCGCGAAATATCCCGCCGACCAGAAGCAGTCCGCCGTGATGGCGGCGCTGGCGGTCGCGCAGAGCGAGAAAGGCTGGGTCTCGCCCGAAGTCATGCAATTCGTGGCCGAGTACCTCGACATGCCGCCGGTGTGGGTCGAGGAAGTGGCGACGTTCTACAACATGTATGACACCAAGCCGGTGGGGCGCTTCAAGCTGACGGTGTGCACGAACTTGCCGTGTGCCTTGTCGGGCGGCGAGCGTGCAGCCGACTACCTGAAGAAGAAGCTGGGCATTGGTTTCAACGAAACCACCGCTGACGGCAACTTCACGCTGAAGGAAGGCGAGTGCATGGGCGCGTGCGGCGACGCACCGGTCATGATCGTCAACAACACCAATATGTGCAGCTTCATGAGCAACGAGAAGCTCGACGCGCTGATCGCTGATCTGCAAGCGAAGGCGTCCAACGGAGCAGGCAAGTAAATGACCTCCCTGCACGATCGACACATCCAGCCGTTGATCCTCGCCGGCCTGAACGGCGACAACTGGCACCTCGAAGACTACGTCAAGCGCGGTGGCTACCAACAGCTCAAGCGCATCCTGACGGAAAAGATTTCTCCTGAACAAGTCATTGCTGACGTGAAGGCCTCGGGCCTGCGTGGTCGTGGCGGTGCGGGCTTCCCGACCGGTCTGAAGTGGAGCTTCATGCCGCGCCAGTTCCCGGGCCAGAAGTACCTGGTCTGCAACACGGACGAAGGCGAGCCGGGCACGTTCAAAGATCGCGACATCATTCGCTACAACCCGCACGCGCTGATCGAAGGCATGGCCATCGGCGGCTACGCGATGGGTATCACCGTGGGCTACAACTACATCCACGGCGAGATCTGGAACGAGTACAAGATTTTCGAGCAGGCGCTTGAAGAGGCGCGTGCTGCGGGCTTCCTGGGTGACAACATCCTCGGCTCCGGCTTCAATTTCCAGCTGCATGCACACCATGGCTATGGCGCGTACATCTGCGGCGAAGAAACGGCGCTGCTCGAATCGCTGGAAGGCAAGAAGGGCCAGCCGCGCTTCAAGCCGCCGTTCCCGGCGAGCTTCGGCCTGTATGGCAAGCCGACCACCATCAACAACACTGAGACGTTTGCTGCGGTGCCGTTCCTGCTGGCCATCGGTCCGGACAACTACCTGAAGATGGGGAAGCCGAACAACGGCGGCTCGAAGATCTTCTCGGTGTCCGGCGACGTGGAGCGTCCGGGCAACTACGAGATTCCGCTCGGCACGCCGTTCTCCAAGCTGCTGGAGCTGGCCGGCGGCATGCGGGGTGGCAAGAAGCTCAAGGCAGTCATCCCCGGTGGGTCGTCTGCGCCTGTTGTGCCGGCTGACCTGATGATGGCTTCCGACATGGACTACGACTCGATCGCCAAGGCCGGCTCGATGCTGGGCTCGGGTGCGGTCATCGTCATGGACGAGACGCGCTGCATGGTGAAGTCGTTGCTGCGCCTGTCGTACTTCTACTTCGAAGAGTCGTGCGGCCAGTGCACGCCTTGCCGTGAAGGCACCGGCTGGCTGTACCGCGTGGTCGATCGTATCGAGCACGGCAAGGGCCGCCAGGAAGACCTGGACCTGCTGAACAACGTGGCCGAAAACATCATGGGCCGGACCATCTGCGCGCTCGGCGATGCCGCCGCGATGCCGGTCCGCGGCATGCTCAAGCACTACTGGGATGAGTTCGCGTACCACGTCGAACACAAGCAGTGCATGGTGCCCACCTACATTTAAGCGTGGCAGAACATGGTTGAAATCGAAATCGATGGCAAGAAGGTCGAGGTTGCCGAAGGCAGCCTGGTGATGGAGGCAGCTCGCCAGACGGGCACCTACATTCCTCACTTCTGCTATCACCGCAAACTGTCGGTCGCGGCCAACTGCCGGATGTGCCTGGTCGAGGTCGAAAAGGCGCCCAAGGCGCTGCCGGCCTGTGCCACGCCGGTGACGGCAGGCATGAAGGTCTTCACCAACTCCGAGAAGGCGGTGAAGGCGCAGAAGTCCGTGATGGAATTCCTGCTGATCAACCACCCGCTGGATTGCCCGATCTGCGATCAGGGCGGCGAGTGCCAACTGCAGGATCTGGCCGTCGGCTACGGCAAGTCCGAGTCGCGCTACAAGGAAGAGAAGCGCGTGGTGTTCCACAAGAACGTGGGCCCGCTGATCTCCATGGAAGAGATGACGCGCTGCATTCACTGCACGCGTTGCGTCCGCTTCGGCCAGGAAGTCGCCGGCGTGATGGAACTGGGCATGCTCAACCGCGGTGAGCATTCCGAGATCACGACGTTCGTGGGTCAGACGGTGGACTCCGAGCTGTCGGGCAACATGATCGACCTGTGCCCGGTCGGTGCGCTGACCAGCAAGCCGTTCCGCTATTCGGCCCGGACGTGGGAACTGGCTCGCCGCAAGTCGGTGTCGCCGCACGATGGTCTGGGCGCCAACGTGATTGTCCAGACGAAGAACCAGCGCGTGATGCGCGTGCTGCCGCTCGACAACGAAGCCATCAACGAGTGCTGGCTGTCGGACAAGGACCGCTTCGCCTATGAAGGCCTGAACAGCGACGACCGCCTGACTCAGCCGATGCTCAAGCAAGGCGGCCAGTGGAAGGCTGTCGACTGGACCATGGCGCTGGAATACGTGGCCAACGGTCTGAACGAAATCAAGCGCGACCATGGCGCCGAGCAGATCGGTGCATTGGCCAGCCCGCACAGCACGCTGGAAGAACTGTTCCTGCTGCAAAAGCTGGTGCGCGGCATCGGTAGCGACAACGTCGACTTCCGCCTGCGCCAGTCCGATTTCTCCGCCAAGCCGACGGGTGCACCGTGGCTGGGTATGCCGATCGCCGATGTGTCGCTGCTGCAGCGCACGCTGGTGGTGGGCGCGTTCCTGCGCAAGGACCATCCGCTGCTGGCCGCGCGTCTGCGCCAAGCCGGCAAGAAGGGCGCGCAACTGAGCGTGATCGGCGCCGGTGGCGAAGATCTGCTGATGCCCGCGACCCAACTGCTGGGCGCGCCGTCGCAATGGCTGTCGCTGCTGGCGGAAGTGGCCGTGGCGGTCGCGGCGATCAACAACGCCGCACGTCCGGCTGGTACTGACGGTATCGAGGCGGGCGACGTTGCCAAGCGCATCGCCGCTAGCTTGGCTTCGGGCGAACGCAAGGCTGTGTTCCTCGGTAATGCTGCCGTGGCGCATCCGCAATTCTCGCAGCTGCATGCGTTGGCCCAGTGGGTTGCGCAGCAGACCGGCGCGACGCTCGGCTTCCTGACGGAAGCGGCCAACACGGTCGGCGGCTATATCGCCGGCGCACTGCCGCAAGGCAATGGTCTGAACGCTGCCGCCATGCTGACGCAGCCGCGTCGTGCATACGTGTTGCTGGGGGCCGAGCCGGAATTCGATACCGCCAATCCGACACAGGCGCGTGCCGCGCTGGATCAGGCTGACACCGTGATCGTGCTGTCGCCGTTCGCCTCGCGCGCCGCGCTGGAGTACGCCGACGTGCTGCTGCCGACCGCACCGTTCACCGAAACCTCGGGCACCTTCGTCAACTGCGAAGGCCTGCCACAGAGCTTCAACGGCGTCGTGCGTAGCCTGGGGGATTCGCGCCCGGCCTGGAAGGTCTTGCGCGTGCTGGGCAACTTGCTCAATGTGTCGGGCTTTGATTACGACACGTCCGAAATCGTGCGTGATGAGGTGCTGGCCAAGCCGGTCGCTGAGCGCCTGTCGAATGCGACGACCGTACAAACCGCTGCTCCGGCTGCTGCCGCGGCTGGCGTCGAGCGCCTGGCTGATGTGCCCATCTACCACGCCGATCCGATCGTGCGTCGTGCGGGGTCGCTGCAATTGACAGCCGCTGCGCGTGCAGCGGTTCGCGCAAGCCTGTCGGCCGATGTGTTCGCACAACTGGGTCTGGCCAATGGCGATGCCGTTCGTGTGACGCAGGGGCAGGGCAGCGTGGTGCTGCCGGCCGTGCTGGACAAGTCGCTGGCTTCCGGCGTGGTCCGCGTGCCGGCTGCTACGGAGGCATCGGCTCAACTGGGTGCGATGTTCGGCGCGGTGAGCGTTGAAAAGGTTGAATCGTCCGCGCTGGCGGCTACGGTGTAAGGGTCAACATGATCGAGTCGATTACTTCTTTCGGCACGGCAACGTTCGGCGGCTGGTGGCCGCTGATCTGGACGCTGGTGCGTGCCGTTTGCATCATCGTGCCGCTGTTGCTGTGCGTGGCTTACCTGATTCTGTGGGAGCGCAAGCTCATCGGCTGGATGCACGTGCGTCTGGGCCCGAACCGCGTGGGCCCGATGGGTCTGCTGCAGCCGATTGCCGACGTGCTCAAGCTGCTGCTCAAGGAAGTTATGGTGCCGAGCGCGGTCAGCCGTGGCATGTACATCATCGCCCCGCTGATGGTGTTGATGCCCGCCGTGGCGATCTGGGCGGTGGTGCCGTTCCAGGCCGAAGCGGTGGTGTCGAACATCAACGCCGGCCTACTGTATGTGATGGCGATCAGTTCGGTTGGCGTGTACGGCGTGATCCTGGCCGGCTGGGCCTCAAACTCCAAGTACGCGTTTCTGGGTGCGATGCGCGCCTCGGCACAGATGATTTCGTACGAAATCGCCATGGGTTTTGCGCTCGTGACGGTGCTGATGGTGACGGGCAGCCTGAACCTGTCGGACATCGTCAACTCGCAGAACCGCGGTTTCTTCGCTGACCACGGTGTGAACATCCTGTCGTGGAACTGGCTGCCGCTGCTGCCGATGTTTGGCGTCTACTTCATCTCGGGCGTGGCCGAAACCAACCGCCATCCGTTCGACGTGGTGGAAGGCGAGTCGGAAATCGTGGCCGGCCACATGATCGAGTACTCGGGCATGGCGTTCGCGCTGTTCTTTCTGGCCGAGTACATCAACATGATCGTCATCTCGGCGATGACGGCGACGATGTTCCTGGGCGGCTGGGCCTCGCCGATCGACGCACCGGTGTTCAACTGGATCCCGGGCTTCTTCTGGCTGCTGATCAAGGTCTTCCTGCTGCTGTCGGTCTTCATCTGGTTGCGCGCATCGTTCCCTCGCTATCGCTATGACCAGATCATGCGTCTGGGTTGGAAGATCTTCATTCCGCTCACTGTGGGTTGGCTTGTTGTTGTTGCCATCTGGATCGTGTCGCCGTGGAACATTTGGAAGTAACGGGACAATAGGAAGCCACCATGTTGCTATCCATCAAGGAATTCTTTAACAGCCTGCTCCTGAAGGAACTCTTCAAGGGGCTGGCGCTGACCGGGCGCTACCTGTTTGCGCGCAAGATCACCGTGCTCTTCCCGGAAGAGAAGACGCCGCTGTCGCCGCGTTTCCGCGGTCTGCATGCGCTGCGTCGCTATCCGAACGGGGAAGAGCGCTGCATCGCGTGCAAGCTGTGCGAAGCGGTGTGCCCGGCCTTGGCCATCACGATCGAGTCGGACCAGCGCGACGACGGTACCCGCCGTACCACGCGTTACGACATCGACCTGACCAAGTGCATTTTCTGCGGCTTCTGCGAAGAGGCTTGCCCGGTGGACGCCATCGTCGAGACGCACATCCTGGAATACCACGGTGAAAAGCGCGGCGACCTGTATTTCACCAAGGACATGCTGCTGGCCGTGGGCGACCGCTTCGAGCCGGAAATCGCGGCCAACAAGGCGGCCGACGCAAAGTACCGCTGATTCGATCCGTCCGCCGTGCGGTTGGCGGGCGGTGCAGTTGACATCCCGGTTGGATAACGGCTCCTCGTGAGCCAACCAGTTGCGGCAGCCTTGTGCTGCCTCAGCTTTGGACAAGCGCGTGCCGCCAAACGGCCCGCGCCAGGATCATGGAAATCACGACGATCATCTTCTACAGTTTCGCGCTCGTGCTCGTGCTCGCAGCGCTGAAGGTCATCACCGCGAAGAACCCGGTGCACGCGGCGCTGTTCCTCGTGCTCTCGTTCTTCACGGCGGCGGCGATCTGGATGCTGCTCAAGGCAGAGTTCCTCGCCATCACGCTGGTGCTGGTCTACGTGGGGGCGGTGATGGTGCTGTTCCTCTTCGTGGTGATGATGATCGATATCGACATCGAGCATCTGCGCCGCGATTTCTGGACGTATGTGCCAATGGCGGCATTTGTTGGCGTGGTGATCATCCTGGAAATGGCGGTCGTGCTGACCAAGACCTTCATGGGGCGTACGCAGCCGGTGCAGGAGTTGCCCAAGGGCTTTACCGGCCCGAATACCCAGGCGCTCGGCAAGCTCATCTATACCGATTACATCTACGCCTTTGAAGTGGCTGGCGTGGTGCTGCTGCTGGCGATCGTCGCTGCAGTGGCGCTGACGCTGCGCCGCCGCAAGGACAACAAGAGCCAGAAGCCGGCAGAGCAGATCCGCGTGCAGCGCAAGGATCGTGTGCGCCTGGTTTCGATGCCAGCGGAAAAGACGGTTGCTGCAGCTTCGGCTGAGTCGAAGAGCTGAGCCCCGGGAGAATCCATATGTCTTCGCTATCCCTTGCCCATTACCTCGTGCTCGGCGCGGTGCTGTTTGCCATCAGCATCGTCGGCATCTTTCTGAACCGCAAGAATGTGATCGTCCTGCTGATGGCGATCGAACTGATGCTGCTTGCGGTCAACATGAACTTCGTCGCGTTCTCCCATTACCTGGGCGACCTGGCGGGGCAAGTGTTCGTGTTTTTCATCCTGACGGTGGCCGCGGCGGAATCCGCGATTGGTCTCGCCATCCTGGTGGTGCTGTTCCGTAATCTGGACACCATCAACGTTGACGATCTGGACAGCCTGAAGGGCTAACCCCAGGGCTGAACTCCGCATTCACTGATAAGAAGCTCCATGGCTACCACGCTCAATCCCAACCTGCTGCTGGCGATTCCGCTAGCGCCGCTGGCCGGCGCGGCGATCGCCGGGCTGTTCGGCACCAAGTTCTTTGGCGAGAAGATCGGCCGCGCGGCGTCGCACAGCGTCACCATTCTCGGTGTGGCGATCGCCTTCGTGCTATCGGCGCTGACGCTGTCTGACGTGCTGAACGGCGCCGGCTACAACGGCACCGTTTACGAATGGATGACGGTCGGCACGCTCAAGATGGAAGTCGGCTTCCTCATCGATTCGCTCACGGCGATGATGATGTGCGTGGTGACCTTCGTCTCGCTGATGGTCCACATCTACACCATTGGGTACATGGCAGAGGACGACGGCTACAACCGGTTCTTTGCGTACATCTCGCTGTTCACGTTCTCGATGTTGATGCTCGTGATGAGCAACAACTTCCTGCAACTGTTCTTCGGCTGGGAAGCCGTGGGCCTGGTGTCGTACCTGCTGATCGGTTTCTGGTTCAAGCGCCCGACGGCCATCTACGCCAACATGAAGGCGTTCCTGGTCAACCGTGTGGGTGACTTCGGCTTCGTGCTCGGTATCGGCCTGCTGCTGGCTTATAGCGGCAGCCTGAGCTACGCCGACGTGTTCGCCGCCCGCGACAACCTGGCGACGATCGGCTTCCCGGGCACCGACTGGCACATGCTGACGGTCGCCTGTATCTGCCTGTTCATCGGCGCGATGGGTAAGTCGGCACAGTTCCCGCTGCACGTGTGGCTGCCGGACTCCATGGAAGGTCCGACCCCGATCTCCGCGCTGATTCACGCGGCCACCATGGTGACCGCCGGTATCTTCATGGTCGCGCGCATGTCGCCGCTGTTCGAACTGTCGGACACCGCGCTGTCGTTCGTGCTGATCATCGGTGCGATCACCGCACTGTTCATGGGCTTCCTGGGCATCATCCAGACCGACATCAAGCGCGTGGTGGCGTACTCGACGCTGTCGCAGCTGGGCTACATGACGGTAGCGCTGGGTGCTTCGGCTTACCAGGTGGCCGTGTTCCACCTGATGACGCACGCGTTCTTCAAGGCGCTGCTGTTCCTGGGTGCTGGTTCGGTCATCATCGGCATGCACCACGATCAGGACATGCGCAACATGGGCGGCCTGCGCAAGTACATGCCGATCACGTGGCTGACGTCGCTGGTAGGCTCGCTGGCGCTGATCGGTACGCCGTTCTTCTCGGGTTTCTATTCGAAGGATTCGATCATCGAGGCGGTGCGCGAGTCGCATCTGCCCGGCGCTGAGTTCGCCTATTGGGCGGTGCTGGCTGGCGTGTTCGTGACGGCGTTCTACTCGTTCCGCATGTACTTCCTGGTGTTCCACGGCGAAGAGCGTTTCGGCAAGGCTCACGCGCACCATGACGATCACCATGAAGAGGAAGAGGGCGGCCACGACCATCACCATGGCCTGGCTCCCGGCGAGAAGCCGCACGAGTCACCGTGGGTGGTGACGGTGCCGCTGGTCCTGCTGGCCATTCCCTCGGTCATCATCGGTGCCATGGCAATCCAGCCGATGCTGTTCGGCGAATTCTTCAAGCACGGCGTGGTGTTCTCGGAAGTCATCTTCAATAGCGAGAACCACGAAGCGATGAAGGTGCTGAGCGAAGACTTCCACGGCTGGGTCGAGATGGCGCTGCACGGCTTCACGTCGGCACCATTCATCTTGCTGACGGCCGGCGTGGTGCTGTCGTGGTTCTTCTACCTGAAGCGTCCGGATATTCCGGCAGCGATCGCCAAGCGTTTCTCGGGCGTCTACAAGCTGTTGGACAACAAGTACTACATGGACAAGATCAACGAGATCGTCTTCGCCAACGGTGCGGTCAAGTTTGGCCGTGGCCTGTGGAAGGGCGGCGATCAAGGCGTGATCGACGGCGTGGTCGTCAATGGCAGCGCCCGTCTGGTGGGTTGGTTCGCAAGTGTCGTGCGTCTGCTCCAGTCCGGTTACATCTATGACTATGCGTTCGCGATGATTGTCGGCACGGTTGCGCTGCTGACGTACTTCGTGTTCCTGGCGGGCAAATAAGGGATAACAAAAATGGTTCTGTCTTTTGCGATCTGGCTGCCGATCTTCTTCGGCGTGCTGGTGTTGGCCTCGGGCTCAGACCGCAATCCCGGTTATGTCCGCTGGATGTCGCTGATCGGCTCGCTGATCAGCTTCGTGATCACGCTGCCGCTGATCACGCGTTTCGATAAGACGACTGCCGCGATGCAGTTCGTCGAGAAGTCGAGCTGGATCGAGCGCTTCCACATCAGCTACTACCTGGGTGTCGACGGCATCTCGATGTGGTTCGTGGTGCTGACGGCGTTCATTACCGTGATCGTCGTGATCTCGGCCTGGGAAGTGATCACCGAGCGGGTGGCGCAATACATGGCCGCGTTCCTGATCCTGTCGGGCTTGATGATCGGCGTGTTCGCCGCGCTGGACGGTCTGCTGTTCTACGTGTTCTTCGAAGCCACGCTGATCCCGATGTACATCATCATCGGCGTGTGGGGCGGCCCGAACCGCGTGTATGCGGCCATCAAGTTCTTCCTGTACACGCTGCTGGGCTCGCTGCTGATGCTCATCGCGCTGCTGTATCTGTACTTCCATAGCGGCACGTTCGAGATCCTGCAGTGGCACCAAGTCAAGCTGTCGCTCAACGAGCAGATCCTGCTGTTCATAGCCTTCTTCATGGCGTTTGCCGTGAAGGTGCCGATGTGGCCGGTGCACACCTGGCTGCCGGACGCCCACGTGGAAGCGCCGACCGGTGGCTCCGTGGTGCTGGCCGCGATCATGCTGAAGCTGGGTGCGTACGGTTTCTTGCGGTTCTCGCTGCCGATCGCACCGGACGCCAGCCACAGCCTGTCGGCGTTCATCATCGCGATCTCGCTAGTTGCCGTGATCTACATCGGCCTGGTTGCGCTGGTGCAGGCCGACATGAAGAAGCTGGTCGCGTATTCGTCGATCGCGCACATGGGCTTTGTCACGCTGGGCTTCTTTATCTTCAACGAGATTGGCGTCGAGGGCGGCATCGTTCAGATGATCTCGCACGGCTTCATCTCGGGCGCGATGTTCCTGTGCATCGGTGTGCTGTATGACCGTGTGCACTCGCGCCAGATCGCTGATTACGGCGGCGTGGTCAACACGATGCCGAAGTTCGCCGCGCTGTCGGTGTTCTTTGCGATGGCCAACTGCGGTCTGCCGGCCACCTCGGGTTTCGTCGGTGAATTCATGGTGATCCTGGGTTCGGTCAAGTTCAACTTCTGGATCGGCCTGCTCGCCGCCACCGCGCTGATCTTCGGCGCAGCGTATTCGCTGTGGATGGTCAAGCGCGTGATCTTTGGCGATGTGACGCACAAGCACGTGGCCGAGCTGAAGGATCTGAATTGCCGCGAGTTCTTCATGCTGGGCGTGCTGGCCATCGCCACGCTGTATATGGGCCTGTATCCGAAGCCCTTCACTGATGTCATGCACGCGTCCGTGGTGAATCTCCTCACCCACGTGGCACAGAGCAAGCTGTAAGCGGGGAGAAGAAACCATGCAATCGTCCTCATCCATGGCGGCTATCGCCCCGATCATCTTCCTCGCGCTGGGTATTGGTGCGGTCAACTGGATCGACCTGGCGCGCGGCCGCAACCGCACCAGCGTCGCCTATCCGGTATCGCTGGTGATCACGCTGGTGCTGACCGTGTGGTTCGCGCTCAACGCGGCCACCGGCGAAACACACTACGTGTTCAGCAACCTGGCTGTGATCGATCCGATGGCCAACGTGCTGTGTGCCACGGCCGCGTTGGCGCTGTTCGTCACGCTCGTGTACACGCGCAAGTATCTGGCTGACCGCGACATGTACAACGGCGAGTTCTACATGTTCGCGCTGTTCACGCTGGGCGGGCAGGTGGTCATGATCACCGGCAACAACTTCCTGACGCTGTATCTGGGTCTGGAATTGCTGTCTCTGGCGTCGTACACCCTGGTGGCGCTGCGTCGTCGCTCGAACGTATCGTCGGAATCGGCGATGAAGTACTTCATCCTGGGGGCGCTGGCCTCGGGTCTGCTGCTGTACGGTATGTCGATGATGTACGGCGCAACCGGTTCGCTGGAACTGGGTGAGGTGTTCCGCCAGATCAATAGCGGCAACATCAACAAGACGATCCTGGTGTTCGGCGTCGTGTTCCTGGTGGCGGGTCTTGCATTCAAGCTGGGTGTTGCACCGTTCCACATGTGGGTGCCGGACGTCTATCAGGGTTCGCCGACCGCGGTGACGCTGCTGATTGCGGGCGCGCCCAAACTGGCGGCGTTTGCGATGACGCTGCGCATTCTGGTCGAAGGCATGCTGCCGCTGGCGTTCGACTGGCAGAACATGCTGATCGTGCTGGCGGTGGTGTCGCTGGCGGTTGGCAACATCACGGGTGTGGTGCAAACCAACTTCAAGCGCCTGCTGGGTTACTCCACGGTTTCGCACATGGGCTTCCTGCTGCTGGGTCTGCTGTCGGGCGTGAGCTCCGGCAAGCCGGACCTGACGGCGCAGGCCTACAGCGCCTCAATGTTCTATGCCGTGACCTACGTGCTGACCACGCTGGGCGCGTTCGGCATCATCCTGCTGCTCTCGCGCAAGGGCTACGAGGCCGAAGAGATTGCTGACCTGAAGGGCTTGTCGAAGAAGAGCCCGTGGTTTGCGCTGCTGACGCTGTTCATGATGATGTCGCTGGCGGGCCTGCCGCCGACGGTCGGGTTCTACGCCAAGCTGTCGGTGCTGGGCGCGGTGGTGGATGCCGGCATGTCGTGGCTGGCGATCGTGGCGGTGATGTTCTCGCTGGTGGGCGCGTTCTACTACCTGCGTGTCGTCAAGGTCATGTACTTCGACACGCCGGCCGACGAAGGCCCCGTGGAAGCGACCTTCGGCCTGCGTTCGCTGCTGTCGGTCAATGGTCTCTTGGTGCTGTTGCTGGGTATCTTCCCGGCTGGCCTGATGGCCATGTGCTACCAGGCCATCCGCCTGACGCTGGCTTCGTAACTGGCGTGGCACGATGAGCACCTCGACGGGCGGCCTGTTTGTCATCGTGCTGGCACTGATCTGTGCCAACCTGCCGTTCATCAATCAACGCGTGCTGGCCCTGGTGCCAGCGCGCTGGCCGCGCAAGCCGTTCTGGTTGCGCGGCACCGAACTGATTGCCATGTACGTCGTGGTGGGGCTGATCGGTTTCGGCATCGAATCGAGCCAGGGCAATGCCTTCCCCCAGGGCTGGCAGTTTTATGCGATCACCGCGTGCCTGATGCTGGTGTTCGCGTTTCCCGGCTTTACTTGGCAATACCTGGTTCGCCATCCCCGTTGATTTCCCGCCGGGCAGGTTCCCGCTGTCTCGGCATGAGAGAGCGCCATGTCCGATCCCACACCGCCTAACACATCCCCGGCATCGATCGATGTCACGCCCACTCAGGACGATCAGGACGCCGGCCTGCGCGAGACCCAAGTCGCCTCCGCGTTGATGCACCAGGGCAAGTTCTTGACGCTGAAACAGGACATCGTCCGCCTGCCGGACGGTCGCAACGCCAGCCGTGAATACCTAATTCACCCCGGTGCGGTCATGATGATCCCGTTGTTTGACGATGGCACCGTGCTGATGGAACGGCAGTTCCGCTATCCCATCGGCAAGGTGATGATCGAATTCCCCGCCGGCAAGCTGGACCCGCAAGAAGGGGCGTTGGCGTGCGGCAAGCGCGAACTGATCGAGGAAACCGGCTACACCGCCGAACGGTGGGACTACCTCACGCGTATCCACCCGGTCATCTCGTATTCGACCGAGTTCATCGACATCTATCTGGCGCGTGACTTGAAGCAGGGCGAGGCGCAGCTCGATGAAGGCGAGTTTCTTGAGACGTTCGTCACCCCGGCCGGCCAGTTGATCGACTGGGTACGCGAGGGCAAGATCACTGACGTGAAGACCATCATCGGTACGTTCTGGCTGGAGAAGATCTTGTCCGGCGCATGGACACCGGGTGGCGCCTGAGCCGCTTGAATCGCCGTCGACCGTCGCCAATTTCTTGTTTGACGTACGATGGCGAACGGTCGTGCGAAAAAATTAGCACGACCGTTCACAAATATTCGAATCGGGGATACACTCGTCCCCATGCGCTGGACCGATCATGAAAGTGCTGGACCTCCGTTGTGCCAATGACCACCGCTTCGAAGGCTGGTTCGGCTCCGATGCCGACTTGCAGTCGCAGCAGGAACGCGGGCTGTTGACGTGCCCGGTTTGCGGGCACAGCGAGGTTGAGCGCTTGCCGAGTGCGCCGCGCCTGAATTTGTCGTCGTCGCGGGCGGATGCTGCTTCCAAGGGCAACGCCGCAAAAGCGAACGACAGCGAGGGCGGTGCGCCCGTTGCTCTGCAACAGCTCTATCTGAAGGCCGTGCGCCATATCCTGGCCAATACCGAGGACGTTGGCGAACGGTTTGCAGAAGAGGCGCGCCGCATGCATTACAACGAGGCGCCAGAGCGGGGCATTCGCGGGACAACCTCTCGGGAAGAAGCGCAGGAGCTGGCAGAGGAAGGCATCGACGTGATGCCGCTGCTGGTGCCCGACGCGCTCAAGCAGCCCGTGCACTAGCCGCCTCGATTCAGGTCCGCGCCGGTCCGACAAGAACGTTCTCTGCTGATTTGCCGCAGCGGGGAGCCAACCAAAGGAGACAGGCATGGATTTGAACTACTCGGCGGCCGATGATGCGTTCCGCCAGGAAGTCCGCGGGTGGCTGCAAGCCAATCTGCCCAAGGACATCCAAGACAAGGTGTTGAACCACCGCCGCCTGAACCGCGAAGATTTCGTTCGCTGGCACAAGGCGCTGGCAGCCAAGGGCTGGTCGGTGCCGCACTGGCCGGTTGAGTGGGGCGGCACGGGCTGGTCGCCCATCCAAAAGCATATTTGGGACGAAGAGTGCGCGCAGATCGGCGCGCCTGGCGTGCTGCCGTTCGGCGTCAGCATGGTCGCGCCCGTCATCATGAAGTACGGCAATGAGGCGCAGAAGCGCTACTTCCTGCCGCGCATCGTCGATTGCACCGACTGGTGGTGCCAGGGCTATTCCGAGCCGGGTTCCGGCTCTGACCTGGCTTCGGTCAAGACCCGTGCCGTGCGTGAAGGTGACCACTACATCGTCAACGGCCAGAAGACCTGGACGACGCTCGGCCAACACGCCGACATGATTTTCTGTCTGGTCCGCACCGACCCGGAAGCCAAGAAGCAAGAGGGCATCTCGTTCCTGCTGATCGACATGAAGACGCCGGGCATCACCGTGCGCCCGATCATCATGCTGGACGAAGAGCATGAAGTGAACGAGGTGTTCTTCGATAACGTGAAGGTGCCGGTCGAAAACCTCATCGGTGAAGAGAACCGCGGCTGGACGTACGCCAAGTACCTGCTCGGTCACGAGCGCACCGGTATCGCGCGCGTCGGCAACTCCAAGCGCGAGCTGGCATTCCTCAAGCGCGTCGCGCTGCAGCATCAGAAGAATGGCAAGCCGCTATTGCAGGACCCAGTGTTCGGCGCCAAGGTAGCGTCGCTGGAGATCGAACTGCTGGCGCTGGAGATCACCGTGCTGCGCGTGGTGTCGAGCGAGAATGCCGGCAAGGGCCCGGGCCCCGAGGCATCGCTGCTCAAGATCAAGGGCACGCAGATCCAGCAGATGCTGACCGAACTGATGGTCGAAGCCGCAGGGCCGTACGCTCAACCGTTTGATCCGAGCTACCTGGAAGGCGAAACCTCGCAGGCAGTGACCGGCGACAACGACGCCGCGCCGCTCGCACCGTACTACTTCAACTATCGCAAGACCTCGATCTACGGCGGTTCGAACGAGATCCAGCGCAACATCATCAGCCAGATGATTCTGGGCGTCTAACGAGCAACGGATAACGGAGACAACAATGGATTTCTCGTTCACCGACGAACAGAAGCAACTGGCCGATGCGGTGCGCCGCTTCATCGACAAGGACTACGGTTTCGAGGCGCGTAACAAGATTGTCTACTCGCCCGAGGGCGTGTCGCAAAGCGCCTGGGACAGCATCGCCGAGCTCGGTCTGACGGCGCTGCCGGTGCCGGAAGCACAAGGCGGTTTTGATGGCCGCGCGATGGACCTGCTGGTGGTGATGCAGGAACTCGGCCGTGGCCTCGTGGTGGAGCCGTATCAGGCGACCGTGCTAGGTGCGCAGGCGCTCAAGCTTGCAGGCGGCCAGGATGCGCTGCTGGAAGAAGTGGCTGGCGGCGCAGTGAAGTTAGCCATCGCGTTTGGCGAGCCGCAATCGCGCTACGAAGTCTTTAACGTGACCACGCGGGCTACGCAGCAGGGTAGCGGTTGGGCGCTCTCGGGCAAGAAGGCTGTGGTCGTGCATGGCGCACAGGCGGACAAGCTGATCGTCTCCGCACGCACTGGTGGTGAGGCGCGCGACACGGCTGGTCTGTCGTTGTTCCTCGTCGACCGCACTGCCGCCGGCGTGACGGTCAAGGACTACCGCACCATCGACAACCTGCACGCGGCGGACGTCACGTTCGACAACGCACCGGCCACGCTGCTGGGCAAGGCTGGCGACGCATGGGAGACCATTGACGCTGTGGCCGACCTGGGCTGCGTCATGCTGTGCGCTGAAGCCGTTGGCCTGATTGATGCGCTGAACGCCGCGACGCTCGAGTACACCAAGACGCGCCAGCAGTTTGGCGTGCCCATCGCGCGCTTCCAGGCGCTGCAGCATCGCATGGTCGACATGTTTATCCACGGGGAACAGGCCCGCTCGATCACGTATCTGGCCGCTGCGCATTTTGAGGATGGCGATGTCGAGGCGCGCCGCCGCTATGTGTCGGCGGCCAAGGCGCGGGTCGGGCAAGCGGCTCGCGACGTCGGCCAGGAAGCGGTGCAGCTGCACGGCGGCATGGGTGTGACAAACGAACTGCCGGCCGCGCACATGTTCAAGCGACTTACGATGATCAACACGACGCTCGGCGACGTGGATCATCATCTGGCGCGCTTTGCATCGCTGCCGGGCTTCCAGAACGCAGCGTAAGCGCAATCCATCGCAGGCAACCCTCAACGCCCCCGCCCATTCCCGTGCGTGCGGGGCGTTGTCATTTGGAGGACACGACATGGCAGAGGCAACGCTTCCCTACGAGTTTTACTTCGACGATTTCGAAGTCGGCCGCACGCTGCAGGTGGGCTCGTACACCGTCACCGAAGAGGAGATTCTGACCTTCGCGCGCCAGTACGATCCGCAGCCATTCCACATCGATGCGGAGGCGGCCAAGCACAGCATCTACGGCGGCATCATCTCGAGCGGCTGGATGACGTGCGCGATCATGATGCGGCTGATGGTGACGGGTTTTCTCAGCAAGGCGTCGAGCATGGGCTCGCCGGGGGTGGATGAGATCCGCTGGCTCAAGCCGGTGTATCCGGGCGATACGCTGTCGGTGTCGACCACGTGCGTGGAGGTTAAGCCTTCGCAATCGAAGCCGGATCGCGGCGTGGCGAAGAACCGCTGGGAAGCCCGCAACCAGCATGGCGAACTGGTCTGCACCCTGACCGGCATGGGCATGTTCGGACGACGCCCGCAAGCCTGACCAACAACCACGAGGAGACAACGCAGATGCGCACCATCGAGTCGCTCGATGAACTGAAGGGATTGATCGGTCAGGAAGTCGCGGTGAGCGACTGGACCGAAATCACGCAGCAGCAAGTCAACCTGTTTGCCGAGGCCACGGGCGACCATCAGTGGATTCACGTGGATGTGGAGCGCGCCAAGCGCGAATCCCCGTTCGGGGCGCCGGTGGCGCATGGTTTTCTGACGCTCTCGTTGCTGCCGATGCTGATGCAGAACGCACTGGCGATGCCGGACGTGAAGATGGGCGTGAACTACGGCTTGAACAAGGTCCGCTTCACGGCTCCCGTGCCTGTGAGTAGTCGCGTGCGTGCGCGTGTGACGTTGTTGGAGTTAGAAACACTGCCGCCGCTGCCCAATGCACCCGCACTGGTTGGCGCGCAACTGACGTGGGCGGTGACCATCGAGCGCGAAGGGCAGGAGCGCCCCGTCTGCGTGGCGGAATCGATCTCACGCCGCTATTCCTGAGCGTTTTCCGCATCCGTCAAAAATGGGCCGGCGCAATGCCGGCCTTTGTTTTTGCACTTGCACTCCGCTGGTTTTGTGCTTGTCTGCCTGTGCCCCAAGCGCGCGCATCACGGCTGGCAAATGCGCCTACTTGGCGCGGTTTTGGCACCGTTTTGGCGCGGTTTTCCCATTCCATGAGCGGAATGTGATGGCACGGTAGTTGCACTTTCGGCACCGGGGGTCGTTCTTGCCACCAAATAACCCAAGGAGCCGCAATGAAACGTCGTGAGCTGTTGAAGCTGTCGGCAGTTGCCGCAGCAACGCTGTTGTCCGTGTCCAATTTCGCGTTTGCCCAGGCAAAAGAGCCCATCAAGGTCGGGGTCCTGCATTCGCTGTCGGGCACCATGGCCATCTCCGAAACGTCGCTCAAAGACGTGGCGCTGATGACCATCGACGAGATCAACAAGAGCGGCGGCGTGCTCGGCCGCAAGCTGGAGCCGGTGGTGGTGGATCCGGCATCGAACTGGCCGCTGTTTGCCGAGAAGGCGCGCGGGCTGCTGACGCAGGACAAGGTGGCCGTGACGTTCGGCTGCTGGACGTCGGTGTCGCGCAAGTCGGTGCTGCCGGTGTATGAGGAGCTGAACGGCCTGCTGTTCTACCCGGTGCAGTACGAAGGCGAAGAGATGTCGAAGAACGTCTTCTACACGGGTGCGGCACCGAACCAGCAAGCGATTCCCGCGGTGGAATACCTGATGAGCAAGGAAGGCGGCGGCGCCAAGCGCTTCTTCCTGTTGGGGACCGACTACGTGTACCCGCGCACGACCAACAAGATCCTGCGCGCCTTCCTGCACAGCAAGGGCGTGAAGGACAGCGACATCGAAGAGGTCTACACGCCGTTTGGCCACTCCGATTATCAGACCATCGTTGCCAACATCAAGAAGTTTGCGCAGGGCGGCAAGACGGCTGTGGTGTCGACCATCAACGGCGACTCGAACGTGCCGTTCTACAAGGAACTCGGCAACGCCGGCCTGAAGGCCAAGGACGTGCCGGTGGTGGCGTTCTCGGTGGGTGAAGAAGAACTGCGCGGCATCGACACCAAGCCGCTGGTCGGCCACCTGGCGGCATGGAACTACTTCATGTCGGTCAAGAACCCCGTCAATGACAGCTTCAAGAAGAAGTGGGCAGCCTGGGTGAAGGCCAACAACCTGCCGGGCGGCGACAAGCGCGTCACCAACGACCCGATGGAAGCCACCTACGTCGGCATCATGATGTGGAAGCAGGCGGTCGAGAAGGCCGGTTCCACCGACGTAGACAAGGTGCGCAAGGCCATGTACGGCCAGCAGTTCAAGGCGCCGTCGGGCTACACGCTGGTGATGAACAACAACCACCACCTGAGCAAGCCGGTGATGATCGGCGAGGTGAAGGGCGATGGCCAGTTCAACGTGGTGTGGAAGACGCCGACGGTGATTCGCGCCAAGCCATGGAGCCCGTACATCCCGGGTAACGAAGGCAAGCCTGATGAAGTGAAGTAATTCGCTCAGCGCACGGTGTCGTCCTTGCATGGGCGGGGACGACACGCTTCCACCGTAGTTCCACCAAACGGCATGACTCCATGACCCGTTTTCTTGCTGCACTGCTGTGCGCCCTGTGTTTGGCTGCTGTGCCCGCAACCCAGTCATGGGCTGCAGGGCAACCGCTCACGCAGGCTGATCTCAAGCCTTTGGCCGAAGACGATTTCGATGCCAAGGTGAAAGCGCTCACCGCGCTGGCCGCCGCGCCTGCTGAACAGGCCGGCCCAATCCTACAAGCGCTGCAGAACGACGCACTGTTTTTCGCACCCGCCGCCGGTATGGTGCGTCAGGACGGCGAGACGTATCTGGACGCGATCTCCGGCAAGCCTGTCACCGTCAAACCGGACGATTTGCAATCCCTCACCCTGAACAACGCCTTGCGTGCGCAAGTGGACAGCGTCGCGAGCGGCTTCGTGCTGCAGTCGCCTGACCGCGCCGTGCGCGCGCAAGCTATTGATACGCTGTTGGCGCATACCGACACCGCGTCGCGCCCGATTGTCGATGCCGCGCGCAAGCACGAGACCGACGCGACCTTGCGCGCCAAGCTCGATTTGCTGTGGGCCAACCTCGCGCTGGACGACGGCACGCATGCCGAAAAGCTCGAGGCGCTCAAGCTGCTGGCCAACGACACCGACCCGCAAACGCGCCAGCGCCTGCTGCCGCTGCTCGCCAAGGACAGCGGGGCGGATGACGAGCTGCGCACCGCCGCGCAACAGGCGCTTGATAGCCTGTCTGCGCAACAGCGCAAGACCGAATTGGTCGGCAACCTGTTCGCCGGCCTGAGCCTCGGCTCGGTGCTGCTGCTAGCCGCGCTAGGTTTGGCGATCACCTACGGCCTGATCGGCGTCATCAACATGGCGCACGGCGAGTTTCTGATGATCGGCGCGTATGCCACGTACGTGGTGCAGACCATCTTCCGCAACTACTTGCCGAACGCGTTCGACTGGTATCTGCCGGCGGCGCTGCCCGCAGCTTTCCTGGCCGCCGCAGTGGTGGGTTTTGCGCTGGAGCGGCTGGTGCTGCGCCACCTGTACGGCCGCCCGCTGGAAACACTGCTCGCCACGTTCGGGATCAGCCTGCTGCTGATGCAGGCCGTGCGCTCGATCTTCGGCGCACAGAACGTGGAGGTGGCCAACCCGAGCTGGATGAGCGGCGGCATTGCGCTGTATCCCGGTTTGATCCTGCCGTACAACCGATTGGTGATCCTGCTGTTTGCGCTGGCCGTGGTGGCGATTGCGTGGGCTGTGCTCAACCGCACGCGCCTGGGCCTGTTCGTGCGCGCCACGACACAGAACCGCACGATGGCCGCTTGCGTGGGCGTGCGCACGTGGAAGGTCGACAGCTACGCGTTTGCCTTCGGTGCCGGCATTGCCGGGCTGGGCGGCTGTGCACTCTCGCAGATCGGCAACGTCGGGCCCGACCTCGGCCAGAGCTACATCATCGATTCGTTCATGGCAGTGGTGCTGGGCGGGGTGGGGCAGTTGGCGGGCACCATCATTGGCGCGTTCGGGCTGGGGCTCATCAACAAGTTCATCGAGCCGTTCTATGGCGCGGTGCTGGCGAAGATCATCGTGCTGGTGCTGATCGTGCTGTTTATCCAGAAGCGTCCGCAGGGGCTGTTCGCCCTCAAGGGCCGCAGCGCGGAGGCCTGATCCATGACGACGCAATTCAAACTCGATATTCCGGCGCGCATGCCGCTGCTGTCGCGGCGCGGGTGGTCTGCGCTGGTGTTGGTGTCGCTCATCGTGTGCATCGGGGCGCCGGTGTGTGCGCTGCTGGTGCCGGAGGGCAGCCCGCTGCATCTGTCGGCGTATGCGCTCACGCTCATCGGCAAGATCATGTGCTACGCGCTCGCGGCATTGGCGCTCGACCTCGTGTGGGGCTACTGCGGCATCCTGAGCCTCGGCCACGGCCTGTTCTTCGCGCTCGGTGGATACGCGATGGGTATGTACCTGATGCGCTCCATCGGCCGCGAGGGCGTGTACAAGAGCGACTTGCCTGACTTCATGGTCTTCCTCGACTGGAAGGAACTGCCCTGGTTCTGGCACGGCACCGAGCACTTCGCCTGGGCGATGTTGCTGGTGGTGCTGGTGCCCGGCGTGCTGGCATGGCTGTTCGGCTTCTTCGCATTCCGCTCGCGGGTGAAGGGCGTGTACCTGTCGATCATCACGCAGGCCATGACGTATGCGGCCATGCTGCTGTTCTTCCGCAATGAGACGGGCTTTGGCGGCAACAACGGCTTTACGGATTTCAAGCGCATCCTCGGCTTCCCCATCTCCGCATTGCCGACGCGCACGGTGCTGTTTGTCGCGACGTTCATTGCGCTGGTGCTGGCATTCATCGCCTGCCGTGCGATCGTCACGTCCAAGTTCGGGCGCGTGGTGACGGCCATCCGAGATGCCGAGGCGCGCGTGATGTTCTCGGGCTACAGCCCGCTCGGCTACAAGCTCTTCGTGTGGACGTTCTCCGCCGTGTTGTGCGGCATTGCCGGCGCGCTGTATGTGCCGCAAGTCGGCATCATCAACCCCGGCGAGATGTCGCCGGGTAACTCCATCGAGATGGCCGTGTGGGTGGCCGTGGGCGGGCGCGGCACGTTGATCGGCCCGATCATCGGCGCGTTCCTCGTCAACGGGGCCAAGACGTTGCTGACGGCGTGGGTGCCGGAGTATTGGCTGTTCGTACTCGGTGCGATCTTCGTGCTGGTGACGCTGTACCTGCCGAATGGCGTACTGGGTCTGCGCACGCTGCGCCGGCAACTGCGGCGCGAGAGCCTCCTCCACGCGGAAGCGCCCGCTGAGCCCATCACCAAAGGCGCACCGCCCGCCGGAGACCACGCATGAGCACCTTCACCGAACTCCCGGACCGCGCGGAGACCGGCACCGCCACCGGCATGGGCCACTTGGTCGAGCCGGACACCATCGACGTCTCGCACGGTGCCATCCTGTATCTCGAAGACGTGACGGTGCGCTTTGGCGGCTTTCGCGCGCTGAACGCACTCACGCTCTCCATCGACCACGGCGAGCTGCGTTGCATCATCGGCCCCAACGGCGCCGGCAAGACCACGATGATGGATGTCATCACCGGCAAGACCGGCCCACGCAATGCTGATGTCACGGGCCGCGTCTTCCTCGGCCAGAGCATCGATTTGTTGCGCCTGACCGAGCCGCGCATCGCGCAGATCGGCATCGGGCGCAAGTTTCAGAAGCCCACGGTGTTCGAGCAGCACACCGTGTGGGAAAACCTGGAACTGGCGATGAAGGCCGACAAGCGCTGGTGGGTATCGCTGCGCGCGCGCTTGCTGAACGACGGCCGCCAGCGCATCGAAGAAACGCTTGGCCGTATTCACCTGGAGGCAGAGGCGTACCGGCCCGCCGGTCTGCTCTCGCACGGCCAGAAACAGCGGCTGGAGATCGGCATGCTGCTGATGCAACAGCCACAACTGTTGCTGCTCGACGAGCCCGTCGCCGGCATGACCGATGAAGAGACGATGCAGCTCGCCACGCTGCTCAATGGCCTGCGCGGCACGTGCTCGATCATGGTGGTGGAGCACGACATGGAATTTGTCGCCGCGCTGGCAGGGGCAGAAGGGCGTGTGACCGTCTTGGCCGAAGGCAGCGTCCTGGCCGAAGGCACGCTCGATGCCGTCAAGCGCGATGAGCGCGTCATTGAATCGTATCTGGGGCGCTGACATGCTCACCATTGCTCAACTGAACCAGTACTACGGCGGCAGCCACATCCTGCGCAACGTCAGCTTTGAAGTGCCCACCGGCAAGCTGACCACGCTGCTCGGCCGCAACGGTGTCGGCAAGACGACGTTGCTCAAGTGCCTGATGGGCGTGGTGCCCACCGCCAGCGGCGCCATCGATTGGGAAGGGCGCGCCATCCAGAAGCTGCCCGCATACGAGCGCGTCTCGCAGGGCCTCGCCTACGTGCCGCAGGGTCGCGAGATCTTCCCGCGCCTAACGGTGGAAGAGAACCTGCTGATCGGCGCGGCCGCCAAGCGCGCGCCATCCAAGGTGCCGGACTCGATCTACGAGCTGTTCCCTGTGCTCAAGGAAATGAAGGGGCGGCGCGGCGGCGATCTGTCCGGCGGCCAGCAGCAGCAACTCGCCATCGGCCGCGCGTTGATGAGCGAGCCGCGCCTGCTGATCCTCGATGAGCCGACCGAGGGCATCCAGCCGTCGATCATCCAGGAGATCGGCCGCACGTTGCGCCGTCTGGTAGACGAGTTCGGCATGTCGGTGCTGCTGGTCGAGCAGTACTACGACTTCGCCCGCAGCATTGCCGACCGCTACGTCGTCATGAGCCGAGGGGAGGTCATCGCTCAGGGCGAAGGCGCCAACATGGAGAGCGACGGCGTGCGCGATCTGGTGGCCGTTTGATGCACGAGCGCCCGGCACAAAAAGTCGAGTGCGAAAGCGGCGGCATCTGGCTATGATGAGAAAATTCCTAGCCGCCGTGCTGCACGCCTGATGCGCCATCCCGATTTTCCTGTCCCGCCGCAGACCGATTCGTTCGCGTCCTGGGAAGCCTCGCTGCGTCTGGCATTCGCACGTCGCGAGGCACGGACGGTGCTTGCCACGTGCCGGCACCAGGGGCCGCTGCGCGTGCAGAAGGCGCTGTATCCGGAAGGCGAGGGCATCTGCCATGTCGTCATGCTGCATCCGCCTGCGGGCATTGCCGGCGGTGATGTGCTCGACATCGACATCGAACTCGGCGCCGATGCGCACGCCGTGCTGACTACGCCCGGCGCGACCAAGTGGTACAAGTCGCTCGGCCGCACGGCCACGCAGCGTGTTGCCATCCGCATGGAAGACGGGGCTCGGCTCGACTGGCTGCCGCAGGAGAACATCGTCTTCAACCAAGCGTGCCCGATCATCGAGCAGACGCTGGATCTCGCTCGCGGCGCCACCGCCATCGGCTGGGACACCACCATGCTGGGCCGTCACGCCGCCGGCGAATCGTGGGCCGAAGGCCGTATTGCCATGCGCACGGCACTGCGCTGCAACGGCCAGCCGCTGTGGATCGAATCCGCCGCCTTTGATGCGCAGTCGCCCATGCTGAACGCGACGACGGGCATGGCCGGTTTCCATGTCGTCGGCACGCTGTGGGCCGTGGGCGAGGGCGCGACCGAAGCCCTGGCCGAGGCGATGGCTGAGCACCTGCCGTACAACGACACCCTGCGCGCTGGCGTGACGTGTCTCACGCAGGACGCGCCTGGATTGCCGAACGTTTTGCTGCTGCGCGTGCTCGCACGCCGGTCCGAAGATGCACGCGCCTTGCTGTCCCAAGCCTGGCTGGCGCTGCGCGAACCGATACACGGCGTGGCGGGCCGACCGCTGCGTTTGTGGGCGACGTGACCCCACGCCGCTCGACTGAAACTCCAAAGAACCTCACCGAAGAGAGCCCCTCGTGGAACTGACCCCGCGCGAAAAAGACAAGCTGCTGATCTTCACCGCCGCCTTGCTGGCCGAGCGCCGCAAGGGCCGCGGCCTCAAGCTCAACTACCCGGAAGCCGTCGCCTTCATCAGCGCCGCCATCATGGAGGGCGCACGCGATGGCCGCACGGTCGCCGAACTCATGCACTACGGCGCCACGCTCCTTACGCGCGACGACGTGATGGACGGCGTGGCCGAGATGATTCCCGACATCCAGGTCGAAGCCACGTTTCCGGACGGCACCAAGCTGGTCACCGTCCATCACCCGATTGTTTAAACGCCCTCTACGAATGAGTCCTGCCATGACGCATATCCTGTCTCGCTTCGTCCGGCCCGCTGCGGCCATCGCGCTCACGTTTGGCGCATCCATCGCCTTCGCCCACCCTGGACACCCGGGTCACACCGCAGAGGGCAGCCTGCTCGCCGGCTTCCTGCACCCACTCACTGGCGCGGACCACCTGCTGGCCATGGTGGCCGTAGGTGTGTGGAGCGCGCTTGCATCGCGCACGGTGCGTGACGCGCTGTGGGCGCCGGTCGCCTTCGTCGCGCTGATGGTCATGGGCGCGCTGCTGGGTGCTGGCGGTATGGCACTGCCGATGGTTGAACCGATGATTGCCGCGTCGCTGCTGGTGTTCGGCCTGCTGATCGCCGCACGCGCGCAACTGCCCGCGTGGGCCGGCGCACTGCTGTGCGGTGGGTTTGCGCTGTTCCACGGCTATGCGCACGGCACGGAATTCCCCGCAGGCGCGCAGGCGATGTTCCCGTATTTCGTTGGCGGCTTTGCCGTGGCGACGGCGCTGCTGCATACCGCCGGCATCGGCGCGGGCTTCGCACTGAAACCGCGTCTGGCGTGGCTGGCGCGTCTGTCGGGTGTGGGCGTGGCGCTGTACGGCGCGGGCCTGCTGGCCGCTGCCATCTGAGCGCAGGGAGCGCAACCATGATCCCCGGCGAACTCATCCCGCAAGACGGCGACCTCGAATTGAATGTGGGCCGCGCCACGCTGACGGTCACGGTCGCCAACACCGGCGACCGCCCCGTGCAGATCGGCTCGCACTATCACTTCTATGAAGTCAACGATGCGCTGCGCTTTGACCGTGAGGCGACGCGTGGCTACCGGCTCAACATCGCCGCTGGCACGGCCGTGCGTTTCGAGCCGGGGCAGGAGCGCACGGTTGAACTCGTGGCGCTGGCCGGTGACCGCGTGGTCTACGGCTTCGCCGGCCGGGTGATGGGCAAGCTCTGAACGAGGCACGGACATGACATTGAAAATCAACCGCCGCGCCTATGCGGAAATGTTCGGCCCCACCGCCGGGGATCGCCTCCGCTTGGCCGACACCGACCTCATCATCGAAGTCGAGCGCGACTTCACCATCTACGGCGAGGAAGTGAAGTTCGGCGGCGGCAAGGTCATCCGCGACGGCATGGGCCAGAGCCAGCGCGAATCGAAAGATTGCGCCGACACCGTCATCACCAACGCGCTGATCATCGACCACTGGGGCATCGTCAAGGCCGACATCGGCTTGAAGAACGGCCGCATCTCGGCAATCGGCAAGGCGGGCAACCCCGACATCCAACCCGGTGTGACCATCGTCATCGGCCCTGGCACTGAGATCATCGCGGGCGAGGGCATGATCGTCACGGCTGGTGGCGTCGATACGCACATCCACTTCATCTGCCCGCAGCAGATTGACGAAGCGCTCAACAGCGGCGTGACGACGATGATTGGCGGCGGTACGGGCCCGGCCACCGGCACGTACGCGACGACCTGCACGTCAGGCCCGTGGTACATGCAGCGCATGCTGCAGGCTGCCGATGCGTATCCGATGAACATCGGCTTCCTCGGCAAGGGCAACGGAAGCCTGCCTGGCGCGCTGCGTGAGCAGGTGGATGCGGGCGCCATCGGCCTCAAGCTGCACGAAGACTGGGGTTCGACACCTGCCGCCATCGATTGCTGCCTGAGCGTGGCCGACGATACCGACACGCAAGTCGCCATCCACACCGATACGTTGAATGAATCGGGTTTTGTCGAGGCGACCGTCGCTGCGTTCAAGGGTCGCACGATCCACACGTATCACACCGAAGGCGCGGGTGGCGGGCATGCGCCGGACATCATCCGCGTGTGCGGCGAGTCGAACGTGCTGCCGTCGTCGACGAATCCGACGCGGCCGTTTACCGTCAACACGCTGGACGAGCACCTCGACATGCTGATGGTGTGTCATCACTTGGATGCGTCCATCGCCGAGGACATCGCCTTTGCGGAGAGCCGCATCCGTCGCGAGACGATTGCCGCGGAAGACATCCTGCACGACCTGGGGGCGTTCTCGATGATCTCCAGCGACTCGCAGGCCATGGGGCGCGTGGGGGAAGTGGTGCTGCGCACCTGGCAGACCGCGCACAAGATGAAGGTGCAGCGCGGCAAACTGGCCGGGGACCCGAACGACGCGCGTGGCGGGCATGACAACTTCCGTGTGAAGCGCTATGTGGCCAAGTACACGATCAACCCGGCGTTGACGCACGGTATTGCGCATGAAGTGGGCTCGGTCGAAGTCGGCAAGTGGGCGGACTTGGTGCTGTGGAAGCCGGCGTTCTTTGGTGTGAAGCCGAGCCTGATCTTGAAGGGCGGGATGATTGCCTCCGCTGCGATGGGGGATGCCAATGCGTCGATTCCGACGCCGCAGCCGGTGCACTATCGGCCGATGTTTGGGTCGGCGGGTGGGGCGTTGGGGCGGACTTCGTTGACGTTTCTGTCGCAATCCGCCGCCGCTGCCGGCGTGGCGGAGCAGTATGGGTTGGCTAAGACCACGGCTGTGGTTCGGGGCACGCGTACTGTCAGCAAGGCGGACATGATTCATAACGACTGGCAGCCGGATATCAGTGTGGATCCTGAGACCTACCAAGTCGTGGCCGACGGCACTGTGCTGACTTGCGAGCCGGCTGAGGTGTTGCCTATGGCGCAGCGGTATTTCTTGTTCTAGTTGGCATGGGTTGGGATGGGCTTTGGTTTCTTTGTTGTTGGTCCATCCCTTGTATCGTCCCCTGCCGGGGCCGACTCACTTTTCTTTGTCTTGC
>CBJMVH010000048.1:0-33570 GCA_966433195.1 uncultured Ralstonia sp.
CTGCGCATCATCCAGGAAGAGGCGATGAAGGAAAACACCGCCGCGATCCACTGCCAAGTGCCGGTGGAAGTGGCTGCGTTCCTGCTCAACGAGAAGCGCCCGGACATCAACCTGATCGAGACGCGCTTCAAGGTCAACGTGCTGCTGATCCCGAACAAGCATCTGGAGACGCCGCACTACAAGCTGGAACGCCTGCGCCACGATGATCCGCGCCTGGACGACACCAAGGCCAGCTACAAGATGGCCGAGGAAGCCGCCAAGGAGCTGGAAGCCGACACCGCCTACAGCACCCGCAAGGAAGCTGCCAAGCCGCGTCAGGAAGCCGCCGTCAAGGGCATCACGCCGGAACAACCGGCGCCCGTGTCGGTGCCGCGTGCCGAGCGTCCGCCCCGTACCGAGGCGACTCCTGCCCCGCAAGCACCGGCTCCGGTGCCGGCCCAGGGTGGCTTTGTTTCGTGGCTGAAGGGTCTGTTTGGCGTCAAGCCGGCCGAGCCGGTGGTCGCAGCACCGGCCGAAACGCCGAAGCAACGTGCCGAAGACGGCAATCGCCGTGACCGTGGCAACCGCCAAGACCGTGGCGGCCGTGGCCAGCGTGGTGAGCGCGGCGACCGCAGCGAGCGCCAAGGCCAGAACGGCCGCGATGGTAATCGCCAAGGCCGTGACCGCAACGAAGCGCGCGATGGTCAGCAGTCGGGCCAGCAACAAGGTCAACGCGAAGGCCAACGCGACAACCAGCGCAGCAACCGCGATCGCAACCGCCAGCCGGCCCCAGTGGAAGGCGCTGCACGCGAAACTGCCGAAGCACGTCAGCCGCAGCCGGGCCAGGAAGCCCGTGGCGAAGGCCAAGGCCGCCGCGAGCGCAACCAGGAACGCCGCGAGCGCCAGCCGCGTGAAGGTCGTGAACCCCGCGAGGCCCGCGAACCGCGCGAGCCGCGTGAAAACCGCGAGCGCGATCAACAAGCCAAGGAATCCGCAGCCGTGGCAACCGAAAACCTGATCGACCCGACGGCTGCGCCGCAAGTGCCGCAACCGCTGCTCGACACCGCTGCCCCGGCAGAAGGCGTCGTGGCTGAAGGCGTGACCCCGGGCGCGGAAGGCAACGGTGAGGGTGAAGAACGCCGCCGCCGTGGCCGCCGTGGCCGCAACCGCTATCGCCGTGACCGCGAGGGCGCGGAAGGCGTACGTGCGGAAGGCGAAGCCGAAGGCGCGGAAAGCACGGAGGACGCCATTGCCGAAGTGCATGCTGCGCCGGAAGGTGGCCAGCCTGTCGAACCCGTGCTGCACACGACCGTGACCGAGCCGGTGCAGACTGCATCGCTCGCGCCGATTGAGCCGGCAGCTCCGGTGGTACACGAGCCCGTGCACACGACGGAAGCCGTAGCACCGGTCTCCGCCCTGCCCGCTGTGCAGCCGACCGAACCCGTCGCCGCGCCTGCACCCGCCCCTGCCGCTGTGGAGACGGCCGAAGCGGCTGACGTGGCTATCGTGACAGCGTTTGCCGAAGTGCCGGCTCCGGTGAGCACGGTGGCACAGGCATCGCCGTTGCCCATCGAAACGCTGCAAAGCGTGCTGAACAACGCCGGCATGACGTGGGTCCACACGGATGCGCAAAAGCTGGAAGCCGCGCAAGCCGAAGCCGCCCGCGCCGTCACGCCGCCGCGCGTACCGCGTGAGCGCAAGCCGCTGCCGCCGGTCCAGCAAGGCCCGATGATCCTGGTCGAAACTCACCGCCCGGCGGCCGGTACAGACCAGCAGTAAGCAATCAGTGATGTTCCCGGCGGGCAACCGCTGGCGCATTGCAAGGGCGGCTCCGGCCGCCCTTTTTCCTGTGCGCGACACCTGCGGTAGGAAACCCTGTCGCCCGCGCGGAACAGGCGCTGCGCTACACTCGACGTTGTATCGAGCGCAGCCGTCCTGCCCCATGGGCTGACGCACCGCACCACGACATGACTGAAACCGTCATCCCCATCTATGACCTGCGCGATGGTCAGCACCATCGCGCCACGGTTCCTCCCGTGCCGGACACGCTCGTCCCGGCGCAAGGCTGGCTGGCCGATACGCGCGGCCGGCGCCTGCACGACCTGCGGATCTCGGTGACGGACCGCTGCAACTTTCGCTGCGTCTATTGCATGCCGAAGGATGTGTTCGACAAGGACTACCGGTTCCTGCGGCACTCCGAGCTGCTGTCGTTTGAAGAGATCGAACGCATGGCGCGGCTGTTCATCCAGCACGGCGTCGAAAAGATCCGCCTGACTGGCGGCGAGCCGCTGCTGCGCAAGAACATTGAACGCCTGGTGGAAATGCTCGCGCGCCTGACAACGGCTGAGGGCAAACCGCTGGACATCACGCTCACGACCAATGGCGCCCTGCTCGCACGCAAGGCGCAGTCGCTCAAGGACGCCGGCCTCAGCCGCGTCACCGTGAGCCTCGACGGCATCGACGATGCGACCTTCCGCCGCATGAACGATGTCGACTTTGCCGTCAGCGAGGTGCTGAACGGAATCGAAGTCGCGCACCAGGTCGGGCTGGCGCCGATCAAGGTCAACATGGTCGTCAAGAAAGGCGATAACGACGACCAGATCGTGCCGATGGCGCGCTACTTCAGGGGCAGCGGCATCATCGTGCGCTTTATCGAGTACATGGACGTGGGCACGACCAACCACTGGGACATGCGCTCCGTGGTGCCGTCGGCGGAGGTGATCCAACGGCTGTCGACCGAGTTCGCCCTGGAGCCGCTGAGCGCCAACTACAACGGCGAAACCGCCGAGCGCTGGCGCTACGCAGATGGCGCGGGCGAGATTGGCGTGATCTCCAGCGTCACGCAGGCGTTCTGCCACGACTGCACCCGCGCGCGGCTGTCGACGGAAGGCAAGCTCTATCTCTGCCTGTTTGCGACGGAAGGCTTTGACTTGCGTGCCCTGCTGCGTGGCGGCGCGAGCGACATGGAGCTGTCCAATGCCATCCGCACGATCTGGCAAGGCCGCGCCGACCGCTACTCCGAACTGCGCGCCAGCGGGCAAGCGCCGGCATCGGCTGGACGACGCATCGAAATGTCCTACATCGGCGGCTGACGGCCGGCCGTTTCACTTCACATGATTTCCACATCCGACATTACCGGCCTGATCCTGGCCGGCGGCCGGGGCAGCCGCATGGGCGGCGTCGACAAGGGTCTGCAGACGTTCCGCGGCGCGCCGATGGCGATGCACACGCTGATGCGACTGTCGCCGCAGGTCGACCACGTGCTCATCAACGCCAATCGCAACTTGGCCGCCTATGAATCCTTCGGCGTGCCGGTGGTGACGGATTCCGTGCCGGATTTTGCAGGGCCGCTGGCGGGCATCCTGGCGGGGCTGGAGCAATGCCAGACGCGCTTTCTGTTGACGGCCCCGTGCGATTCGCCGTTCGTGCCCACCGACCTGGCCAGCAAACTGGCCCAGGCGCTGGAAGAGGCCGACGCGCGAATCGCCATGCCCATCACGATGGAGCCGGATGAGCAGGGTCAACCCCGACGGCAAGTGCAGCCGGTATTCTGTTTGATCGATGCGCGGCTGGCCGATGACCTGACTGCCTACCTGCAAGGCGGTGGGCGCAAGATCGAAACCTGGACCGCCCGCCACGCCACCGTAGAGGTGCTGTTTGACGACAGCGCCGCCTTCGCCAATATCAACACGCTGGCAGAACTTCATACGCTGGCCGAGCGCCGCTAGAGCGCAGCAGATGCATTCACTCTCGCCATGACCACCCTCGCCTCCGTCGTCTCCTGCCTGTCCGATTACGATCCGAACGCGCTGCCCGTGGAAACGGCCCAAGCCATCATGCGAGGCTTCGTGCAGCCCGTGAGCGGCATTGCACACGTGCCGATTCGCAGTGCGCTCGATCGCGTGCTGGCCGAAGACGTGCTCTCCTCCATCGACGTGCCCTCGCATGACAACTCCGCGATGGACGGTTTCGCGTTCTCGAGCGCCGAACTGGCGCGCGGCGATGGTGAGGTCGCACTGAAAGTCATCGGCACCGCATATGCAGGCGTTGCCTTCGACGGCGTGCCGAGCGCGGGCGAGGCCGTACGCATCATGACCGGCGCCGTCATGCCCGCCGGCTGCGACACAGTCATCCCGCAGGAATTCACACAGGGCACGGATGGCGACAGTACCTCCGTCCGCTTTGCCCGCGATGCCGTGCGCGCAGGCGACAACCGCCGCCTGCGGGGCGAAGACCTCGCCCGTGGTAGCGCCGCACTGTCCGCCGGCCGCATCCTTCGCCCCGCCGACATCGGGCTGCTCGCCTCGCTGGGCATCGCCGAAGTGCCTGTGCGCCGCAAGCTGCGCGTAGCGTTCTTTTCTACCGGCGACGAGCTGCGTTCCATCGGCGAACCGCTCGACGCCGGCTGCGTATACGACTCCAACCGCTACACGCTGCATGGCATGCTCTCGCGCCTTGACGTGGAGCTGCTTGACATGGGCGTCGTACGGGACGACCCCACCGCGCTGGAAGCGGCTTTCCGCACCGCCGCCGACAATGCCGATGCCATCATCACGTCGGGTGGCGTTTCCGTCGGCGAGGCCGACTACACCAAGCAGATGATGGCCAAGCTCGGCGACGTGACGTTCTGGAAGATCGCCATGCGCCCCGGGCGGCCCATGGCATTCGGGCGCATCACATCGAATGGCGCGAGCGGCCGGAACGACCATGGAGCCTTCCTGTTTGGCCTACCGGGCAACCCCGTGGCGGTCATGGTGACGTTCTATCACTTCGTGCGCGGCGCGCTGCTGCGCATGATGGGCGCCACCGAGTCCGGCCCACCACTGGTGCCTGCCATCAGCGCAACACCCATCCGCAAGCGCCCCGGGCGGACCGAATACCAACGCGCCATCGCCGCCTTGAATGACCGCGGGCAACTGGAAGTGCGCCTGACCGGTCAACAGGGCTCTGGCGTGCTGCGCTCCATGAGCGAGGCTAACTGTTTTGTCGTGCTCGGGCATGAGCAGGGCCAAGTCAATGCAGGGGACGCGGTACAGGTCCTGCTCTTCGACGGCCTGGTGTAACGAGATCCCGCCCCACGATAGTGCAATGCGCTGTCGGTTTTTTGCGTCACCCTCTGGGCGCGGGTATCGGCGCGTCGGTCGATTCGCTACACTTTGCGCCAGTTTGAATGCTTTGAGCTTGCCCACGTTTGAGTAATGCCATGACGAAACAGGAGATTGTTTACCTCCACCCGGCCCACACCGCGCGTGCGCTGATGTTGGTGTACCTGTGCTTCTCGCTCCCGATCGTGGGGTTGGTCTTTTTTACCGGCTTTGTTCGCACTGGCGAATTACCGGCGATTGCCATCTTGAGTGGCCTGATTCTCAACGCGCTGATTGGTTTTGGCGCGCTCTGGCTGGGTTGCCACGCCTATAACTGGGTGGCCGCGCGATTCGGCGGTATCGAGATCGCCCTGCGCGACGTGCCGGAAGAAGCCTGATCCAAGTCAGCGACAAAAAAACAGGGGCGGAAATTTCCGCCCCTTTGCTTTTGCTGATGCCCGCGGCTTTTACTCGGCCTCGGTTTCATCATCCTGCCCATTCAACGCCGGCGCCGTTTCCAACCCCAGCACGCTCTGCGCGGAATCGCTCGGCAGGGCTTCCACCGCTTTGAGCTTGCGGTTCATCTGACGCGTGCGCACTTCGGCCTGCTCGATATTGCTGACCGCACGCTCCAACGTCTTTTTGGTGGCGGCCAGTACATCACCGAACTTGCCGAACTCACTCTTCACCGCACCCAACACTTGCCACACTTCGCTGGAGCGCTTCTCCAGCGCCAACGTGCGGAAGCCCATTTGCAGGCTGTTCAGGATGGCTGTGAGGGTGGTCGGCCCCGCCACCGTCACGCGGAACTTGCGCTGCAGCTCATCGGTCAGGCCAGGACGGCGCAGTACCTCGGCATAGAGGCCCTCCGTCGGCAGGAACAGGATGGCGAAATCCGTGGTGGCCGGCGGCGCGATGTACTTTTCGTGGATGGTCTGCGCTTCCTTGCGCACCGCCACTTCCAACTCACGGCTGGCGGCAGCGGCGGCCTCCACATCGGCACGCTCCTGTGCGTCGAGCAAGCGTTCGTATTGCTCCTTGGGGAACTTGGCGTCGATGGGCAGCCAAACTGTGGCATCACGGTCCACATCGGTCTTGCCGGGCAGGCGGATGGCGAACTCCACGCGCGCGCCGGTGCCGTGCACGGTTTCGACGTTCTTGTCGTACTGCTCGGGCGTCAGCATCTGTTCGAGCAGCATCTCGAGCTGGACTTCGCCCCATGTGCCGCGCGTCTTCACGTTGGTCAGCACCTTCTTCAGATCGCCGACACCTTGGGCCAGCGCCTGCATTTCTCCCAGACCGCGGTGCACCTGCTCAAGACGATCCGACACCAGCTTGAACGACTCGCCCAGGCGCTGCTCCAGCGTGGCGTGCAGCTTTTCGTCGACGGTGCGGCGCATCTCGTCGAGCTTGGTCGCGTTGTTCGCTTCGATGTCCTTGAGCTTTTGCTCCAGCGTGGCACGCACTTCTGCCAGACGGCGTTCGTTGCCCTCGCCGAGTTGGGCGAGCTGCTGCTGCATGGCCTCGCCGAAGCGGCGCAGCGCGTTGCCCTGCTCTTCGCGGGCCTGCTGAGCCTGCTGCTGCAGGCTCTGGCGCACAGCTTCAAGCTGTTGCGTGTTCGTCTCGGTCAGTTTGGTGAGCTGCTGCGCGAACGTATCGATCTGGTTGTTCTGCAGCGTGGCGACGCTGGTGAGCTGCGTGGCCAGCACCTGCTGGAATTGCCCGAGTTGTTGCGTCACATCGCTGCGCCCGATGCGGGCCGTCTCTGCGATTTCGCCCCGCAGCTCGCGCTCCACGCGTTCGTTGCCCCGCGCAAGCTCATCGCGCAAGGCGGCGAGCATCGGCGACACATCGTCGGCTGCCGGGCGCGACATACCGCGCCAGATCAGCACACACAGCACCGCCACCAAGACCACGCCCAGCAGCGTCAATAAAGCCAACCAATCCATAGAGGGTTTCGATCAGGAAGAGGCGCGCTGCACCGTCAGCACGTCCGGGTTCAACAAGTTGGGCGGCTGCCCTGCATGCGGGCCAAAGCCCAGCGCGGCAATCAGGTTGTCGGCCGCCAGGTTCGCCATACCCAAGCGCGTGCCGTGCGTGGCGCTGGCGATGTGCGGTGTCAGCGCGACGTGCTCGGCCTCCAGCAGCGCCGGATGCACCTTCGGCTCGCCTTCATACACGTCCAGGCCGGCTGCGAAGATGCGCTTGTCCGCCAGTGCCTGCGCCAGCGCCGCATCGTCGACGATGCCGCCGCGTGCCAGGTTGACCAGCGTGGCCGTCGACTTCATCTGCGCCAACTCCGCCGCGCCAATGGCGTGGTGGCTTTCCTTGGAATACGGCAGCACCAGCACGAGGTGATCGGCCTGCTTCAGCAGTTCCGCCTTGCTCACGTACGTGGCACGCGTGTCTTGCTCGATCTCGGGCGCGAGGCGGCTGCGGTTGTGATAGATCACCCGCATCGAAAAGCCGCTCGCCCGCCGCGCCAGCGCCTGGCCGATGCGGCCCATGCCGAGGATACCCAGCGTGCTGCCAAACACCTCGGCGCCGAGGAACGCGTCGTACGTCCACCGCTTCCACTGCCCTGCGCGCAGCCAACGCTCGGATTCCGACACGCGGCGCGCAGCGGCCATCAGCAAGGCCCAGCCGAAATCGGCAGTGGTCTCGGTGAGGATGTCCGGCGTGTTGGTGGCCAGAATGCCTGCGCGCGTCATCGCCGGGAGGTCCAGGTTGTTATAGCCAACGGCCATGTTGGCGACCGCACGCAGCGTGGGTACACGGGCGATCAACTCGGCGTTGATGGTGTCAGCCGCGTTGGCGAGCAAGCCCACACGGCCTTGCAAGCGCTCGGCCAATGCCTCGGGCGGATAGACGACATCCGCCTGGTTGTCGATCACTTCGAAGGTGTCCCGCAGGCGCTCCAGCACTTCAGGAAACATCGCGCGGGTGACAAGGATTCCGGGTTTCATACGTTCCAAATCCGTTGGGTTTGAGATGCTCGGAAAACCGTAGCGAGCGCCCCGCGGTTGGCCGGAGAAGCGCAACCGTACACGTGTACGGTGAGCATCGCAGGGGCAATCTCGGGGTGCACAGTAGGTTTGCCGGGCATCTCTAGCGGAAGAACACGAAAGTCATCAAAACAAAGATCGGCACGAGAATCCCCACCGACCACAGCATGTAGCCGAAAAAGCTCGGCATTTGCAAACCACGGCTTTCGGCGATGGCCTTGACCATCAGGTTGGGCGCATTGCCGATGTACGTATTGGCGCCCATGAACACCGCCGCTGCGGAGATGGCGGCCAGCGTGGCTGCGCCTTCGCTCATCAGCATTTGCGCGTCGCCACCGGCGGTGTTGAAGAACACGAGGTACGTCGGCGCGTTATCCAGGAAGGATGACAGCAGCCCCGTCGCCCAGAAATACATCGCGTTGTTTGGCTGGCCGGTGCCGTCGTTCACCAGATTCACGATCGCGGCAAACGGGCCATCCACGCCCGCCTTGAGCATCGCAATCACGGGGCCAATGGTGATGAAGATGCCCGCAAACAGCTTGCCCACTTCCAGGATGGGCTCCCAGTTGAACTCGTTGCCCGAGCGTGCGCTGCCGGGCGTGAGCCACAACGAGAGCAAGGCAATGGCGACCAGGCCAACATCCCGCACCACGTTCTGCAGCAGCACTTCGGTGCCCATCACGTGAAAGACGATGCCCGGTTTCCACAGCCCGCTCATCAGTACCAGGCCCAGGATGCCGCCGAGCAGCACAAAGTTGATGTTGCCCTCGAAGCGCAGCGGGCCGGCCTCGTCCGGCGTGGCGTCGGTGATGTTGGGCAGATCTTCCTTGCCCGTGTGGTAGTAGTAGCTGTCGATGACAAAGAAGACAGCGAGCAGCAACACCCACATCATCAGTGTCTGGCGCCACAGGTGCTGCGTAGTCCAGAAGAAATCGACGCCTTGCAGGAAACCGAGGAACAGCGGTGGATCCCCCAGGGGCGTGAGCGCCCCACCCGCATTGGCCACCAGGAAGATAAAGAACACGACGACATGCGCACGATGCCGGCGCGCCTCATTAGCGCGCAGCAGCGGGCGGATCAGCAGCATGGCTGCACCGGTCGTGCCCATGATGCTCGCCAGGCCCGTACCGAGTGCGATCAAACCCGTGTTGAGCTTGGGGGTGCCGTGTAGATTGCCGCGGATGCAGATGCCGCCTGCCACCACGTACAAGGCGGCAATCAACGCGATAAACGGAATGTACTCAGCAAGCGCCGCGTGAATGACAGAAGCGACTGCTGCCTCGCCGCCAAAGCCGATGCCAAATGGCACCAGAAACGCCAAGCTCCATGCGGCAGCAATCTTGCCGTAGTGGTCGTGCCACAGCTTGGGCGCCACCAGCGGTGCGATCGCAATCGACAGCAGAATGCCCGCGAACGGCACGCCCCACCACAGCGGCAACTCGGCGCCATTCACATCAGCGGCACGCGCGAAACCACAGACAAACAGGAAGACAAGGGGCCAGAGGCGTTTCACGTGGGCGTTCTCCTTAGCAGCGGCGCGCAGCCAAGCCAAGCGCGCCTCACGGGCAAAGACGCCAGTGTAAACGCCTAGGTCGCGCTGCTCAGAAAACGTCCACACATGTTTGACAGCGCAACAGGGCCAATGAACCCAACTCAAGGGGCGTTCAGGCGCCTGTCACAACGATCACGTGAACGCGGTATGGGCCATGGGCGCCCAACACGATGGTTTGCTCGATATCACCCGTGCGCGACGGCCCACTGATGACGTTGGTGGCACGCGGCAGCTCGCCCCGCTCCGCGCGTACCAGCGCGTACGCATCTTCCAGGTGGGCAACGATGCGCGAACGCGGCACCACGGCGATATGCGTCTCGGGCAGCAGCGCCGTGGAAGCCACGGTCTCCGGCCCCGACAACAGCATCAGCGAGCCCGTTTCCGCAATCGCGCAGAAGCAGCCGGTAATGCCGACGAGATCGCCGTGATCCTGGTCGGCCTGCGCCTCGCGCACCGGCGGGCGGAATTCGACGTTGATGCCGGCAGCCGCCCAATCGAGGGATTGCAGCGTGGTCCACGCCACAGCGCTCGGCTTCAGGCCCAGGCCTGAGAGATAGGCAGCGACGGCAGCCGGCACATCAGCCAGCGTGGCGACCGACTCCAGCGTAGACGCCATCTTCAACGCCTGTTCCGCAAAGTGCGCGGCAACATCTTCGGGAACAGGCGGGCGCGGGCCTGCCGGATGACGCGCCAGGTAATCCGCCACGGCATCGCGTTCGCCCTGCGTGGGTTTCGCCGGACGGTGCTGCGCATTGCGGATGCGCGCGAAGATGGCGTCGCGGGCGCGGCTCGTGTCGAGCGGGTCTGCGGGGGTATCCGGTCGTGATTCCATGGCGGCTCCGAAAGATCGGTCGATTATACGAGCCGCCTGCCGGGACAACGGCGGGCTCGCGGCCGGCGCAGTTGAAACTTATTTGGCGCCGGCGTGAGCCCGATTGCACGCAAAACTACTGTGCGCCAAAGACTTGCTTGAGGTACGTCAGGTATGCCGGGTCGTCGCACATGGTCTTTTCCGGTGCATCCGACAGTTTGGCGACCGGCTGCCCATTGCAGCGGACCATCTTGATGACGATCTGCAGCGGCGTGTAGCCCAGGTCATTGGTCAGGTTGGTCCCCACGCCAAAGGCCAGCTTGCAGCGGTCATGGAAGCGCTCGTACAGGCCGATTACCTTGGGCATATCCAGGCTGTCGGAGAAGATCAGCGCCTTGGACTTTGGCTCGACTCGCATGTCTTCATAATGCTTGAGCATGCGTTCGCCCCACTCGAACGGGTCGCCGGAATCATGCCGCACGCCGTCGAAGAGCTTGCAAAAGAACATGTCGAAATCGCGCAGGAAGGCGTCGAAACCGTAAGTGTCCGACAGCGCGATGCCGAGATCGCCGCGATATTCCTTGGCCCAGGTCTCCAGCGCGAAGGTCTGCGAATCGCGCAGGCGCGGGCCCAGAGCCTGACAGGCCTGCAGGTATTCATGCGCCATGGTGCCCAGCGGCGTCATGTTGTGCTTCATGGCGAAGTAGACGTTGCTGGTGCCGGCGTACTGCGCGCCGAGTTGCGTACGCGTCTCCAGCAGCACGTGCTCATGCCACGTGTGCGAAAAACGGCGACGCGTGCCGTAATCGGCGATGCGGCACGCCTCCAGGCCTGGGCGCATCAGCGAGCCCAGCTTATCGGTCAGGCGACGCTTGCCTTCGTCCCACTGGGGGTGGCTTTGCGTGCGGCTGAAGTAGACCTCGTTGACGATGGCCAGGACCGGCACCTCGAACATGATCGTGTGCAGCCACGGCCCGGCGATGACGATCTCGATCTGCCCATCGTTGCTGGGCGCGGCCCGCACCTCGATGTATTTCTCGTTGAGGTGGAACAGACCGAGAAAATCGACGAAATCGCTCTTGATGAAGCGCAAGCCACGCAGGTAATCGAGCTCGGCATCGGTAAAGCGCAGGGTGCAGAGATGGCGGATCTCCGCGCGGATCTCTTCGATGAACGGCACGAGATCAACGCCGGCGTTGCGACACTTGAAGCGGTATTCAACGTGCGCACCGGGAAAGTGATGCAGCACCACCTGCATCATCGTGAATTTGTACAGATCGGTATCGAGCAGCGAGCGGATGATCATCTGGGCAACGCCAAAAACCACGGGAAGTGGGCGTCATGCTAACCGAAGCCCGGCCGGGCGCCAGATGGGGCGTACAAATCTCTTCCAAAACACGGCTTTTCCAGGCCCGTGCAGGCGGGGAACCCCTTGATTCCGCTATAATTTCCGGTTTCCGACCGGATTTTTGCACCATGGAAGCAGAACGCCTCAATGCCATCCAGAACACGTTGGCCGACCTGAAGTCGCGCGCCGACGACCTTCGGAGGTATCTTTGACTACGACGTCAAATCTGAACGTCTAGTTGAAGTCGACAAGGAACTCGAAAACCCCGAGGTCTGGAACGACCCCAAACGCGCCCAGGAACTGGGCCGCGAGAAAAAATCGCTGGAAACCGTCGTGCTGGCCCTGACCAAGCTCGACGAAGACCTCACCGGCGGCGCCGAGCTGTTCGAGCTGGCCCGCGAAGAAGGCGACGACGACACCATCGAGGCCATCGAGGCCGACACCGCCGGCATGCGCGCCATTGTCGAAGACATGGAATTCCGCCGCATGTTCTCCGGCCCGATGGACGCCGCCAACTGCTTTATCGACATCCAGGCCGGCGCCGGCGGCACCGAGGCGTGCGACTGGGCGTCGATGCTGCTGCGCCAGTACCTGAAGTATTGCGAGCGCAAGGGCTTCAAGACCGAAGTACTGGAAGAATCCGAAGGCGATGTCGCCGGCATCAAGAGCGCATCGATCAAGGTCGAGGGCGAATACGCGTTCGGCTTCCTGCGCACCGAAACCGGCGTGCACCGCCTGGTGCGCAAGTCGCCGTTTGACTCGGCGGGTGGTCGCCACACATCGTTCTCGTCGATCTTCGTGTACCCGGAAGTGGATGACTCGATCGAGATCGAGGTCAACCCGGCAGACCTGCGCGTCGATACGTACCGCGCATCCGGCGCGGGCGGCCAGCACATCAACAAGACCGATTCGGCCGTGCGGATCACGCACATCCCGACCGGCATCGTCGTGCAGTGCCAGAACGACCGCTCGCAGCACCGCAACCGCGCGGAAGCGATGACGATGCTGAAGTCGCGTCTGTACGAGCACGAACTGCGCAAGCGCCAGGCCGCTGCCGACGCGCAAGAAGCGGCCAAGACCGACGTGGGCTGGGGTCACCAGATCCGCTCGTACGTGCTGGACCAGAGCCGCATCAAGGATCTGCGCACGAACGTAGAAATCTCCAACACGCAGAAGGTGCTGGACGGCGATCTGGACCCCTTCATCCAGGCCAGCCTGAAGCAAGGCGTCTAACCCAAGGGCAAGCACGATGGCGGACACGTCCCTGTTCATCCTGACCGGCGCCTCGCGCGGCCTGGGCGCCGCGCTGGTCCAGGCGTTGATGCAGCCCGGCCATCGGCTGATCTGCGTAGCACGTGGCGACAACGCTGAGTTGCGCGCGCAAGCCGCCGCTGCCGGCGTGACGCTCGACTGGCACCAGGTCGACCTGTCCGACGCGCACGCCGCCGAGGCTTGGATGACCAAAACGCTGGCCGCCCTACCCTCTTTTGCGAATGTGACGCTGGTGCTCAACGCCGGTGCGGTCGAGCCGATCGGCACCATCGACACGCTGCGCGCCGATACCCTGCTGCCGCACCTGCAATTGAACTTGGCCGGCCCGATGGCGCTGACCGCTGCCCTGCTGCGCGGTACCGCCGGCTGGGACGCACAGCGCCGCGTGCTGGCGATCTCGTCCGGCGCCGCGCGCCGGCCGATCGCCGGTTGGGCTGCGTACTGCACGGGCAAGGCAGGGCTCGACATGTTCGTGCGTGCCATCAACGCAGATGGCGATGCCAGCGTGCGCGCCGTGGCGCTGGCCCCGGGCGTGATCGACACCGACATGCAACGCACCATCCGTGGCGCCGACTTTGCCGGCGTGCAGCGCTTCCGCGATCTGCACGCGCATGGCGAGCTGGTTTCGCCGCAAGACGCCGCCGCACGCATCGCTGCCTACCTCGCCCGCCCCGACTTTGGCGCGACCGAGATCGACGATCTGCGCAACTACGCCTAATCCGCACCCGCCGCGCCTGACAAAGACTCTCCTCTCATCACCACCATGACCGAACAGAACAACCCGGCCGAATCGAACGCCGCCGTGCCAGCGCAGGATGACAACAAGATCATCGCCGAGCGCCGCGAGAAGCTGGCCGAGATCCGCGCGCAAGGCGTCGCCTTCCCCAACGATTTCCGCCCGACGCACCACGCTGGCGATCTGCACACCAAGTACGACGCGCTCGAACAGGCCGCACTGGAAGCCGAACCGGTGCAGGTGGCGGTGGCCGGCCGCATGATGCTCAAACGCGTAATGGGCAAGGCCAGCTTTGCCACCGTGCAGGACAGCACCGACCGCATCCAGTTCTACATCAGCCGCGACGCGGTGGGCGAAGACGTCTACGCAAGCTTCAAGAAGTGGGACCTGGGTGACATCGTGGCCGCCCGTGGCACGCTGATGAAGACCAAGACCGGTGAACTGTCTGTGGCCGTGACGGAACTGCGTTTGCTCTCCAAGAGCCTGCGTCCGCTGCCGGGCGACTTCTATGGTCTGGCCGATCAGGAAGTGAAGTACCGCCAGCGCTATGTGGACCTGATTGTCTCGAAGGAAACGCGCGACACCTTCCGCGCCCGCACCAAGGCGATGGCCTCGCTGCGCAACTTCATGGCCGGCAACGGCTTCATGGAAGTGGAAACGCCGATGCTGCACCCGATTCCGGGCGGCGCCGCGGCCAAGCCGTTCATCACGCACCACAACGCGCTGGACATGCAGATGTTCCTGCGCATCGCACCCGAGCTGTACCTGAAGCGTCTGATCGTCGGCGGCTTTGATCGCGTGTTCGAAATCAACCGCAACTTCCGTAACGAGGGGGTGTCGCCGCGACACAACCCCGAGTTCACGATGATGGAGTTCTATGCGGCCTACACGGATTACCGCTGGCTGATGGACTTCACCGAGCAGTTGATCCGCCAAGCTGCGATCGATGCCTCGGGCACCGCCACGCTCACGTACCAAGGCCGCGAGCTGGACCTGTCCAAGCCGTTCCACCGCCTGACGATCACGCAGGCGATCCAGAAGTACGCACCGCAGTACACCGATGCGCAACTGGCTGACGTCGAGTTCCTGCGTGCCGAGCTCAAGAAGTTCAAGATCGACACCAACGCGCCGCAGTTCCTGAACGCCGGCCTCGGCACGCTGCAGCTGGTGCTGTTTGAAGAAACGGCCGAATCGCAACTGTGGGAGCCGACCTTCATCATCGATTACCCGGTCGAAGTGTCGCCGCTGGCACGCGCATCGGACACGCAGCCGGGCATCACCGAGCGCTTCGAGCTGTTCATCACCGGCCGCGAAATCGCCAACGGCTTCTCGGAGCTGAACGACGCGGAAGACCAAGCCGAGCGCTTCCGCAAGCAGGTCGAGCAGAAGGACGCCGGGGACGAGGAAGCCATGTTCTACGACGCTGACTACATCCGCGCGCTGGAATACGGCATGCCTCCGACGGGCGGCTGCGGTATCGGCATCGACCGCTTGGTCATGCTGCTGACCGACAGCCCGAACATCCGCGACGTGATCCTCTTCCCGCACCTGCGCCGCGAAGATTGATCCGGCTCGAAAGCCAGCCTGATAAGAACGCCCCTTCGGGGGCGTTTTTGTTGGGCGCGCGCCTGACAATTCCTGCGCCCACCCCGCTGTTTGTAACATCCGCTCGGCGACACACCATGTATCAAAACACGCCAACTGCCTGATTTTTAAGGAGAAAACGCAGCTACAGATGCTTACAAATTAAAACGGTATCCGTTTGGGCAATGGACCACACTGTGATCATCAAAACGCCGAACCGATCACGGCGTAGGAGAGCGATGATGAACAACAACGTCCAATCGAACCAAGGTCAACAATACGGCGGCACGTCGCCGGGGCAAGTGCCTCCGTCTTCACGCCGTATGCATCCGCTGATGGCGACGGCCGCTGTGGCCGTGATCATTGCCAGTCTGACGGCGGTGGCCGCCATCACCGGTGTGTTGCCGACATCCAAGGCCACGCAAGGCAGCACCGACCCGAACGTCGCCGCACAATCTGCCGCAGCGATGCCTGGCGCATCCGCCCCGATGGCGCTGGCTGCTCCGGGCCAGACGACGCAACCGAATCAAGCGGCGCCGTATCCGGCGCAGAACGTGGCGCCAGCCCCAGCCCCGGCACGTACTCGTGAGCCGTCGTACGCTGAACGTGCTCCGTCGACGAGCCCGCACTACGCGCAAACCCAACCGCGTCAATCAGCCAGCCCGTACGCCGGCCGCGTAACGTCGGTCACCCCGATCACGACGCAGGGTAAGGAAACGGGTCTTGGCATGATCGGAGGTGCCGTGGTGGGTGGCTTGCTGGGTAATCAGGTCGGTCGCGGCAATGGCCGCACGCTGGCTACGGTGGGCGGCGCGCTGGCAGGTGGTTACGGCGGTCATGTGGCGGAGAACTACTACAGCCGCGATACCCAATACCGCGTGAACGTGCACATGGACAATGGCACCAACCGCAGCTTCACCTACAAGGCTGCCCCGGGCTTCCAGCCGGGTGACCGCGTGCATATCGAAGACGGCTCGCTGGTGGCTGGCTGATCCGGTATCCACGTCGCACCAAAAGAAAAACCGGCCTTCGGGCCGGTTTTTTTCATGCATACGCGTTGGGATACGCGCTTATTCCGCTTCGTCGATCCACGCTTGCTGAATCGCTTCGAGAAACTTCTCGCCGCCACGCTTGTGGTCGTCGTCAAAGCCGTCGAGGCTGACGACCTTGTTGTGCAAGTCGACAAAGTTCAAGCGCGTCGGATCCACGTCGGGGTACTTGTCGTACAGCGCTTCCGCGATCTGCTGGATATCGTTCCATTTCATGATGAGGCTCCCTTTCCACTGCCGGCACCGTTGGCCGCGCGGCTCAGTGGTTTTCCTTGGCGTGGTTGATCGTGTATTTCGGGATCTCGACCGTCAGGTCCGTTTCGGCCACCTTGGCCTGGCACGACAGGCGCGAATTCGGCTCCAGGCCCCAGGCCTTGTCGAGCAGATCTTCTTCCTTCTCGGAAGCCTCATCCAGCGAATTGAAGCCCTCGCGCACGATTACGTGGCAGGTCGTGCAGGCGCACGACTTTTCGCACGCATGCTCGATCTCGATGTCGGCACCCAACAGCGCGTCGCAGATGGTCGTGCCGGTCTTGGCTTCGATCACGGCCCCTTCCGGGCAGTACTCGACGTGAGGCAGGACAACGATTTGTGGCATGAAGAAACTCGTTCGATAAGTGTGTTGAAGGACGCAACCGGCAATCAGCCAAGCTCCTCGATTCGTTTGCCGGCCAGCGCCTTGCGGATGCCGCGGTCCATGCGGCGCGCGGCGAATTCGTCGGTGCCGTGTGAGAGCGCATCCACGGCGTCCTTGATGGCGCGATGATCTTCGCCCTGCATGGTGGTGCGCAGCGCGGCGATTTCGGCATCGATGGCGGCACGCTCTTCCGTCGACAGCAGATCACCATCGGCTTCCAGCGCGTGCGACAGGGCTTCAAGCAGACGCTCGCCCTCGACGCGCTCTTCGGCCAACGCACGGCGGCGCATGTCGTCTTCGGCAGACTGGAAGCCTTCTTGCAGCATGCGTGCGATGTCGTCGTCGGCCAGCCCGTACGACGGCTTCACCGTGATCGACGCTTCCACGCCCGACACCGTCTCGCGTGCGGCCACCGACAGCAGGCCATCGGCATCGACCTGATACGTCACGCGAATGCGCGCCGCGCCCGCCACCATCGGTGGAATACCGCGCAACTCGAAGCGCGCCAGTGAGCGGCAGTCGCTCGCCAGTTCACGCTCGCCCTGCAGCACGTGGATCGCCATGGCCGTCTGGCCATCCTTGAAGGTGGTGAATTCCTGCGCGCGCGCCACGGGGATCGTGCTGTTGCGCGGGATGATCTTCTCCACCAGGCCGCCCATCGTCTCCACGCCCAGCGACAGCGGAATCACGTCAAGCAGGAGCCAGTCTTCGCCCGGCGCGCGGTTGCCGGCCAACAGATTGGCCTGCATGGCCGCGCCGATGGCGACCACCTGATCCGGGTCGAGGTTCGTCAGCGGCGTGCGACCAAACAATTGGCCCACGGCGCGGCGGATGATCGGCATGCGCGTCGCGCCGCCCACCAGCACCACGCCCTTCACGTCTTCCACGGTGACGCCCGCATCGCGCAGTGCGCGGCGCACGGGCGACAGCGTCTTCTGCACGAGGGTGGCGGTCAGCTCGGCAAAGGTCTCGGCGGTCAGCACAAGGTGCACGGTCTCGCCGGTGGAGAGCATCGCGTCGATCTCGGTGCTGTCGGCGGTGGAGAGCCATTCCTTGGCCGCGCGCGCCTTGTTCAGCAGCAAGCGCGTGTCTTCGGCTGAGAGCGGCTGCAAGCCAGCTTGTTCGACGATCCAGCAGACGATGCGCTGGTCGAAGTCGTCACCGCCGAGCGCGGAATCCCCGCCCGTCGACATCACCTCGAACACGCCCTTGGTGAGCTTCAGCACGGAGATATCGAACGTACCGCCACCCAGGTCGTAGACCGCGTAGACGCCCTCCGCCGCGTTGTCCAGGCCATAGGCGATGGCAGCGGCGGTCGGCTCGTTCAGCAGGCGCAGCACGTTCAAGCCGGCCAGCTTGGCGGCGTCCTTCGTGGCTTGGCGCTGCGCATCGTCAAAGTACGCCGGCACGGTAATCACGGCACCGACGAGTTCGTCGCCGAGCGTGTCTTCCGCGCGCTGGCGCAGCGTGGCGAGAATCTCCGCCGACACTTCCACCGGGCTCTTCACCCCAGCCACGGTCTTCAACTGCACCATGCCGGGTGCGTCGACAAAGTCGTACGGCGTGTTCTCGATATGGGCGACGTCCTTCAGGCCGCGGCCCATGAAGCGCTTGACCGAGACGATGGTGTTCTTGGGGTCGCGCACGGCCTCGGCCTGCGCCTTGTAGCCGATATGCGCACCGCCGGTCGGCAGATAGCGCACCACGGAGGGCAACAGCGGGCGGCCCTGATCGTCGGGCAACACTTCCGGCACGCTGCTGCGCACGGACGCCACCAGCGAGTTGGTCGTGCCCAGGTCAATGCCCACCGCCAGACGGCGCTGGTGCGGTGCGGGCGATTCGCCGGGTTCGGAAATCTGCAGTAAAGCCATGGGGTGTCTCGTGTTGGTTCTAGTCTTCCAGACGGTCGATGGCCTCGGCGGTGTCGCGTTCGATCTTCTCGATGAACATCAACTGGCGTACGGCGTCGGCGGCGGCAGCGTTGTTGCCGTCGCCGTTGAGGAGGCCCGAAAGCGCCTGATAGCGCGTGCGCTTTTCCTTGCGCAGCATGCCGAGCAGATCGTCCAGCGCATCCACGTTGCGTTCGGCCTTGGCGTCGCCCAACGCTTCGCGCCACTCCATCTGCTGCATCAAAAACGCGGGCGGCATGGCCGTGTTGTTCTCGGCCTGCACGTCGATACCGCGCAGATGCAGCAGATACGTGGCCCGCTTGAGCGGGTCGCGCAGCGTCTGATACGCCTCGTTAGCACGCGTGGCCCATTGCATGGCGACACGTCGCTCGGCATCGCCCGCGTGCGCGTAGCGATCCGGATGCGCCTGCGATTGCACGGTGCGGTACGCAGCGTTCAGCGCGTCGTCGTCGACCTCGAAATGCTCGGGCAGGCCGAAGAGAGAGAAATGCGTACTCGCAGGATTCATGAATAAAAAAAGCGGCCCAGCCGCCTTGATGTTGCCTTGGTGTTACTCACTCGACCGGTTCGCCCCGATCGCACTTCAGGCATTCCACCACCACGCCGATCTTGCTCGCGCGCCCCGCTTCGGTTTCCGTCCAGGGCCGCTGCTGCCAGGGCGGATCGTGGCGCATGTGCTGCCCGTGCCCGCAGGCGAGACGGGCGACCCAGTGGCCTTCCTCGTCCCGCTCAAAACCGACAATCGCTTGCTTCAAACTGGTCCGCTCACACCCGGAACGACTCGCCGCAACCGCACTCGTCCTTCACGTTCGGGTTGTTGAAGCGGAAGCCTTCGTTCAGCCCTTCGCGTGCATAGTCCAGTTCGGTGCCATCGATGTACGGCAGGCTCTTCGGATCGACGATCACCTTGATGCCGTTGGTTTCGAACACCTGGTCTTCCGCGGCAATCTCATCCGCATATTCGAGCTTGTAAGCCAAGCCCGAGCAACCCGTGGTCTTGACGCCCACGCGCAGGCCCACGCCCTTGCCGCGACGGGTCAGGTAGCGGGAGACGTGCTGCGCAGCCTTGTCGGTCAGGGTGATCATGGCTTAAGCCACCTTCTGTTCGGCAGCAGCGCCGTGCTTTTCCTTGTAGTCGGCCACGGCCGCCTTGATGGCGTCTTCGGCCAGGATCGAGCAGTGGATCTTCACCGGCGGCAGCGCCAGTTCCTCCGCGATCTGCGTGTTGCGGATTTCCAGTGCCTGATCCAGCGTCTTGCCCTTCACCCACTCCGTCACCAGCGACGACGAGGCAATGGCCGAGCCGCAGCCGTAGGTCTTGAACTTCGCGTCTTCGATCACGCCCTGCTCGTTCACCTTGATCTGCAGCTTCATCACGTCGCCACACGCCGGTGCGCCGACCATGCCGGTGCCGACCGTGTCGTCGCCCTTTTCAAAGGAGCCGACGTTGCGCGGGTTTTCGTAGTGGTCCAGAACTTGATTGCTGTAAGACATTTCACACCTCTCTTGATCGTTGCTGGTAGACGCTCAGTGCGCTGCCCATTGAATGCTGTTCAGATCCACGCCGTCCTTGTACATCTCCCACAGCGGAGACAGGTCGCGCAGCTTGCCAATCTTGCTCTTGAGCAGTTCGACCACGTAGTCGATTTCCTCTTCCGTGGTGAAGCGGCCGACCGTGAAGCGGATCGAGCTGTGGGCCAGTTCGTCGTTGCGGCCCAGTGCGCGCAGCACATACGAGGGCTCCAGCGAGGCCGATGTGCAAGCCGAACCCGACGACACGGCCACGTCCTTGATCGCCATGATCAGCGACTCGCCTTCCACAAAGTTGAAGCTGATGTTCAGGTTGTGCGGCACACGGGCTTCCATGTCGCCGTTCACGTACACCTCTTCCATCGTGTTCAGGCCCCGGTACAGGCGATCACGCAGCATGCGGATGCGCTCGTTCTCGGTCGCCATTTCTTCCTTGGCGATGCGGAAGGCTTCACCCATGCCGACGATCTGGTGCGTGGCCAGCGTGCCCGAACGCATGCCGCGCTCGTGGCCACCGCCGTGCATCTGCGCTTCGATGCGGATACGCGGCTTGCGACGCACGTACAGCGCGCCGATGCCCTTCGGGCCATACGTCTTGTGTGCCGAGAACGACATCAGATCAACCTTCAGCTTCTGCAGATCGATCTCGACCTTGCCCGTCGCCTGCGCGGCATCGACGTGGAAGATCACGCCCTTCTCGCGGCAAATCTCGCCGAGCGTTTCGATGTCCTGAATGACGCCGATCTCGTTGTTCACCATCATCACCGAGGCGAGGATGGTGTCCGGGCGGATGGCTTGCTTGAAGACTTCGATGTCGATCAGGCCGTTGTCCTTCACGTCCAGGTACGTCACTTCAAAGCCTTGGCGCTCCAGTTCACGCGTCGTATCCAGCACGGCCTTGTGCTCGGTCTTGACGGTGATGATGTGCTTGCCCTTGCTGCTGTAGAAATTGGCCGCGCCCTTGATCGCCAGGTTGTCGGATTCGGTGGCGCCGGACGTCCACACGATTTCACGCGGGTCGGCGTTCACCAGCGCGGCAACTTGCTCGCGTGCGGTTTCGACGGCCTTCTCGGCTTCCCAGCCAAACGGGTGGCTACGCGAGGCAGGGTTGCCGAAGCTTTCGCGCAGGTACGGGATCATCTTGTCGACCACGCGCGGGTCCACCGGCGTCGTCGCGGAATAGTCCATGTAGATGGGAAGTTGCAGGGTGCTCATCTTTTGTCTGCCTTGTGTGGGGGGCGATGTTCTATGTGCGGGGTCGGCGTCTTGGCCGGACCTCACGCTGGCGCAATCATGCAATCACGACTGCGCCAGGCTGAAAACAGAATTGACCAGCGGCGCGCGCTTCACCGGCTCTGCCGGTACCGCAGTGGCGGGCGTATCTGCACCGCGAGCACGGGCCGGCGTGCGTTCGCGACGGGCCGGACGGGCTTCGCGCATGTCCTGAATCACGTCGGGCTGGCGCTCGCGTTGCTGGTCAACCAGATTCTGCAGCGACACCGAGTCGAGGTACTCGACCATCTTCTGGTTGAGCGTCGCCCAGAGGTCGTGCGTCATGCAGCGGCCGGCGTGGCCGTTGTGTTCTTCGCCGCAATTGCCCTTGCCACCGCACTGCGTCGCATCGAGCGGTTCGTCCACGGCGATGATGATGTCGGCCACTGTGACGTCATCCGCACGGCGCGCGAGGCTGTAGCCGCCGCCGGGGCCGCGCACGCTTTCCACGATTTCGTGACGGCGCAGCTTGCCAAAGAGCTGCTCCAGATACGACAGCGAAATCTTCTGGCGCTGGCTGATGCCGGCCAGCGTGACCGGACCCTGCTCTTGGCGCAGCGCCAAGTCAATCATGGCGGTGACCGCGAAGCGGCCTTTGGTGGTCAATCTCATGGGCGTCGGGGAAATACCTGATCGTTTTGCTCAAGTATAAAGGAACCCGACAAAATCGGTCAACTAAGGCGTCGGGGGATTCCGCGTCGCAGCAAGGGGATTGCAGAGCCCGTTCGGCTGGGAACTGCGTCGGGTAGGCGCGCGGCAGGCCGTATTGTGGACCAAAACAATCAACCACGTCGGATAGGGCTATCACGCCGCATCGTGCAGCGCACCTTGTGAACGTCATGCGCCACCACGGCCCATACGGGTTTCCACTTATGTCGCGGCCAACTTAAATCCATTGACTTTTGTTACGCGGCAGCCGAGACTACTGGATACGCAAACGTTTGCGAACACTGCGGCGCGATGCTCCTTTTGAATGGGTTAGGGCAGCGACGCCAGCAATCCACCTCAGATCGGCCCCTTCCTGGAGGAGACACCATGGATATCCGCCGTCGCCGCGCGCTGCAACTTGGCGCGGGCTCTGCCGTAGCCTTTGCACTTCCGCTGCCGTTTTCCCTGGCCCGCGCCGCTAACCAGCCGCCCAAAGTGGCGCTGGTGATGAAGTCGCTTGCCAACGAGTTCTTCCTGACCATGGAGAACGGCGCGCGCAAGCACCAGAAGGAACACGCCTCGGAATACACGCTGCTGGCCAACGGCATTCGTGATGAAACCGACACCGGCGGCCAGATCCGCTTGGTCGAGCAGATGATCGTGTCGAAAGTCGATGCGCTAGTGCTGGCGCCGGCCGATTCCAAGGCGCTGGTGCCGGTAGTCAAGAAGGCCGTCGATGCGGGCATCCTCGTCATCAATATCGACAACCGCCTGGACCCGGCGGCGCTCAAGGAGAAGGGACTGAACGTGCCCTTCGTCGGCCCGGACAACCGCAAGGGCGCGCGCCTGGTGGGTGACTTCGTCGCCAAGTCGCTCAAGCCGGGCGATGCGGTGGGCATCATTGAGGGCATTCCGACGACGACGAATGCGCAGCAGCGCACCGCCGGCTTCAAGGATGCCGCGGAAGCCGCCAAGCTCAAGATCGTCGGCGTGCAATCGGGCGAGTGGGAAATCGACAAGGGCAACAAGGTGGCGGCGGCCATGCTCCGCGCCCACCCTGAGCTCAAGGCCCTGCTGTGCGGCAACGACAACATGGCGATCGGCGCTGTGTCTGCGGTGCGCGCCGCCGGCAAGATCGGCAAGGTGCTGATTGGCGGGTACGACAATATCGAGGCCATCAAGGCCATGCTCGCCGATGGGCGCGTTGCGGCCACGGCAGACCAGCATGCTGATCAGCAAGCCGTCTACGGCATCGAGACCGCCCTGAAGGCGCTGATCAGCAAAACACCGCAGGCCAAGCTGTCGGGTGTTGTCGAGACGCCGGTCAACCTGGTGACGCGCTCGTAACGCGCCTGACAGGCCAGCCGCCGCCAGCCATGTCTGCCACCCACGCCTCGCGCACCCCGTTGCTACGTGTTTCTGCCGTCAGCAAGCACTACGCCGCGCCCGTGTTACGTGAGATCGATCTCGACGTCCACGCCGGCGAGGTGCTTGCGCTCACGGGCGAGAACGGCGCGGGCAAGAGCACGCTGTCCAAGATCCTCTGCGGATTGGAAACGGCGACATCGGGTTCGATGTCGCTGGCGGGCGCACCGTACGCACCGGCTTCGCGCAACGCGGCGGAGGCGCTGGGCGTGCGCATGGTGCTGCAGGAACTCAGCATGGTGCCGACGCTTACGGTGGCCGAAAACCTGTTCCTGGGTGAGCTGCCGCGCAAGCTCGGTTTCGTGGATCGGCCTACGCTGCAGCGCCAGTCAGAACAGGCGCTGGCGCGCGTCGGGCTCGCGCTCGACCCATGGACGCCCGTGCATACGCTGGGCATCGGCCACCGGCAGATGATCGAGATTGCGCGCGCGCTGGCCAGCGCCTGCCGCGTGCTGATCCTCGATGAGCCGACCGCCATGCTGAGCGCGCACGAAAGCGCGACGCTGTTCGAGCGCATCGACGCGTTACGTCGCGAAGGCGTCGCAATCATCTACATCTCTCACCGGCTGGATGAACTGGCGCGTATTGCCGACCGCATTGTCGTGCTGCGTGACGGCAAGCTCATCACCGATGCGCCGGCCGCGACCGTCACACAAGACGCGCTGATCCAGGCGATGGTCGGGCGCGCGGTACCGGCTGACGGCGACGCCTCGGCAGGCGAGCGCGCGCCGCGCGTGCCATTGTCCAGCGGCAGTACGCCCGCATTGCGCGTGACCGGCCTCACACGTGCGCCGGCCGTGCGCGATGTGAGCTTTGAGGTCGCGCCGGGCGAGATCTTCGGCATCGCCGGCCTGGTGGGCGCGGGACGCACGGAGCTACTGCGGCTGATGTTCGGCGCAGACCGGGCAGATGCCGGCACCGTCGAGGTGGGCTCGCCGCTGAAACCCGTACGCATTCATTCCCCCGGCGACGCGGTGCGCCACGGCATTGGCCTGCTCACCGAAGACCGCAAGGACGAAGGGTTGATGCTCAGCCTGCCGATCGCCACCAACATCGCGCTGGGCAACATGGCGACCGTGACACGCCATGGTTGGCTGCAACCCGCGCGCGAACGTGCGCTGGCGCAGCGGCACATCGGCGCGCTGCGCATCCGCTGCGGCGGGCCCGAGCAGCCCGTGGGCGAACTGTCCGGCGGCAACCAGCAGAAGGTGGCGATCGCCCGCTGGCTGGAGCGTGACACGCCCGTGCTGCTGTTCGACGAACCCACACGCGGCGTGGACGTAGGCGCCAAGTTCGACATCTACGCGCTGCTCGATGGGCTGGCCGCGCGCGGCAAGGCGCTCGTCGTGGTGTCGAGCGACCTGCGCGAACTGATGCAGCTGTGCGACCGTATCGGCGTGATGCGCGCCGGACGGCTCACCCACATTTTCCTACGCGGTGGCTGGAGCCAGGACGCCCTGCTCGCCGCTGCTTTCGGTGAGTCCGGCGGATCGGACAACGACTCGCCGGCTTCCCCATCGTCTCCGGAGACCGCGGATGCGCTCTGACTCCACCCTGCCGCCCTCGCCCGCCACCCCGAACGGCACGCGTGCCGCGCTGGGCATCTCGCTTGGCGCCATCGGCGGGCTGCTTGCGGCGCTGGTTGCCATGCTGGCGCTGTTCGGCACGCTGTCGCCCACGTTCTTCTCGGTGTCCACGTTCACAACCATCGCCAATGAGATTCCCGATCTACTGGTGATGGCCGTGGGCATGACATTCATTTTGATGATTGGAGGGATCGACCTTTCGGTGGGGTCGGTGCTGGCGCTGGCGGCGTCGGTGCTGTCGATTGCCATGACAAAGTTCGGCTGGGGTCTGCTGCCGGCGGCGCTCGCCGGCGTGCTGCTTGCCACGGCAGCCGGTGCGCTCACGGGCGCAGTGACGGTGCACTGGGGCATTCCGTCGTTCATCGTGTCGCTTGGCGTGCTGGAAATGGCGCGTGGCCTTGCCTACAGCCTGACAGATTCGCGTACCGTATATATCGGCAGCGCGGTCGATTGGCTCGCCAACCCGATTGCGCTCGGCATTGCGCCATCGTTCCTGATTGCGGTGGCCATCACGGTCATCGGGCAGATCGCGCTGGTGCGCACGGTGTTCGGCCGCTACCTGGTGGCGATCGGCACCAATGAAGAGGCAGTGCGGCTGGCGGGCGTGAACCCGCGCCCTTACAAGATCGCAGTATTCGCGCTGATGGGGCTGCTGTCGGGGTTGGCCGCGCTGTTCCAGGTGTCGCGCCTGGAAGCGGCAGACCCCAACGCCGGCGTCGGCATGGAATTGCAGGTGATTGCGGCCGTGGTGATCGGCGGCACCAGCCTGATGGGTGGACGCGGCTCCGTGGTGCGCACGCTGTTTGGCGTGCTGATCATCTCGGTGCTCGAATCGGGCCTCGCACAGATCGGGGCTTCGGAGCCCACCAAACGCATCATCACGGGCGCGGTCATCGTGGCCGCCGTGGTCATGGATACCTATCGAACCCGGCGCAACCGGGTCACCACACACTAGAACGACACAGGGAGCTTCAACATGGCAACGATCAAGGACGTCGCAGCGTTGGCTGGGGTTTCGTTCACCACCGTCTCGCATGTCATCAACAACACGCGCCCCGTGAACGCGGAAACGCGCAAGCGCGTGGAAGAGGCCATCCGCGCCACCCGCTACGTGCCCAGCGCCGTGGCGCGCTCGCTCAAGCACCGCACCACACGCACCATCGGCGTATTGGTGCCCACGGCCACCAACCCCTACTTTGCGGAGTTGGCGCGCGGCATTGAAGACGTCTGCGCCGCTGCCGGCTACAGCGTCATCCTGTGTAACTCCGACGACGACCCCCGCAAGCAGCGCGACTACCTGCGCGTGCTGATGGAAAAGCGCGTGGACGGCATCATCGTCAGCAGCGCCGGGCCCGACACCTCGCTGATCGACGCGCTGGGCGAATCCGCCCTGCCCGTCGTGATGGTCGACCGCCCGACCGAAGGCATCCAGGCCGACCAGGTACAGGTCGACCACGAAGAAGGTGCCCACATGGCCACCAAGCACCTGCTGGACCTCGGCCACCGGCGCATTGCGTGCATCAGCGGGCCGGCGGACCTGAGCGTGACGGCAGGCCGTCTGGCGGGCTTTCACCGCGCCCTGCGTGAAGCCGGTGTGCCGGAGGCCTCCGCCCGCGTGGCGGAGGGCGACTTCACCAGCCCTGGCGGCTATCGGGCTGCGCGTCAATTGCTGACCGAGAGCCGAACGGACAACGACAGGCCAACCGCCATCTTCGCCAGCAACGACCTGATGGGCATCGGCGCGCTGCGTGCCGCCGCCGAGCTGGGGATTCCGGTCCCGAAGGCGCTATCGATCATCGGCTTTGACGACATCGAACTGAGCCGCTACGTCTATCCGGCGCTGTCCACCGTAGGCCAGTCGATCCGACAACTTGGCGAAACCACGGCGCAAACGCTGCTGCAACAGCTGACCGACGCCGCCATGCGCCACCCGGTGGATGAACGCAAGCCCCGCCGCATCGTGCTGCCGCCGCGGTTGTCGCTGCGCGAGTCGACCGCCGAACCGGCACGCCCTGCCCGCGCTGCCTGACAGCCGACCCGGCCCAGCCCAGCCCATTCCCGCTCTCTCAACGTAGTCTCGCCATGGTGGCCAAGCGCCCTTCCGCCTCTTCCGCCCACGCCGCTGCCGACGTGCTCATCGTCGGCAGCCTGAACATGGACCTGGTCATCCGTACGCCTCGTTTGCCGTCGCCCGGGCAAACGGTTGCGGGGCCTGCTCTGGAAACCATCCCGGGGGGCAAAGGCGCCAACCAGGCCGTGGCTGCGGCCCGCCTGGGCGGGCGTGTCGCCATGCTCGGCTGCGTGGGAGACGACGCCCACGGCATCGCCCTGCGCGATGGCTTGCACCGCGAAGGCGTGGATACCGCAATGGTGTCGGCCCACGCGGGCGTCACGACCGGTGTCGCCTGCGTGACGGTGGCCGACAGCGGGCAGAACACCATCGTCATCGTGGCGGGCGCCAACGAGCTGCTCACGCCCACGATGATCGAAGCTCAGCGTGCCGCGTTCGAGCGTGCCCGGGTCATCGTCTGCCAATTGGAATCCCCACCCGACGCGGTGGAATGCGCGCTCAAACTCGGCCGGCAGCTTGGCAAAACGGTCATCCTGAACCCGGCGCCGGCCATCGGCCCGTTGCCCACGCCCTGGCTGGCCGCCTGCGACTTCCTGATCCCGAATGAAACCGAAGCGGCGCTGCTCACGGCCCGCCCCGTCGACTCCCCCGAAGCTGCGCTGGATGCCGCCGCAGACCTACACGCACAAGGCGCCCGGCACGTGATCATCACGCTGGGCGCACGCGGCATTGCCTATGTCGATGCCGCCACACGGCTGTTGCTGCCGGCCCCGAGCGCAGAGGCCGTGGACACCACGGCCGCCGGCGATACCTTCGTCGGCGCGCTGGCTGCGGCGTTGGCCGAAGGCGCAGCGCCGCATACCGCGATTCAGTTTGGCCAAGCGGCAGCGGCCGTGTCGGTCACGCGGCTGGGCGCGCAGCCGTCCATCCCCTTCCGCAGTGAGATTGCCGCGCTGGCTGCACAGATGTCCTGAGCCGCAATGATGAGGTTCGGAACGCCGCCGATGCGTTTGTGAACCGCGCCATTGCAGCGCAGCGCTCCTTCGTCGGACCTGAAACTCTCACGCATGCACCAAATAGGTCCGGCGTCGGACCTCAAACCCTCGGGCGCGCACCTAGTAGCTGCATCGTCGGTCCTCTGGACCTCCGGCGTCGGCGCTTTGAAGTCCGACGCCGGAGTACTGGACGTCCGGCGCTGGCGCTTTTTGCTCCGTGGCCGAGCCGTTGAGCGCCACCGGACGAGTGTCAGACCGGGTTGCTGGTGCTGCCCGGGGGCGTAACCTCGGTCGGCGCACGCGGCACCAACAGGCACAGCGGATCGCGCAGGATGCGCTTCCACACCGCACCAGTCACACGCCGGCGATCGACGCCGCGCAAGTTGCGCGAGCGCATCGCCATGTTGAACGCCAGTGCAAACGACACCAGCACGTTGAGCACGCCCATCAGCGCAATGCCTGCCACGGCCAGCCAGAACGCGCTGGTATGCATGGCCTGCGGGCCCAGCACGCCCACCGCCGTTGCCACGGAGCCCGTGGACAGCGTGACGTGGCGCACCTCCACGTGCGGCCCGAAGAAGGACACGATCTCCGGCGCCAAGCCCAGCATGAAGCCCAGCGATACGTTGCCAACGATGCCCGAGAGGTTGCGCTTCCAGAAGTTGGCGATGCGCAGCGCGCGGCGCTCACCCACCATGAAGCGCAGCCGGCGGTGGTAGGCAATCACGTCATGCACCCGGTGCAGCGCGAACCAGTTGTCAGCCCAACCGGAGGCCAGGCTCGACGCCCACAGCAGCACGCCCGTGAAAATGGCATACAGCGCCGTCGGCCCGAGGATGGAGAACGAATCAATGGTCGCCACCGCCTTCTCGGGCGAGATCAGATTGGTGTGGAAGAACCGCCCTGCCACCCACTGCACCAGAAACGCCACCGGCCCCACCGCCACGAGGTTGCCGACGATGGCGGCGGCATTGGTGCGGATCATGGCGACGGTGTCGTCCACGAAGCGGTTCAGCCCTTCGGGGCGGCCGACCTGGTCGAGCCGGTGTGCCAGCGCAGGCGCCGTCATCGCCGGTTGCTTGGTCGCCAGCGTGAAGTGCGCGAAGTGCATGCCGAGAAAGCTGACGGCGTAGTTCAGCCCCGCCAAAAACCCTTCGGCGATCTTGCCCAGATGCGCCCCGACGATGAAGAACTTGAGGTACACCGTGGCCACCGTCACAACGCCACCGCCGGCTGCGGCCTTGACCATGGCGCCATATTCCTTGCCGTCGCGGGTGATGTAGTGCTCGCCGGTTTCTGCGGAACGCTCCACCACCTTGCGTGCTAGGTCGGCAAACGTGGAGCGCACCAGATACCCCACGCTGCGGCGGTGTTGGCTGGCAGACACCAGCTCGGCCGTCAGATGCACGAAGCGGCGTGAGGCGCGGGCGTCGGCCCAGGCGGTGAGCAGCAGGTCGATGCGGCCGAGCCACGCCTTCATGCGTTCGACCTGAAAGACCACCTCGACGGAGACGCCGTTCTCATCCAGGTGCTGATAGACGCTGGCCGTGGCGTTGCGGCAGTGGTCCACAACGGCACGGAAGTAATTGAGTTGCTGCGTCAGGCTTTCGGGGCTGGCCGGTGCCTCGTCGGAGCGCTCGAGAAAAATGGCGTTGGCCGCATCGGCCAATCGATAGAACGGCGAGTCGGTGATCTCGGCGTAGTCCATGCGGGTGCGGATCCCACGTGACAACCCGGCCGCCCGCACCTGGCTGACCAAAATCTGGATGCTGATGCCAAGGCTGCGCTCCAGGCGTGTCTGGCGGGCGGGCTCTTCCGCAGGCACTTCCGCCTCGTTCAGACCCGCGCGGAACAGCGTGTGCAGACGCGTGACCAGCTCATCATCCAGGCCATCGACCCACTGTGCGTCGTGCTTGCCGACAAACAGCAGCGCAAACAGCGCCGCCAGTTGCGGCTGATTCGGCGCGGGCGGCAGAAAGCGCGTCTGCCAGCGGTCAATGAGCTCGCCCCAGAAGCCCGAGCGCGACGACAGGCCCGTATCGCACAACAGCGACACCGGATCGTTGTCCTGCACGATGGTGCGCAGCGTCTGGCCCACACGGGCGGCCAGCTCCGGGTTGTTCTCCAGCACCTGCAGCAGGTAACGCAGGCGTGCATAACGCCAGGATTCGGACGCAGCGCCCACGGGCCGGTCAGCGCGGCGCAGCCAGTAGGCCAACTCGATCAGCCATTCATTGCGTTCGGCCAGGCTGCGCGTGGGTTGGAACTGCGCCAGGATGGCATCGAGCTGGTGGCTGGCGTGCCGGGAAGCGCGCCACTTGCGCCACGGATTGAGCAAGAAATTGAACATCGAACTCCCTTGATAGCAGACACGTACGCCCGAGGGCAGCCGCAGTGACGGCCGCCGTGTCGGCATAACGTGCCAGTTCCCCAGTCGGGCGACGCGCGGCGCCCGAGAATGGATTGAAATTGTGTCAACACGGAATCACCGCCGGCCTTGGCGAGGCGGCGGGACATCCGACAACCAACTCGGCCGCGCAGTTCAGGCGGCCGGGACGATATGGTCTTCGCCGCTGGCCCCGAAGAGCTGCGACTTGAGCTTGGCGAGTTGATCGCGCACCTGCGCCGCCTTTTCGAATTCGAGATTCTTGGCGTGGTCGAGCATCTGCTTTTCCAGGCGCTTGATCTCTTTGGAAGCCTGCTTCTCGCTCATGTCTTCGTACTTGGCGGCCTCTTGCGCGGCCCTCAGCTCGGCGCGCGCATCGTCCACGTTGTACACGCCATCGATGATGTCCTTGATGCGCTTGACCACCCCGCGCGGCGTGATGCCGTGCGCTTCGTTGTGGGCGATCTGCTTGGCGCGGCGGCGCTCGGTTTCGCCGATGGCCTTCTTCATCGAATCGGTGATGCGGTCCGCGTAGAGGATGGCGGTGCCGTTCACGTTCCGCGCCGCCCGCCCGATGGTCTGGATGAGCGAGCGCTCGGCGCGCAGGAAGCCTTCCTTGTCCGCGTCGAGAATCGCCACCAGCGACACCTCGGGAATATCCAGCCCCTCGCGCAGCAGGTTGATGCCGACCAGCACATCGAACGTGCCCAGGCGCAGGTCGCGGATAATTTCCACGCGCTCGACGGTGTCGATGTCGGAGTGCAGGTAGCGGACCTTGACGCCGTTCTCCGAGAGGAATTCGGTCAACTGCTCGGCCATGCGCTTGGTGAGCGTGGTCACCAGCACGCGCTCGCCGGCTTCCACGCGCAGGTGGATTTCGGAGAGCAGATCGTCGACCTGCGTCGTGGCCGGGCGCACTTCAATGGTCGGATCGACCAGCCCCGTGGGTCGCACGACCTGCTCGACGACTTCCGTACCGGCGGTCTTCTTTTCGTAATCCCCCGGCGTGGCGGAGACGAACGTCACCTGCCGCATCTTGGTCTCGAACTCGGCAAACTTGAGCGGCCGGTTGTCGAGCGCCGATGGCAGGCGGAAGCCGTATTCGGCCAGCGTTTCCTTGCGCGCGCGGTCGCCGTTGTACATGCCGTTGAGCTGGCCGATGAGCACGTGCGATTCATCCAGGAACATCAGCGCATCAGGCGGCAAGTAGTCGACGAGCGTGGGCGGTGCCTCGCCCGGTGCCGCGCCGGAGAGGTGCCGCGAGTAGTTCTCGATGCCCTTGCAGAAGCCCAGCTCCTGCAGCATCTCCAAGTCGAAGCGCGTGCGCTGTTCCAGCCGCTGCGCTTCCACCAACTTGTTTTCCTTGTAGAAAAAATCGAGCCGCTCGCGCAGTTCCACCTTGATGGTCTCGATGGCCTTCAACACGGTTTCGCGCGGCGTGACATAGTGGCTCGACGGGTACACCGTGAAGCGCGGAATCTTCTGCCGCACGCGCCCGGTGAGCGGGTCGAACAGTTGCAGCGATTCGACTTCATCGTCGAACAGCTCCAGCCGCACGGCCATCTCGGCGTGTTCGGCGGGGAAGATGTCGACCGTGTCGCCGCGCACGCGGAAGGTGCCGCGCTGGAAATCCGTTTCGTTGCGCGTGTACTGCATGGCGATCAGGCGCGCGATCACGTCACGCTGGCTGACCTTGTCGCCTGCGCGCAGCGTCAAGATCATCTGGTGGTATTCGCTCGGGTTGCCGATACCGTAGATGGCCGACACGGTGGCGACGATCACCACGTCGCGGCGCTCCAGCAAGCTCTTGGTGGCGGAGAGCCGCATCTGCTCGATGTGCTCGTTGATCGACGAATCCTTCTCGATGAAGAGATCGCGCTGCGGCACGTAGGCCTCGGGCTGGTAGTAGTCGTAGTACGAGACGAAATATTCGACCGCGTTGCGCGGGAAGAACTCGCGGAACTCCGAATACAACTGCGCCGCCAGCGTCTTGTTGGGCGCAAACACGATGGCCGGGCGCCCCACCCGGGCGATCACGTTGGCCATGGTGAATGTCTTGCCCGAGCCCGTCACGCCCAGCAGCGTCTGGTACGAGAGGCCGTCTTCGATGTTCTCGACGAGTTGCCGGATCGCCTCGGGCTGGTCGCCGGCCGGCGGGTACGGCTGGTACAACTGGAACGGCGAGCCCTCGAACGTGACGAACTTCGACTCGTCGTGCGGGCTGGGGACTTGGCTCAGATCGGTCATGGCGGCGGGCGGGAGAAGTGACTTGCGCGTCCCAGCAGTTGGGGGCAAAAGCGGCAATTGCAACCAATCGTCTAGTGTAGCGCGCCGCTCCAGCAATCGTTTAAGCGCCCGGTCGAGCGCATCTGTAGCGGCCGCTCAAACGCTTTAGGCCCCTGTTCTGCAAGGATTTTTCAGGCGATTAGAGCCTGTATTCGGTACAATTCGGTCTTGTGCCCGCTTCATGCATTCGGCGTCGGCAGCCCTGTCGACCGCTCGCGGCGCACCGCCTGCAGCACTCCACCGAATTCCGAACCAACCGATCGAGACACATCTCATGTCGCTTTTCTCCGCCGTCGAACTGGCCCCGCGCGACCCCATCCTGGGCCTGAATGAAGCCTTCAACGCCGACACCCGCAGCACCAAAGTGAATCTGGGCGTGGGCGTGTACTTCACCGACGAAGGGA
>CBJMVH010000049.1:0-33452 GCA_966433195.1 uncultured Ralstonia sp.
TTTACGGGCTTTCCCCAATGCCCAAACAGGCGTCATTTCGCGCAGGCATTCGCGATAGGCGAATGGTCATAACAAGAACCGTGCCAGACTAGGGGAAACCCCGTAGCCATGCGGCCTAGCGGGCGATACACACGGTAAATCAAGGCTTCGCGGGTGTTGAAGTCGTTTTTGCGATGCACAAAAAGAAACGGCCACTCTGGTTAGAGTGGCCGGCGATGATCCAAAAGCGCTTTATGCACCGCATTAGGGCGCACTGTCTTTGTGCACTTCTTTTTGGTTGTTAAGTGGGTATTTACATAAAGGCATTCAATTGATTTGAAGTCCCCTCGGAAGGGGGAAGGACATGTTTTCCTGAATACCGTCCAGCGGACGCACGGTGCGCGCGCCCAATGCCTTGAGCCGGTCGACGATCGACTGGGCCAGCTCTTCCGGCGCCGAAGCCCCAGCCGTCAGACCCACGCGGCGTTTGCCAGCCAACCATTCGGGCTTCACCTGTTCGGGCGTATCCACCATATAGGCAGGCACCCCCAGCTTCTCCGCCAGTTCGCGCAGCCGATTGGAGTTGGAGCTATTCGGGCTGCCAACCACGATCACCACCTCAACCTGTGGCGCCATGAACTTCACGGCGTCCTGGCGATTTTGTGTGGCATAGCAGATGTCCTGCTTCTTCGGTTCGTGCACGGCCGGGAAGCGCGCCTTGATGGCCGCCACGATTTCTTGCGTCTCGTCCACCGACAGCGTGGTCTGGGTGACATACGCCAGGCGCGTCGGGTCCTTCACCACGAGATGCGCAACATCCTCAACGGACTCGACCAGCAACATGCCGTCGTTGGCCTGGCCCATGGTGCCTTCCACTTCAGGATGACCCTTGTGGCCGATCATGATGATTTCGAAGCTCTGGGCACGCATCTTCGAGACTTCAACGTGCACCTTCGTCACTAGCGGGCACGTCGCATCGAACACGCGCAGGCCGCGCGCCTCGGCTGCCTCGCGCACCGCGCGCGACACGCCATGCGCGCTGAAGATGACCGTGCCGCCCACCGGCACATCATCCAGCTCCTGCACGAACACCGCGCCCTTGTTGCGCAGATCGCTCACCACATAGGCGTTGTGCACGATCTCGTGGCGCACATAGATAGGCGCGCCAAACAGTTCGAGCGCGCGCTCGACGATCTCGATGGCGCGATCCACACCGGCGCAAAAGCCGCGCGGCTGCGCCAAGAGAACCTCGGCATCGGCTTGGGTGACAGGGTCGACGGGGGCAGTCACAGCGTTGCTCATTACAGAATGCCGATCAGCTGGACTTCAAACACGATGGTCTGGCCAGCCAGCGGGTGGTTGAAGTCAAACAGCGCGGAGGTCTCGCCCACTTCCTTAAGCACGCCGGCGTATTTGCCGCCGCTCGGTGCGTTGAATTCAACGAGATCGCCCGGCTGGTAGTCCTCTTCAAACGACGAGTTCTCGCGCAACGTGGCCAGCGACACGCGCTGCAGCAGCTCCGGATTACGCGGACCGAATGCATGCTCGGGCGCCAGGCGGAACGTCGTGCGCTCGCCCTCGCGCATGCCCAGCAGCGCCTGCTCCAACGTCGGCGCCATCTGGCCCTGCCCCAGCAGCAGCGTCGCCGGCTTCTCGCCGAAAGTCGTCACGATGTCCGTGTCGTTTTCCAGCGCGATGCGGTAGTGCAGCGTCAGAAAGGAATCCGGGCCAACCACCTTGCTTGCATCGCCCGGCGTCGCCGTGGACGCCTCGTTCACCAAATTTTGCACGCTCAACCCGCTTGACCAAAAAGTAACCCGTTATTGTACGCCAGCCCCTACTGCAGCCGCAGGCGCGGCGCCCGCCGCACACCAATATCAATAGGGCTTTTCTTTCCTCGTTCCACCCCTTCACCTACTCATGGCAATCGTCGACTGGCCCGCCCACGAGCGGCCCCGTGAAAAACTGCTCGCCCACGGCCCGGCCGCACTCTCCGATGCGGAACTGCTGGCCATCTTCCTGCGGGTCGGCATGCCTGGCAAAAGCGCGGTCGACCTCGCGCGCGAACTGCTGACGCACTTCGGCTCGCTTGGGCGGCTGTGCCACGCCTCCCAACAGGAGTTCTCGTCCATCAACGGCATGGGGCCGGCCAAGTACGCACAATTGCACGCCCTGCTGGAAGTCGCCCGCCGCGCCCTCAAAGAAGACATCTCCCACGGCCAGACTTTCGAATCCCCGCAGAGCGTGAAGGATTTCCTCCGCCTGACGCTCGGCCACCGTCCGCACGAGGTGTTCGCCTGCCTCTTTCTAGATGTACGGCATCGGCTAATTGCCTGGGAGGAGCTGTTCCGCGGCACGCTGACGGAAGCGCGCGTCTACCCGCGTGAGATCGCCAAGCGCGCCTTGCATCACAATGCAGCCGCCGTTATCCTCGCGCACAACCACCCCACGGGCCACGCCGAACCCAGCGAATCCGACATCACCCTGACCCGTGAACTCTGCCGCGCGCTGGCGCTCCTCGACGTGATGGTGCTGGATCACATGATCGTCGGGCGTACCACGGTGTATGGCTTTCTGGAACACGGCAAGATGTAGCGCCGACGCCGCATCGCGAACTCTCCAACGGCAATCCATCGATCTCGTTGATTTGCCAGCGGTTTTGTGTGTATAATCCGCGTTTCGCTGAAGTCCCACCTCTACAGTGGCGCTGCGCTTGGTTTTGGTCCCAGCGCCCGGTCGCAAACTGTAGCCAACGAATTTAGTTAGGAGTGCTCCATGGCACGCGTCTGTCAAGTGACCGGGAAAGCGCCGATGGTCGGCAATAACGTTTCCCACGCAAACAACAAGACCAAGCGCCGTTTTCTGCCGAACCTGCAGAACCGTCGCTTCTGGGTTGAATCCGAAAACCGCTGGGTGAGCCTGCGCGTCTCGAACGCCGGTCTGCGCCTGATCGATAAAAAAGGCATCGACGAAGTGCTCGTGGACCTGCGCGCACGCGGCGAAGTCTAATTAGGAGTTAAATCATGGCCAGCAAAGGCGGACGCGACAAGATCAAGCTGGAATCGACCGCAGGTACGGGTCATTTCTACACGACCACCAAGAACAAGCGCACCAAGCCGGAAAAGATGGAGATCATGAAGTTCGATCCCGTCGCCCGCAAGCACGTCGCTTACAAGGAAACCAAGATCAAGTAATCCTCGCGATTACGCGTCTTGTTTCCGTCGGCATGACCGACAACAGAAACCCGCCTCCAGGCGGGTTTTTTGTTGCCCGTCATTTGGCGAGGGCGGCGGTGTACACTGCTTCTCTTTCCGATGTTTCCGATTGACACGCGACTGTGCTAGCCAGCAGCCGCGTCTGCCGAGCCTCTCGCGTCTTCCATGAATTTCGATGTTGCCGTCGTCGGCAGCGGTCTGGCGGGCCTGACCGTCGCCCTGCACCTCGCCGATCACCGCCGTGTGGTCGTCATCAGCAAACGTAGCCTGCCGGAAGGCGCCAGCGACTGGGCACAGGGCGGCATTGCCGCGGTGCTCGATTCGGGCGACAGCCATGATGAGCACGTCGACGACACCCTCATTGCCGGCGCGGGCCTGTGCGATGAAGCGGCCACGCGTTACATCGTCGAGAACGGACGCGCAGCCATCGAATGGCTGATCGGCCACGGCGTGCCTTTCACGCGCGACGAGCAGGCTGAACTTGGCTTCCACCTGACGCGTGAAGGCGGCCACCGCCACCGCCGCATCATTCACGCCGCCGACGCCACTGGCCATGCCGTGGTGACGACGCTGGTCGAAAAGGTGCGCAATCACCCGAACATCACGCTGCTGGAAGACCATTTCGCGATCGACCTGATTACCGACGCGAAACTTGGCAGGCCAGGCATGCGCTGCCATGGCTTATATGTGCTGGATGTGGCCTCGGGCCACGTCAAGACGCTCACCGCGAACCAGACTGTGATGGCCACGGGCGGTGCGGGCAAGGTCTATCTCTATACGACCAACCCCGACACGGCCAGCGGCGACGGCATCGCCATGGCATGGCGCGCGGGCTGCCGCGTGGCGAACATGGAGTTCATCCAGTTCCACCCGACGTGTCTGTACCATCCGTTCGCCAAGTCGTTCCTGATTACCGAAGCGGTACGCGGCGAAGGCGGCAAGCTGATCCTGCCCGACGGCACGCGCTTCATGCCTGCGCATGATGAACGCGCCGAGCTCGCCCCGCGCGACATCGTCGCCCGCGCCATCGACTTCGAAATGAAGAAGCGGGGCTTGGACTGCGTCTATCTGGACATCAGCCACCAGAGCCCTGAATTCCTCCAAGAACACTTCCCGACCATCCTGGCGCGCTGCGCGGAGTTGGGCATCGACATCACGCGCGAGCCGATCCCGGTGGTGCCGGCAGCGCACTACACGTGCGGCGGCGTGGTGACGGACCATCTGGGCCGCACGGATATCGCGGGTCTGTACGCCGTGGGCGAGACCGCCTACACCGGCCTGCACGGTGCCAACCGCCTGGCCAGCAACTCGCTCCTGGAATGCATGGTGATCGGGCGCGGCGCGGCGGAAGACATCCTCGCGCAGCCGCAGTCGACGCCTGCGTCGGTGCAGATTCCGGCGTGGGATGAGAGCCGCGTGACGGATGCCGACGAGGAAGTCGTCGTCTCGCACAACTGGGACGAACTGCGCCGCATGATGTGGAACTACGTCGGCATCGTCCGCACGAACAAGCGGCTGGAACGCGCGCAGCACCGTATCGCGCTGCTGCGGGAGGAGATTACCGAGTATTACGCCAACTTCCGCGTAACGCACGACTTGCTGGAGCTGCGTAACCTCGTCGAGGCAGCATCGCTCATTGTCGATAGCGCGCTGTCACGGCATGAGAGCCGCGGTCTGCATTTCTCGCGCGACTACCCCGAGACGCTGCCCAAGGCTCTGCCGACGGTCATGCAGCCGACCCATCGGCAGATCGCGCGCAAGCGCTAAGCAGACTTACTCAACAATCCTCAGCGAGTAATCGGTCGCGCGAACGTCCTTCGTAAGTGCGCCGACGGAGATGCGGTCCACGCCCGTCTCCGCAAACGCGCGGATCGTGTCGATGTTCACGCCACCAGACACCTCCAGCAGCGCCCTGCCCGCTGTCACCCGCACGGCCTCGCGCATGGCGGGCGGTTCGAAGTTGTCGAGCAGCACGGACGTGGCGCCCGCCGCCAGCGCTTCATCAAGCTGCGCGAGCGTTTCCACCTCGATCTGAATCGGCACGCCAGCATTCAGCGCCTGTGCTGCACGCAAGGCCGCCGTCACGCCGCCTGCTGCAGCGATGTGGTTTTCCTTGATGAGAATGCCGTCGTACAGCGCCAGGCGTTGGTTCTCACCACCACCAATGCGTACGGCGTACTTTTGCGCCAGGCGCAAGCCCGGCAGCGTCTTACGGGTATCCAGCACGCGGGCGCGCGTGCCAGCGATGACTTCGGCGTAGCGCGACGTCACCGTCGCCACGCCGGACAGTAGCTGCAGGAAGTTCAACGACGGGCGCTCCGCCGTCAGCAGCGAACGCGCTGGGCCTTCGATCTCGCACACTACCGAATCGGGCGCCATGCGATCGCCCTCTTGCTGGCGCCACGTCACGCGAAGCGACGGGTCAACAGCGCGCATGCAGGTGTCGAACCAAGGCGTGCCGCACAGCACGGCGTGCTCGCGCACGATCACGCGCGCACGCGCCTGTTTGTCCGCCGGGACGAGCAAGCCCGTGCGATCGCCCGTGCCGACATCTTCCGCAATGGCGGCCGCCACGTTGCTGGCCAGCGCCTCGCGCAGCGCGGGGCCGAAGCTATCGAAGATGGCCTGCGCGGCGCTTGTGTTCATTTGGGTCGCCGTCATGCCGGACCAATTCCTTGAAAGAGTTGTGCGTTGCCAGCAGCCGCCAGATCACCGCCCTGCGGCCGGACTGCGGCCTTCTCGCGCGCGGCAAAGTCGAGCATGCGGTCAATGCAGACCACGGCCTGCTTACCGATGGCCGGATCGACATGAATTTCGTTGCGGCCGGTTTCCAGCACCTCGGCTAGATTGGTCAGTGCGTTCATCGCCATCCACGGGCAGTGTGCGCAGCTCTTGCAGGTGGCACTGTTGCCGGCCGTCGGTGCCTCGATGAAGTGCTTGCCCGGCGCCGCCATGCGCATCTTGTGCAGGATGCCGTTGTCGGTCGCCACGATGAACTCGTTAGCCGAGAGCGTCTGCGCCGCGGCAATCAGTTGCGAGGTCGACCCCACCACATCCGCCTGCGCCACCACCGATTCCGGCGATTCCGGGTGCACGAGGATCTTCGCGTTCGGGTGTTCCGCGCGCAGCAGGTCCAGTTCCACACCCTTGAATTCGTCGTGCACCAGACACGAGCCCTGCCACAGCAGCATGTCTGCGCCGGTCTGCTTCTGGATGTAGCTGCCGAGGTGGCGGTCAGGCGCCCACAGGATCTTCTTTCCCTGCGCGTGCAGGTGCTGCACGATCTTTAGACCGATAGACGACGTCACCATCCAGTCCGCGCGCGCCTTCACGGCTGCGCTGGTGTTGGCGTAGACGACCACGGTGCGATCCGGATGCGCGTCGCAGAAGGCGGCAAATTCGTCGGGCGGGCAGCCCAGGTCCAGCGAGCACGTTGCGTCCAGATCCGGCATCAGCACGGTCTTTTCCGGGCTCAGGATCTTGGCGGTCTCGCCCATGAAGCGCACGCCCGCCACCACCAGCGTCTTGGCGGAATGATCGCGGCCAAAACGCGCCATCTCCAGCGAATCCGACACGCAACCGCCGGTCTCTTCGGCCAGGTCTTGCAGGTCGGCATCGACGTAGTAGTGCGCGACCAGCACGGCCTCGCGTTCCTTGAGCAGGCGTTTGATGCGGGCCTTCAGCTCGTCGCGTTCCTGGCGCGACAGCACGGGCGGCACCTTCGCCCAGGCGTGGGCAACGCAGCTAAGGCCAGATTGCGCCTCGGCGAGCATATCCGGGCGCTCGAATTCAACCGTCTTGATGTGGGTTTCCATGATGGTCTCCCCGTCCGGCCGAGCACCAGAAAAGCTGGCGCGGCAATGAAAGCGGACGGTGTGTGAGGAGGACTCGCGCTGCGATACATGGTCGCAGCTTGTTAAAAATGTGAATTGAGGCAGTTTACCCAAAAGAAAAGCCCCGCTGGGGAGCGGGGCTTCACCTATGAAACAGAAAAATCAGGCGTAGCGGCGCAGGCGCACGGCAAATTCCTGCAGAGCATGGATGCCGCTTTCCTCGGCACGCTTGCACCAGTCCTGCAGTTGATGCAGCAGCTGTTCCCGCGTGGCGTTCGAGCGGCTCCACAGGGCACCCAGCTCGCGGCGCATTTCCACGAACGTGTGCAGCGACGAGTGATCCGACACGATCTGTGAGAGCTGCTCGCGCTGCGGCGCGCCCAGCTTGGCCTCGTCGCGGTGGAACCACTTACGGGCCGGCTTCAGCGCGCGGTATTCGGTGTCGCGCGATGCCTTCAGCTTGGCCAGCTCCTGGCGGTAGGCCGCCTTGACGGTCTTGGCGTAGCGCGCCATCACGTCATAACGGTTGGCGATGATGGCTTCCAGCGTGTTCTGGTCGACCGGCTTGGCGTCGACAAAACGGGCCTTGGGCGCCACCTTCTTCACCTTGGCCAGTCCCAAGATTTCCAGCGCGCGGATGTAGCCCCAGCCAATGTCGAACTCATACCACTTGATCGAGAACTTGGCCGACGTGGCGTACGTGTGGTGGTTGTTGTGCAGCTCTTCGCCGCCAATGATGATGCCCCACGGCGACACGTTGGTCGAAGCGTCTTCGCAGTCGAAGTTGCGGTAGCCCCAGTAGTGGCCCAGGCCGTTGATGATGCCGGCCGCGTTGATCGGGATCCACAGCATCTGCACTGCCCACACCGTCAGGCCGATCGCGCCGAACATCAGCACGTCGAGGATCAGCATCAGACCCACGCCCTGCCACGTGAACTTGGAATACAGGTTGTGCTCGATCCAGTCATCGGGCGTGCCGTGGCTGAACTTCTGGATGGTTTCCTGGTTCTTGGCCTCTGCGCGGTAGAGCTCGGCACCTTCCAGCAGCACCTTGCGGATGCCGCGCGTTTGCGGGCTGTGCGGGTCTTCTTCGGTTTCGCATTTGGCGTGGTGCTTGCGGTGGATGGCGGTCCATTCACGCGTGACCATGCCGGTGGTCAGCCACAGCCAGAAGCGGAAGAAATGCGCGGGGATCGGGTGCAGATCCAGTGCACGGTGCGCTTGGCAGCGGTGCAGGAAGATCGTGACGCTGGCGATGGTGATGTGTGTCACCACCAGCGTGAAAATCAGGATTTGCCACCACGCCCAGTCGAGGGTGCCGTTGGCAAGAAAATTCAGAATGGAGTCGATCAAAGTGCTCTCCGTGGTCAACTCGGGTGATTGAAGCAGCCTAGGTCGGGAGGGACACTACTGCCTCGTCAGGCCATCCGCTGTCACATGCGCGCAACAGCGGGGTCGTCTTGGCGGGGAATCGGGTGTCGAGCGTGTCGGCACCCGGCTTGCGCGTCACATCGGCGAGCTTTCAGCCGTGCCGGTCATATGACCTCCGCCCTGCGCAATGCAAGCCATTCGCGGCGCTTTGTCGCTAGCTCAAAGCCATTGCGACGGCACCGTCTCATCCTTCGTGGGAGAAGCTAGCATTCTAACCGAATACCCCCTCTAATCCATGGGGGAAAACCGCCAATTTGACCCAGAACAAGCAGGCACTGTTCCCTGCCCAGCTGTGCTAGGCCTGCGCAGGCGCTCCATCAGAAGCGGCGCCAACGTCACCCGATGCGCCTTGCTGAACCGCGACCGGCCCCAGCATCCGCACTTCGCGCTGCGGATACGGAATCTCAATGCCCGCCGCCTTGAAGCGACGATAGATGGCACGGTTCAGCTCAGATTGCACGCCCAGCTTGCCGTTGTGCGGGTCGGCGATCCAGACCCCGAGTTCGTACTCGATGCCGCTGTCGGCAAACAGCACCAGGAAGGCAGCAGGCGCTGGATCGGCCAGTACGCGCGAGATCCCTTCGGCGCACTCCACCAGCAGTGCCAGCACGGTTTCCGGATCGGCCGCATACGACGCCTGCACGCGCACCGCCACCCGCACGGTGCCGCGCTCGTTATGGTTCTGCACCGCCTGCGCGACCATCAGCTCGTTAGGCACCAGCGTATCGCCATCCCCGTTGCGGACCACGGTGTAGCGCGTGCGGATTTGCGTGACGATGCCGGTGTAGGTGCTGACCGTAATCTGGTCACCCAGCTTGAGCGAGCGCTCCAGCAGGATGATGAAGCCGGATACGTAATTGCTGGCGATCTTCTGCAAACCCAAGCCGAGGCCCACGCCCAACGCGCCGCCAAACACCGACAGCACCGTAAGGTCGATCCCCACCAGCGACAAACTCAACAGCAGCGAGACCAACAGCAGCATCGCCTTGGCTACGCGAGACAGCACGACCTTGAGGTTGGCGTCGATCGCCGTGGCGCGCGTGATGCGATTGTCCAGCCATGAGCCGAACCACATCGCCACCAGCACGGTAAGCAGAATCCACACCACGCCCATCAGCATGGCTGCCAGACTCACCTTCTGCTTGCCGCCCACGGCAAAGCGGATGCCGTCCAGATAATCGACCACGTCGCCCAGCACGCCGACCACGTAGAGCACCATGCCCACCCACATCAGCGTGGTGAGCACGCGTTCGACCAGCACCAGCATGCCGTGCAGCTCGCCATTGGCGGACAGCACGCGCCGCAGCACGTAGAACACCAGGTACAGCATCGCCAGGCCAAACAGCGGTACCGCGGCCAGCCGGAACACGCTGATCGGCATGGTGCCCACCAGCGCATAGCGCGCGCCCAGCACCAGCAGCCAGCCGATCAGCGGAAACATCGCCCGCTCCAGGCTGGACCACGCAAAGCGCAATGCAAACGTGTCGTTGACATGGCGGGCATGCAAGCGCCGCGCGATCGGCCGCGCCAACACCCAGGCGGCGCCGAGCAGCAACACGAGCACACCCAGTTGCCAGATGAAGCGCGGGCCACCGAGGTCGGAGACGATGTCACCGATCATGTGGCCCAGCGAGACGTGATTCAGGTTCAGCAGCAATCCATCCATGGGAACGATCGGTTATTGCAAACCCGCATGGGCTCGTTCATTGAGCGCCTTATTGGGACCCTTACTGGGCTCGATAAGGCAACGCGTCGCCCACGTGCTTCTGCCAATTGGCGGCGTAGCGCTGCGCGAGGTCGGCATCGCCACGCACGATCAGCACGTTCTCGGCGTTGCCGCGCTGCGCGGTTTGCGTGAAGTTGAAACTGCCGGTCACCAGCACGGGGTGCGCACCGCGCGGGTCAATCACGATGACCTTGTTGTGCGCGTTCTTGTAACGCACCTCCAGCCAGACCGGAATGCCCGCATTGGCGATCTCGGGTACGCGGCTGCCGTTGGAACGCATCATCTGCTCGCGGTCGGCCAGCACGCGCACGTCCACGCCACGCTGATGCGCCGCCAGCAGCGCGCGCACAATCGTCTTGTTCGACAGCAGATACGCCTGCACCAGCACTTGCTCGCGCGCCTCGTCGATGGCACCGGCCAACAGGCCTTCGATGTCATCGTCCGGCGTGAACGCCGCCTGCACCGTGCCCTTGGCCGGCAGCACCGGCGGCGTATTGCGCGCCTGGGCGACACCGCTGGCGAACGCCAGGCCGGCAGCCAGCAGCAAAACCCATCGGCGCACCATCATGCGCGGCGCTCCAGCACGGCTGCGAAGAAGCCGTCAGTCTGGTGCACCTGCGGATACAGCTCCAGATACGGCCCCATCTCGAGTGCAATCTTCTGCGCGGCCAGCACCTCGCCAGCGGGCACGAGCACGAAGTCCTCGTGCGCAGCCAGGAACTGCTCGACCACCTGCTGGTTTTCGCGCGCAAGCACGCTGCAGGTCGCATAGACGAGACGACCGCCCGGCTTCAGCAACCGCGCGGCTGAGGTGAGGATCGTCTGCTGCTTGGCCGACATTTCTTCCACCGCCTGCGCGGATTGGCGCCACTTCAAGTCCGGATTGCGACGCAGCGTGCCCAGCCCGCTGCACGGCGCATCGACCAGCACGCGGTCGATCTTGCCGGCCAGGCGCTTGACCTTGGCGTCGTGCTCGCTGTCGATGCGGCTCGGATGCACGTTCGACAAACCGCTGCGCGCCAGGCGTGGGCCCAGATTCGACAGCCGTTTTTCCGACACGTCGAAGGCGTACAAACGCCCCGTCGAGCGCATCGCAGCCCCGATCGCCAAGGTCTTGCCGCCGGCGCCGGCGCAGAAATCGACCACCATCTCGCCGCGCTTGGGCGCAAGGAGTTGGCACAGCAACTGGCTGCCTTCGTCCTGCACCTCGACCGTGCCGTTGGTGAAGATCTCGAGCTTGTTCAGCGCAGGCTTGCCGGCCAGACGGATACCCACAGGCGACAGCGGCGCCGCCGCGCCTTCGATGCCCGCCTCTGCCAGCGTCGCCAGCACCGCATCACGATCGCCCTTTAGCGTGTTGACGCGCAGATCCAACGGTGCGGGCGTCAACCAAGCCTGCGCGAGCGCCTCGGTAAAGTCCGCACCATGTTGCGCGACCAACGCGTCGAACAGCCAGTCCGGCAAGTTAGCGCGCACGCGCGGCGCCAGGGCAGCGCGGTCGCGGAGCTCCCAGCGGTCCAGCCACTCGGCTTCGGCGGGGCTCAGGAACGGAGCGATGGCTTCACGGCCAGCCGTTTGCAGCAAGCCAAGTAACACCAGACGGCGACGCGCCGGGCCGGAGCCGCTCTCGGCAAACTGGCCAAATTCGGTCTTGCGACGCAGTACGGCAAAGGCCGCCTCGGCGATGATGCCGCGCTCCCGGTGGCCAAGCTCATGGTGTTCGCGGAAGTACTGGCTGACGACCATGTCCGCCGGTGCAGCAAAGTGCAGCAGGCGCGCAAGCACCTTGTCCAGATGCTCGAAATGGCTACCGTGCACGCCCGTGCGAGGGCGTGGCGCGCTGCGTTGTTGCGGCTTGCCCTGCGGCGCGCGATACCACCCGCCTCCGCCCGAACCCGAGCCGGAGCGTTTGTTGTTCCCGCCGCCGTTGCGCGGACGCTGACGATCCTGACTCATGCTACCTCCCGGCCTTCAGCGCAAATCACAAGCTGTGACGCATCCGGCGACACGCGCACCACGCCTTGCTCAACGCGCAGGCGCCCTTCCACAAACCAGCGCACAGCGCGCGGATAGATCACGTGCTCTTGCGTCAGCAGGCGCGCGGCGAGAGTTTTCGGAGTGTCGTCCTGGCGGACTTCGATGGCGGCTTGCAGCACGATCGGGCCATGGTCCAGCTCGGCAGTCACAAAGTGCACCGTGGCGCCATGCACCTTCACGCCCATGGCCAGCGCCTGCTCATGCGTATGCAGGCCCGGGAAACACGGCAACAGTGAGGGATGGATGTTCAGCATGCGCCCGTCGTAGTGCTTGACGAAGCCCGGCGTGAGGATGCGCATGAAGCCTGCCAGCACGACCAGGTCCGGCGAGAAGCCGTCGATGACTTGCGCCAGGGCGGCATCAAAGCTGTCGCGATCGGGAAACGCCTTGTGGTCCACCACCGCGGTAGCGATGCCGTGCGACGCGGCAAATTCAAGTCCGGCCGCCTCGGGCCGATTAGAAATGACAGCAGCAATGCGACCTGGCCAGCCTTCGGCCTGACATGCTCGGACGATGGCTTCCATATTGGAGCCCCGCCCGGAAATGAGAATGACGATATTTTTCATCGCGGCATTTTATCAAGTGCGCCGCACTCCCCCATGAAAATCGGGGTGCCCAGCGCCGAGTGACGCCCGCGCGGCCGCTTCACAGGCCGCTTTGTCGCCAGCGTGGTATTTAGCCGACGCGCAACAGCAAAAACCCTGCCGCGCCATCACAAACGCGCGGCCGAACGTTGGCGAGCGATGCCGCGCTCTGATAATCTCGACACCATAATTGTCCGCGCCCCAGGGGTCGGGAGGGCGGCCAGCGGTGATCCGACGCGCATTGCGCCGGGTTTCATCGTGCGCCGCAACATCGCGTGGACGGTAACCGTGACGGCAAATCGGTGCCACAAGCCCGAAACGCCACCGCCCGCGCCGGGTCGGCACGCGTACAACAACAAGAGGGCATTGCCCTCACCGGGGAATAAGAATGACGAGCTCGCTGCGTAGCCTGCTGGTGGTTGACGACCACCCTCTCGCTTTGTCTGGCACGACCACCTTTCTTGCACAAGCTTTGCCGGAAGTTCAGGTGCATGCGGCCATTGGCCGGCGCCAAGCACTGGCGCTTGTTGATGACGGCGTCCGCCCGGATGTCGTGCTGCTGGACGTCTGGCTGTCGGACTGCACCGGCTTCGATGCCATGCGCGAATTGCGCAGCAAGCTGCCCGAAGCACGCTTTGCCTTCATGTCGGCCGAGAACACGCCGGAGATTGTCGCCAAGGCACAAGCCCTGGGCGCCATCGGCTTCATCGGCAAGCACGCCGATGCGCATGCGTTTTCCAAGGCCGTTGCCGGCATCTTCGGCGGTGATACGTCGTTCCCGTCGGAAGACGATCTGGGCGGCATCAACGGCAAGGGCAACGCCTCGCACGGCATCCCGATCACGCCGGCAGAGCTGGGCCTGACGCCGCGTCAGGGCTCGGTGCTGGCGCTGCTGCTCGAGGGCCTGCCGAACAAGTCCATCGCGCGTCAGTTGGGCCTGACGGAAAACACCGTCAAGGAACACGTATCGGCGATCCTGCAGCGGCTGGGTGTACGCACGCGTATCCAGATCATTTCGCGCATGGAGCGCTTCCGCTTGACGGGCGCTGCGTGATTGCTTAGGCCTGTCCCGTCTGGGAACAGGCCTTAGTACGCGATCTGCGGTTCGGCTGCGCGCCCGCGCAGCCAGCGCTTGAGCAGCACGCGCAACATGTTCGGGTCCATTGGTTTGGCGAGCAGCAGGTAGCCCGCTTCTTCGGCACGGGCCAAGGCTTCGGAGTTGCGATCGCCGGTCAGCAGCACGGCGTGGGCCTCGGGGTGGCTGACCTGCCAGCGCTCCAGCAGTTGCAACCCGTCTTCCTTACCCGGCAGGCGCAGATCGCAGAAGATGATCTGCGGGCGCAGGCCCTTCGCCAGCAGTTGCTCGGCAGAGGTGCCATCGGCGGCGCTGTGCACTTCCACGCCCCAAGCCTCCAGCAGCGCGTGCCACGCCTTGCGAATCTGCGCATCGTCATCCACCACCAGCACCACGCCCGAGAAGCGCGGCTGATCAAGCACCGCGCGCTTCTGCTGGGCGCGCGGCTCGGCAGCCAGCGGCGCTTTGATCTCGGCGGGCACGGGGCGCAACGCCATCCAGAACATCGACCCGCGACCCGGCACCGAGCGCACGCCGAACGTGCCGCGCAGCAGGCGCACGCATTCCTTGTAGATCGACAGGCCCAGGCCGAGCCCCTGGCTGGGGTCGCGCTCGGGGTTTTCGACCTGGTAGTACGTCGAGAAAATATCTTTCTGGTGCTCGGGCGCAATGCCGATGCCGGTGTCCCACACCTCGATGCGCAGGTACTTCTGGCGCACGCGCAGCGCCACCATCACGCCGCCGCGCTCCGTGTAGCGCAGCGCATTCTGGAGCAAGTTGAACAGGGCCCGGCGCAGCAGCACCGGCTCAGCCATGCCGAACACCGGCAGCGGCGGAATGCGCTGCGTGAGCGTCAGCCCCTTGGCACGCGCATCCGGCATGAATTGCTGGACCACCTCGGTGATGACCTCGCCCAGATCCACCGGCTCCAGTGTCGGCGAGGTCTTGCGGCTCTCCAGCTTCGACAGGTCCAGCAGCGAGCGGAACAGCAGATCGATCGTGGCCGCGCCCGAGGCGAGTTGCTCCACCAGCGGCGCCAACGATTCCGACTGGTTGCGCGCCCGCAACGCCTCCACCAGCAACACCAACGCGTGCACCGGCTGACGCAAATCGTGGCTGGCCGCGGCGAGGAAGCGCGACTTTTCTTCCGACGCCGACAGCGCGCGCTGCTTCTCGTCCTGATAGCGGCGTGCCAGCTGGCGGCTTTCGTTCTCCAGCTGGATTTCACGCACCAGGGTGTTGTGGATGTTCACCGCGTGCCGGGTCAGCAGCGCCGCGAAGAACAGCAGCGCGCCGCGCAAGTACAGCCCATGCCCCGGAAATGCCTGTTCCGCCAGCGCAAAGTGCGGCGCCAGAATGCCCGTCCCCAGAATCAGCAGGCTCGATGGCACCGGCGCCTGCGACAGCACCGCCGCAGCCGCCACGCCGATGATCACGATCATCAGCAGGCTGCTGAACTCCAGCGACGGCGACATCAGATAGAGCCCCGCCGAGCAGCCCCACGCCACCCCCCCCACCGCCGACATGACGTGCATGCTCGTCCACCACTTACGGGTGTGCGCGGCCAGCGTCATGCGGGTCAGGTCGTAGCGGTAGCCAAAATAGAAGCGCAGGCCTGACGCCGTCAGGCACAGCATGATCAGGCACCAGCCCAGCAGCACCAGCCGGTTCGGGGCATCCCAGAACGCAGCGACCGTCAGCGCGGGCAGGACAATCGAGGCGGCGATCCCCATGGGTGCGCCACGATGCACGGCCGCGAGCAGCTTGGCTCGGGCGTCCAGTTCAAGCGGCGCGCGGCTGGCGAGCCCAAACTTGGCGAAGAAAATGCGCAACGGGGCGGTCAAAAGTCAGCAGGAAAAGACGGGATAACGGATTGTGCCGCAAGCCCGTCACAATCGAACACATTCTTCGGGCAATTACGCAACACCTTGAGGCGCGCAGGCGTCGGGGCAATCCCTTATATAATGTGCGTTTTGCTGGATTTTCGCGGCGGATGGCCACGATCCGGCATCCAAGCGTTTCCATTTCCTCGACCACCGACGCCTCTCGTGAAAGTCTTTCGCGGCCTGCCCAACGCCGAAAGTCGCGCCCCGTGTGCGCTGACCATCGGCAACTTCGACGGCGTGCACCGCGGCCACCAGTCTCTGCTGGCCCGTGCGCGCGCGGCGGCCGACGCACGCGGGTTGCCGCTCACGGTGATGACGTTCGAGCCGCATCCGCGCGAATTCTTCATGCCGGATCGCGCGCCCACCCGCATTGCGCTGCTGCGCGACAAGCTGGAAAGCTTGCGCAAACAGGGCGTCGACCGCGTGGTCGTGGAGCACTTCAACGCCCATTTCGCTGGGCAGACGCCGGACGAGTTCGTGCGCCACGTGCTGGTCGATGGCCTGCACACGCGCTGGCTGCTGGTGGGGGATGACTTCCGCTTCGGCGCCAAGCGTGCGGGCGACTTTACGTATCTGCAGGCAGCAGGCGCGCAGTTCGGCTTCGAAGTCGAGCAGATGGGCTCGGTGTCGGAATCCGGTATCCGCATCTCCAGCTCGGCCGTGCGCGAGGCGCTTGCCGGTGGCGACCTGGAACACGCGCGCCGCCTGCTCGGCCACGGTTACGCCATCAGCGGGCACGTGGTGCACGGGCAGAAGCTTGGGCGCTCGCTGGGGTTTCCGACGCTGAACCTGCGCATCTCCCATCGCAAGCCGGCGGTGTCGGGCATCTTCGTCGTGCAGGTGCACGGGTTGGCCGACAAACCGCTGCCGGCCGTGGCAAGCATCGGCGTGCGCCCGACGGTGGACGACTCCGGCCGCGTGCTGCTGGAAGTGCACATCTTCGATTACCACGCCAGCGTCTACGGCAAGCTGGTCCGCGTGGAATTCATGAAAAAGCTGCGCGACGAGGCCCGCTTCGATTCGCTCGATGCGTTGAAAGACGCCATCGCGCAGGACTGCATCGACGCGCGCAATTTCTTTGGCCTGCCGATTCCGCCGGCCGGCGAATCGCCTGCTTTGCGGCGGGACTTCGCCACCTCCGCCACCGACCGAATTCAGTAGGCGGTTGCCACACGCGCCGCCCGAAAGCCACGCCGCGCACGCGCCCTGCACTGTGGGCGCGCTGCACCGATCCGATTTGCCAGAATCTGCCCCACATCACACCATGTCTGACGCCAAGAAGCCCACGCCGGAGAAAAGCAAGTACCCGGTCAACCTGCTGGACACCCCCTTCCCCATGCGCGGCGATCTGCCCAAGCGCGAGCCGCAATGGGTCAAGCAGTGGCAGGACAAGCAGCTGTACAAGAAGATCCGCGCCGCTCGCAAGGGCGCCAAGAAGTTCATCCTGCACGACGGCCCGCCGTACGCCAACGGTGATCTGCACATCGGCCACGCGGTCAACAAGATCCTCAAGGACATGGTGATCAAGGCGCGCGGCCTGACCGGCCTGGACGCCGTCTACGTGCCGGGCTGGGACTGCCACGGCATGCCGATCGAAATCCAGATCGAAAAGCAGTTCGGCAAGGGCCTGCCTGTCAAGGAAGTGCAAGAGAAGGCGCGCGCCTACGCGACCGGCCAGATCGCCCGCCAGAAGGCGGACTTCGAGCGTCTGGGCGTGCTGGGCGACTGGGCCGATCCGTACCTGACGATGAACTTCCGCAACGAAGCGGATGAGGTGCGTGCATTGGGCAAGATCCTGGAAAAGGGCTACGTCTTCCGCGGCCTGAAGCCGGTCAACTGGTGCTTTGATTGCGGCTCGGCGCTGGCCGAAGCGGAAGTCGAATACGCGGATCGGACCGACCTGTCGATCGACGTCGGCTTCCCGTTTGCCGATATCGACGCACTGGCGAGCGCCTTCCACGTGGGCGCCGATGTGCTCAAGGCCAAGCAAGGCTGGATCGTGATCTGGACCACCACGCCGTGGACGATCCCCTCCAACCAGGCGCTGAACCTCCACCCGGAAATCGAATACGCGCTGGTCGACACGTCGCGTGGCCTCGTGATCGTCGCCAAGGAGCGCGTCGAGGCCTGCCTGCAAAGCTGGAAGCTCGAAGGCTCCGTGCTGGCCACGTGCGAAGGCGCGGCGCTCAACGGCGTGCGCTTCCATCATCCGCTCGCCAAGATGGACGCGGGCTACGATCGCACGTCGCCCGTCTACCTGGGCGACTACGTGACGATCGACACCGGCACCGGCATCGTCCACTCCGCGCCAGCCTACGGCGTGGAAGACTTTCAGTCGTGCAAGGCCCACGGCATGCCGGATTCGGAAATCATCAACCCGGTGATGGGCAACGGCGTGTATGCATCGACGCTGCCGCTGTTCGGCGGCCAGATGATCTGGGACGCCAACCCGAAGATCGTTGAAGTGCTGCGGGACTCGGGCAACCTGTTCGACGCGCACAAGCACCCGCACAGCTACATGCACTGCTGGCGCCACAAGACGCCGATCATCTACCGCGCCACGTCGCAGTGGTTCGCAGGGATGGACGTGCAGCCCAACGACGGCAACGCCACGCTGCGCGAAACGGCACTCGCCGGCATCGACGCCACCGCGTTCTACCCGTCGTGGGGCAAGCAGCGCCTGCACAACATGATCGCCAACCGCCCGGACTGGACGCTCTCGCGCCAGCGCCAATGGGGCGTGCCGATGGCCTTCTTCGTGCACAAGGAAACCGGCGCGCTGCACCCGCGCACGCCCGAGCTGCTGGAGCAAGTTGCCCAGCGCATCGAAAAGAGCGGCATCGAAGCCTGGCAGACGCTCGACCCGCGCGAGCTGCTCGGCGACGAGGCCGACATGTATGAGAAGAATCGCGACACGCTCGACGTGTGGTTCGACTCGGGCACGACGCACTGGCACGTCATCCGCGGCTCGCATGCGGCGGATCTGTACGACGCTTCGGCCGAACTGCCGGATGGTCGCCTGGCCGATCTGTATCTGGAAGGCTCCGACCAGCACCGCGGCTGGTTCCACTCGTCGCTGCTGACGGCCTCGATGCTGTACGGCAAGCCGCCGTACAAGGGCCTGCTCACGCACGGTTTCACGGTGGACGGCGAAGGCCGCAAGATGTCGAAGTCGATCGGCAACACGATCGCGCCGCAGGAAATCGCCAACAAGATGGGCGCCGAGATCATCCGCCTGTGGGTGGCCTCGACCGACTACTCGGGCGAGCTCGCCATCTCGGACGAGATCCTCAAGCGCGTGGTGGAAGGCTATCGCCGCATCCGCAACACGCTGCGCTTCCTGCTCGCCAACCTGACCGACTACGACCACGCCAAGCACGCGCTGCCGACCGAGCAATGGCTCGAAATCGACCGCTACGCCGTGGCGCTGACGGACGCGCTGCAGAAGGAAGTGCTGTCGCACTACGACGTGTACGAATTCCACCCGGTGGTCGCCAAGCTGCAGACGTTCTGCTCGGAAGACCTGGGCGGCTTCTACCTCGACGTGCTGAAGGACCGCCTCTACACCACGGCGCCCGATTCCGTGGCGCGCCGCTCGGCGCAGAACGCGCTGTACCACATCACTCAGTCGATGCTGCACTGGATGGCACCGTTCCTGTCGTTCACGGCCGAAGAAGCGTGGCAGGTATTCGCGCACGGCACGGAGCACACCGACACCATCTTCACCAGCACCTACTACGACGCCCCGGTGCCGCAAGGCGCCAGCGCCCTGTTGGAGAAGTGGGCCGCCATCCGAAACGTGCGTGGCGAAGTGACCAAGCAACTGGAAGCGCTGCGCATCGACGGCAAGATCGGCTCGTCGCTGCAGGCGGAAGTGACTGTTGCTGCGGGTGACACCGTGTACGACGCACTGAACAGCCTCGGCGACGACCTGCGCTTCGTGCTGATCACGTCGGCCGCCAAGCTGGAGCGCGCGCCCGAAGGGGGCGACCTGCTGATCAGCGTGGTGCCGTCTGCGCATGCCAAGTGCGAGCGCTGCTGGCACTACCGCGCGGACGTCGGCCACGACCACGCCCACCCGACCCTCTGCAAGCGCTGCACCGACAACCTGTTCGGCGCAGGCGAACAACGGAGCGCGGCATAAATGGCGACGCGTAACAACGGCAAGAGCAAGTCGGTCGGGTTGAAGAAGAGCGGGGGCGGTCATGGTGTGGGCCCGTGGCTGGGCCTTGCTGTCATCTGGATCCTGCTGGACCAGTTGACCAAGGTCGCCATCCTCAAGACCTTCACGTACGGCGAATCGCGCCCCATCACCGGGTTCTTCAACCTGGTGCTGGCCTACAACCGGGGCGCGGCGTTCTCCTTCCTGGCGGCGGCGGGCGGCTGGCAGCGCTGGTTCTTCACGGGGCTGGGCGTGGCGGCGGCACTGTTCATCGTGTGGCTACTGAAGCGGCACAGCGGGCAGAAGATGTTCTGCTTTGCGCTGGCGCTCATCCTGGGCGGGGCGCTTGGCAACGTGATCGACCGCGTGCTCTACGGCCACGTGGTGGACTTTCTGGATTTCCACCTGAACACCTACCACTGGCCCGCCTTCAACGTCGCGGACTGCGGTATCTGCATTGGTGCGGTGCTCCTGATCGTCGACGAGCTGCGGCGCGTACGTCGCTAAGTCCGCCATGTCAAACCTCCAGCAATGGAACGGCGAAGCGGTGCTGTGCCTCGGCGAGGACGGCCCGCGCATCGCCAGCGAACAGGACGCGCTCGACCACCTGATCGGTGAGGCACTCGGCCACGGTGCATCGATGGTCGCCGTGCCCGTCAGCCGTCTGGATGCGGCGTTCTTTGCGCTGCGCAGCGGCTTGGCCGGCGGCATCGCGCAGAAGATCACCAACTACCGATTGAAGCTCGCGGTGGTGGGCGACATCTCCGCGCACCTGGACGCCAGCAGCGCGCTGCGTGACTGGGTGCGCGAGTCCAACAAGCGCGACACGATCCGTTTCGTGCCGACACTCGCCGACTTGGCCGCCAATGCACGGCCCATGCCGGCGGAATGAGCCAGCGCTTCAGTACCGCACGGCGTACCACGCCCGTTTGATGTACTCCGCCAGAATCGTCCCAGCCTCGTAGATTGGGAAGGATTTAGTCAGGGTGTCGCCTGGAAACACGCCGCGCACGCCCCACGTCACCTCTGGCCAAACATGGCGAAACGCCTTCAGCGCCCGGCCCGTGTGGTACCAGCTCGTCACCAGCACCGCGCTATGGACGTCTTTGTCCGCGAGCGTCTGGCGCGTCATCTGGGCATTCTCCATCGTGCTGCCCGATTCGCATTCATGATCAATGCGATCGGCTGGCACGCCGGCCATCACAAGGCGGCGCACGATCAGGAGGCAGTCGCCCTGCCCGCTCACGAACACCCGCGGCGCCACGCCAGCGTGATACAGCTCAGCTGCGCCGATCACGCGCTGGCCCGATTCCCCGCCCAGCACCACGAGGTAATCCGCCTGACCGGGTAACGACTCTTCGCGCAGCCACGCCTTGGACTGACGTACCAGCACAGTTCCGACCACCACAGCCACGATGGCGCAGAGGCCAATCACCGCCAGGACATTGCGGACTGACGGGCGACGAAAAGTCAGACGGAAAACCATATCGCGAATAAGCATTTGAAGAAAAATCCGGGCGCCGGACGCGCCGCAAGCCAAGCCGGTATCATCGCCACACTCACTGGCAGGCCGATCCGGGCCCCGGGTTGTATCCTGCCTCGCACATTGCGTCAATCGGATTTCCAAGCGGGTTTCTATGGAACTGCAAGGCAAACATTTCGTGCTCGGCCTGACCGGCGGCATCGCGTGCTACAAGTCGGCCGAGCTGGTGCGACTGCTCACCAAGGCCGGCGCCACCGTGCAGGTGGTGATGACCGACGCGGCCACGCACTTCATCACGCCGGTGACGATGCAGGCGCTCTCGGGCCGCCCGGTCTTCACGTCGGAATGGGACAACCGCATCGGCAACAACATGGCGCACATCGACCTCTCGCGTGAGGCCGATGCCATCGTCATCGCACCGGCCTCGACGGACTTTCTCGCCAAGCTCGCGCATGGCATGGCTGATGACCTGCTCTCCACGCTGTGCATCGCGCGCGATTGCCCGCTGCTCGTCGCCCCCGCCATGAACCGGCAGATGTGGGCTGCGCCCGCCACGCAGCGCAACGCGGCCCAACTGCGCGCCGATGACGTCACCCTGCTCGGCCCCGATGCCGGCGACCAAGCCTGCGGTGAAGTGGGCGACGGCCGCATGCTGGAGCCCGAGGACATCGTCGATCGGCTCATCGGCTTCTTCCAGCCCAAGCTGCTGCGCGGGCACCGCGTGCTGCTGACCGCCGGCCCGACGTTCGAGCCGATCGACCCGGTGCGCGGCATCACGAATCTGTCCAGCGGCAAGATGGGCTTTGCGCTGGCACGCGCCGCATCGCAGGCGGGCGCGGAGGTCACGCTGGTGGCGGGGCCGTGTCACCAGGACACGCCTGCCGGCGTGCTGCGCATCGACGTGCAGACCGCCCAGCAGATGCACGACGCCGTCATGCGCGAGTTGGATGCCACCAAGAACGACATCTTCATCGCCGTCGCTGCCGTGGCTGATTGGCGCGTCGCGCAAGCCGCCGATCAGAAGCTCAAGAAGCAGAACGACACCGACGTGCCGACGCTCACGTTCACGCAGAATCCGGACATCCTCGCCGCCGTCGCGCGCCGTGCGAACGCGCCGTTCTGCGTGGGCTTTGCGGCCGAGACCGAGCGCCTGGAAGAGTTCGGCGAAGCCAAGCGCCAGAAGAAAGGGATTCCGCTGCTGGTCGGCAACCTCGGTCACCAGACCTTCGGCCGCGACGACAACGAAGTCGCGCTGTTCGACGCCAAGGGCATCACCCGCCTGCCGCGCGCCGACAAGCTCGCGCTGGCGCGCCAGATCATCGCCGCCATTGCGGACCGTGTGCATGGGGCCAAGCCATGAGCGCGCCGGTCCGCCTGTCCGTCCTGGATCAGAGCCCCGTCATCTACGGCCACAGCGCACGCGATGCAATTGCCGCGACGGTGGACCTGGCGCAACTCGCCGATTCGCTCGGCTACACGCGCTACTGGTGCGCCGAGCACCACGGCCTGCGCGGCGTCAGCAACCCCGCGCCCGAGGTCATGATCGCCCGCGTGGCGAGCGCGACGAAGCATCTGCGCGTCGGCTCCGGCGGCGTGATGCTGCCCTATTACAGCCCGTTCAAGCTGGCCGAGCAGTTCCGTCTGCTGGAAGCACTGTTCCCCAACCGCATCGACCTGGGCGTGGGCCGCGCGCCCGGCGGCGACATGCGCACCGCGCAGGCCGTCGCCATGGGCGATTACAACCGCGGCGACATCTTCCCGCAGCAGGTGCAGGAGTTGATCTGGCACCTGACGGGCACGCTGCCGCCAGATCACCCCGCGTACGGCGTCCTCCTGCAACCCGAGATCGACACCAAGCCCGAGCTGTGGATGCTCGGCTCCAGCGATTTCGGCGGTGCGCTGGCGGCACGCCTGGGCATCCGCTTCGCCTTCGCCCACTTCATCAACCCGCACGTCGGCCACATCGTCGCGCAGCAGTACCGTACCGATTTCGAATCCGGCTACGATGCGCACCCGTATAGCGCCGCAGCCATCTTCGTGATCGCCGCCGACACCGAAGCCGAAGCGCGCCGCTATGAAGCCGCCGTCGATCTGCGCCGCGTGCAGATGGCGCTGGGCGCCAACGGCCCGATCCCGACCGTCGAGCAAGGCGAAGCGCACGTCTACACGGAGCGCGATCAGGCCATCGTCATGCGCGAGCGGCCGCGCAGCATCATCGGCACGCCCGAATCGATTACCGAGCAGATGCTTGCGCTCAAAGACCGCTTCGTCGCCGATGAGCTGATCGTGCTGACCGTCGCACCTAGCTACAAGGCCCGCTTGCGCTCGTACGAGCTGCTGGCCGAGGCGTTTGCGCTACCATCTCCGGCTTCTGTCACCTCACCGGTTTCTTCCGCATGAAACTCGACGTCAAGATCCTCGACGCCCGCCTGCACGAACAGCTTCCGCAGTACGCCACCAGCGGCAGCGCCGGCCTGGACCTGCGCGCCTGCATCGACGCCCCGCTCACCATTGAGCCCGGCACCACGCATCTCGTGCCGACTGGCATGGCCATCCACCTGGCCGACCCGGGCTATGCGGCGCTGATCCTGCCGCGCTCGGGCATGGGCCACAAGCACGGCATCGTGCTCGGCAACCTGGTCGTTATGCGCAACTAAAAAAGGCGTGTCAAACGTCTCAATACGCCCTGTTTTGTGCAGAATCTCGAGTTTTTGCAGTTTAGAAACGCAGCAACACGAACTGTCTCAGTTGTCTCAATAGTCGAAGCTCTTCGACTTGTCCTGCCCGCCGCCCTCCCGAAGGTTGCGGCCCATGCTCGCGGCGCGCTAAAGCACTTTCACTTCATATTAAATTTGGGCAAGCCGGCAACGCCGGCGCATTAGCTCAAGTGTGTGCAACTTCGGAACCGCCGTCAGGCGGCTGTCCACACCCTCGTGGTGTGGGCAGCGAAGTTGTGCACACGGGGAAGCGGCAAAGGCACGTCTAAACCGTCCGGAAGCGGTTCGAATTTTGCGCAAATTAGCGGGCAGTCTTCCGAACTGTTCTCGTCGCGGTTGCCTTTACTTGCTCAACATGCAAGATGGCAGCCTCAAGGTCACGGACCAGTTCGCTGAGCGTAAGGCCAATCGCACCGCACCACTCTCGGAGCTCGATGACGTCGAGGCGCCGTTCGCCGCGTTCGCACTTCCCGATGATTGACTGAGTAAGTTCCAACCTTTTGGCCAGTTCGACTTGAGACAGTCCTGCCTTCTTCCGCGCTTCCCGTAGCGTGGACAACAGAAGACCGTAGTGCTCGGTGTAGATGGACTTTTGCACGAGGAGGCCAAGGTGTCAGAACGGCGACAGCTTGCGGTCCGGCCCCAAATAGTCCAAAATCGACTATAGTCGAATTTCGACTATTTATAATTTACGGGAACATCCTTCCCTGCTGGTGGCGCCCGCAGATGGGCCGTCGGCATGCAGCGAATAGCCCGTTCTACGCTATACGAGATGTGTATGGAATCTCGAAGTAATGCAAGACGCAGACTGGTTTGAACCACGGCATGCGAACCGGGCAGTACTCAACGTCCAAGCAAAGATCACTCGCGACGTGACGGATGTGAGGAGAGTGGAATGACAGCGAGTTGTCGAGTACGAGCGTCTCCCACAATCCCATGGCATACCAAGGATTGACCAACCCCTGTCCCGCAGTGATGGCATCCGCCTCGAGCTGCCCCAAAGTGTCGGCCGCCGTTCGCAAGAGGGCAACGGTTTTGATGCTACGGAGACGAGGTCAATATTGCGAGCTTGCGCAGTTCTGGGTGATAGAACGACAACGGGAGGCACGATAATCACCGCCGGCGCCGGCTCGTTCATGACCATCGATGGCAAGGCTGCTGCGCTCTGGGGCGACATTGCTACGTGCCCAGCATGCAAATCGACCGGGAAAATCACCGGCGAAACGTTTCCCATCCAGACCGTCAACGGTGTTCCGGTCGCTCGGCACAACGACCTCGTGTTGTGCAAGTGTCCGAAGAAGCCGCGGCTGATAGCTCCGGGGGTGAATATGGTGGCGGACGAGGTGCATGGTGCGAGCGGCACTGGGAACGTCAGCGAAGCAGCGGGATTGATGGCGTTTGCTGCGCAGGCGTTTGACCAGCGCGCACAGTTGCTGGACGCGGAAACGCAGCAGCCCATCGCTGGCAAGCGCTATCGCATGACTTGGTCTGGTGGCACCATCGAAGGCATCACGAGCGCATCCGGGCATACGATGCCCGTCCGCAGCGACCAGGCGGAAACCGCTGAGATTCATATCCTGACGGACGAAGAGAAATGAGCCCGGTCCACTCCGCTCAACTCCCTCTGACGCCGGTCGAAGACCGTAACGCCATCAAGGTCCACGTACCGTCAAAGCAGCTCTACTTCTCCATCTATTACTACACAGCGGACAACGCGTTCAAGCGAGCATCGCAGACCAAGGAGCGGGAGATAAAGGGCCGTCCGGATTGGAATCCCGCCCAGGACACTTTTGTAGCAACCGAGGTACGCACAGAGGCGGACTTCCGTGCTGCGTGGGCCCGCATGATGAAATTGGCCAAGGACGAGGGCTACGTTGTTGCAGAGGGGCACCTGTTCACACACGCCAGCAAGCCAAAAGGCGGCCGTGGTGGACTCGAATTCGCGGCAATCCCAGGTACTGGCGATGGCACCATTACGCGCGAAGAGGTGTCACAGTTGGACAAGCTTCCGTGGCGCAAAAGCGGCTCGCTGGTGCTGTACGGTTGCAATACGGGGAAGACTGGCGAGGGCCGCAGTTGGACGCCGGCACAAGCATTCGCGGACGCTCAAGGAGTGAAGACCACGGGCACGACAGGGTACGCGTACTTCTCGAAGTCCCGCGACAAACACGTAAGAATCTCTGATGACTCGACCGAGGTGTATCTGCACCCCTATAAGTGGGGAAAGAACGGGTACTTCGGCGACGGAGAGGCGATGCCAGACCAAACCTTTACACCAGTGAAATGAGAAACAAGCTCTTGGCCTTGATTGCCGCTGCGCCGGCGCTGCTGTCCATCATGTACGTGCTGTATCGCGCCGCCTTCGTGCGCGTGAACCACGTTGGGCTGACACCGCATTTCCTGGACATCTTCTCCGTAGTGTCCGTGCTCTTGGCACTCACATTCAGGCTTGAGCGTAGGTGGCTTTGGACGGTCGTCCTGGTGGCTGCCGCGAACGTGCTGCTCGTGGTGTGGGCGATTGAGACCAACGTCCTGGTCGAATACGAGGAGTGGATTCGGCGCGGAATGCCAGAGCGGTAGCCTCACTCGGTGTCGCCATCGTTCCGCGGTTCAACGGAAGCAAACGAGAAAAATTGGAGGGAGTGAATGACGCTAACAGTTTCAGATTTCCCGTCGAAGCCAGACGAGTCGAGGGTCGTTGACCTGGGTGACGGTATGACCGGCATCTTGACCTTGGGCGGCTACGCTGGCGACACCCCCATCTACACTTTGTCAATCAATGGCGAAGCAGTCTTTTCGGGGACCGCCGAGCAGGTGATGGCACAGTTGGCGCACTATCTGGCGAACCGAACTTTTGCACGTGGGCCACGTTACGTGCTGGAGGAGCGTGTAAGGCCGACTCCGTTTGGCGACAAACCGTATTTCGAATGGGTTCTGGTAGGCGAGTAGTTACGTCTAGCCGCCTGCCGACGCCGTCGCTCACAGTTCGGGCAGCGCACCACCCTCCAGCGGTACTGGCCAAAACATCAAAGCTGGTATGCTGCCCAATACGTCAACCAGGCAGGAGGTGTCATGGCTGAGAAAAAGGTCTCGAAGAAGAAGTACCTGAAAATCCTGAACAAGCGCCTGCGCTCCGAGCCCAGTGCCTCGCACGGCGCTCTGTTTGTCTTCTACCCTCCGGGCACAAAGGCAAGGCATGCCACCGGCGTCACTGCGGGTGAGCCAAGCAGCAAGCGCGATTTGGAAATCATGGCGTCAATCCAGAGCAAGGCGGCAGGCGAGTTCATCGTCACCGACGAAAAGGCGGCGTAGACAAGAGCTCAGCGTCGGTCTGGCATCTTCTCGCGTTCTCCGACCCAATCAGAATTCGTCATGGAGGGTGCCGCTGACACCAGCCGCACTCCTAAGTTTTGAGAGCGTCTTCTTGGCGGCGAGAAGGACTACGTAGGTTTCCACGGTTGCCCCAGTCGACAACGCTCGTAGTGTCTCGCGAAAAACCGGTGCCACGACATCAGCCGGCAATCCAAGCCGGTCGGAGATGTCGAGCACGTAGGCGTAGTGCTCCTCTCGAAGCTCTGGGTCAGTCACTTGCGCAACGGCGTCAGCCAGGGTTCAGATAGCTCTGATTGTGAACGATTTCCGTGGCCAAGCCGACAGGTTCATCGAGTTGCATCGACCGGTTGAATCCGCCGCCGAAAGCGGCCGCCTGGTCGCTCCGCTGGTGCAACCGTCGCTGCCGCAAATGCCGCTTGAAGAGTCAGACCTGGAGAGCCTGAATGGCAGCGAGCGCCATCTGTCCCGCATTGGATGCCTGCGGATGCCTATGCTGAGCGCACAGTTCGGCAATCTCCGTAAGCTGCGATGTTGGACGAGCGGCGATTTCCTGCGCGACTGACTCGGCAATAAAGAAGTTGCTATCACCGGCCAACTCGCGGAGCAACAGGCTGTCATTCAGGTCAAGTGAAGGAACGAATGGCGGCACAAGCTCGTCACTGTTGTCTAAGGTGAGCAGTTGCCGTATCCACTCGCTGAGGCCGGCTTGGTCAGGTGCAATGGGTGAACGTGGTGGATGTTGGCCTTCAAGCAATTCCCCTTCGCATCTGGCGTGAATCGCAGCCGAAAGAAATTCTGCGAGCGATGCATAAACGATGCGGCTATCTCCGTCGTGGCAAAGGAAAAATACAGCGCCCTTCAACGGGCCTGTATTCACATAGACGTGATGGTTGCTTGTTTCTACGTCGTCCAGGACAACGCCATCAAGTGTCTCCACAATGGGATGGGCTCTGACGGACAGGGTCCACTGAACGGCCTGCTCTGCAGTCAACAGGTGCTGCGAACCCCGGGGAGGCTTATGCATACCGGCCTCCGCCGCTTGTTCAAAGAAGCGGACGAGTTCATCGGGAAGAGGCTGGAATTCAGGTTCCATTCGTTGCCGCTGTACTGGGCGCGCCACCGATTTCATTACGACTGGCGCTATCAGCCGAGAAAGTATTTTCCTCATAGTTGTATGCAGGTTCTCACTGCTCATATTGATGGCTGCCCTCGTACTTCCGCACGTCAACGTCGTAGTGCCCAAGACCAATAGGTTCGCCGTTGCGGATGACAACCGTGACTCCGTGTTCTTCTTCCCACGCAGGCAGGCAATCGAGAAGAGCGAACCGGCCTTCCACACAGCCGTTCTCAATCTCGTTGATGCGAACCCCCACCCATTCAACCTTCTGTTCCACGTCTCCGATGCCATTTTTGAAATGGCACGGGTGCCTAGGGTCATCTGCGGCCAAGGGCACAAAATGGAACGGGCTACGTCGTTTGAACAAGCGGGCGAAGAATCCAGAAGAAGGGGCCGCCGTCGATGCGGCTGGGTCCCCAAATTCGACCTCGCTGCGCGTGCGCAAAGCGTCTTGATACAGCAGGGCCTGAATGCGTTCGCGAGCGCTCGGAGGCAAGGTGGTCAAGTCATTCAGTGTGGTGACCGTCTTTTCCGAAATAGCGGCACGACCGTCTGCCAGCCAGATTTCAACCGGAAACGTACGCCCGTAGCATGGAACGGCAAGCTCCATGCGTCCACGTAGTTCCCCGTGCTCAGTGACCAACGTCAGTGTCGCTTCGATGTCGTCTCGTCCCAAGGTGTTCATCGGGCTTGCTCCGAAGCAGTCATTCGGTGCGGCCGCAAGGCGAGGTCAAACAGCACGGCTGGCTCGCGGCTTCCAGATGTTCGTACGTGGCACGTATTCCTCATATCCCGTTCCGTCATCAACGCCGACGACTCGATGGCCAAAACACTCAACCAGCGCAACAAGACTGCCGGTACCGCCATATGGATACCCATGCGGATTGAACTCCAACGCATGCCGTGTTTCTTGCGCTCGGATTGCGACGAGGTCGTAGTCCCCATTCCAGAACGCGTCAAGCATGGAGCCGAAGTCCCACTGCGGCGTCGGCATCTCAGGGGAATGTCGCTTCGGAAGCGGGGTGGAGAACCAGTACTCGTTCCACTCAGCCGCTTCTTCCGCGGTCAGGTTGGAAAAATAGGAACGTTCACCCTCGGTCAGATATGCCGAGAGTTTTGCTTCGTCGGCGGGCTCATCTCTATCTTTCGCTGCCTTCACGAGGTCAAAGAATTCCGTCAGTCGCTGTAAAGCCTTCTCACCACTCGATTCGAATACAACGCAGCAGAAAGCCTGACAACCGGTAGCGGCCGCAGCCTCTACGACCTTTTCTGAGGGCGGGGCGGGGTGTGCTGGCGAGGGCGCCGCGCGTTTTTTGAAGGGCCACATGTATGGTTCGAATCAGTTGAGTGAGCCGCCAGCGTCAATGAGGTGTGTTCTGGCGATGGAGAATCATCTCGAAAATCGCCCGCGCCCGCTCCTCCGTCATCCCATTGTGGAAATCCTGCGAGAGCGGGTGGTCCGAGACTTCGAGCCGGACCATACCAATCATTGGCAGCATGAACACCGCCCCGGAGACATCAAACGCAAGCAGTTCTCCACCACCGTCCCCACCGAAGGCAATAAAACCCGGAGCATAGACTTCGATTTCAACATCGGCGTTGTAGTCGGCCAACTTGTCGAGCGGCCACAGCACAACGTATCCAGGCTCCGCGCCTCCGTGGGTGAGTCCTTCAAACGCGCCATTGGAACTCAGGTACTGAACATACTGTTGAGGGATAGGTGGCAGCATGCTTTCGTACTCTGTCAGACGCTGCCATCCGCGCTACGCGTCAACCACAAAGTGATGCCAAAAATCCCCGCGCAGAAAATCACCAAGGCCCCAAAGAGCTTGTAACTCACCCAGACCTCCAGCGGGGCTGAGAAGGCGACGATAAGGTTCAGAGCTGCGAGCCCCACAAATAGCACCGAGAGTGCGACAGCGCAGCGATGCCATTGCTGGGCCGACAGACTCAATCGCATACCCCACATAGCTCGAACGAGGTTGACCCGGAGGCCGAGCCAGCCAATAAGAAGCGCAAGTGCAAATGCGCCGTAAATGAGTGTTGGCTTCAGCAGAATGTACTTTTCGTCTCGATGAAAGACGTCAGCGCCTGTGACGCCAATCAGAATCAGGATAGCTAGCGATACGATGAGCTGAAGGGCAAACGTTCGCCAGAGGAGGCCAAAGAAAAGGGACAAGGTACGCATTCTCATTTCGTGCGGCTTCCGGCATCATCGTCTGCCCACTGAACTACGCCGGTGTGGCGGTCAAACTCTGCACGCTTCGGCTCAGCTAGCCGTTCTCTGACTACGCGCAACGTGAACGCGCCGTGCATGAAGCCAGCATCGTTAACAAACCAATCGACAATGTCGTCTCGTGTGAACCGCCTCACTTGGCCCACTCGATACCATTGGGCCAGCTCTTTGGGGACTTCAAAAAATTGCCCGCGAAAGACGTTCCCCAGCGAGTCTTGTTGAATCGGCGCAAGCCACAAGTTGACGAAGCGTTGTTCGCCTAGGCGCTCGGTGGACGCCGGGTCGTTAAGCCTCAGTTTTGCCGCACATATATGACTGCCTGGTCTTTGGAGATGAGTCACGAATTGGTCTAACGACGCCGATGCACGCGCATGCGCGTGCATCATCTCCTCGTCTTGGTCGTGAACACTAACGAAAAGCGGCTCTTCGCGCGACGCCGTAGGAGCTTCCGCTTTTTTCTTTTTCCAGAAGAACATTGGCGCTGCCTCTCACATCGGAAAGAAGGCTATCAGCGAAGACCGTTCCCTCGATATGCGCGAACAGCTATGCAGATTCTGATGTACCCAATCAGGAAACCGAGCGGGCCGCATACGAGTGAGCCGAAAACCCATAGGCTCCCGTTCTTCTTGAGACGGAAGGCGATATGGTCCAGCAGGAAGAGGTAGTAGCAGAGAGCCGCGCCTCCGAAGAGAAGCACGAGTCCAAACGGACCAATCTGCTCAGAGCCGTCTGACGACAACATCACCTTCCCAGCCACCAGCGCCAGACAGAGAACTCCCGTCCAGAAGCTGATGTTCAGCCGCTTAAAGTTGCCGGCCAGGTCAGTGTCGAAGAGGAAGTACATCGGATTGGGCTGTGTGTGTAATGAGCGCCACACTGCCACAAGCGGATGTGCCTCGGCAACCAACGGTAAGAGGGGTGTTGCCGGTGAGATGAAAGGCGGTCAACGCACTGAGCTACTCGGACCAGACAGCGTCGACGTCTCGTAGCAGGTGGCCGCCCAAAATGTAGTCGCCCAGCTTTGCCGCTTTGACCTCTAGCTGTTCTAGTTGGCTCGCGGGCAATAAGTCCAGGTCGAACTGACAGTAAAGGTTCCGCTGCCGGAATGTTGCTTTCGCGCGGGCAAGGCCAGCAACCAGTGCGGCCGGCGATTTGACCGCGATGCTCTCGTGGCCTCGGAACTCCACACGTACGCCAACTGCTCGGCCGAGCCGGCCGAGCTCAACAGCGTCCTGCCAGCCCGATTCGTAGTCGAGTTCGACGGCTGCAACACCGCCCGAACCCACCAACCGGAGCGCCTCCTCTTTGCTACCGGCACGCGCGACCGTTGTCGCCATCCGGCCGGTGCGCGCGGTTCGCGAGGGCATGCGTACCACCTGTGTCGTCCGCATCATGGTCTGATAGAGAGTTAGAGCCGCTTTGCGAGATGCCATCGGCACTCGCCTGGGCTTGCTGGAGGCGCATCCTTCACATCTAAGCGTCGCTCATTGACGAGATGTTTTCGGCTGCGGATACTGTACGAATATACAGTATTCCAAGCCATGGTAGCACGTGACTTTTCAGCCCCATCGACTCAGCGCAAGAAGCTCTCTTCGGCAGCGCTGCGTGCCATATGGCAGAGCAACCCCTCGCCAGAAGTGCGCGAATTGCTATGGGAAATCCATCGCCTGCAGGACATCGCCAGGCAGGCGTACGGCGTCCTCACGTTGGCTCGCATATGGGGCATCGATAAGCCGTTCCTGACGAGATTGAATGCGCTGGATTCCGCGCTGTTTGCGGAGCCCGCCCTTTGGGAGCGACCGCTGAGTTGGTCGACGGAAGAAGAGCAGGCGCTGAAGCGCTTGTCGCTTGGCCGGCGGTAGCGGTGCCGCCTTGGGGGGATTCCACTATGTCGTTTCCAATACGGCGCCGCTTCCCGCCGCTCACCAGGAGGCGCCTACAGGAAATTCAGCAACAGTATGGTCACGACCCTGTTGTGCGCCGGTTGCTGTGGGAAATCAAATGCCTACAGGTAGTCATCATGCGCGCACGGCAGCTCGAGCAGTCACTGCCGCCGGGTGAAGGCACAACCGATACCGGTCTCATCCTTGGCGCGCTTAGAGGCGAATTGGCGGCTGAATCCTGGTTGCGGGAGTGGGAGTACGAGATAGACACGTGCGGAAAGATGCCGCCGTGAAGGATGCCCACAATGGTCCATCGCGTCCTGGGTATGGGGAGGAGCGCAATGTGCACCAACTACTCGCCGGCGAAGGTCGAACGCTTGAGGGTGCTCTTGGCCCTCCGCGTAAGTAAAGGTTACGTGCTATGGGGCCACGCCATCGAGCACCAGGAAGAGGTTCTCGCACCGGAGCGATACGCCGCGAGCGGGACCATCACCCGAGACTGGAAATTCATCGACGCTTCGGGAGTCCCCGGCGTCTTTGACACCGAGGAAGCAGCGCAGGAAGTCGGGCTCGTGGGCCAGAGCATGGGTTGACGCGCACGGGTAGTCCAGCGAGCTACCCTGTCACAGGCGGTCCACAACTACGACCGCATCTGGTTCTACCGCGCAGACTCTGCGCGCGCGCCAGAATGCGCTGAACATGGAGTTGCCCCTGTAACTCAGGACACGCGAACACCGTTAGGTTGATGACGCGGC
>CBJMVH010000050.1:0-32731 GCA_966433195.1 uncultured Ralstonia sp.
CCCACCGCTTCGGCTTGCGAGCGCGAGGCGGTTTTCTCGTAGATCGAGCGCAACTGCGTGCGCACGGTCGACACGGCAACACCGGCACCGTCAGCGTATTCGTCGGGGGAGCGGCCCAGGATCAGTGCCTCCGCAACTGCGGCCTCTGCCGCCGACAAGCCAAACGCCTGCCGCAGTTGAATCGCCGTGACGGGGCTTGCGCCGCTGCGGCGGCGCACAGTGACCATCATGGCGGCGTCGCCAAACGCGGCATGGGCCGCCTTGGCGGGCAAGAGCGAAATGCCGAGGAAGAGTTCATGCGCGGCACCCAGTGAAGGGCGTATCGCAAAACTCTCCCCCTTGCGGGATTTCGCCACGCGCGACAGCGCGGCCTGCAAGCCATCGTGGTCTGCGGCAAACGTGGCGTGCAAGCGACCGTGCTCGAGCCGCAGGCAAGTCGACGCGCGCAAGAGCGCCTCGGCCTGGGCGTTGGCGAACAGCACACGCTGATCACGCCCAAGTGCAAATACCGCCAAGCCGAGCTGCTCCATCAGTTCCGTACCCAGCGCCGCGTCGCGATGGAGCACGCGCGTGTCTTGCCAAAGATTGATCGTGCGCTGCAGGTGGCCAGTCATGCTGGCGGCCGTGGTGCGTTCCTCTTCTGAGAAAGGCGGCCGTCCGCTGGACCGCAGCATGCCGAGCAGGATGTCGCTGCCGCCGGCGCGCGGCAGCCGCACGCCCATCAGGTAGCGGAAGCCCGCCGGCAGCTGGTAGTCCTGATAGAACTCGCTGCGCTCGACGTACGCCTCCGACACGTAGTCCTGGCAAAACGCAAATTCACCCAGCGCGGCTTGTTGCACATGCTCGCGGCGTGGGTCGAGCGCACCGTAGTACTGATCGTAGAGCGCGATCACCTCGTCCCACCCCCTCCCCGGGGAGTAAGTCGAAAGATGGGGCGCATTGCGAGCGGCATCCCAACTGAACATGTGGAACACGTTGGCACCCAATGCCTCGGTGACGTCGTGGAACACCTCCAGGAAACGATCCTGTGTTACTGCCGCTTCGTACAGATCCCCAATCAACTGGTCTTTGAGCATGCTTCCCCCCGGAAGAATGGCTGCCTGGCCTCGCCGCCCGTCACGCTCGCCGTGGTGGTCGGCGCCGGGCATGTTGTGGGTGCCAACGTAGCACGGCCCCTGGCCGGCGGGCATCCTACGTTTGGTGCGTTTTTCCACCAAATGAAGGATGCCGACTACAGCAGACCTCACGAGAATCTCCGCCCAGAAGACGCCACCCAATACACGGCGCGCTCGTCACAACCAGCGGAGGACATGATGAAGCTCACCCCCATTGCACTCGCATTGACCACGCTTGCCCTTTCGGCATGCGGTGGTGGCGATTCCGGCAGCAGCACCTCGCCCGGCGTCTCAACGCCACAGGCGCAGACGGTCAGCGGCGTGGCGGCTACCGGCGCGGCCATGCAAGGCGCCACCGTCACGCTGATGGACGCCAACGGCCAATCGGTCAACTGCCCGGCCGATGCCACAACGGGGGCGTTCCAATGCGCGGTCACGGGCCTCACTGCACCGTTCGTGCTGTCCGCCGCAGGCAACGTCGCTGATTCGCAAGCCACGTTGATCGCGCTGTCGGCCAGTGCCGGCACGCAGACGATCAACATCACGCCCATCACCAACGCCATTGCCGCGACCATCGTCGGCGACAACCCGACCAAGCTGATCGGCAACACGGGCCTACTGCAAAGCAAGGTGACGGCACAGACGGTCTCCAGCACAGTGGCTGCCTATTCCGCCGCCCTGGCTGACCTGCTGGCGGCCACAGGCAACACGGGGGTGGATTTGATCTCTGGCCCCCTCACAGCCGGTGCGCCGGGCCTGGACCAGCTGCTTGACCAAGTCAAGGTGAACGTATTGCCGGATGGCAGCGTGCAGATCAGCTCCATTGCCGGCGCATCGAGCGATACCCCGGCGCAGCTCCAGCTCGCCCCGGGCGTTGCCCCGCAGCCGGCCGACAAGGCCAACTTGCCGAGCGTTGCGACCATCGGCGGCGCGCCAGTTTCCAACCTGCCGAAGGCCACCGACCTGGCCGGCTTGCAAGCCGCATTCAACCAGTGCTTCGCGGGCTCCACGCCCAGCGCCCGCATCGGCGGCAGCGTTTCCGCATGCGGGCAGATCGTTGTCGACGATGTGACCAGCGCCCTGCTGAGCGGCGTGCCGTCGAGTTACCTCAGCAACGGGTTCGATGCACAGCAGGAATTCGCTGGCACAGCCAGTGCGCCCGGTATCGTCGGGGACGATGCCATGAACAACGCCGTCTTCAGCTTGCCGGAAGTCATTCGTGTGCAAGCGAGCGACAAGATGTGGGTGAAATTCTCCTGGACGCGCACCGACGGCATCCGAGACGGCATGCAGCAGATCGTGCAGGTCGTCACGCAACCCACCGCGAGCGACAACGGCTGGCGTGTGGTCGGCAACCAGCGCGCCGTGCTCTCGAAGATCAGCGCCAACGCGCAGAAGTGGGACTGGCTGAACAGCACCAAGCCGACCACCGGCACCAACGCGTTTGTCAGCTCGCTCAACATGCAGGTCGGCATCTTCGACAACACGGGCACACCCGTCGACTTTGCGATCGTCAAGGGGCCGGGGCTGCGCAACGGCGTGTTCCTGCAGCCATCTTCGGGCGTGTGCGACACGCTGAACATCCGCGCGCAAATCAGTGCGAGCCAGACACCAGCACAGCTGGCCGCGCTGCCCAAACAGGGCTCCTGCCGCAACAACTTCCGCCTGGCCGGTGTGGCGCAAGACGCTGCCAACCAGGGTGTATTCGCGTGGCCCAACAACAGCGCCTGGGCGCAACCGATGCTGAGCGCAACCGAGCTCGCCACCATTACGCCATTCAGCGTCTATACGTTCGACATTTACCAGGGTGGCAACACCAGCCAGCCGGCGAAGAGCTACACCGTGCGGCTGCGCACACCGTCTCCGGCACCGGACGCACTGCGCCAGTACACGTGGCAGGACGTCTCCCAAACCACACGTGACATCCTCACCCCGGGCACGGCTTCGACGTTCGCGGGCGGCCCCACCCTGCCCGTCACGTGGACGGCCAAGTCGGGCGTGCCATTCGTCAAGCGGGCCAACGTGCAGATTCGCGCAACGGCATCGGGGCAGTCAACGGTGTTCGTGAATGGCGCAGCGCGCGCCACACCCGCGGCCGCCGGTACCACGCTCAGCCTCAATGTGCCGGGTGATCAGGGTGCAGCCTTCCCAGCGGTAACGGGCTGGACAGGCAGCACGGATTTCTCGTTCACCAGCATGTCGTGGGCGGATCCGTTCGATCTCAACTTCACCACCTCAGTGGAGTACGACCGCTAACAGGCAACACACGGGGAAGTCGCGGCGGATCGGGCCCGCAGGGCATGCTGCCTTGCGGGCCACGATCACCCGACCGTGGCCTCGAACACCCGCCGATAGTTGCCGCCCAGCAACTGCCCGACCTCGCCCGAGGTAAAGCCAGCCTTGAGCAGTGCAGTCGCCAGCGCGGGCAACTGCGCGTAGGTCGTGAACACAGGCGGCTTGATGAAGCCCAGCATGTCCGTGCCCAGACCGACGTGCGCCACGCCCACCACATCCGCCATGCGCTTGATACCGATGGCCATCGCATCCAGCGTGGGGAAATCCGCCGCATTGGGCCACACGCCGATGACCCCACCGGTTTCCGCCACCGCGCGTGCGTGGTCAACCGAAATCAATCGACTGCGCTCCCTGGGCCGCCCGGCCAGCGCTGTATGCGACAGCACCAGCGGCTTGGTGGTCGTAGCAGCTGCGCGCTTGACGAGGTCGTACGTGCCGTGCGCCACATCCACCACGATGCCCAGCGTATTGCAGCGGCGCACGACGTCGGCACCGAAATCGGTGAGGCCGCCATGCACGGGCGGCTCCGTTTGAATGTCGCCGAGTTCGTTCACGCGATAGTGCGTGAGCTGCAGGTGCCGCAGACGGTGCTGCGTGTAGGCCTGGTCCACGCGCTCGATGCGGCCTTCCAGAAAATCCGCGCCTTCAGATGCAATGATGACGCTCGGGCCCTCCCGCCCCATGGCCGCCAGCGAGGCCGCGTCCGTCACCACGTGCAGTTGCTCCTTTTCGATCAACCGTTGGGCGCGCGCAAATTCCGTCATGCCGAGTTGGTACAGCTCACCCGGTTCCGGCGTGCGAAAAGCCTCAAACCGATTGCCGCTGGCCGACACATGCGTGGCCGTCGTATCGGTGACGATGGCCAGGCAGATGACGTGCATGCCGCCGGTACGCATGGGCTCGGCCAGCGGCAGGAAGGGCCGCTTGTCGCTGATCTTGGGGTCGCGTGAAACGATGACGCGGCCGCCATGGCTGTGCATGTCGATGGTGAGCTTGCCGGGTGCGGGGGCCCACGCAGGCGTGTCGTCGGGCGCTCCCTCGGTGTAGTTGGCGAAGCGGCCCGGCGCACAAGCTGCCAGGCCGAACGCGGCGCCTGCGGCTAGAAACACGCGGCGGCTGATGCGTGGGGAGTCGGTCGCCGGCGGCTCCGCCGCGGCAGTCGCCTCCACCAACTGGTAACGCCAGCCGGCGGGGTCATCGTGCAAACGCAGCAGACGACCGCGCAAGCGCACGGCGCCATCGCCCATCGACACCGGCTGTGCAGCAAATACCTCGAGACTCGTCGCCGGATTGCGTGGCGCGCAACCGCCGCAGCAAGGGGCCTCGGCGGCGAGCAGGAAGTAGCTGGCCGACTGCGCCGTCGCGTCCAGCGGCATCGGCCATCCTTCGATCTCGATCCACTGGCCATGAAGGGCATCGGCTTCGCTGCTTGCAATGAGAGACCAGTCGATCAGCATGAGGGCTCCGGGTGATTGGGCTGCGGTATTGTGCGCTCGACGCTACCGCACATCTACCGCATCCGCGGTACCCTTACGGCCTTCGCCGTTTCGCTCTATTACGCTGTCTTACGTCACGCGCTTCATGCCCACCCTGCAACACGTTGATCTGCGCACCGACTCCGCTGCGCGCCCCTTCGTCAAGGACGAGACCGTCCACGTCGACTTTGCCCACGCCCCCGGCGAGCTGATGAGTCTGGAAGGCCCCAACCGCTATGCCCCCGGCGACGCGCTCGTCACCGGTTCAACAGGCGACCGCTGGGTCGTCTCGCGCGAGCGTTTCAATGCCAAATATCTGCCGGCGGATGCCGCGCTTACACATGGCCAGCCCGGTGCCTACCGCAATCGACCAAGCGTGGTGCTGGCCAAGCAGATGGACGCACCATTCTCGATGGCCCGCTCCGAAGCCGGCGACGTGCTACACGGTCAGGCCGGTGACTGGGTCCTGCAATACGCCCCCGGCGACTACGGTGTCGTGCAGGCGCAGCGGTTTGCCAAGGTGTATCGGCCGGCTTGAAGCGGGGCACCGTCCCTCACTGCACCGTCTGCTGGCGCTCGACCTCGTGGTGCTTCATCTCCAGGTAGTCCTGCCGGTCCAGCTCGTGCAATTGGCGCGGGTACTGCTCGGTAGCGTTGAACCACGTGTTGAGGCGCTGCTGCAGGCGTTTGTCCGGCGGCGCGGAGAGGGACTTCAGATACGCATCGATGGCCAGGTAGTAGCGCATCGTGTTGCGCTCCAGCAGCCCCCGCACGCCGCCCACGTATTCAGGCGTGCCTGATGAAGAATCGGCCGTCTTGGTAAAGCCGACCTTGCCGCTGCCCACCGTCGCCAGGTATGTGCGCATCGCCAGCCGGCCGGCGGTACCATAACCGTAGGCATAGGTCAGGTGCAGGAAGGTGTGGTTGCTGGCGCCCGGTGCGGGAATGGCTTCCAGCACGATGTGATAGTCACGCGTGCTGAGCGGGCCAGAAGCCGCGCTGAGTTCTACCCGAAAATAATCCGCGCTGCTGGCCGCCGGGTGGAAGTTGAATTCTAGCCGGTAGCTGCTGGACAGCGATTCTTCCACCTTGCGGCCCAGATTCACGTTCAGCACGCTGCCACTGCCGCCCTGCGTGGCGTGGCAGTACTTGATGTTCAGATGCAGGATCAGCACATCGCACCAGTTGGCGGCACCCTGCGCCGGGTCGTTCAGCGCACCGCTGACCGTGGCAAACGGATAGTCCAGCACGCTGTAGATATCGCTCTTGAGCCGGTCTGGTGATTCGGTGGATTCCAGCACCAGCGGCCGGTGAAACGGGTTATCGGCCAGTTGCGGTGCCAACGCCTGGTAGCGCTCGCGCAAGGATGCGGCGCTTTCTGCATGCGCCGTGGGGGCGAGGCAAAAACCAGCCAGCGCCAGGGCCATCCAGCCCAGCCAGGCGGTATATCGATGGGGGAGCATAGGCATAGCGGTTCGCAGGTTTCTCTGTGCATTCTAGGAGGCACGACTGCATCCGGCGCGCAACAAACGTTCCCAGCCGTTGTGCAGTGCGTGCGGCGTTCTGTCATCGCGGCAAGTGGTGCAGCGCATCGTTAGAATGGATGTTCTCCCTCGCTTGCCACCGGCACCATGCCCTCCCCGCTTTCCACCCTGCGTGAACGCATTGCCAGCCAAGTCCGCGGCCTGACACGCGCCAGCGGCGGGCTGTCGCTCGACCTCGCCTCACCACCCGGAGACCCCGGCCTGTTTGGCCCCGATGCAGTCTGCTGGCGCGTGCATGCCGACTTCCCCGCGATGATGGCGGGCGGCATCAGCGCGCTCCTCTTGCAGACACTGCACCCGCGTGCACTGGCCGGCGTGTGGGACCACTCCAACTTCCGCGAAGACCTGCAGGGCCGCCTGGGCCGCACTGCACAATTCGTGGCCGGCACCACCTACGGCAGCCGGCGCGACGCCCTGGCACTGATCGAGCACGTCAAGGTCATCCATGAGCGCGTGCAAGGCATTGCACCCGACGGCAGCCCCTATTCCGCCAACGACCCGGACCTGCTGACCTGGGTGCATGTGGCCGAAATGTCGAGCTTCCTGGCTGGCTATCTGCGTTACGTGGATGGCGGCCTGAGCGGCGCAGAGCAGGACCGCTACTTTGAAGAGACTGCCTTGGTGGCCGAGTTGCTTGGCGCGCGCGATGTGCCGAAATCCCGCGCGGCCATCCGCGACTATCTGAACGCCATGCGTGCCGAGCTGGTCGCCAGCGACCGCACCCGTACGGTGGTGGAGGTGTTGATGAACTGGCCGGTGCCCCGCCCTGGGCTGAAACCGGCGGTGCGCCTGTTTCTGGATGCCGGCATCCAGTTGCTGCCGCCATGGGCGGCTCAGATGCTGGATCTCACGCCGCGGCCGTTGCGTGCGGCGTTGGCGTCCGCCGCCATGCGTACGGTGGCGCCGACATTGCGTTGGGCGTTGTATGAAGGCAGCGTCGTGCGCAAAGCCCGCCGCCGTGCGCTGATGCCGGTGGCAGGCTAACGCAAGTTCAGTCCACCGCCTGCGCGAGCGATACCTTGCCACGCAGCGCCTTCTCTTCCAGCCGAACGAGCAGCAGTGGCGAGAGTGCCGACACCGCAGCCGCAAAGAAGAACAGATGCCGGAATGCGCTCTCGCCCGCGCGTTGCAGCGCCTGCGCGTCGGCCCCTTGGCTGGCGAGCGCCGCATGGAACAGGTCCATCAGCAGATCGCCACCGGCGGCCACCTGCGCTTCGGGTGCAGCTTGGCGCAACAGCGCAATCAGTACCGACGTCAGCACCGCCACCCCCACCGCACCGCCCAGCAAACGGGAAAACGCCGTGAGCGCCGTCGCCAGACCCACCGTGTGCGGCGGCACAGCGTTCTGCGTGGCGACCAGCCCGGTCGGAAACTGCACACCAATGCCGAGGCCCAGCACGATCATCGCCAGCGTGAGTGCCCAGACGTTGTGCGGGTCCAGCAGACCCAGCGCGACGATGGCGAACGGCACCACGCAGGCGCCACCCAGCATCAGGGGCTTGTAACGGCCGCTGTGCGTCATCCACTTGCCCGCCACGAAGGCGCCAAACGGAATCGACAGCGTGAGCGGCACCAACCGCAGCGCGGCGGCGTCGGGGCTGGCACCGGCCACCATCTGAAAGCGCAGCGGCATCAGCACCGACGTGGCAATCAGCTGGAAGAAGCACAGGAACAGCGCCAGACAGCAGATCGTGACCGTACGCACGCGGAACATCGACAGGGGAATGATCGGCTCAGCCGCGCGGTTTTCCTGCCAGACGAACGCACCTAGCACGGCCACGGCCGCCACGAGCAGGCCGAGGTTGTCCGGCTGCGTAAGCGGTACACCCTGCCCCACGCGCGTGATCATCAGAAGTAGCGCCGTCAGCCCCACCGCAAACAGGACCACGCCCGGCACATCAATCGGCCGACGCTGATGCGCCACCGGAAGGTGTCGCAGCGTACGGCGCACCACCCACAGCGCAACGATGCCCAGCGGCAGGTTGATCCAGAAGATCCAACGCCATGACAGGTAGTGCGTGAGGTAGCCGCCGATCACCGGACCGGCCAGACTCGCCATGGCCCACATGCCGCTCACATAGCCCTGGTAGCGACCACGCTCTCGCAGCGGTACCACGTCGGCAATGGTGGCCTGCGCCACCGAGATCAGCCCGCCGCCGCCCAACCCCTGCAGCACGCGCGCAACCAGCAGCATCGGCATGCTGGTGGCCAGCGCGCACGCCACCGAGGCCAGCACGAACAACGCAATCGCCGTGGTCAGCATGGCACGGCGGCCATACAGATCGCTCAGCTTGCCGTAGATGGGCGTAACCACTGTCGACGCCACCAGATACGCCGACACCACCCACGCCATCAACGCAAACCCGTTGAATTCGCCCGCGATAACCGGCAGCGCCACCGCCACGATGGTCTGCTCCAGCGCGCCGAGCAAGATGGCGAGCATCAGCCCGCCCATCACCACCATCACAGGAATCTCGGGCACGGGCGGCGAGCCGAGTGGGTCGGTCAACGAGGCAATGGAGGTGTCCGGCTGGGGCGGCTCGATGCTGGGGCGGGAGGACATGGGAGGCTTGCGCGGACACCGTCGCCGGCATCCCCACGAACATCAAATGGAAGCCGCTGATGATACTGCTGATCGTCAATCGTTGCAGGGTCAACGATCGGAGTGCGGGTGGGTGCCTTGCGCGATTTCCTCGTAGCAGCGGCTGACTTTCGCGGTTACATCGGGCAGCTCTTGCGCGAGGAATTCGATAAAGGCACGTACCGCCGGCACCAACCCGCGACGCGATGGAAACACCGCGTGGAACTGATGCACCGGTAAGCGGTGGCTGGGTAGCAGCACAACCAGCCGACCAGTGCGGACGAGCTCAGCACACAGGTTGAACGGCAATTGCGCAACGCCCACGCCTTCGACAGCAACCTGGCTCATCAGGTACAGGTCGTCGGTGACCAGCGCGGGGGTGTAGTCCACGTCAATGGTGCCCCCGCCTGGGCCGGTCAGGCGCCAGCGTGGGCGCTCGCCAGCCGCACCACCTACGCCAACGCCCACCGCCCCGCGCAGCGATTCCGGTGTGTCAAACGGACCGTGCTCGGCCACAAACGCTGGGCTGGCCACCAGCACCTGGTCGCTCACGCCAAAGCTGCGCACCACCAGGTTGGAATCGTCCAGCGTCGAGCGCACGCGCAACGCCACATCGTAGCCCTCGCCAATCACGTCGACGCGGCGGTTGGTCACGTCCAACTCGAGCCGCACATCGGGCTGCGCACGCAGGAATTTCGACAGCACCGGCGCAATGAACACGTGCGCCACGCCCACCGGGCAACTCACGCGCAGGCGGCCAGATGGCTTTTCACCCGCATGCTCGGCCACTTCGAAAGCGGCGCGGGCAGCTTGCGTCATCGACTCGCAATGCGTGTAGAACGCCGAGCCCACGTCCGTCACGTGAACCGCCCGCGTAGAGCGCTGCAGCAGCCGCACGCCGAGCCGCGCCTCCAGATCGGCCACACGGCGGCTCACCCGGGATTTGGGAATCCCCAGCGCCCGCGCGGCGCCCGAAAAACTGCCGTGCGTCACCACGCTGGCAAACAGGACGAGGTCGTTCAGGTCTTCCATGGCCATGCTCCAAGGGTCGCCGGCATTGTCCCATGCATAGAACGATCTGTGTCGATTCAACCCACTACTGGAACTCGCTGCACCACACTATCTTTCCAGCAACCCACCTTTTTCTTGGAGAGACACCATGCAAGTCCTTCACATCGATTCCAGCATCCTCGGTGACGCCTCGGCCTCGCGCATCCTGACCGCCGCCATCGTCGACGAACTGCGCCGCGAAAACCCCAGCGCCACCGTCGTCCACCGTGATCTGGCGGTCGAAGCCATTCCCCACCTGGACGGCGCCATCGCCGCGGGCTTCCGCGCCACGGGCAGCAACGATTTCGACGACGCCACCCGTGCCGAGCATGCTCGCTCGGAAGCCCTCGTCAACGAACTGCTGGCCAGCGATGTGATCGTGGTCGGCGCACCGATGTACAACTTCTCGGTGCCGAGCCAGCTCAAGGCGTGGATCGACCGCGTGGCGCAAGCCGGCCGCACGTTCAAGTACACGGAAAACGGCCCGGTGGGCCTGGTTGGCGGCAAGAAGGTCATCGTGGCTTCCACGCGCGGCGGCATGTATTCGGCCGGGCCGGCCGCCGCCATGGATTTTCAGGAGGCCTACCTGAAGACGGTGTTCGGCTTCCTCGGCATCACGGACGTGCAGTTCGTGCGGGCTGAACGCCTGGCCATGGGCCCCGAGGCTCGTGCCCAAGCGTTGGAAGCCGCGCACGCCGCGATGCACGATGTGGTTGGCCAAGCCGTGGCGGCCTGATCAAACAGGCCGGTCCAAACGCAAACGGGCGCCGCATGGCTGCGGGCGCCCGTTATTTTTTTCGGTTGCAAGGACCGGCGCGACCGGCCCTCAGTCAGTACATCACTCGTCGCGATTCTCGCGCGCGTGGTGCATGGCTTCGAGCAGGCGGCGTGTACGCAACTTGCGCCACATCACCGGCGCGACGATTGCAGTGGCAATCAGGCAAGGCACAACCCAGGCAATGGTGGATTCCAGAAAAGTCGTCATGATGCGTTCCCCCGACGTGTGTTGCCGATGCGCACCCTATACCCCCTGACGGAGGCGCGCACCGTGTAGTCCCCGCAGGGCTACATTGATCCATCAACGCGCCCTGACATCTCTATATGAACGGCTATCGGCCCCCTGCCTTCGAACTTGAGGGCCGAACGTTTACCGTTTGCTCTATTTCCGGCTTATCTCTGCGATCTGTCAATACGCCGTCGATAATTTTGTGCAACATTGTGGCGCCGCGTAGACAAGCCGGTCGCATGGCGCACTCCATGATTCGCTCGCAAAGGTAACCGCAACTTACGGCCGCTGATGGGAGACCCGCGCAGCGGCAGCGTGCACCTCACCTGATCGCCAAGGCACCGGAGTTTTCCTTACAAACGGTAATGCGCGGTTGCGAGGGGTTTCCATACAGTCGATGCAAGTCCAACGACAACCCCCGGAGCCGCATCATGAAACGCACCCTCGCCCTACTGGTTCTTGCCGCAGCAGCGGCTTCCGCGCTCAGCGCATGTGTGGTTGTGCCGGCGGGCGGCTATTACTACGACCGCCCGCACTACCACCCGTACTACCGCGGCTATTGATGGCGCGGTGACATCCCTCCTATCCGGCACTCAGCCACGCAGGTCACTCAAGCCTTGCGTGCCTGCAGTGTGCGGATGCGCGCTACGGCCTGGTGATCGGCCGTGGCCGCGTCGTAGAGCTTGGCCAGGTCGGCCTTCAACGCCGTACGTGACCCACCATCCAGATACACCATGTGCCCCGACGGGTAGAACCCCGCCGACAGGTTCTTGCGCACATCCGCATCCAGCAGCGGCATCGATTTCAGGTCGAGCATCGTCTGATAGAACGGCGTGACGAAGTCGTAATAGCCGTTGGCGGAAAACACCTTCAGGTCCACGTTCAGGCTCATCGTGGCGGCCAGATCGCCGGCGGTGTACAGGGCAACGTTGCCGTTGGCATCGAGCCCCTTTTGCGCGCCGGTCGGGTCGGTATGTCGGAAATCCCAGTGGCGGAACGCCTGATCGTTCAGATCTGTGAAGGCGGAGTTGGACGTGTACTTCAGGTCGTCATTCAGATACGTGTTCCACATGGCCGTGTAGACGCCGGACACTGCCGTCATGGTCGGATCATTGCCGCCCGAATTTGGATCCACGCTGGCCGCAATGCCGGTGTGGATGCCCGTGACGCGACCGTCGTACGCGCCCAGCGACAAGCCCTTGTCGGCCAGCAGCGTGGTCAGGAACAGCGACGTGCCCGAACCGTCGGCAGCCGCCACATCCAGCCGCCAGCCTTGCAGCGTGGACGCATCGATGCCGGTGTAGGCAGACAGCGTCTTCACCACAGCCGGGTCGGCGTGCGCGGGGTTGGCGAGCGCTTTTTCGTAATCGGTGCTGGCAAACACGGCAGCGGCTTCGGCAAAGTCGCCCACGTCCTGCGGCAACGCGCCGCCTGCAGGTGACGTTGCGCGCTTGTGGAACCACGCATCCGCCGCGCACGTTGGCAATAGCCCGATGGGGTTGCCCGCCTGTGTGTAGTCCAAGATGGACGACTGCAGCGTGATGCCGTTCAAGTCGACGCCATCTTCATGCAGCACGTACGACAGCACGCACGAACGCGCGGTGCCGTACGACTCACCAAACAGAAACTTGGGCGAGTTCCACCGGTCATTGGCCGTAAGCCAGCGCTTGATGAACTGCGCGATGCTGCGCGCGTCCTGATCCACACCCCAGAAATCGAGATTGCGCTTGGGGGCAATGGCCGTCGAATACCCGGTGCCGACGGGGTTGATGAAGACGAGGTCCGAGCGATCGAGCAGGCTGTCGGGGTTGTCTTCCATGCGATACGGCGCAGGCGGCGTGAATGACGGCATTGACGTCACGATGCGCCGTGGCGCAAACGAGCCCAGCAACACAAACACGGCAGAAGACCCCGGCCCGCCGTTATAGAAAAACGTCACGGGGCGGGCCTGTGCACCGCCTTCCGGTGCATCGGCCAGAAACGCCACATGGAACATCTTGGCCACGGGTTTGGAACTGCTCGGGTCCACGGTGACGAGGTGGCCGGCATGCGCGGTGTAGGCGATATCGCGTCCGCCAATGCGCACCGTGTGGTGCGTGATCGCCATGCCCTCGCTGGTGTCGGTGACGCTGTCGTCGGGGCCGTTGCCGTAGGCCGTGGCGTCGAAAAACGGTTGGTCTGTCGTCGTCATACGTGCCTCGCTGCTAGAAGAGTTGGACGATCGCGTCGCCCTTCGGGCTACCCAGGCCGGTGCAGGCGTCCCATCCGGGGCCGGCCGCAAAGGTGCCGTTGTTGCCCTGCCGGATATCGTTGAACGCGGCGGGGTTCTGATACAGCCGCGCGTGCAGATACCCCACCGGCTGCCCCTTGATGGCATTGATACGCGCCACGAGCGCCGCCCACAGCGGGGCCGCCGCGCTGGTGCCGCCGACCACGCCGGTCTCGCCATCCACGCGCACCACATAGCCCGTCAGCGGGTCGGCATTGGCCGAGACATCCGGCACGCCGCGCCGCGTGAGGGGCAGGCTCGCGCCATTGGTTTCCTTCGCGGCGAGGCCTTGCTGCCAAGCCGGCACGGGAAACATGGCGCTGACCCCGCCTCCGCCCGCACCGCCTTGTGCGCCGTCATTCCATACGGTCTCTTCAGCAATGCGGTTGCCGCTGGCCTGCAGGCTGGTGCCGCCACACGCGAGGGCGTAGGGACTGGAGGCGGGAAAGTCGACGTGGTCTGCGCGATCGGGCTGGCCGTCGCTGGAGCCGTTGTCGCCCGATGCCGCGCACACCGTGACGCCCATCGTGGCGGCGCTCTGCAGCGCGGCGTTCACGGTCTGCATGGCTTGCGGCGTCCAGCGGCTTTCCGGCGCGCCCCAACTGATGGACACCACCGACGGCCGCAAGGTCGTGTCGTGGATGGCAGCGTTGATCGCCTGCACGAAGCCGGCATCGGTGTTTGGGGCGAAGTACACCGCCAGCGTGGCGCCCGGCGCAGCTGCGCCGGCCACCTCGATGTCGAGCACGACCTCGCCATCGGGGCCGCTCGGGTCACCACTGGGCCGGTTGGCGCCCTGCCCGACCGGCACGTCCACGATCTTGGGCATGGCCACGCCAAGCTCCTGGAAGTACACGCGCAGATCGTCTTCCCGATACCCGCCGCCGAGTTCAATCAACGCAATGCATTGGCCAGCGCCATCCCCCTGCGGAAAACCGTAGAGCTGCGCGAGCTGCACCGGCGTGTACGAGGCCGCAGGTGCGGCCCGCGCTGGCCGGATCGACACAGGCGCAGGCGGCATCGGCACAAAGCGGAAATGCGGCTCCGCCTGCGGCCGCGAGTCGAGCCCGAGCACCGCCACTACCACATCCTTCAGGCTGTCAGGCAGACGCAGCGGCCCGGAGCGGCCCCGGTATTCGCAATCGCCATGCGCCACGCGGTGCAGGTGTGTGTCGAACGCACGGCAGAACTGCTCGACGGAACCGGCCAGCGTGATGGTGGCGGCCGCGCCATTCACATGCGTCACCTGCAGGCCGTGGTCCTGCGCAAAGGCTTGTACAGCGTGGATGTCGTCAGCGGAAGCGCCAAACTGTGCGGCCCACTGTTCGCGCGTCAGCGGGGCGGGTGGCGACGTGTTGGCGGCGTGCGATTGTGCAAACCCGGAGAGCCGGGCATCCAGGTCAGTCTCGTTCGGGCGGCGAAGCTGCACGAGCACCTGGAGCTGCTCGGACGGTGGCGCATCGCCAAGAATGCGTGCGCCTTCCGGAATCGTTCGTTCACTGCCATGCAGGGTGTGCCGAGCCATACGCCATCTCCACGAGTGAAGGTGGCCTCAGCGTCGCAATCAACGTGCCGCATGCTGCACCGGTCCCATCGGCATCGCGCAACCGCGTAGCCACACGTAAACACGGTAGGTGATGCCCTGCCCGGCTGGTCAGTCGTATCAGTCGTTGCCGTCTGCGGAGTCCCGTTCGACTGGCGGGCGTTGCGGGCGGCCTTCTGCAAACGCACGGCGGATGAGCGCACCGCACGCCGCACTGCGCACGTAGGCACGGGGGCCAAGCGTCTCACGCACGAGCATGCCGTAGTGGTGTTTGTCTGCCGCGATCCACGGATAGAACCCGAATGCGCCCGGCGAGCTATAGGCACCATCGCCACCCGGCTGATCTTCGATCCAATAGTTGAGCGCGTAATGCCACGGCTGCGAGGCCGGCGTGCTGACCGCCGTGGGGCAACTGCCAGGCTCAGTGCATACGGCATGCTGGCCGAGCATCTTGCCGAGCAGGTAATCCCCGCGCATGAGCCGGCGCAGGAATTGGCCGTATGCCGCTGGGGTGGCGATCATGCCGCCGGCCGGCTCGGGTGCGAGATAGCGGATGCCGAGTGGCTTCTCGGCATCGCGCAGACCCGGGGCGTGAGCGAGTTCGCGCTCCAGGTCTTCGGTCAACGTGGCGGCATCAGCAGCGCCCTGGCCGAAGTCCATCAGCAGCTTCTGATCATGGCCACCGTTGTAGCTGAACCGGCCGACATGGCCCGGCGTGAACGTGGCATTGCGCCCGCGATAAAAACAACTCTGCACCGTGTCATTGCGGTTGCACAGCAGCGGGTTGAGCGCGTCATAGCCGGAGCGCATTGTCAGTGCCTCGATCTCGGCTGGCGTGGGCTTGCCGCCGGCGCGCTCCACGACATACGCGCCAAACACCCACTTGGAAGCCGATGCCAACCGCACGGTCTTGTTGGCCCCCACGCGCGGCCCCTGCTGGCCATGCATGAGCACGCCGTGGGCGTCGCCGATCTCCCAGTAGTAATCGCCCAAGCGCTGGCAGCTGCTGGCATGTGCGAGCGTCGCTTCCACCGCAGCCCGCCGTGTTGCCAGGCTCGGCTCTTGAGCGTGCGCCACCATCGGCCCTGCCGCTGCCAGCGCTGTCATCACGCGCGGCACCCACGTTGCCAGCGCCGCGAGTGTTCTGGCGCGTCTTGCTTCCGTCATATCGATATCCTGCTGGTTCTGCCTCTTACGGCCGCCAGCACTCTACAACAGCGCTGACGGCTTTCCCACCTTGTGACCGCATGACCGCACAAGCGGTTGCGCAGCAGGAGTACAACCGCGTCACCTTGCAGCGCGCTTGCGGTGGCATACGTTTTCCTGTTTAAAACGTAAGCGTTTGCGTATCGGATAATCACCCCGCCGGCCGGTTAGGAAAAGCAGCGCATATCTTTACCCCCAATATGTCCTAGGCCACTCGTTTATGAGCCAAATGGACGAGAAAAAACATGCCAAGGCCACCTAGCGCTCCGGCCACAGTGTTCTAGAATGCAAACACAGAAAACCAGAATTAAATAAAAGTAAATACGCAGCGAAATTTCGCTTCGGGAGCCAGCCATGGGAACAATGAGACGGGGAAGCGCGGGAATGTCTGCCCGCTGGGGTTGGGAACGCCATTCAGCGGATTGGCAGATCATCCCGACGCGGCGCCGCCTGTTTCTTCCGTCGCGCATGTCTGCAATCCGCTCTGTAGCGGTTTTGCGTTGGTTGTGCGTGCTTTCGGTTGCAGTGGCCGCCGGTGGCGTTCTATTGCATAGGTTTTGGTAGCCAAAAAAAAACATTACGCAGCATTTGTACGGGGAAGGTCGCAGCGCGAGAGCAAACCCGCTGAAATAACACCGAATTGATTAGACCGCTTAGCGGCACCGAGGGGTTGTCTGGCCAGTTTCATGGGTCAATCGCACCCGGATAGATTGAGCGTCCGGGGCATCGTCATCTCTCCATTCGGAAAACACGCTCCCGCATGTGATCAATATGCGCCGCGCAAGCGGCATGTGGGGCACGCCGGCCACGTGGCGCGCCTGATCAATGGGGGGAGCATCATGAACATCTCGTTCACCGGCAAGACATTCAGGTCTGTAGGGGACCTGTTCTTCCAAGCCATCGTCGACGGCAAGGTCGTGAGCTGTTTTGTCACGTCCGAGGCCCTGTCGCTGTGCGATTGCGCACATCAAAAAGCCACCGCTGAAGACGTCTATCGCAGCTACCGCGACTGGATCGAGCAGGCCGCATCGGATTTGATCCGTGCCGGCACACTGGCACCCGTCATCGTGCGCGGCCGCGACCTGGCGGCTTCGCGTGCGTCCCTGCCGCATGGCGGCGTACCTGCCTACGATCTGGACCGTTCGCGCCAGTTGCGTCTGGTCCCACGTTCATCGCGCTGAAGTCGACGGCGCGGGCGCAGCGGAACGTGCGGTCGGGGGGCCGCACGTTCCGCGGGTGCCCATGTGCCGGAGGCCAAGCCCCGAGCACGGATCAATCGGCTGGGAAATCCTCTTCCCAATATTCCTGCACGTTGCGCACACCTGCGGCGCTTTCACTGCGCGCGGCTTCACGCAGGCGCAGTTCGACACGCCGGATCTTGCCCGAGATGGTCTTGGGCAGATCGGCAAATTCGATACGGCGCACGCGCTTGTACGATGCCAATCGGTTGCGGCAGAACTGCAGGATGTCTTGCGCCAGTGCAGGACCAGCTTCATGGCCCGCGCGCAGCACCAGGAAGGCTTTTGGCACCGCCAAACGCACCGGGTCAGGACTCGGCACCACGGCCGCTTCGGCGATGGCGGGATGTTCGATCAGCACGCTTTCCAGCTCGAACGGGCTCACGCGATAGTCCGACGCCTTGAACACGTCATCGGCGCGGCCGACATAGGTTAGGTAGCCGCTGGCATCACGCGCAGCAATGTCGGAGGTGTGATACACGCCGCCACGCATCGCCTCGGCGGTTTTGCCGGGGTTGCCGGCGTAGCCGTCCATCAGGCCGGTCGGTCGACCATTCTGTCGTGAATTCAATTCGATGCAGATCTCGCCCTCTTCGGCCTCACGGCAATCCGGGTCACGCAAGGTGATGCGGTAGCCCGGCAAGGGCCGGCCCATTGAGCCCGGTTTGACCGGCTGCCCCGGGCTGTTGCCGATCTGGCAGGTCGTTTCAGTCTGGCCATAGCCATCTCGGATGGTGATGCCCCATGCCGCGCGCACCCGCTCGATGACTTCCGGATTGAGCGGCTCACCCGCGCCAACAAGTTCGCGCAGCGCGGGCTTCCAGGCGGCCAGGTCTTCCTGGATCAGCATGCGCCACACGGTAGGCGGCGCGCACAGCGTCGTCACCTTGGCGCGGCAGAGCACATCCAGTGCGGTCTTAGGTTCAAAGCGCGCGTAGTTGTAGATGAAGACGGTGGCACCCGCATTCCACGGCGCGAAGAAGCAGCTCCAAGCGTGCTTGGCCCAACCGGGCGAGCTGATGTTCCAGTGCACATCTCCCGGGCGCAGGCCAATCCAATACAGCGTGGACAGGTGCCCCACCGGGTAGCTGGCATGCGTGTGCATCACCAGCTTGGGCTTTGACGTGGTGCCGGAAGTGAAATACAGCAGCAGCGGGTCGCTCGCCTGCGTGGGTGCTTCGGGCGCAAATTCAGGCGATGCGGCATAGGCATCTTCAAACCGGTGCCAGCCCGCCGGTGCCTTGTCTGCACCTACCGCAATACGCGTGAAGGTGCCGGATACGGCATCGAGCTTGGCGCAATCGGTTGCGCCGACCACCACGTGGCTCACCTCGCCCATGGCGATACGCTCGCGCAGGTCTTCCGCGGTAAGGAGCGTGGTTGCGGGGATGATTACCGCGCCGGTCTTGATGCTGGCGAGCATCACGTCCCACAGCGCGGGTACGTTACCCAGCATGAGCAGGATGCGATCGCCACGCTGCACGCCCAGTGCACGCAAATGGTTGGCCACGCGTGCCGAGCGCTCTGCCATCTGTGCGAAGGACAGACGCGTCTCATGGCCCTGATCGTCCATCACCCACAGGGCGATGGCGTCGTTGCCGCGTGCCATGGTGTCGAAATAGTCGAGCGCCCAGTTGAACTGGTCCAGCGCCGGCCATGTGAAGTCGCGCACAGCGGTGTCGTAGTCCTCTCGATGCGCGAGCAGAAAGTCGCGGCACCGCAGGAAGGCGTCCAGCGATGTCATGTGTGTCTCCTGTCATTGCATTGCACGCGCCTCGTCCGGGCGCTGGAAAAACGCACGTGCTACGCATCTATATAGAAGGAAACCCTCCGCCAGACCAACCCGGGTTCACCCGGGCTGCCGCTCATTGCGAGCGCGGCGGCGACGGTGGCGGAGCGCGCAGCGACCGGCCGCCGCCCAGGCTCAACCACGCCCAGGCCGCGGCCGCCGCTACGATGGCCAGCACGGCCGCCCACTGGGCGCTCACCAGCATCAGCTCCACGGTGCCGGAGACATCCGGCAGGATGTGCGGCCAAACGGTCGCGAGCCAGCCGTCCGCATCGAACCAGCCGCCACGCCCGGCACCCGTTGCCAACTCCACCGCCAGCAATGCCGCGCTGATGGCCGCAAACGCCATGCCGGTGTGCGTCAGCACGCGGCTGAACACGGGCAGTTCATACAGGGGCTTGAGATATTGGATGTGCCGCGTGAGCGACCAGGCACACACCATCAGCAACGCAACGCTGATGGCGGCCATCGGCGCCGGACTGCGCAGGCAGACGCCCAGCGCGATCCAGGCCAGCGCGTTGATCTCGTGGCGCCGATAGATGCGCAGTGCACGCGCGGCGTGCAGCAGGCCGATTTGGGGAGCCTTCGGGGGAACACGCGGGGGAACACCGGCAGACGCCATGATGCGCTCCATCAGCGGAAGGGTGGATGCGGCACCACGACCGCAACTGCTTGCAGTGTACCGAGGCCGGGTGGCCCGTGCGAGTTCAAACAGCACGCCTCGTCCGAATGACCGACAGGCCCAGGCATCAGGCCTCGCGCAAATGCTCGATCAGTTGCTGCGCAAATGCGGGCAGATCATCGACGCTGCGTACGCAGATGCGCAGCAGCCGGGTCGCCCAGGCATCGGTCAAGCGCACCCGACGGATGCCCATGGAACGCTGCAGCCGGATCGCGGCCCGCTCCGGAATGACGCCCACGCCCACGTTGCGCTCCACCATCCGGCAGACGGCATCAAAGCTGCGCAGCCGTACGCGGTATTTGAGCCGATAGCCCGCGCGCGCGGCGTGCCCGGCCAGGTAAGCCTGCAGGGCATTGTCACCGGTCAGCCCGACGAAATCTTCCTGCAAGGTTTCCACGAAGCTCAGCTCGCGTCGCTCGGCCAGCGGGTGGTCACGCGACGTCACCAAGACCAAGCGGTCATGGCGGAACGGAAACGTCTGCAGCCCCGACAAATCGACCGCGTCATTGACGATGCCGATGTCGGCCCGCCCCTGCGCAATCGCCTCGACAATCTCATGGCTGACCAGCTCTTCCAGGTCGATGTCGACCTCGGGATGCGCGGCCAGAAAAGCGCTCAAGGCTTCGGGCAGGAACTCCGTCATGGCCGCGGTATTGGAGAGCAGCCGCACATAGCCCTTGAGGCCGCGGGCATATTCGCCCAGCTCGCCGCGCATGCGGTCCATCTGCTGCAGCACAACGCGCGCGTGATGAACCAGCGTGCGGCCGGCGGCGGTCGTCTCCACGCCGCGCCGGTTACGCGTGAGTAGCGGGACGCCCAGCGTGTCCTCCATGCCCCGGATGCGCGCGCTGGCAGACGCCAGCGTCAAGTGCGCACGCTCGGCGCCGGCGGTGATGCTGCCGGCTTCAGCGGTGTACAGAAAGAGCCGGAGGTCGATCAGGTCGAAGCGCACGGAGTTCTCAAAGGGATCGTGAGCCTCAGCTCCAGGCTGAGGCTCAATCAATTTATCGCAGATTGTGCAGGCACCGCCAGTGCCAGAAACTGAGGCACCTTCAATACAACGCCCCAACCTTCGCCCCCCAATGGAATCCGCCACGCTGTTGTTTGGCGCGGGCCTGCTCGCCGGCACGATGAATGCGCTGGCCGGCGGTGGCTCGTTTGTCACCCTGCCCGCGCTCATGTTTGCGGGCGTGCCCTCCGTGTACGCCAATGCGTCGAGCACCGTAGCGCTGCTACCCGGTGCGGCCACGTCAGCGTGGGCCTATCGGGCGGACTATCGCGGGTTCGAGCAGGTGCCCATGCGCACCATGGTGGCGGTGAGCCTGGCGGGTGGCCTGCTCGGCGCGCTGCTGCTGATGACGACCTCGTCGCGCGCGTTCGACTTCATCGTGCCGTGGTTGCTGTTGGTGGGTTCGCTGGCGTTTACGTTCGGCAGACAAGCTGGGGCGTGGCTGCGCCAGCGCATGCGGATCGGCAGCACGACGCTGCTGCTCGCCCAGGGTGCACTGGCCATTTACGGCGGCTACTTTGGCGGCGCGGTCGGCATCATGATGATGGCCGTGTGGGCCCTACTCGGCCATGACGACATCAAGGCCCTGAATGCCTCGCGTACGTTGCTGGTGGGCGCCACCAACCTCGTCGCCGTGCTGTGTTTTGCGCTGGCGAAGATGGTCTGGTGGCCACAGACGCTGGTGATGCTGGTGGCCGCTGCGTTGGGCGGCTATATCGGGGCGCACGTCGGCAAGCGTTTGCCAGTACCGCTGGTGCGCGCGCTGATTTCCACCTTCGGTTTCTCGATGACAGCGCTGTTGTTCTGGCGTGCCTGGTCGCACGCATGAGCATGAGGAGAACCGCCATGCCCCACATGCAACGGATACATCCGATACAACCGGCCCGCCGCAGCCGACTGCCACGCGCGCACCGTGATGCAGCATCCCATCCACGCCCTGCCGCTCGCGCGACAAAAATGGGGGCCGACAAAACCGAATGGGCCAGCGCGCAAACGATTTTCTACATCGCACGCGGTGTAGCGGTTGTGCTCGCGGCAGTGGCCGTGGGCCTGAGCGCGGCATCAGATAAAGCAGATCGAACGTCCGCTGCATACCCCTCTTCGCCGCACGCGACAGCACGCTGAGCCCGCGCTATCATCCGCCCCCGCAGTGTTTGGGCCGGGCAAAGAAAAAGCCCGCGGGCCGGGGGGCGGGCGGGCTTAACATCTTCAGCCTTTGACGACGAAAGATGGTCGGGTGTGCTTTGTGAATGAGCAATGCGCCGGAATTCACAAAGCGAAGCCATTATAAAAAGGGCCTGCCCCCCGCCATACCCCAACGAAGAGGGGTGCAGACACACCCCACATTTCCATTTCGCAAAAATCGAGGCTGAAACACGCGCTGCGCAGCTTAGGCGCGGGCGTTGGCTTCGGACATCACGCGAATGCTGCGCTCGATACGGATCTGCACGATCAGCATCACGAGCATGATGAAGGCCGAGAACAGCGCGGCAATCATGTACAGCGAGATATAGACGCCCGAGCGCTTGCCTTCGGCATCCATCTTGGCTGCATCCTTTTCGCTGGAGATGCGCGCTTGCTCCTCTGCGTACGCCTGGTGGTAATCCGAAAACACCTTGTTGACCACCGCGTAGAACGCGTCCACCGTACCGGCCTTCTTGGCAATGTCAGCGCGGCTGAGCACTTGGTCCAGATACGCCGTTTGCGCCGTCAGGAACGCGTCGCCCTGGTCCGGATCTTCAAACGCGTTGGTCACCAGTTCACGTACTTCCGCCTGATCGAACTGGAACGACGCACCCAGCAGCGCCTTGCCGTGCTTGTTGATGACGGCGGCAAGCGCGGCTTCGTGCTTGGCCACGGCAGCGGAGGGCTTGGCAGCCTCGTCGCCCGCGACCGGCTCATCGTCCATCTTGAACGCGGAAGCCTTGATGTCGATGGCCTCGGACACCGCCTTCGGCTTGGCGTTGTAGTCGCCCACGGCGCTGAGCACCAGCAACACCACGCCCACCAGAACGGCCGTCGCCAAACCCAGCACCAGAATCCGCATCAATTGCAGATAGCCGCCTTCAACCTTGTTAAGAACGCTCATTTCACTTCCCCTGTTGTTTGAATTGGGGCGGCGATTATTCCAGAGGCGTCGCGTGGTTGGGTTAAGAGAACTTAGTGTGCGAGCGCGTTATCCAGGGCCTGCGGCGTCAGCAGCCCGCTGGAAGCATGACGCTTGCCGTCGGGCCGGAGGATGATCGTGCGCGGCATTTCGCCTTGCCAGTCCGGGTCGAGCGCGGCGCGCAGGCGCTCCGGGATGTCTTCGGCATTGGCGTATTGCGGCACGCGTGCGAGGCCGATCTTGCTATCGCGTGCCAGCGGGGCCAGCGCGCGGTTCAACATCTCGACCTGCTCCGGGTTATCCATCGACACCATCACCACGTCGACGTTCTGTTTGGCAGAGCGCCGCCATTGCGCAATGCGGGCGATGTTTTCGCGGCAGTAGCTGCACTCCAGCGACCAGATTTCGACGATGAGCGGACGCGAGTGCGGGGTTTGCAGCAGCGCCGGCACATCACGCGCGTGCAACGGCCGGAATTGCAGCGCCTCCGCCGCGCGCGCATTCAAGGCAGCGGCAGACAACACCGCGCCCATCGCCAGCACCTTCCATCGGGCGTTCATTGCGATGCCTCCAGGGCGGTGTTGGACGGAACGGCGCCCGTCACGTCGATCAAGCGATAGCCCTCCGCCTGCGTGCGCCACGACAGATAGACATGGCCGTCGCGCGCCAGCAGTTGCGGATGATCGTTGCCGCCATCGGTGCTCGCCACGCTAGCGGGCCCCGTCCAGTGCGCGCCGCCGTCCGTCGATTTGCGTAGCAGGATCTGCATGCGGTCGTCAGCAAACTGCTTCCACGCCAGCCACAGCGCGCCATCAACCGCGAGCAACGCGGGATGCGATGCCTGCGCACCAGCTTGCGCCGAACCTGCAAAGGCCCATGCGCCACCGATGGGTTGGCCAGCAGGCGAGAGCCGGCTGTAGAACAGCCCGGGCTTGTCGTTCATGACCGAGAACCACGCCATGTGCCGCACGCCGTCGGCCGACACGGCGAGCGCGGGGCCGTGGTGCGGGCAGGCATCGACGCGCCATTCCGAAAACGTCGCACGCGTGACGGTGAGCGCTGTGTTTTCGACCGGCAACGCTGCCAGCGCATGATCGCGGATCTGCCCGGCAAACACGTTGCGCCATAGCGCGAGCATGTGGCCGTCGGCATCAGGCGCGAGCGCAATGCGACAGCACTCGCAGGTCTGGTCGATCACCTTGCGCTCGGGGGCGAACGTGGCGCCCCGGTCCGTCGACACGGTGTAGTAGACCGCCGCGCCGTCATACGGCTGCTTGGCCGCCTGCGCGCGCAGCAGGTCACGCTTGTCGATCCAGGTGACAAAGATGCGGCCCGCGCTGTCCACGGCAATCGAATCGAAGCGGTGCGTGATCGGCTGGCGGTCACGGTGGACCGTCACCGGCGCACTCCACGTCTTGCCCTCGTCGAGCGAGCGCGAGAAACGCACGAACCCCGTATACGGCGCATCGAGCGGGCGCGACCAACTCACGTACAACGCGCCGTCGGGGCTGGCGATGACCTTCGGGCGATTCTCGCCGTCGGTATAGATCGGCTCAAGCTGCGGGTTCACGCGCTGCGGCTTGGAGAGCGTCTTGCCGAGGTCGTCGGACGACGCCACGACCACATACTGCCCTTCCGCCCACGCCACCCACAGGCGGCCCGCCTTGTCGAACGCGGCCGTCGTGGCGAGCTGTGGTTTGGCGGCAGCCTTACTTGCCATCGCGCCATGGTCGTGGCCTTCATGTGCAAACGCCACCGTTACCGTCAACGCCAGCAATGCACTGGCAACCCATCGAGACAGCGAAGAAATCGAGTGCATTACAGACGCCATTTCAGTTGCCCATAGAACGTGCGCGAAGGATACGGGTGGTACACGAAGTACCGCCGATCAGTCAGGTTGTCGACGCCCAGCGCCAGCGTGAACTGCTTGTCGATACGGTAGCTGGCCTTGAGGTCCACGGTGAAGAAGCTGCTGGTACCGCCGTAGACGTTGGGCAGCACATCGGTGTTGTCGAGCGTGCCGTATTGCCGACCGGAATAGCGCACGCCCGCGCCGACCGTCCAGTCCGGTGTCGCGTGCCAGCTAGCAAACAGGTTGGCGCGCACGCGTGGCATGCGAGGCCAGGTCTTGTCGACGTAGGTCGGGTTGGCGGCGTCGGCCAGCGTTTTCGATTGCGTGAAGGCGACATTGGCTTCCACATCCACGCCGCGCACGCCGGTGGCTTGCAAAACGTCCTGCCCCGAATACGCCAGTTCGATGCCACGCGTGCGCACGCGGTCGACGTTCTGCACGTTGGTCACGTTGGGCGTGACCAGGATGTTGGTCTGCGTGTAGATGCTGTCGCGCACATCGCTCTGGAAGAGGCTGGTGCGCAGCACGCCGTAGGGCACGGCCTGTTCGACGGTGAAGTCGAAATCATTCGCGCGTTCGGGCTTGAGGTTCGGGTCGTTATTGACGATGGTGTTGCCGCTGATCGTGCCCTGGAACAACTCCGCCACCGTCGGAAAACGCACGGCCCGGCCATACGACAGGCGCAGCAGCGTGTCTTGCGTGGCCTGCCACTGGATGGCCGCCTTGGGCGAGAACGCGTCTTCGGTGCGGCTGGCGTAACCGAGCGTGCTGGTACCGTTACCCAGCTGGCCGTTGTACGCGCGCCAGTTTTCATAGCGCAGGCCCAGCGTGGCCAGCCAGCGCGGCGCGAACGCCCAGGCGTCCTGCAGGAAGACGGCCTGCGTTTGCGTGTCGCCCTGGTAGCTCGACTTCAACGTGGACAGCGTTTCCGTCGACCAGTTCGTCGCGTTGAAGGTCTGGTTGCGCAGGTGGTACTGGTCGTAGTGGTAGCCCGTCGTGAACGTGTGGCCCGACACCGTGGGCGACGTCGCCTTGATATCGAAGTTGGACCAGCCCGTGCCGTCGCCGTAGAACACCGTGCCGGGGCCATTGCCGGCCGCCGTGTTGGATGCACGCAAGATGTCGCGCGACACGTTGTAGGCCGAGGCGTTGGTATCGATCTTCCAGCCGCCGATCTTGCCCTTCACGCCCAGGCCGTAGAGCCAGTTTTCCTGGTCGCCGTTCTGCGGGGCGAAGGTGTTCGGGGCAATCGTGTACGGTGTGCCATTGATCAGCACGTTACCACCCGTGACCACGTTGCCCGCCGCATCGCGCAGGAAGCTGACGGCCTGATCGTTGAAGTGGTTTTCCCAGTGGCCCAGCGTGAGTGACGCTTCCAGGCTGTCGCTGAAAACGTAGCCGAATCGCAACGTCTCTTGCAGTTGCTGGGTACGTTCGAGCATCTGCGGCCCGAGAATCACGCGCGGCTGGCCGTTGGGGCCGAGATCTTGCCGCGCGCCCGTCACGGGCACCGGTGTTGCGCCTGCGGTGAATCTGGAATTGGGCGTGGCGTACTGCATCGGCTGACTGTCGTTCTCCAGCCGATCGACCGACAGCGCATACCAGAACTTGCCAATCCGGTCGCCGAGCGATGCGCTCTCGTGGTTGCCCGTGACGTTGCGCGAGAAGCCATACGCATCGTTGTAGTGCTGACTCATCACCTGCGTCTGGGTGGCGGCCTCGAAGGTTTCGGGGCGACGCAGCGTCATCGAAATGGTCGTGCCCATCGAGTTGCCCGGCAGCAGCGCCGAGAACGGTCCGTGGAGGATATCGACGCGCGCAAGGTCATCCGGCCCGACCATCGACCAGCGCGGCGGGTAGCTGTAGCTGGAGCCCAGCAGGTTCGAGAGCAGGATGCCGTCGGCGTACAGCAGGCCGCGCGCGCTTTGGATTTCGTTGAAGTCGCGGCCGGCAAAGATGGAGTTGCGGTCGCCAATGAAGCGGCGGCGCACCATCACGTTGGGCTGGTATTTGACAGCGTCTTCGGTGGTGACGACGTTGCGGTCGGCCAGTTGGTCGGCCGTCACGGTCTGCACGACGGCCGGCGTATTGCGGGCAAACGGCGCAGGCGTGGCGCTGGCACGTACCACGGTGGGCGCGAGTTCCTGCGTGATGGGAGCGCTGGGCGCATTGACGGCGTCGTCTGCGGCGAAGGCAGACAGCGGTGCCGCCGCGACCAGCGCGAGCGCGGCACAGCACACCAGCGTGCGCCTTGGCATGGCAGCCACGGCGCGCTTGGGCGAGGACATTGGAAAATTCTCCGGATTGCGATGGCGCCGGCCACGCTTTCGGCCGGGCGCGAAGGCGCTGCGGGACTCACTCCCGCAAGCGCGTCAGATCGACAACAACGGAGAGGCTGGTGGCGCGCGACTCTCGGCCACGCGCAGCGCGCTGCGCGCGTACACCGGCGCCGGGCTGGCCGGCTGCCGCACGCGATAGACGAAATGGGCGGTGGGAACATCAAGCGCCGGCAGCGAGGCCAACGCAAACCCGGCCGCGAACCCCGGGCAATACAGGCAATGCGCCACGCCGTGGTGCGCCGCCGGACCATCGGCAGAACCGTCCCCTTGCAAGTCGACGGCAATCTGCACGGTACTGCCATGCGGTGCGGTTGCGCTGCATAGCTCGACGTCGAGCGTGCCCATCTGCGCTGCGCGCGCAGACGCGAGCACCGGCGACAGTACGTTCAGTACGATCGCAAGCCAGACGAGGAAGAGCCAGCGGCGACGAAGCATGGAGTGCGGTGTAAGAATCTGTGGAGTATAGCGCTGACAAAGGTTCGCCGATTCGCCTGCGGCAGACCACCACACAGATCAAACAACACGCGGTTCACGCCCGATTAGCCTGAATTATTGAATCGACTATAATTTATACCGACTTCCATAATCGAGTCTAAAACAGGACTGCCATGGATTCAGATACCGATACCGGCCGCTTCAACTTCCACCGCCAGGACCTCGCCAACACGCTGTGCGACAGCCTGGAAGGCAAAGGCCTGGCCGATGCGCGCTCCGGCCTGTTCCTGGCGGCCCCCCGGCGCACGGGCAAAAGCACGTTCCTGCGCGAAGACCTCGTGCCGGAGGTCGAGCGCCGCAAGTGGATCGCCATCTACGTGGACTTGTGGGCCGACCGCGCCCGCGACCCCGGCCTGCTCATCGCCGATGCCATCAAATCGAAGCTGGCTCAGTTCGACGGGCCGATCGCCAAGCTGGCCAAGCAGGCCGGCATGGAGAAGGTCGACGTGCTGCGTACCTTCACCTTCAACCTCGGCAAGATCGGACTGCCCGAGGGCATCACGCTGGCCGATGCGCTTGATGTGCTTTACAAGGCGGTGCAGCGTCCCGTGGTGCTGATCATCGACGAGGCACAGCACGCGCTATCCACAGAGGCCGGCACCAACGCCATGTTTGCGCTCAAGGCCGCGCGCGATCAGATGAACCAGGGCGTGGACGAGCCGCGCCTGTTCCTGGTGTTTACGGGGTCAAACCGCGACAAGCTCGCGAATCTGCTGCTCAATCGCACGCAGCCGTTCTTCGGCTCACGGGTGACCAATTTTCCGCTGCTGGGGCGGCCGTATGTGTCGGCGTATACGGCGTGGGTCAACCAGCATCTGGCGCCCAACAACCAGTTCAAGGAAGACGACATGTTCGCCGCCTTCCAGCTCGTCGGGCACCGGCCGGAAATGCTCAAGGGCATCGTCAGTGAGATCGCCCTGGAGCTGGGCGAGGCTGCCAGCCTGGGCGAGCTGCTCAAGCGCGGCGCGCAGGGTTTCCGCGACCGCATCTGGGGCGAAATCGAAAGCGACTACAGCGCGCTGACCGAGATCCAGCGCGCCGTGCTGGCGGTGTTGATCGAGCGCGGTGAACATGGGGGAGGCTATTCACCGTTCTCGGAAGAGTCGATGAAGGCGTATGCCGCGCGCCTGGGCCACAGTGATTTTTCCACCGCCACGGTGCAGGCTGCGCTGGACGCGCTACGCGACAAGAACCTGATCTGGAAGGAATCGCGCGGCGCCTATGCGCTGGAAGATGAAAGCCTGGCCCTGTGGTTTCGCGAAACGCGTGGGGCACATGCGATGCCGCCGCGCCTGAGCCAGTAGCCGGTGAGGTTCGTCGATTACGCCCTAGCCAGCCACGACTACACTTCGCACATTCAACAGAAGAAACGGGGAGTTGCCTAATGGCACGGAATCGCACCACATGGCGCGCACTGGCGGCCGCGCTTGGCCTGCTGGTGGGCATCGGCACCGCCACGGCGCAGGACGCACCGGCACCCATATCGACGGCCGACAACTGCCCGCCGCCCGCCACCAGCTTCATCCCCAAAGATGGCTGGGCCGCTGCCGCACAACGCGCAACCGACCACGGCCTGCTCTGGCGCATCGAGAAAGACGGCCACACTTCGTGGCTGTACGGCACCATCCACGTAGCCCGTGCAGACTGGATGCTGCCCGGCCCCACCCTGCGTGACGCACTCAAACACAGCGACGCCATCGCCCTCGAACTCGACCTGCTCGACAAGGGCGACAGCCGCAAAGCGCTCGAAGCCAGCAGCAACAACGACGAGCGCCGCCTGCTGACGGGTCGCCGTGGACAACGCTTCAACAAGCTGCTCGCCTCGTCATGCCTGCCAGAACCGGCGCTGGCGCAGATCCGCAAGTTCCAGCCGACCTTGCAGCTTGCATCGCTGGCGGTGCTGGGTGTGCGCACGGATGGGCTGTACCCCGACTTCGGCATCGACCTGTTCCTCACCACCTACGCCAAGGGCGCAAAGGTGCCGATCGTGCCGCTGGAAACCCTGAACGAACAGATGCGCGTGCTGAATGAAATGGTGCCCAAGAACGAAATGGCGCAGCAGTTCGACACGGTGCTCGATGCCATCGAATCTGGCGAAGCGCGCACGCAAACCTTGACGCTCGCCACCGCCTGGGCCGAGAGCGACCTCGAGACGCTGGAGCACTATCCGCAATGGTGCGACTGCCTGAAGACGCCCTCGGACAAGCGTGCCTTCCAGCGTCTGGTGACAAACCGCAACCGCGCCATGGCGGACAACATCGCCCGCGTGCACGACAGTGGCCAACGCGTGTTCGGCGCCGTGGGCGCGTTGCACATGATTGGGCCCAAGGGCATCCCGGCGCTGCTGGCGGCGCGCGGGTTTACGGTCACGCCGGTGTTGCCCCCTGCGCAAGCCCGCTGAATCAATCCATCACGGCCAGAATCTGCTGCGCACAAGCCTCATCTGTGACGAGGCCGGTCAGCCAACCGCCGCGCAGGGCTGCCGCAATTGCGCCCGCCTTGGCCACACCGCCCGCCATGGCAATCACCGGGCGGGCGGGCATTGGCTTGAGCGGCAGACTCGTGATGCGGGTCTGCAGCGGTAAATCGAGCAAGCGGCCCTGGGCGTCAATCGGGCGGCCGATCAACTCGCCCGCCGCACCGTGCGCGAGCAGGTCATCCACGTCTTGCCCGCTGATGAAGCCATCGACCTGCAACGCGCACCCCGGCGCGATCGTGCCGACGCCGATGAACGTCACATCCGCCTGCGCGGCCAGATCCGCCACCACGCCATAGAGACGGTGCTGGCACCACTGGCGCGTGTCTTCCGCGCTGTCGGCCACCAGCGGCGCGGGTAACAGGTAGTAGCGGCTGCGTGTCTTCTCCGCCGCAGCCAGCGCTACGTCATAGCGGTTGGAGGAACCATCCGCCGCAATCGCCCCGACCATGGAGACGATGCGGTGCTGCGGCCGGTCCAGATCGGGCAATTGATCGATCGCTGCGCGCAGCGTGCGGCCGGAGCCCACGCTCACCACGCGCGGCGCTTCCGCAAGCAGATAGCGCTCCATGGTTTCCGCGCCGGCCACGGCGATCATGCGTTGAGCGGTTTGCGCGTCGTCTGCGGCGGCCGGCACCACGTGGCAGGTCTCCAGCCGGAAGCGGCTGCGCAGACTTTCCGCCAACTCCAGACACGCCGACACCGGGTGCGTCACCCGCACCTTCACCAGCCCGTGCTCCACTGCATAGGCAATCAGCCGCTGGGCAATCTGGCGCGATACGCCCAACTGCTCGGCGATATCGTGCTGCGTATGGTTGCCCACGTAGTACAGCCACGCGGCGCGCGCGGCCTGGTCTCGTTTTTCCTGCTGCTTGGACACGCAGCGCCTCCTCTAGAACCCTCGCGATATGGAATGGCACTGTAACGCGCTTTTGCCCCATGAACGAGCATTTGCTTGACAAGAGCAACACCACATCCGATTATTTGCTCACAACACGGACAATTGCTCAAACCCCGAAGCAAGTCCAGGCGATGCGCCCGCACCGCCACATTCCAAAAAAGGAGACGACTGCATGTTCCGCACGCTTCTGCGCGGGACGGCCCGCCTGTCTAGGCTGGCCGCTCTCGCTGCCCTCCCTGCCTTCTCTGCTGTTTCCGCACGAGCCGCGCCCACCACGTTGACGATTGCCACGATCAACAACCCCGACATGATCGTGTTGCAGAAGCTGTCGAGCCAGTTCGAACAGGCACACCCCGACATCAAGCTGCGCTGGGTCACGCTGGAAGAAGGCGTGCTGCGCCAGCGCGTCACTACCGACATCGCCACCGGCAGCGGCCAGTTCGACTTGATGACAATCGGCGGTTACGAAGCCCCGCTGTGGGCCAAGAAGGGCTGGCTGGCGCCGCTGGACATGCCCGCCAGCTACGACACCGCCGACCTGCTGCCCACGGTGCGCGACGGCCTCTCGCAGGGCGGCAAGCTCTTCGCCGTACCGTTCTATGCGGAAAGCTCGATGACGTATTACCGGCGCGATCTCTTCAACGCGGCCGGCCTCAAGATGCCCGAGCAGCCCACGTATGACGACATCGCCAAGTTCGCCGCCAAGCTGCATGACCCGGCCAAGGGTGTCTACGGTATCTGTCTGCGCGGCCGCGCGGGTTGGGGCGAAAACATGGCGCTCGTGTCCACCATGGTCAATACGTTTGGCGGCCGCTGGTTTGATGAGAAATGGCAGCCGACCATCGACACGCCGCAGTGGAAGCAGGCAGTCAACACCTATGTCGACCTGCTGAAGAAATACGGTCCGCCGGGCGCCAGCAGCAACGGCTTCAACGAAAACCTCGTGCTGTTCTCGGGCGGCAAGTGCGGCATGTGGATCGACGCCACCGTCGCCGCCGGCATGGTCAGCAGCGCGAAGGATTCGAAGGTGGCCGACAAGGTGGGTTTTGCGAATGCGCCCATCGCCAGCACGCCCAAGGGCTCGCACTGGCTGTGGATCTGGGCGCTGGCGGTGCCGAAGTCGTCGAAATCGCCCGAGGCCGCCAAGACGTTTGCCGCATGGGCGACGTCCAAGGAGTACATCCGTGCCGTGGCCAAGGCGCAGGGCTGGGGCGAAGTGCCGCCGGGCACGCGTGCATCTACGTATGACGACCCCGCCTACCAGAAAGCCGCGCCCTTCTCAGGCTTCGTGCGGCACGCCATCGAAACCGCCAACCCGAACGATCCGTCCGCACAGAAGGTGCCATACACGGGCGTGCAGTTCGTGACGATTCCGGAGTTCCAGTCGCTGGGCACGGTGGTCGGTCAAGCCATTGCCGGCGCGCTCACCGGCAAGACTAGCGTGGACGACGCGCTGCGCGTTTCGCAGTCGCAGGCACAGCGCGCCATGCGCCAAGGCGGCTACCTGAAGTAATGCAGCGGCGGCTGCGCCCGGAGGTTTCATGGAACACGTATTGGAGTCGCACGTGAACGGTGTGGGCGGCACACCGTCGCCAGTGCCGGTACCGGCGCAGCGCACGCGGCGCTGGCTGCCGACGCTGCTGGTGTCACCGTCGGTACTGGTTCTGTTGCTGTGGATGACGGTGCCGCTGGCGATGACGCTGTATTTCTCCGTCAGCCGCTACAACCTGCTCAACCCCGATCAGACCGGCCTGGCGGG